>JAUSID010000264.1 GCA_030648295.1 Opitutaceae bacterium | reverse complement strand
AGCCGCAACCAAACCATTTTACAGGAGGAAGCAGAGGGAGCAGAGCAAGACTGGTCAGAAGCCTCTGCTGCCTCTGCGATCTCCTGTAAAATGTCCGGGTCTTGAAATCGTCGCAAGCCTGCACGATTCGGATCGATATTTGCATAGCCAGACGAACCAAGGCATGGGTCACAGAGGACACAGCGCTCGGACCCAGAGGCAAGCAGGAGGCCACAAGGTGTTTGGACGCGCCTGATGCGAATCGGCAGGCATTCCAAATTGAATCGAAGGGTTTTCCTCTGTGAACCCTGGTCGCCTTCGACGCCGCCATAGGCGGGTAAACTCTGTGTCGGAGCTCTGTGCGCTCTGTGACCAAAAGGGTTTTTTCATTCAGCCTGTGAAATGTCCGGGCTAATCACTTGCGTGCACAGTCGTAGGTTGCGCGCTCGCCGCGCAACGATGTTCGGGATTCATGCCATCGTTGCGACACGAGGTCGCAACCTACGGCTGGTTTTCGTTTCGGCCAACATGTTGGTGTCCGCCTCCCTTCTCCGCGGCGCAACAGACGACAACACGTGTTGCTTTGGTTGCGGCTGCGCCGCCCGATCAGCGGCCTTCAGTGGACACCCCGGTCGGATCGAAAATGTAGCCGATGCCGTGAACGGTGCGGAAGGCGGTGAGCTCCAGGCCGTGGGCACTGAAAAGATCGCGGACCTTCACGATGTATTGATCGAGCGAGCGGCTCTTCACGTCGGCGTGCATGCCCCAGACGGAATGAATCAACGCCTTCCGTGTGATCACCTGGCCGGGATGCGCGTTCAAATAGGCGAGGATACCGAGCTCCTTGCGGCCGATTTTCTGCACGTTGCCATCCGGAAACGTGATTTCCAGCCGCTCCGGAACCACCTTCGCGCCGCAAAAATCGAATGGCTCGTCCGTCACACGGACGTTTTTCGTCACGTTGAGGTCCATCTTTGACTCCGCGCGACGAAGCACGGCGCGAATCCGCGCCACCAGCTCGGCGTAGCTGAATGGCTTCGTGACGTAATCATCGCCGCCCATGTCGAGGCCCTTCACCTTGCTCGGCTCCTCGACGTTGCCGGTGAGGAAGATGATCGGCACCGTGATGTCGGCCTCTTTCAGGTTCTCGACGAGCGAAAAGCCCGACTGATCCGGGAGGTTGATGTCGAGTAGCAGGAGGTTGGCGAAATTCCGTTTCAGGAATTTCAGCGCGTGTTGGGCGCGATTGCAGACCTGCGTGTTCATCCCGGACCGTTCCAAATGGTCCGAAATCAGCGCGGCCAACTCCGCCTCGTCCTCAACGATGACAATGAGAGGTTTGGGCTCGGAGCGGGGAGGTGTTGGTGTGGGCATGTCCGGCAGCGATGCGGTTTTTACAATTGAAAGCGCCGGTGTCAACTGTTGCGGTGTGCCGGCGCTCGTGGAATTTCGGACCTTGCCCCGACCACGTGCGCGAGCAATCTATCCGTATGCCGGATCCGAATCCTGCTACCGTCATCATCGCCGAACTGCTCCCGCGTTTGGCAGAACGGCCGTTCGAACCGTTCGTCATCGTTCTGTCCAATGGTTCGCGTCACGAAGTGCCGACGCCGGACCATTGCACGGTCCAGCGTTTCTCCCGCCGGGTAAACGTGGATCATGACGATGGATCCTTCGTGACGATCAATCCGCTTCATATCGCGCAGATCGAGCTGTTGCACCGACCGGCGGCCTGAGGCGGGGATAGCGCCAGCCACTTTGCACTTGAGTGGTCTGGCGGGGCCGTGTGCCTTCGGCACATGGCGGAAAAAGTACCATTGCTGATGCTGGGTCTGCCGAAAGGCAGCCTGGAGGAATCCACCAAGAACCTGTTTGCCAAGGCGGGGTGGAAAATCACCACGAGTTCGCGGAGCTATCGCCCGACGATTGACGATCCCGAACTGGACGGACGGTTCGTCCGCGCGCAGGAGGTGAGCCGCTACGTGGAGCATGGATTCTTCGACTGTGGACTGACGGGCCAGGATTGGATCCAGGAAAATGGATCGGATGTCGTCGAAGTCTGCGACCTGATCTACAGCCGCGCCTCGATCCAGAAATCGCGCTGGGTGTTGTGCGTGCCCGAGGACTCGGCGGTGAAATGCGCCGCCGACCTCGCGGGCAAACGGGTCGCCACCGAACTCGTCAACACCACGCGCCGCTACTTCGAGCGGCAGGGCGTGAAGGTCGACGTGGAATTTTCCTGGGGCGCGACCGAGGTGAAGGTTCCGGATTTGGTCGACGCCATCGTCGACATCACCGAAACGGGCAGTTCGCTTCGCGCCAACAAGCTCCGGATTGTCGATACGTTGCTCGAGACGAACACAAAGCTGATCGCAAACAAGGCGAGTTGGGCCAACCCCGCCAAGCGGCGGAAGATCGAAACGATTGCGCTGCTGGTCCGCGGCGCGCTCGAGGCGGAATCAAAGGTCGGCTTGAAGATGAACCTGCCGGTGCGCGCGCTTGAATCGGTGGTGAAGGCGCTGCCCGCGCTGCGCAATCCGACGATCTCGCACCTGAGTTCGCCCGAGTGGGTCGCGCTGGAAACGATCATCGACGAGAGCGTTGTTCGCGAAATCATCCCGCAACTGAAGGCGCTCGGCGCCGAAGGCATCGTCGAGTATCCGCTGAACAAGGTGGTGTACTAGATTTTCGCTTTGCGAAAACCTGAGTTGGTTTTTGCACCGCAAAAACTATGACCAAAGTCACACTCGGTCTCCTTCAGCACGCCTGCACCGACGAGCCGGAGGCGAATTTGCAGAAGGCGCTGTCACTCGCGGCCGACGCGGCGAAAAAAGGCGCGAACATCATCTGCACGCAGGAGCTTTTCCGCTCGCCCTATTTTTGCCAGGCAGAGAACCACGCGTATTTCAAACTCGCGGAACGGATCCCGGACGGACCGAGCACGAAGGCGTTCCAGGCGCTGGCGAAAAAGCACCGGGTCGTCGTGATCGCGTCGCTCTTCGAGAAGCGCGCATCCGGGCTTTATCACAACACCGCGGTCATCATCGATGCCGACGGCAAGGTCCTCGGCATCTACCGGAAGATGCACATCCCGGACGACCCGCTCTTCTACGAGAAGTTCTATTTCACGCCGGGTGACACCGGGTTCAAGGCGTGGGAAACCAAATACGGCAAAATCGGCGTGCTGGTTTGCTGGGATCAATGGTACCCCGAGGGCGCGCGGCTCACGGCGATGCAGGGGGCGGAAATCCTGTTCTACCCGACCGCGATCGGCTGGCATCCCTCGGAGAAGCAGGAGTATGGCGTGAATCAACACGGCGCGTGGGAAATCATCCAGCGGTCACACGCCGTGGCCAACGGATGTTACGTCGCGGTGCCAAATCGGATCGGGCTCGAGCGCCCGGGCGGCGGCGACGGGATCGAGTTCTGGGGACAAAGCTTCGTCGCGGGCACGAGCGGCCAAATCCTCGCGAAGGCGAGCGCGACCAAGGAGGAAGTTCTCATCGTGCCGATCGATTTGGAAAAGGTGGACGTGACGCGCACGCACTGGCCGTTCCTGCGCGACCGCCGGATCGATGCGTACGGCGATCTCACCAAACGCTTCATCGACTAGAAATCGCGAGGATGCGCGCAACGCGCTTCCTTGGGCCCCGCTGCTGCGGGGCCGGGGATGCAAACCATCACATGGAAAAAACTCGGAGACTTGGACGAAATTCGGCCGCAGCAGCGGCCGCTAAGGAAATCGGAAGTCCAGTGCCGCGGGCACTGGGCTTCCGATTTCCTGCGGAGTGGGAGCCGCAGCAGGCGGTGTGGCTTTCATGGCCCCACAAGCGCGCATCATGGCCGGGCCAGTTCCGCGCGATCCCGTTCACGTTCGCGCGCATCGTCTCGGCGATCTCGCGTTTCGAGGAAGTGCGAATCAACGCCGCGGCTGCGCTCCAGCCCCGGGCCAAGCGATTGTGCGCCGCGGCGGGAGCGGACATGGCGCGGGTGCGCTTCTACAATCATCCGACCAACGACGCGTGGTGCCGCGATCACGGGCCGATCTTCATCAAGAACGATCGCTCCGGCGAGGCGGCGCTCACCGACTGGCGCTACAACGCCTGGGGTGGCAAGTATCCGCCCTATGACCTCGACAACCAGATTCCCGCGCTGATCGCCGCGACGTTGAAAGTGCGGCGTTTCGAAAACGACATGGTGCTCGAGGGCGGCTCGATCGACGTGAACGGGGAGGGGCTGCTGCTCACAAGCGAACAGTGCCTGCTGAACCAAAACCGAAACCCCGAGCTCAGTCGCGGACAAATCGAGCAGAACCTGCGCGATTATCTCGGCGTGAATACCATCCTCTGGGTTGGGGAGGGAATCGTCGGCGACGATACCGATGGTCACATCGACGACCTGACGCGGTTTTTCAAACCCGACGGCTTTATCACCTGCGTCGAATCGAATCGGCGCGATGCGAACCACAAAATCCTCGAGGCGAATCTCGAGCGACTGCGTGGGTTTCGGACGGCGGCTGGGAAAAAGTTCGACCTTGTGGCGTTGCCGATGCCGAAGCCGTTTGGCTTTCAGAATCAGCGCGTGCCGGCGAGTTACGCGAATTTTCTCATCATCAACGGCGCGGTGATGGTCCCGACATTTCGCCAGAAAAAGCGCGATGCCGACGCGTGTGGGATCATCGGTGGCTGCTTCCCGGGCCGGCAGATAATCCCGATCGATTGTTATGAGCTGATCTGGGGCCTCGGCACGTTGCACTGCATTTCGCAGCAGCAGCCCGCGTGACCATGGGTGCGCGGGCGCCGGTCGATTTCGGATTGCGGATTGCGGATTTCGGATTTCGGATTCGGCAAACCACTACGAATCGCACGGCTTTGCTCCGCTGGGAGCGCGGGCGTCCCGCCCGCAACGTTTTCTGGCTGGCCAGCACTCCCGCCGAGGCGCAGCACCGCTCTCACGCGAACAACACGCCACGCGTGATTGACCGGAGCCTGCGCGTTCCTGTTTTCTCGTCGCGCCGTTCCGACGCGATCCATGCAACTCACCCAAGAAAGCCGCCGCACCTGGTGGGCGGTCATGCTCGCGAGCTGGGGCGTCGCGACGCTGCTTATACTCCTCCACACCGGTGGTGTTCGTGAGTATGTGGACTTGCTGGACGGGCTGGGCCGCCGGGGCGGAGCGGCGCCCGAGACTCCGATGCGCCAGGTCATCCCGGCACGTCATGCCGATGCGCAAATGTGGGTGCGTCACGCGCTCGATGCGCGCGAGCGCGGTGAACTGCGGGTGAGGCACACCACCGCGGACAACGCGCCCCTTGGCCGGGAGGTGCACTGGAGTTCGGCCTTCAGCTGGGTGCTGCGCGCTGCGGCCGCGCTCCAGCGTGCGATGACCGGCCAGTCTCCGGGCATCGCGCTCGAGCGGACGCTTTTGTGGTTCAACGCGCCACTGTTGATCGCACTGATGATCCTGATGTCGACCTGGGTTGCGCGCCGCGCCGGTGCGGGCGCGGGAATGATGATCGCATTCGCCATGGTCGGTCAGCCCCGCTTCTACGAAGGGTTCGCGCCGACGTATGTGGATCATCACGGGATGGTGAACGCTGCCATCCTCGCGTTGCTGCTCGGAGCCGGGTTCATGGGCATGGGTTGGTGGAGACCATCGAGCGGCGCGGGCGTGCAACTGCTGCCGGCGAGTCTCGAGCGGGCACGGGGAGCGGCCGTCTTCTCCGCGCTCGCCGGTGCGTTTGGCATGTGGCTCAGCGCGGCCGCGACGATCCCGATCATCGCGCTCATCGGGACGGCGGGACTTGTGCTCGTGCTGGTGCAGGGTCGCGCCGCCGGGGCTGACGGGCTGCGATTCGAGCCGCAGATTTGGCGGATATGGGGACGAACGGGCGCCGCCGCCAGCCTCGTGTTCTATCTATGTGAATACGCGCCGGCGAATTTCGGGCTGCGGCTCGAGGTCAATCACCCGTTCTATTCGTTCGCGTGGTGGGGTGGGGCGGAGATCGTGGCGGCGCTTTCAGCCTGGTGGCTTGCCGGAGTCGCCGCCGGCGGCACCAATGCGCGGCGATCGCCGCTCGTATCACTGCTTCGGCGGCTCTGGCTGCCCATGGTTGCCGTGGCAACCGTGCCCGTTGCCATCGTGGCCGGCGGCCGTGCCACCTTCCTCGTCAGCGATCCATTTGTGGGTGCGCTCCGCCACTTCGTCGCGGAGGGTCGATCGCTCCCTGCGGTGATCCGCCAGTTTGGTTTTCGGCCGGTCGCGGCTGATCTCGGATCGGTGACCGTGCTGCTGGTCGCGGCATTTTTTCTTCGCCGGAATGGGCGCGACATTCGGATCATTGTCGGTGGCCTGGGTGGCGTGACCGCTGCGCTCATGGCGATGGCCGGTTTCGAAATGCGGTGGTGGCTCGCGGCCGGGGCGGCGCAGGTTGTGCTCATGCTCCCACTGGTCGGACTGCTGCCGGCGGCTGGTCCGCGGGGTCGCTGGGGTTGGACCCTGGCAGTGGCCAGCCTGGTTTTTGCCTGGCCGGCGGTACACCGCGTCGTCACGACTCGGGCGGAAAACCGCCGCCACGCCGTGGCCGAAGGAGATCTGCTGCCGCCGCTCTATCGCGACATCGCGGCCACCGTGCGTGCCACGCAGCCGGAGGGTGACATCATCTTGCTGGCCAGTCCCAATGCTTCGGCCGGCATCAGCTATTACGGCGGCTTCAAGACCGTGGGGACGCTATTCTGGGAGAACGCCCCGGGACTGCGGGCGGCGGCGGAAATTCTGTCGGCTCCCGCGGAGCAGCAGGCTCGCACCATGGTCGCGGCGCGGGGGATCACGCACGTCGTCCTTATTTCCACCGCAAATTTTCTGGGCGAATATTTCCAGCTCCTTCATCCGGACACCGACCTGGCGGCGGCGAAAAAATCCTTCGGGTTTCGCCTCGCGGCGAGGGAGATCGCGCCCGCCTGGCTGCAGCCCATCCCTTATCGCGGGGCGCCGGAACTTCGGCCCGCCGCCGCCTCGGTGCAGTTGTTCAAGGTGGTGCCGGCCCAGGACGAAGGGGAGCGACTTTACCATGCGGCGATCGCTGCGGTGGCGGATGATCAGCCCGACGTAGGTGAAAAGTTGATGCACGAGGCGCTGGCGCGATCACCGGCGGAGAACCGCCGGCTCCTCTGCGAATCCGCCGGTGCGGCGTTCTATGATTTCGGGGCGGACGCCGCGGCCGTGCGGCTCTTCCGGCTCGGATTGGAACACGGCTACGACCCGGCGATCGCCGGCACGCTGGCGTGGATTCTGGCGACGAGTTCAGATGCGGCCTTGCGCGACGGACGTGCGGCACTCGCCCTGGTCGAAGAGAGCGCGCGCCAGCAGCAGACCGACCCCATGCTGCTCAGCGCGCTCGCTGCTGCGTATGCGGAAGTCGGGCGTTTCGCCGAGGCCGCGAAGGCGGCGGAACGGGCGCTGGCACTGGCGCGTGCTGCGCGCGATGAAGCCGCGGAACCGCTGCTCGAGCGCCGGCTCAACGCCTACCGCCGCGGCCAGCCTTGGCGCCAGTGACCGTCGCACGTTTCGCGCTTCTGGTTTTCATCGTCGGTGCGTCTCGAACCGGCACCAAGTGGCCAAATTCGACGCCAATCCTTCCGCGAAGGGCGCGGCCAGGGTCGCCGTGGTGATGGGTAGCGCTACGTATCAACCCGCGTCGATCGATTTACGCTCGCTTGACCCCCTTCCATCACTGCGTTCACGACAGCCGGCAAACGTCGGGACGCTATGGGGATGACCGGCGTAAACCGCGCGACTCCCCTCACCGAGGAGAATGACCGGCTTTTTGCGGGAAATGCTGGGTATGGACCAGTTGGTTACCGTGCGGCGCAGCCGTTTTTTGCCCCCGGCAGAAACCGCCGCCGGCGGGGGGGGGGAAACACGTAGGCAGGGGTTGGTGTAAGCCGCGGCAATGCGCCATCGACTTACAACGAGGCGGGGCGGATTGTAACCGCGTTCCGTCCCACTCATGTTCCGCTCAACAGCAACCAATGCTCGTTTTCGAGCCACCGGTATTTCCGGACGGCGCACCGGCGCCAACGAGCGCGGAGCCGCGTTGCTCGCGGCGCTGTGCTTCGCCACCGTGCTCACCATTGCACTCGGCAGCTATATCTCCGTTTGCTATCGCACGCTCGAACTGAGCACGCGGTCCCTGCAAAACACCCACAGCATCAATCTCGCCGAAACCGGCATGGAGGACGCGTTGTGGACGTTGAACAAGAACGACTGGTCTGCCTGGGCCATCTCGGGCACGACGGCGACGAAGTCCATTACGGGATTCTCATTCGGCAGTGGAATCACCGGCGCGATCAATCTCAGCATCACGAACTACGACGGCGCCAGCGGCACCCCCACCATCACCGCGACCGGCAGCGTCACGCGACCCAACGGGAACACGGTCAACCGCACCCTCACGTCCGCTTCGGCGCGGGCGCCACTTTTTGTCAATGCCCTCGCGGCCACGACCGGAATGGTCAAGCTCACGGCCGCCAGCTCGACCAGCGTCGTCGACAGCTACGATTCCTCGGTCGGGCTTTATGCGGCCCAGAGCCCAGGCTACTCCGCCATCCTGGCGGCCGGCTCCACCTCCACCGATACGGCGACCGTCCAGCTCACGAATGCCCAGGTCAAAGGCTACGTCACCACGCTCAGCTCGGGACCATCCTACAGCACGAGCGCCACCCTCAAGGGGCCCCAGACGGATTCAAGCACCCGCGTCGACACCGCGCGTACGACCACGAGCCCCTATCAGCCGATTTTCGACATCAAGTCCGTCACCGGCGCCGGCACCAACATCATCCCGCCGACCACCGGGGGGACCATGACCTTGGGGACTGCAGGCGCGACCGTGCCGAGCATCTATTACTGCACGGGCATCAACATGACTGGCACCGCCAAAATCACCGTGCAAGGCCCGGTTAAAATCGTGGTCTCCGGTGCGTTCTATGTCGGGGTCAATGGCGGCACTCCTTCCATCCAGGTCAAGAGTTCCGGAACTATGGAGGTGTCCGTCTCGGGCGACATCGCGATTTACGGCAACGGCATCGACAACGAATCGAAGGTGCCCCAACGCGTGGCCATTTACGGCACCCACACGCTGACCATTCCGGACATGAATACCACGACCGACTTCCACGGCATCATCTACACGCCGTACGGGGACTTCAAGGTGTGGAGCAACAACGCGATTTACGGTTCGATTGTCGCGCGCAATGTCACGTTTTCCGGGACCGCACCGTCGATTCATTACGACCTAAACCTCCGGAACCAGGTTTTCTCCGGCATCGACACGCCCTTCGCAATTTCGGAGTGGCGCGAGACGACCAACGGCTCCTGAGTCGGCGAAGTTCGCCGCGGGTCATCGATGGGCGGGTGGCACGTGGTGAATCGTGCCGGTAATCACACGCTCCACCTCATCACCGTTCGCATCCACCAACCGGCAGACGATGTCGATTCCGGCGGTGGGATGAAGATTCGGAACGGTGAGCCGGATGGTTCGACCGTCCGACAACAGTTCCGCGCGGGTGACGGCCATTGCGTGTTCGTCGACGTGCGGGCTGCCGTAGTTGGCCGAGCGGGTCAGCCCATAGGCGCGAACCTGATATCGGGAGATGTCGTTTGCCGCGCTGCTTTGCGGCGGGTCGCTGAACGTCAGTTCGATCGCATCGTGTCCGATATGCCATGCGATCGGCAGGCAGGCTGGCCTGCCCGTGCGCCGCAGCCGGTAGAACCCGCCTTCCTGCTGGGTCTGTGATGTCGCCCACGCGGCGAGGCCGCACAGGTACAAATCCGCGTTGCGGGGATGAACTCGCCCGCGAATCAGCCCAGTGGGAAAATCCGGCAGCGGCAGCGAGCACACCGCGCCCTGGCCCTGCTCGTTGCGCCGATCCTGGAGGACCACCTCAATCCGGCCCCTCCCATACGATAGGTTGAGCAATTCGCCCTGCAGAGATCCCCACGCGTCGCGATCGACCCTGACCAATTCCGCCGGTGATCGATCGAAACCCTTGTCGATCCAGCACAGCGGCTGAGCCATCGCTGAGTCCGACGCGTCCGCCGGAGCGCCATAACTCCACATGTTGCCGTAGAAGCGGCCCGGAACCACGCGGTTGATCCGGTTCATCGGCGTCCAGTGGCCCTCCTGGTCCGTGACGAAGAACGAACCGTCGGGATTCAGGCACACGCCATTCGCGGCCCGAAATCCGTTCGCGAGGATTTCCGTGTTCGAGCCATCCGCCGCGATCCTGAGCAGCGTGCCGTGGTGCGGGACCAGCGCAGTCCGGGCGTGCCGCGCGCTCTTCGCGTAATAGAAGTTTCCCGCCGGGTCGATCTGAAGGCCCATCGCGAATTCGTGAAAATGCTCGGTGACCTGATGGTCGCTGTTGTAGCTCTCGTAGAAATCAGTCTCACCGTCGCCATTGAGATCGCGCAGCCGTACGAGCTGATCGCGGCAGGTCACGAAGATGTCCCCGTCGCGGAGCTTGATTCCCAGCGGCTGAAACAACCCGGCGGCGATTCGGCGCCAGGTGACGTTGCCGCTCTCCTGATCGATGCCATCCACGCGCCACACGTCGCCGTCCCACGTGCACAGGACTGCACTGTGCCCATCCGGCAGAAAATCGAGTCCGGTCAGCCGCAGCCGGCTTCGCCAGGGATTGGCGAGCGGCAGGGTGAACCGCGCCCAAGCGAATGGACCGGCGGAGTCGCTCGGGATAATCGGTGTGGACAACGTTTCCGGCCAGTGTGCCGGGCTGGCGTGGAGAGCCGCCTCCAAATCGCGCGGCGGCGCCGATGCACCCGCCACGGCATCCAAGCCGCTCGTTCCGGATTTCGCGAGCCATAGCGCCAGCTTCACGGGCGTCGCCGACGCCGGTATCCGCAAGGTGACAAAACCATCCTGCGCGCCGGGCACCGCCGCTTTCGGCCCCCTGACGGCGACGGCGGTGCCAGCGTTCGCGACCCGCATCAGCAAGTCGCGCGACGAACGACCGATGTTCAACGTCCGCACGAACAGCGGCTGCCCTTCGGGTCGTTCGAGATCGTGGCTCTCCCGCACGGTCGCATCGCCGACGGTATACGATATCACGATACGATCTTCGGCCCGATTCAGCCCCATGTAATGCATCCATTGCCGTGGCAGGGGGCCGAACCGCCGGCCATCCGCGCCCACCACGCGGACGTCGTCGAATCGCCCCGTCTCCGGGTTGGCCCAGCCCGGCCCATCCGCGAGCTCAAATTGGAGATCTCCGATGGTGCGGGGACGCACGACATGGCGCGTGTTGAAATTGATCCCCTCCCAATCGATGAATCCGCTGCCGGTCCACGCGCCCGCGAGTCGCATCGTGTCGTGCTCGAACACGACCCACGCGCTGCCCTCCGCGATTCCGCCGGGTCCGCGGTCGAGCCGGATGGCGATACCCTTGTACGCGATGTTCGCGCCGGGCGGAATCCGGTCGCGTTCGGCGGCGGGAAATTGGGCCGCGGCCGCGCGGTCGTCGGCACCGGACAGCTCGTACGTGCCGATGAGAAATTTTCCATAGTCCATTTCGCGCCAAGGTTCGCGTCGTTTCGCCGCCGGGCCGCGCGACTTTCCGGCCGGCAGGGCCGCCAGATACGCCGGCGTGACGGCGAAGAGCTGTTCGGGATTGTGCCGCGCCAGGAACGTTTCGCGGATGTAATGAATGACGTCGTATTTCTCCTGCGGCACGAGCTGCACCTGTGGCGGCATCATCCGCCAACCGCGCGTCACCGTCTGGTACATCCGATGCGGATCGGCGCCATGCTGGAATTTGCCGGAGGTAAACGCGAGCGCCTCGGGCAACGAACCGCGGAGATTCGCGTCGCCGTGGCAGCTGTGGCACACCATCTCGAAGATTCGTTCGCCGCGTTCGAGCGAGGCCTTGCCCCAGCTGCGAATGAGCCCGGCGTGATCGAGTTCGTGCTCGTAGGCCGGCAGGGCGGGTTCGGGCAACAGCAGCTGAGCCGGCGGAAGGGGGGAGGGCTGCGCGCTGGCGATGCCCGCCAGCGCGAACAGCGCGAACAGACTCCGGGCAGGGTGTCGCCACCGGGGAATCCGCGCACCATCGCAGAGCCGCGGAAACGGCCGGCAAACAACGACTGGAGCTGGCGGCGGGCGGCTCATTCGCGCGCGAACGTAATGGCCGATCGCCGCACGCCAACGAATTTTCGCGCACCGGGGCTATTCACGCGTCGTGGTCCTGCCGGCTTCGCCCGCGCAAAAGTTTTGCGCCCGCGGCTTGCTTCCGGGGCGGCGGGTTTTACTCTCGGCCGCCTATCTATGATTTACCCTGCGATTTTTCGGTCCGCTTTGCTGGCCGTCGTCGTATCTGCGCTCTCGCTGACTTCAGCAGCGCACGCCGCCCGGGCGGCCAGGAACAAGGGAGGAGACGGCGGCCCGAAGCTGGGCCTCCAGACCTGGACGTGTCGCAACATGACCTTTGATCAGGTGGTCGACTTCGCGGTCAAACATGGCGTCACGCAGATCGAATTCATCAAGGCGCACCTCGATCCGACGGGACCAAAGGAGGAATCGCTGCGCAAGAAGGCGATTCTCGATCAGAAGGGACTCGTGGCGTATTCGTTCGGCGTGAACCAGACCTCGATGGACAAGGAAGCGAACCGGAAGCTCTTCGAATTCGCGAAGCTGATGGGGATGAAAGTCATCATCGTCGAGCCGAAGAACATGGCCGAGTGGGACAACCTCGAGGAACTGGTGAAGGAGTACGACATCAAGCTCGCGATTCACAATCACGGCACCGGAACCGCCTATGGCGATCCGGCGACGGTGAAAAAGGTTCTCGCGTCACGCGATCGGCGCATCGGCGTCTGCCTCGACATCGGGTGGGTGACGGCGGCCGGATTCGACGCCGCCAAGGTGTTCCGCGAGTACGGCAGCGACCGGGTTTATGACATGCATTTCAAGGACAAGACCACGCAGCCGGATGCAAAGGGGAAAGCCGCGGCCGTCGACACGGAAATCGGCAAGGGCAAGTCGAACTACACCGGCCTCTTCGCCGAAATCAAGAAGAGCGGCTGGTCCGGCGTGATGGCGATCGAAACGGACAGCAAGGCGTTCGCCGAGGATCCCAACCGGCTCGTCAGCGAGGCGAAAAACTTTTTCGCGTCGCAGGTGAAATGATCGTCAGCCGCGAACCGGCCAGCCTGAGTTCTCCGTGACCATTCGCAATTACCGTCGCGCACCAAGCACAATCACATCCATGAAATCACTGCTCGCATTGGGCGGCGCGCTGTTCGCCGCATCGGTTGCGCTGGCCGCGACGCCGCGGCCGCCCAACATCGTTTTCATCTTCTCCGACGATCACGCCTACCAGGCGATCAGCGCCTATGGTGAGGGTAGAAAGTTGCTCCCGACTCCGAACATCGATCGCATCGCCAAGGCCGGCGTCCGCTTCGACCGATGCATGGTGACGAACTCGATTTGCGGCCCGTCGCGCGCGACGATTCTCACCGGAAAATACAGTCACCTGAACGGCTTTCCGAACAATTCGAACTCCACGTTCGACGGCTCGCAGGTGACGTTTCCGAAACTGCTGCAAAAAGCCGGCTACCAGACGGCGATCGTCGGCAAGTGGCATCTCGTCTCCGAGCCGACGGGTTTCGATTTCTGGCAAATCCTCCCGGGCCAGGGCGTGTACTACAACCCGCCGATGCTCAAGATGGGCGAGCGGATCCAGGTGCAGGGCTACACGACCGACATCATCACCGACGTGTCGCTCGACTGGCTGAAAATCCGGGACAAATCGAAGCCGTTTCTGCTCATGGCCCAGCACAAGGCGCCCCATCGCGAATGGTCACCGGCGCTGCGTCACCTGAACTTCGACCGCGATCGCGTGTACCCCGAGCCGCCGACGCTGTTCGATGATTATTCCGGGCGCGGGCTCGCCGAGCACGATCAGGACATGACGATCGCGAAGACGATGAACGACCGTGATGTGAAGCTGACACCGCCCCCGGGGATGAACCCGGACCAACGCAAGCAGTGGGACGCGTACTATGAGCCGCGCAACGCGAAGTACCGCGCGGCGAATCTCCAGGGCAAGGACCTCGTCCGCTGGCGGTATCAGCGCTACATGCACGATTACCTCGCGACGATCAAAGCGGTCGACGAGAGCGTCGGCCGGATTCTCGATTACCTCGAGAAGGAGGGGCTGATCGACAACACCATCATCGTGTACGCAGCGGATCAGGGATTCTATCTCGGCGAGCACGGCTGGTTCGACAAGCGCTGGATCTTCGAGGAGTCGCTGCGCACGCCACTGCTGGTGTCATGGAAGGGCGTGACGAAGCCGGGCACGGTCAATCGCGACCTGGTTTCCAACCTCGATTTTGGCGAGACGTTTCTCGATGCGGCGGGCGTGCAGATCCCGGCCGAGATGCAAGGCCGCAGCGTCGTGCCGATCTTGCGCGGCCGGACGCCAGCCGACTGGCGGAAGGCGTTTTATTACCAGTATTACGAGTGGCCGACACCGCATCGTGTCCGGCCGCACTACGGCGTCGTGACCGATCGGTACAAACTCGTCCGCTTCTATGGCACGGGCGAAGACTACTGGGAGTTGTTCGATCGCGAGAAGGATCCACTCGAGTTGAAGAGCGTCTACAACGACGCGGCTTACGCCTCGACCAAGGCGCAACTCGAGAAGGATCTTGTGCGGCTCCGCCAGGAGCTGAAGGTGCCGGAGCAGATACCGCCCGAGTGGTTCGGCCGGCGCGGTGCCGGCGACGGGACCGGCGCGCCCAAGAAACAGAAACAAAAGCAGGACAAGAAAGCCGAATAGCTTCGGATCCGCGCCGCCCGCGATGACGACCCGCGGGCGGCCATGGTGGCCAGGGTCGTTGTTTTGCCGATCAACAGCCAGCGTCCGCGCGACGGACGCGCAACTTTCCAACTTATGCTCCGTCGTTTTCTACCCCTCGCCCTGTGGTGCATTCTCATCGCGACCGTTCACGGTGCGCCGGCCCGCAAGCTCAACGTTCTGTTCATCGCGGTCGACGACATGAACAACGACCTCGGCTGCTACGGCAGCCCGATCGTGAAGTCGCCGAACATCGACAAGCTGGCCGCGCGCGGTGTGCGCTTCGATCGGGCGTATTGCCAGTTTCCGCTCTGCAGCCCGAGCCGTTCGTCGATCATGACGGGGCTGCGGCCGGATCAGACGCGCGTGTTCGATCTCCAGTACCATTTCCGGACCGGACTGCCCGATGTCGTGACGATGCCGCAGATGTTCATGCGCAACGGCTACTATGCGGCGCGCGTGGGCAAGATTTATCATTACGGCAACCCCGGTGACATCGGCACGAGCGGTCTCGATGATCCGCCGTCGTGGCAGGAGTTCGTGAATCCCGCGGGCCGCGACAAGACGACGCTCGAGTCCGACGTGATCAACTACACGCCGCAGCGCGGGCTCGGCTCGGCCATGTCGTTTCTTTCGGACAAAAGCGGTCGCGACGAGGACCACACGGACGGCAAGGTGGCGACCGAGGCGATCCGGCTGCTCGAAAAACACCAGGGCGAGCCCTTCTTCCTCGCGGTCGGTTTCTACAAACCGCACACCCCGTACGTCGCGCCGAAAAAATACTTTGATCTTTACCCGCTCGACAAGATCCAGGTCCCGAATGTGCCGGCGTCCTACGCGAAGACCGTGCCGGAGCCGGCGCTGTATTCAACGCGGCCCTGGCCGAACTTTGGCGTCACGCTCCCGCAGGCGCGCGAAGTGAAGCAGGGTTACTACGCGACGATTTCGTTCGTGGATGCGCAGATTGGCCGCGTGGTGGACGCGCTCGACCGTCTCGGTCTGCGCGACAACACCGTCATTGTTTTCTGGAGTGACCATGGCTACTCGCTCGGCACGCACGGGCTCTGGATGAAGCAGAGCTGCTTCGAGGACTCGGCGCGAGCGCCTCTGATCATCGCCGCGCCCGGCATGAAGGCGGGAGGCGTGGCGCCGCGGCCGGTGGAGTTCGTGGACGTTTACCCGACCTTGGCGGATCTCGCGGGGGTGAAGCCGCCGTCTAATCTCCCCGGCGTGTCGCTGCGGCCGTTGCTCGCGAACCCCGGGGCGGAATGGAACCGGCCGGCGTTTACGCAGGTGCAGCGCGGAGGATTTCCGGGGCACAGCGTGAGGACGGCGCGCTGGCGGTACACCGAGTGGGATGACGGCAAGGCGGGCGTGGAACTCTACGATCACGACAGCGATCCCGGTGAAATGAAGAACCTCGCCGCCGATCCGAAGCACACCCGGACGATCGCGGAGTTGAAGGCCCTGGTGAAGAAGAACTGGCCGGTCCCCGTCACCGGCGGCGAGGGGCCGAAGAAAAAGCAGGGGAAGAAAGCGGAGCGGAAGTAAACCAACCAAGCCCCCGATGAAAACGCCCGCGCCGACGATCAGCCGCCGTGAAATGCTGCGGGTGCTCGCGCTGGCGGGTGCGGCGTCGGGGTGCCCGCTCAACCTGCGCGCCCAGTCCGCCGCCTCCGGCCCGGCGGCCCGGGCGATCGCGGGCTACCTGGAAAAGCTCGCGCGTCCGGATGGCGGATACGCGTGGGGCGACCAGGAGATCTCGCACCTCACGCCGACATTTGGCGTCGTTGGCTGCCACCGGCTGCTCGGGCAGACACCTCCGCGAAAGGAAGCGCTCGTGGAATACGTGCGCACGCATCACCCGCGGGAGCTGAAGAAGCTCGAGCAGGAGCGGCGGATCTTCGAGTGGCAGCAGGTGCAGGCCTTGGTGTGGCTGGGGGCGGACGTGAGCGGGTTTCAGCCAAAGATCGCCGCGTTCACCAAACCGCTCGGCTATCTGAAGCAATACGAGCGCAAGGGATATCCGATCTTCCAATCCGAGCTGGGCGTCGTGATGTCGCACGCGTTGCTCGGATTGCCGACGAGCGGGATCACCGAGACCTTCGGACGGTACATCGACGAACGCCGGCGGCCGAACGGGAGCTACAACAACACGCCGGCGGCCGACGGCGGGGACGGCCATGTCATGAACACGCTCTGGGCGCTCCAGGCGCAGCGCGTGCTCGGCCGCGAAACCGCGGCGAGCGACGCTCTGGTGGCATGGCTGCGTGGGTGCCAGCTCGGGCATGCGGCGGGGCGGGGCGCGGGCGGATTCACGCTGGCGCCGAAGCCTGAGTTCGGCGGGGTCGACGACATCGTTTACACCCGGGCCGGCTTGCGCGCGCTGAAACTGCTCGGTGCGGCGCCAGCGGACCGCGACGCGTGTATCCGGTACATTCATTCACTCGCCAATGCCGACGGAGGTTTCGCCGATCGGCCGGGCTGGCTCAGCAACGCGACGGCGACTTATTATGCGCTGGATGCGCTCGATGCCCTTGGTGCGCTCGATTCGCTCGGCGCCATCCGCCAGCGGGCAACGCCGTGGCGGCCGCCCGCGCCGGCGCCCGGGCTGAAGGTATTCTCGATTCAAATCGAGTCGCACGGAACGGGCAGCCCCGCCGATGCGGTCGAACTCGCGCGCAGCCTGAAGCTCCACCTGTGGGGCGCGAAGAATGCGAAACCGGCCTGGATGGAGCGGGCACGCGCGATTGCCGCGGCGCGGAAGGTGCCGGTGAAGTTTTTTCCGGCCAACGAGGAGTACGGCACGTGGGTGAATTTTGCCGGGCTCGGCACCTACAGCCACACCAGTGATCTTTTCTCCCCCGGCGACACCGACATCGGGCCGCCGCTCGGCACGCGCGCCGCGGCCGCCACCGCCGTGTCGTGGTCGGAATTCCGGCAAAGGCGACTCGAACCGCTGGAGCGCGGAAAAGGCCGGCTCGTCTGGCAGTTCGGCGAGAACGAGGAACTCGTCCGGATGTTGCTGGATGATTCAGTCGAGCGCGGCGGGTTTGCCGCCATCAGCACGTATCATTTCGGCAATCCGGATTTCATGAACACGGAGCCGTTCCTCAACCGATGGCGGGGCCGGCTTCCGTTCATCGGATTGCAGGATGCGCACGGGCCGGAGCCGTGGTGGTTTGCGGATCAAACGAGCGGATTCCGGACGCTGTTCCTCGCGTCGGAGCCGACGTGGGAGGGCTGGTTGAACGCGTTGAAACAAAACTGGGTGGCCGCCGTGCGGCGCGACGTCTGGACGAAGGGCAGAACCTGGATGCATGCCGGCTCCGACGCCGTGAGCGATATCATCCGGGCCCGCGAGCAGGACTGGCGTTGGTGGGACAACCCCTCGATTCAGCGTCCAATGCTGTCGGTCGTGGCGTTGACGCCAGCCGATGAATTGGAGGCCGGCCGGCCGGAGCGCGGCGTGGCCATTCGCGTGCGTTGCGCGTGGGAGAACACGGCGCAGGGCCTCGCGAAGCAGCCGCTCAGCGAGTTCGTGAAGCTACGGGTCGACGATCGCGAGGTCGCGACCGAACTTGTCGCGCGCAAGCGGGCGAACGGATTTTTCGAAGACCATTACCAACATGCGGTTTTCCCCGAGATGGCGAGGGGCGGACATCGCGCGACCGCGATCGTGCGGGTGCTCGAGACGAAGGCGGAGGCCAGCCAGACGGTGGAGTTCGTCATCTAGGCCGATTCCATGCAGTCGAAGTACGTTCTCATTCCGAGATCGAATCCACTGAAAGGTGGAGCGGTCTGCTGGCCAGCAGACCTCCCAACGCGCTTGTATTGCTCATTCGAAAAAGGCGGCTTGAAGAGCCTCTCGACCAGCTCGAGGCCTCGTCACTGTCGCGAGCTGGCCGTGAGCCGGTCGAACGGCAAGCCGCTCCACCTCGACTGCATAGTTCCGGCTAGGACGTGCCGCCCGAACCGCGGTCCCGCTCCGTGGGAATGAACAACAACGCCGCCAGAAAACTTCTCGCGCAGGCCGGTCCGTTTCTCGGGCTGCTCGTCGTGATCGCGCTGTTCTCGATCCCGGGCGAAACGCGGGAGTTCTTCCTCAGCTACCATAATTTCAAAACGATTTTCACGCAGACGGTGATTGTCGCGGTCGGTGCGCTTGGGATGACCATGATCATCGTGAGCGGCGGCATCGACTTGTCGGTCGGCTCGAGCATTGCGTTCACGAGCGTGGTCGGCGCGTTGCTGATTCAGAAAGGGTGGGGCGCAGCCGGCGCGCTCGTGGCGATGCTGCTCTCGGGGGGGCTGATCGGACTCCTCAACGGTGCGGCGATCGCCGGGCTGCGGATGACCCCGTTCATCATCACGCTCGGTACCCTCGGCGTGGGCCGTGGCGCGGCGAAGTGGCTCGCGAGCAATCAAACCGTCAATTACGAGGTTTCGCCGATCAACACCTGGATGACCACGGCGGACCCGTTCAGCTACGCGCTGCCGGCGGGAGTCTGGGTGACGCTCGCGCTTGCCGTCCTCACCGCGCTGCTGCTGCGAAGCACCGTGTTTGGCCGCCATGTGTTCGCGCTCGGATCGAACGAGGCGACGGCGCGGCTCTGTGGCATCCCGACCACGCGGTTGAAAGTGATCATCTACGCGCTCGCGGGCTGCTTTTTCGGGCTCGCGGGACTTTTTCAACTCTCACGGTTGCGGCAGGGCGACCCGACCGTTGCGGTCGGTCTCGAACTCGATGTGATCGCCGCCGTCATCATCGGTGGCGCGAGCCTCAATGGCGGCGTCGGCACCGTGCTCGGCTCGATGATCGGGGCGCTGATCATGGCGGTGTTGCGCAACGGATCGCAGCAGATGGGCTGGCCGACGTACTTCCAGGAAATCATCATCGGGCTGGTCATCATCGTGGCGGTGTTCGTCGACCGCCTGCGCCAGGGCCGGCAGACGTGAGTTTGATGGCGGGATTCGCCGCGAGCCAGTGCGGATCTAAGCTCCGCACGACCAAGGCGGCGTGACGCTTGGATTTCGTTCCGAGCCCTTCTCCCTTCTCCCTTCTCCCTGCGAGCCCGGAAATTTCCAATCGCGGCAGCCGCAACCAAACCATTTTACAGGAGGAAGCAGAGGGAGCAGAGCAAGACTGGTCAGAAGCCTCTGCTGCCTCTGCGATCTCCTGTAAAATGTCCGGGTTTTGAAATCATCGCAAGCCTGCACGATTCGGATCGATATTTGCACCCTCTGCTCCACTGCGAACGCACCGTGTGTTCGCTGGTGCCGTGCGCCGGCGCGCGCTCCACGATTTCCCGGCTAGCCGTGCCGGTGTTCCCAGCGGTCGAGTTCCTCCAGCACGCGCTCGAGCGACGTCACGCCGAAAATGATCACAAAATAGCCGCTGACCTGCCGTTCGCGCAGCTCGAAACGAGTGCGCACAATCAAGCCGTGGCTGAGATCCTGGGTCCGCGCCGTGATCGATTCAGTCATTCACAACTTCAGCAGCCGCTTCGCATTTTCATGGAGAATCTTCCGTTCGATCTCGCGGCTCGGCGCCAGCCGGCGAATTGCCTCGAGCGTCCGCGCGGCGAAGCATAGTGGAGCGCGGCCCGTCCCTTCGCTGCAATCGCTGCCATAGAGAAGTTTGTCGGCGTGCCGCTGCATAAATCCCCGATAGTGGTTTTCATCGCGCACGATGGCGTTGTTGCCCGATCCGGCCGAGATGTCGGCGTAGCAGTTCGGATAATCGCTCAGATAACGGTCGGTCAGCCCGCCGGGCGTCACGAGGCCTTTCGGATAACTGCTGCCCGGCGTATAGGCCTTGTCGATGTGCGCCCACCACGCCTGCGCGTGACCGATGAACTTCACGGTCGGAAACTTTTCCAGCGTGCGGTGAAACCGCTCGAGGTTGCGGTTGTACACGCCCTCCTGAAAATGCATGAGCACCGGCACATCGAATTCTCGCGCGATTTCGGCGATGCGCCAGAGGGCGGGCGAATCGCACTCGACGCGAAACTTCTGCTCGCCGATTCCAATCGCGCCTTTCCGCAACTGCCGCTCGATGTTCCTCGTCGCGTCGGGATGGTCCGTGATTTCGTTGGCGAAAAAGACGAATTCACCGGGGTGCGCCCGGCCCAACGCGACCACGGATTCATGTTCGCCGGAACCGCCGGCATGTCCCCCGCCGCGATCGCCCGATGGCATGAGCACCGAGGTGGTCACGCCCAGCGTGCGCTGATGCGCGATCAACACGTCGTCGGCGCGCCCGCTGTATTGGACATGCTGATGCACATCGATGATCGGCTCGCGGCCGGCCGCCGCGGCCGAAGCTGCCCGGGAGCGGGGCAGCATACTCGCAGCCGCGGCCAGCGCGGACGCCCGAAGAAACTCACGCCGCGATGGGTGGCAACAGGCCGGGTGTGGGATGATCATGAGAGGTGGTTTTTCATGCTGCCGGTTCGATCACGCCGAGTCCGTTTTAACGTATTACGTTAATTCCGAAGTTCGCCTCGTCGTTGGCCGTCATTGCATTTTTAACAAACCCACCTCGCCCTTCGGGCACCCCTCTCAAGATGGGACTTCGACCTCGGGCGCTCGCGTCCGGTCTCGCTTTCGTTTCGACCGCGCCGCGCCTACTTCCGCCGCGGAGAATTCTTCGCGAGCACCTCGGAGAGTTTCACCGTCGCGCCGCCGCGACGCTTGCTCTCGTCGGCTGCCTCCATGAACGCGAAGATTTCCAGCGTCTCGTCGAGCGAGACGGGCGCGACCTTGGTCTGGAAAAACTTGAAAATCTCCTGGGCGAGCCCGTCGTAGGCGCCGGTACCCCGGCCTTCGGCCTCCTGGTCGATCACGGACTTGGTGCCCAAAACCGTCACTCGATAGGGCGCCGCCGCGTTGCGGATGCCATAGAGAATGCCAACGCGACCGCCCGTCCAGGTGCCCGTCACGACATCCGTGTTCTCAGTGGCGGTACGCACGACGCTCTCGCAGCCCTGGCCCATCACCGCGTAGAGCGCCTCGGTCGGATGAATGCCGTACCAAAAAAGGTCGGGATGGTGTTCCTCCTTCGAGCATGGCCCGGTGGAGATCGCGCCGCGGATTTCGCCGAACGGCGCCTTCTTCAATTTGTCGAGCGTCGGCTTGAATCGCAGCGACGAGCTGCTGAAGAGGGGCACCTTCAGTTCGCGTGCCAGCTGAATCAGTTCGAGGGTGTCCCGCAGCGTCCCCGCGATCGGCTTGTCGATGAAAACGGGTTTGCCGTACGAGAACACCGCCTTCGCCTGCTCGAGGTGCGGCCGCCCGTCGACGCTTTCGATCATGATGGCGTCGACCTGCTCGGCGAGTTCCTTGATCGTCGGGACGATCTTCACCCCGTACTTGGAGGAAATCTCCTCGGCGAACTTGTCGACGCGCGTGCGGCTCGACTCGATGTCAGGACTGCCGCCCTTGAACGCGCATGTGACCCGCGCGCCTTTGATGTGCCCCGGATACTTCGGATCGTTGAACGTGCGGGCGAAGTTCGGCACATGGGACGTGTCGGTGCCGATGATGCCGATGCGGAGTTCAGCCGCATTCACGGCATTGAACAAAAACCACGCGGCGATGGGCGCGAGATGACGGGCGACACGGCGAAGGGGTGAATTCATCGGGGAGAGCCTGGAGCCGGAGTGTGCAAACCGATGGCCGGCTGGATCAAGGCTGAACGCTGCGCCGTCGCGCGAACTCCGCCGCGGCGCGTCCCTCATTTTGCGACCGGAAGCTCGACTGCGAGTTCCTGCCGGCTCACGCGCGAGAAGTTGAGCACGTCGTGGATCAATCGATCAAGCCGGACGGCGGCACTGATGATTCGCCGGAGGTGGTTCACTCCCTCCGGCCCGAGCTTGTCCGCATAATCCGGCGCAACCATCTCGGCAAATCCCTGGATTGAGCGCAGCGGGGCCCGCATGTCGTGGGACAGGCTGTACGAAAAGGTATTCAGCTGGGCGACGGTTTCCTCCAGTTGGGCGGTTCGGTCGCGAACCTTGTTCTCCAATTCCTGCGCATGGGCCGCGAGCTGGGTGCGCGCCGTCTCGGATGGTCTCATAATGCTCGATGCGCTGGCCCCGGCGAATCTGGGCGAGGATTTCATCTTCGTCCCCGATTCGCTCCGGTGGAATCAGCCGGGTGATTGACTGCCCGATCATCTCCCGGGCGGTGTAGGCAAAGATCTGCTCGGCCGCGGGGTTCCAGGAGGTGACGATCCCGTTCACGTCCTTGCTGATGATGGCGTCCTGGGAGGAGGCAACAATGGCGCCAAGCAGCGCTTCCGGTTCGAGTGGAGGAATGGAGTTTGAACGCTTGGGCATGACCGAGTCGACGACACAGGCCGGCGATGCAATCGGATAGAGTATCCGATTGCCTCCGGGGTGTATTCCGGAAATTTCCCGCGAACGCGGGCCCGAAAAATCCCGACTGGCGATTCCCATGTGCGGGCGGGTGGGGCGAATCCCGGACGGCCTTTCCGGCTCACGCCTGATTCCGGTGCAGGCGGAGTCCCGAGCGGTCGTGCCCCTACGATCGGGATGTGACGCGTCCGGGCAGGCTTCGCACCGGCTTCACCACAATCGGTGAAATGGGCCGCGGCGTCTGACGCAGAGGGATCGAATACAGGGCCGAGGAAGAGCGCGTCACGTCTTCATCGGGTTCAATACGGGGGGCGAAATGCCAGTGCTCGCCAATCAACTGCCACGACCGGTCTCCCGCGGCCGGTCGTTTCGAGCTCAGCCACCGCTGCTGCTCGAGCCGGCTCCTGACTCCGACCATCTCCATGGCATTGGTCGAGACGGAGCAATCCGTCTCCGGCGGAGTTTCCCGGAGGGCGTTAATCAGCTGTTCTTCGACAAACTTCACGTGGAGGCGGGGGTGGCGTGGTCGAAGCATTGGCCGGCTCGCGCTCCCGGGGCGAGACCAATTCGTCGCGTCAGGGCGGCCGCCCGTCGTGTCCCCGCCTGGTTTCAGGCGTTCAGCGCCGCGGCCGGTTTCCGCAAGACCTGGTGCCGCGCATCGGGACAACTCTGAGTGCGGCCGGCCCGCTCACACCGCCCGCAGCACCGCGTACGTCCGCCTGCCTTTGCGCAATAAAACATAGGCGCCGAAAAGCAGGTCGGCGGTGCTCACGGCGCGGGTGATCCCGCCAACTCGCACGTTGTTCACGTAGATGCCGCCGCCTTCGAGGTCCTTTCGGGCCTGGCCTTTCGAGGGACAGAGCCCCGACGACACGAGCAGATCGATGAGCGGTGTGCCGGCCGCTTCGAGTTTGGATTTCTCGATGTCTTGGTTTGGCGCCTCGGCGGCTACGTCCTGAAAATCTTCGGCCGAGAGACCTTCAATCGATCCGCCAAACAACACCTCGCTCGCCTTGATCGCGCCGGCGAGCCGGTCCGGCCCATGCACGAGCGCGGTCATCTCGCGCGCCAGCGTTTTTTGCGCGGTGCGCGCGGCGGGCTTCGCCTGCACTTCCTTTTCGAGCGCGGTGACCTCCTCCGCGGACAAAAACGTGAGCGTCTTCAACAGCTTCACGACATCGGCGTCGTCCGTGTTTATGAAGAATTGGTAGAAGCGGTACGGCGACGTCCGCTTCGGATCGAGCCACACCGTGCCCGTCGCCGTCTTGCCGTATTTGGAGCCGTCCGCCTTCGTCAGCAGTGGAAACACCAGGCCCCACACGGTCGCGCCGAGTTTTTTTCGCGTGAGTTCGGTGCCGACGGTGATGTTGCCCCACTGGTCCGTCGCGCCGATCTGGAGTTCGCAATCGTAGGTCTTCCGCAGGTGATAAAAATCGAACCCTTGGAGCAGCATGTAGGTGAACTCGGTGAAGCTGATTCCGGCCTCGCGATCGTCCATCCGCGAACGAACCGACTCCTTTGCCACCATCGAGTTGACCGAGATGTGTTTTCCGATGTCGCGGAGGAAATCGAGGATCGAGACCGGCGCCGTCCAATCGTGATTGTTGACCAGCCGGGCCGGATTTCCGGCGGCGCTGAAATCGAGAAACTTTGTGAGCTGCTCCCGGATTCGGGCGATGTTGTGCTCCACCTGGTCGGGCGTCTGCAGGTTTCGCTCCGCCGATTTTCCGGAAGGATCGCCGACCATCCCGGTGGCGCCGCCGGCGAGCGCGATCGGACGGTGGCCCTGTTGTTGAAACCGGCGCAGCGCCAGCAGTGGCACCAGGTTGCCGACATGCAGCGAGTCGGCCGTCGGATCGAACCCGCAGTACAAGGTGATCGGACCTTCGGCGATGCGCTTCGTCAGCGCATCGAGATCGGTGCAGTCGGCCACCAGGCCGCGCCAGCGAAGGTCATCCAGGATCGTCATTACGGGAAGGGCGAGTAAACGTAGCCCGCCGTGTGCCGGTCAAGTTTTCCGAACGCGTGTTTCGTGGTTTGGGGTCTCTGGTCTTTGGTCTCTGGTCCTTGGTCTGAGGCGGAGCCACTCCAGGCTTACCGGCGAAGTCCTGCGGCTAATGGCGGGCGTTGGGGATATAGAATCCCCACTGCTATGCGGAAAAACGATTTGCGGCGTGGTGCGCGGCCGCTCAACGTCGCGGGTCTTTCCCTCGCGATGGTCGCGCGGGAAGTCTCCCAACTCATCCCATCCTCCTCCCATGCCCATCGCTGTTGGCTCGAAAGCCCCCGACTTCACCCTCAAGACCAAGGCCGCGGAAGGCCTCAAGGATATCAAGCTGAGCGATAACTTCGGCAAGAAGCAGACCGTGTTGCTGTTTTTCCCCGCCGCCTTCACCGGCGTGTGCACCCAGGAAATGTGCGATCAATCCGGCGGGCTGGGCGACTACGACAAGCTCGGGGCGGAGGTTTACGGCATCAGCGTCGACAACGCCTTTTCGCAGGAGGCGTGGGCCAAGCAAAACCGGATCAGCGTGACGCTTCTGTCCGACCTCAACAAGACCGTGACCAAGGCCTACGACGTGGTGTTTCCGAACCTCGCGGGTATCGGCGACACGGCGGCCCGTGCCGCCTTCGTCATCGGCAAGGATGGCGTGGTGAAATACGCCGAGCAGACGCCCACGCCGAAAGACCTGCCGAATTTCGAGGCCGTGAAGGCGGCATTGAGCAAGTGATGACGCCGGTGGCGCGCCTTTACGTACTTTCGGCGGTCGTGTGTCCCCGCCAGGTTCGACCGGCGTCGCAACCCGGTCGAGGCGGGCACAAATTTGCCCGCCGCGACAAAGTGGCGCCACGAGCGCGCCACGACTATTTTTGATCTCCATGAGTGTCCCGACGAACGTTCCGAATCCCTTCAACACGCTGCAGACGTTTTCCGCCAACGGGACGTCGCATAAGTTCTACTCGCTGCCCGCGCTCGAGGATTCCGGCTTCAAGGTCTCGCGCCTGCCGGTCTGCATCCGGCTGGTGCTCGAATCGCTGCTGCGAAACTGCGATGGCAAGCGCGTCAGCGACGCCGCGATCCGCGATCTCGCCAGCTGGGCGCCGAAAGCGGAGCGCACGGAGGAGATTCCGTTCGTGGTGGCGCGCATCGTCCTCCAGGACTTCACCGGCGTGCCGCTCCTGGTCGATCTCGCCGCGATGCGCTCGGCGGTCGCGCGGATGGGGAAGGATCCGAGGATCATCGAGCCGCTCGTGCCGGTCGATCTGGTCGTCGATCATTCCGTGCAGGTGGACTTTGCGGGCAGCGCCGAGGCGTTGAAGAAAAACCTCGAGCTCGAGTTCACCCGTAATCGCGAGCGTTATCAGTTCCTCAAGTGGGGCATGCAGGCGTTCAAGACCTTCAAGGTCGTCCCGCCTGGCATCGGCATCGTTCACCAGGTCAACCTCGAGTATCTCGCCCAGGGCGTGCTCACCGACGCCCACGGTGCGGTTTATCCGGATACGCTCGTGGGCACCGACTCGCACACGACGATGATCAACGGGCTCGGCATCGTCGGCTGGGGCGTCGGCGGCATCGAGGCGGAGGCCGGGATGCTGGGCCAGCCGGTTTATTTCCTCACGCCCGACGTGATCGGCGTGTATCTCACCGGCGCGCTGCGCGAGGGCGTGACCGCGACGGATCTGGCGCTGACGGTGACGCAGATGCTGCGCAAGGCGAAGGTCGTCGGCAAATTCGTCGAGTTCTTCGGCCCCGGCGCGCAGGCGCTGCCGGTCGTCGATCGCGCGACCATCGCGAACATGGCGCCGGAGTACGGCGCGACGATGGGGTTCTTCCCGATCGACGCCGAGTGCTCGAATTACCTGCGCGCGACGGGCCGCGACGAGAAACACGTCGCGCTCTACGAAGCGTATTACAAGGCGCAGGGGCTCTGGGGCGTGCCGCAACGCGGCATCATCGAGTACTCGCAGGAGCTCAGCCTCGACCTCGGCAGCGTCGTGCCGAGCGTCGCGGGTCCCAAGCGGCCGCAGGATCGGATCGAGCTTCCGCGGCTCAAGGACGAGTTCATCACCGCGTTTTCAAAGCCGGTAACCGAAAATGGATTTGGCAAGCTCGCCGCCGATCTGGAAAAGCGCATTCACGTCGAGGGCGGTGGCTGGACCAATCCCCTCAGCGGCGGCGGCAGCCAGGAACACGTTTCGACGCGTGCATCGGCCGCCCAGGACACGAGTGTCACCACCGAACGCGAGATGGCGAACAACCGGCCGACCCCTGATCCGGTTTCGGTCAAGGTCCGGCGCATCGACGGCGAGATTGCGCACGGCAGCGTGCTGATCGCGGCCATCACCAGCTGCACGAACACGTCGAATCCCAGCGTGATGCTGGCGGCGGGTTTGCTGGCGAAAAAGGCCGTCGAGCGCGGACTGCGCGTCAACCCCGTCGTGAAGTCGTCGCTCGCGCCCGGCTCGCGCGTGGTCACGGACTACCTCGAGAAAACAGGACTCCAGCGTTATCTGGACGCGCTCGGTTTCCAGACCGTCGGCTACGGCTGCACGACCTGCATCGGAAACTCGGGACCGCTGCATCCCGCGATCGAGGAAGCGGTGTTGAAGAATGATCTCGTTGCCGCATCGGTGTTGTCCGGGAACCGCAACTTCGAGGCGCGCGTGCACCAGAACATCAAGGCCAACTTCCTGATGTCGCCCCCGCTCGTGGTCGCGTTCGCCCTGGCGGGCCGCGTCGACATCGATATGTCGAAAGAGCCGCTCGGACATGACCAGCAGGGCCGCGAAGTCTTCCTCAAGGATCTTTGGCCGACCCTAAAGGAAGTGCGCGATTTGCTGCAGGCGGCGCTGAAACCCGAGGTTTTCCTCAAGCTCTATTCGAACTTCACCGCGCAAAATCCAAAGTGGAACGAAATCCCCGCCACCACCGGACACGTTTACAAGTTCGATCCGAAGTCGACGTACATCCAGGAGCCGCCGTTCTTCGCCGAGTTCTCGATGGCGTCGGGTACCATCGACGAGATCACCGGCGCCCGCGTGCTCGGCATCTTCGGCGACTCGGTGACGACGGATCACATCTCGCCCGCCGGTGCGATCAAGAAAACCTCGCCCGCGGGACGCTACCTGGTGGAAAACGGCGTGCCGTTCGAGGAGTTCAATTCGTACGGCTCACGCCGCGGCAATGACCGCGTGATGGTGCGCGGGACGTTCGCCAACGTCCGAATCAAGAACCTCATGCTCGGCGGCGAGGAGGGCGGCAACACTGTCTTCCAGCTCACGGGCGAGAAACTCTCGATCTACGACGCGGCCGCCCGCTACATCGCGGCGAACATTCCACTGATCGTAATCGCCGGGCACGAGTATGGTACCGGTTCTTCGCGCGACTGGGCGGCGAAGGGTACCAACCTGCTGGGGGTGAAGGCCGTCATCGCGCAGAGCTTCGAACGGATTCATCGTTCGAATCTCGTCGGCATGGGCGTCCTGCCGCTTCAGTTCAAGGAAGGCACCAACGCGCAGACGATGAAACTCGACGGGTCGGAGACCTATGATGTCATTGGGCTCAGCCCGGCGATCAAACCGCAGCAGGATCTTACCCTCCGGATCACGCGCAAAGGCGGGCTGGTCGAAATGGTGCCGGTGCGTTGCCGGATCGATACGCCGATCGAAATCGACTATTATCAGCACGGCGGGATTCTGCCTTACGTTCTCCGCCAAATCATCGCCCGCTGAAGTGGCGGCGGCTTCCGCTGCGGCTTCCAGCCGCAGATGGAATCGGATCTGCGGCAGGATGCCGCCGCCACTCCTGCTTCAAGCCTGCGTCCGGCGACGCAGCAGAACGATATCTTCTACTGTTTCGCTAAAAAGCTCGAATCCCCGGATGCGTAGCTTGCCGCCAGGTCCAAACCGATACTCCTTTTAGCCCGCTTCTTCGGGCCTTCCCAATGCCAGATGCTGTCAGCAAGCCGGTCTTTCTTGTCGATGCGTACTCCGATCCTGTCGTGGTGCGGATCGATGGCCGAGCCAGCGTCCAAAACAGCGGCTGCCTGCGCGATTTCATCGCGGAGATGCTGCGCCGGGGTAAGACGCGCTTCGTGATCGACTTCCAGCATTGCGCCAGCATGGACAGCACTTTCCTCGGCGTCCTTGCCGGGGCCGCGATTGAGCTCAAGAAGTCGACGCAAAATGGATCGCTTGTGCTGGCGCGCGTGGGTCAGCGGAATCTCGAGCTGATCCGCAATCTCGGGTTGCACCGGTTGCTCTTCGTCGACGCGGGTGATTTCCCGATGGGTTTCGATGCCCAATGCAAGACACCGCTCGAATGTGCACCGCGTCCGGAAATCGAGACCGCACGGCTCGTCCTCGAGGCCCACGAAAATCTGGTCAACGTCGACGAAGCGAACCGGAGCAAATTCCAGGATGTCCTGGCGTTCCTGCGGAATCGGGTCGAGCAGGGGTAGCCGCGCGCTCGCCGAAAAGATTAAGTTTCCCCCACGGCCTCTGCGGTCAGCCCGCCTTGGCTTCCGCATCCGCCGTCTCGGGGCTGAGCACCCCAAAATGCAGCAAGCCGGCGAGCACCCCGTCCACCGAACTCACCCGGGTGACGAACGGCTTGGAGGCCGTGGTGCCGGTGAGCAACTCGGCCGCCGCATTGCCAACCACAATCCCGCGGACACCGGGTAGGGCGAACATGCTCACATTGTTGCCGGCGGCGCCGGCAACGAGGGTGTTTTCCAAAGCGATCCCAATTCTTCCGGCGAGCCACGCGAGTGCCGCACCTTTGCCGGCGCGACGCGGGATCACGTCAAGATAGATTTTCGCCGAATAGAGTACGTTCACGTCGAGTCCGCCATCTTCGAGGCGGCGGCGGAGCTGCACGACCTGGAGGCTGGACGCGAGCGGCCAGTGCCAGCTCGATTTGTACGGATTGTGGAATTCAACCGCCTGCCGGCGAACGCCCGGGTTTTCCTCGATGATGTGTTCGATCTTGCCGATATCCCATCCCGGCGCGAGGTGGGACGCGAACTCCTCCGCGACGTGGTGGTCGAGCGGGTCGAACAGTTCCGTGCCAACGCCGCCAATGATGAACTCGGGTGCGGGCAGCTGGCGTTCGAGAATGAGCCATTGAGTTTCGTGAACGCTACGCCCGGTGTTGTAGACGAGCAGCGGCCGTTCGCCCGCGGGGAGCGACTCCCAAGCGGTGCGGAAACGACGGACGGCATCGGTGTCGCCGAGAACGGTGTCCTCGATGTCGGCGGCAAACAGACGGATGGGGAACGCAGTCGTATTCATAAGCAGGGGCACGGTGAGGGCGAAATAGCGGCGACCCGCGACCGCGTCGTGGAGGCGGACCATGGGCGGCGAGAAGACATGACCGTGGGGCGGCGCACTTAAACGATACCCGTTGGCCGGCACTCAATCGTTTCCTCCTGATAAGTTTGTCAGGATCCGGAGCTCGCGGGGAGGCTGACGGTTCCGCCTCGCCCGTGGTCGCCCCCAGCGGTTGTCGCCTTGGCTTTTTTCCGCGTTCACCACGCCGACGCTTTGTCGATTGCCCGTGATCACCGCGACTGCCACAACGCTCGCTTTATGGTGTGGTTCATCCTGATCGGCCTGGTGGCCGGCGCTTCATTGATGCTGCTGCCGCTCGCCCGGATGCGCCGCGAAGCCGATCGGCTGGAGGAGCTGAACCAGAAACTGGCGCAGGATCGCCAGCGGCTGGTCGACTTCATGCATTTGATGACCGAGGCGCTCGGGGAGGGACTGTCGCGCGAGGAACTGCACCAGCGGATTGTGCATGCCTCCATCCTCTGCACCGGCGCCCTGAGCGCATGCATCTTCGAAAAGACCGGCCGTGACACGATGCGAGCGATCGCCGTGGAGGGACTTTTCCCCCCGCATCGGCCGCTCGGCGCTGCGATGCAGGGCCGGACCGGCACGCGCGCCAAATTCATCGAGCAGGTCCTCAAGGCCGAGGAATTTCCAGTGGGCGAGGGGGTCGTCGGCCGGGTGGCGCGCAGCCAGCGTGGCGAACTTCTCGCCGACGCGGCCTCGGATCCGCGAATGGTCAAGCACGACGATTCCGCGCTCGCGGTGCGATCGGTCATCGTCGTGCCGCTAACCTTCCGGGAGCACTTTTTCGGCGTGCTCGCGGTGACGAACCCGGCCGGGGACCAGTTTTTTACCGGGGAGGATTTCACCCTCATGCAATCGCTGGCGGAGCAGGCCGCGCTGGCGCTGCACCACGCCGAATTCCTCCACCTTCAAATTCAACGCAAGCAACTCGACCTGGACCTGTCGATCGCCAGGGGGATCCAGCAGATGCTGCTGCCCCGTGAGCGCGTGTGTGTTCCGGGCCTCGACATCGACGCCCGCTATACGCCGGCGCAACGGGTGGGCGGCGACCTCTACGACATCATCACCCTGCCGGAGGGGAGGCTGGGGATCGCCGTGGCGGATGTATCCGGGAAGGGGATTCCAGCGTCGCTGCTGATGGCAATAAGCCGCACCAACCTGCGGCAGATTGCGCCCCGCCACCCATCCCCCGCCGCGGCGCTCACCGAACTGAACCGGACCCTCGCGTCTGACATCCAATCGGGCCTCTACGTCACGATGCTTTATGCGATCATCGACGTGGTCGCGGACAAGGTGACGATTGCGCGCGCCGGCCACGAGTTGCCGCTTCTCGTACGTCGCGATGCCACGCAAGGCGGCGCGGGAGCGCAGTTCGTCGGGTCGGAAGGCATGGCGCTGGGCTTGGCGCCCGACGAACTTTTTGCCGGCGCGATCAACGATCGAACGGAACCATTCGCCGTCGGCGATTTATTGGTGCTCTACACCGACGGAGTCACCGAGGCGCCGAATGATTTGAGCAAGGAGTTTTCGGGCGCGCGACTGGCTGATGTGGTCCGGCACTCCCATGCTGGTTCGGCCAAATCGATCAACGACGCCATCATGGAGCAGGTCCAGCGTTTCACCGGCGATACCCCCCAGCGCGACGACTTCACCCTGGTTTCCGTGAAACGGGTGGGAGTGGACTCATAGGTCTTCCGACTCTTCCGTTCTTCCGAGTCTCCTGCGTCTTCCCCGTCTTCCAAGTCTTCCAAGTCTTCCCCGTCTTCCAAGTCTTCCGCGTCTTCTTCCGATCCCGTCTTGCCTCGGCTGGAACCGGACATTCAGTCTGTCCGGCCATGTCAGTTCCTGCTGCCGCAAAAAAATTCGACCGCAACTCCCTTCCGGACGCCGGCGGCCATTACGGCCCTTATGGCGGTGTATATGTGCCCGAGACATTGATGACGGCGCTCCAGGAACTTGGCGCGGCTTACGAAGTGGCGCGGAAGGATCCGGGTTTCCTGGCTGAACTGCGCCACCATCTGAAGGAGTTCGCGGGTCGGCCCACCGAACTTTATTTCGCCGAGCGGCTGACGAAGCACGGCGGCGGTGCGAAGATTTATCTCAAGCGCGAGGACCTGCTGCACACCGGCGCGCACAAGATCAACAACGCGCTGGGACAGGTGCTGCTCGCGCGGCGGATGGGGAAAAAGCGCGTAATCGCCGAGACCGGCGCCGGCCAGCATGGCGTGGCGACGGCGGCCGTCTGTGCCAAGTTCGGGCTCGAGTGTGTCGTTTACATGGGCTCGGTCGACATGGAGCGGCAGGCGCTGAACGTTTTTCGGATGCGGCTGATGGGCGCCGAAGTCCGCGGTGTCGAGGCCGGCCAGAAGACCCTCAAGGAAGCGATCAACGAGGCGATGCGCGACTGGGTGACGAATGTCCGCGGCACGCACTACATTCTCGGCTCCGCGCTGGGTTCGCATCCATATCCGATGATGGTCCGCGATTTTCACCGGGTGATTGGCCAGGAGGTGCGGGAGCAAATCCTCGCGCGCGAAGGCCGGCTGCCGGACGAAATGATCGCGTGTGTTGGCGGCGGATCGAACGCGATTGGTTTCTTCTTCGATTTCCTCGAGGACGAAAAGGTCCGGCTCGTCGGCGTCGAGGCCGGCGGCCGCGGGATCAAACGCGGCGATCACGCCGCGCGGTTTGAAGGCGGGAAACTCGGTGTGCTCCAGGGGTGCAAGACCTACATCCTGCAAAACCCCGATGGGCAAATCGAACTGACCCATTCGATCAGCGCCGGCCTGGACTACGCGGCGATTGGGCCCGAGCACGCATTTTACCGCGATCGTCAGCGGATCGATTACGCGTACGCCTGCGATGACGAGGTGCTTGATGCGTTCAAGCTCTGTTCGCGGCTCGAAGGCATTATTCCCGCGCTGGAGAGCACGCACGCGTTGGTCCACGGACTGAAACGTGCCCGGGAGATGAAGCCGGATCAGGTCCTCGTGATCAATTTGTCGGGCCGCGGGGACAAGGACGTCCAGCAGGTGCAGCGGCTGCTCGGGCCGGCGTGAGCGATTGGTCTTGCGAGTGTCCGGCCTGATGCCGGTGCCTCTCGGCAAGCCGTACGAAAACAGAATGCCAGGGCTCGTTCTCGTTCCTCGTCCTCTTTCTCGTTCTCCAGCGGCAAAACACGGTCGTGCGAGAACGATTACGAAAGAGAAAGAGTCTCCAGCCAGTGCCAATTGCGGGCGAGACGCCCGCGCTCCCGGGTCGAAAAACGCAGCCGTTCATGTGGGTGCACCGGGTGTGCCTCCGCCGTTCGGTAAAGTGGCTGCGGCATCCTGCCGCAGATTCTTCGAATGTAGTAATCGAATACATCACCGGCTGGAAGCCGGTGCCTGGAGTTTGGCCAATCTCCAGCGCCGACGGCGCGAGAATTCCTTAGCCCAGGCCAACGGCCTGGGGTAATATGGGGTCAGCGACGCGGCCTGAAAGGCTGCGACCACGCCTCATCAGTGCCCCAATCATTATCTCGAGTCCTGGGCTACGGAGCTTTCTCGGTAAGTCAGTCGGATGCCGACAGTGTTGTCACCTATATCCGCAATCAGGAGACGCATCACCAGAAAGTGACCTTTCAAGAGGAATACCGCCGCTTCCTCGAACGCTACCAGGCAGCCTATGATGAAAGATATGTTTGGGCTTGAGCCTTGTCCCGGCCTTTCAGGCCGGAGCAATCGTAACCCTCAGCCCAGGCCGTTGGCCTGGGCTGAGGGACTACGCGCCGTTGGCGCTGAAAATTGGCCAAACTCCAGTCACCGGCTGGAAGCCGGTGCCACTGGAAAACGATGAGCGGTGCCATCACTCCCACTCAGATTGTACTCGCCGGGGGCGCCGGGCCGTTTTCGTGTGGTTCATGCCCCGTCCAGCGGCGCAACGCTTCGTTGCTCATCCCCAGATTGAACCGTGAGCGGTTTCGGCGAAAAGGTCCGCACCTTGCAGTGGCTGGATCGCCGCGTCGGCGTGCCGCTCTGCTTTGTCCTCACGCTGCTGCGTAACGTTGGCGATCTTTTTGGCGGCCGCGACGCGGACGGCAGCGGCCGCAGCATCGTCTTTCTCAAACTCGCCGAGCAGGGCTCGACCGTGCTGGCCTATGACGCACTGGTTCGCGCCGTCCAGCGGGTTGGTCGCGAAAACGTGTATTTTCTCGTTTTCGAGAACAACCGGTTCGTGGTCGATGTGCTGGGGCTCCTGCCTGACGCGAACGTCCTTACGGTCCGTACGGCGTCACCCTGGACGATGGCGTCCAGCGGACTTGCGCGGCTGCGGCAGATTCGCCAACTGGGTATCGATGCCTGCATCGACATGGAGTTTTTCACGCGGTTTTCCGCGGCGATTGCGTGGTTGACCGGCGCCCGGCAGCGCGTCGGCTTCCACACCTATTTTGGCGAAGGCCCGTATCGCGGTGACCTGATGACCCACCGCGTGCTGTACAATCCGCACCTGCACACGGCGCGATTGTTCACCAGCCTCGTGATGGCGCTCGATCAGTCGCCAACGCGATTTCCCACGTTTCCCGCGATTCCGCCGCTCGAACCCGCGATTGCGCAGGTGCGGATCTCGGTCGCTGAGCGGGCGGAAGCACAACAGATCGTCCGGGCGGCCGGAATCCGCGAGGGGCAGCGTGTCGTGCTTCTCAATGCGAACGCGAGCGATCTGCTGCCATTGAGAAAGTGGGACGGCGACAACTATGTCGTGCTGGCGCAACGACTCCTTCACACGTTCGACGATGCCGTGATTGCGTTCACCGGCGCGTCCGTCGAGGCGCCGGCGATAAACGAGCTCGCCGCGAGGGTGGATTCGCCGCGGTGCGTTTCACTGGCGGGCAGGACCACCCTACGGCAGCTGCTCGCGATTTATGAGTTGGCCGGGATTCTCGTGACCAACGACAGCGGGCCGGCGCACTTCGCGTCCATGACGACGATTGATGTCGTGGCCCTGTTTGGACCGGAAACGCCGGCTTTGTTTTCCGCGCTCGGGCCGCGCAGTCATCCCGTCTGGCTCGGGCTTGCGTGCAGTCCGTGCGTGAACGCGTTCAACAACCGCCAGACCGCCTGCCGCGATAACCAGTGCATGAAGCAAATCGCCGTGGAGCAGGTATTCGATGTCGTGTGCCGGATTTACCGTGAACGCGGCGTGCGGCCGGTGGCGTGTGGTGATACCAGCTGAGCCGGCTCATGCAGTCGACCCGCGCCATATCCGGTGAAATCGATTCTCCATGCGGTGCATGGAGCGGCGGTGCGACCGCCGTGGCCAGCGAAGCAGTCTGATCGCATGACTGCTGCGGCGCCATCGATCCGCGTGCAACGGGCCTCCGCGCGCGGGTGGCTTTGGGCTGGTGTGGTCGGGATCGTGGTCGTTGGCGCTTACGCGTTCGCCCCGGCAATTGGCGGCACGTGGGTCTGGGATGATCAGGCGGAGATCATCGGCAATGCGTTGATCAAGGATCCGGCGGGGCTGGGCAAAATATGGCGTGGTGAGACCACCACCGACTACTTTCCGCTGAAGACGGCGCTGCAATGGCTCCAGTGGCGCGCGTGGGCCGACAATCCGCGGCCGTATCATATTACCAACGTCGCGCTGCACTTGCTGAGTGCGCTGCTGGCCTGGCGGCTCTTTCGAAAAGTAGGCTGCCCGCAGCCGGGGGCGTGGCTGGGTGGCATGCTGTTTGCCGTGCATCCGCTCACCGTGGAGTCGGTGGCATGGATCGCCGAATTCAAAAATGCGGTCTCGCTGCCGCCGCTCCTGCTGGCGGCAACGGCATTCGTGGATTTCACCGCGTCCGGCCGCCGTCGCGATTACATCCTGGCGCTGGTTTCGTTCGTGGCCGCGGGTCTGTGCAAGACATCCGTCGTCATGCTGCCGCCCGTCCTGCTGTTGTTCATCTGGTGGCGCCGCAACACCGTTGGCGTTCGCGATCTGAAGACAGTCGCCCCGTTCTTCGCCATCTCCGCCGTGCTCGGCGGAGTGACGATTTGGTTTCAGCACGCGAGGGCGATTGGCAGCTGGGAAATCGTGACTGGCGGCACCCTCGAGCGCATGGGACGTGCGGGCGCGGCGATGGGGTTCTACCTGTGGAAAACAATCCTGCCGGTGGGCTTGCTGCCGGTATATCCCCGCGAAATTCCGGCCGCATCCGCCGCCGGACAAATCCTCGTGTGGGCGCTGCTCGCCGGCGTGACGTGGTGGTGCTGGCGTCATCGGGGCAGCTGGGGTCGGCATGCCTTGCTCGGGTTCGGCTGGTTCGCGCTGCATCTTGTTCCCGTGCTCGGCCTCGTCACCATGGCGTTTCTCCACTTCGCGTGGGTGGCCGATCACTTTGCGTACATTCCCCTCATTGGTGTGGTCGGGCTCGCCGGTGCCGGCTGCGGGCGCGCATGGGAGCGGTGGGGCGGGACCCGGGTGGTTTTGGCGGCGGCGGCCGCGCTTGTGCTCGGGCTTGCGGTGTTCGCGACGCGGCAGCACGCGGCGCGATTCCAGAGCGAGGAAACGCTGTGGCGATATACGCTGGAAAAAAATCCCGCCGCCTGGGTCGGACACAACAACCTCGCCGTCACGCTGGGCCGGCGAAAAGATTTTGCCGCGGCGCTGGCGCACGCGAATCAGGCGCGGCAGCTGAGTCCGGATTATGGTGACGCGCACGTGAACGCGGCGAATTACTTCGCGCAACTCGGGCGGTTGGACGAGGCCCTCGCCGCCGCGACCCGGGCGGAAAAGCTCGGCGCGGCATCCGCGGAGCTGCACTGCAACCTGGGCGCCGCTCTGTTGGGCGCCGGCAAGGTCGCGGATGCCCTCCGCCATTACGAGCAGGCGCTGCGGCTCGACCCCGGGTACGCCAAGGCGCACAAGGACGTCGGCGTTGCCCTGCATCTGGCGGGCCGCACCGCCGAGGCGGTCGCGCACTATGAACGCGGGTTGGCGGCTGCACCCGACGCGGAAGGCCATGCGAATTGCGGCGTGGCCCTCGTAGCACTCGACCGACTTCCCGAGGCGCTGCGCCATTTCCAGGCGTCCCTTGCGCTCGCGCCCGATTCGGCGAACACGCGCTACAACCATGGCATTGCCCTCGCGCGGGCGGGACAACTGGCGGCAGCGGAGCGGGAATTGGCGCAGACAGTGCGGCTGAATCCGAAACACGCGGAGGCATACTACAACCTTGGGCAGGTGCTGCGAGCGCAAGGTCGGACCGCCGAGGCGGTCGATGCCTGGCGCCGGGCGCTCCAACTGCGACCCGAACTGGCGGAGGCGAGGGCGCGGCTGGAGGAACTCGAGCGAACAAGGGTGAATCCATGACTTCACCGCGTCGCGAACAGGAATCGACGCGCATTCGCGGGGCCGAGTCCAATCGCGCCGGCGCAACCGCGACACGTGCGGACATACGAATTCACCCGGTGTGGTGGAGCGTCGCCGCGCTGGTTACCGTCGCGCTCGCCGTCACGTTCATGCTTCCCAAGGGCTTCACCCTTGGCGCGCCCCACACCGATCTCACCGGTCAGTTCGTGGCTTGGCGCGCGTTCGCGGCCGAGAGCATGCGGGCGGGTGATTTCCCGTTCTGGAACCCTTACGTCTATTCGGGGCAGCCGTTTCTCGGCGGATTCCAATCCGCCCTCCTGTATCCGCTCAATGTGGCCTTCTTGATCCTGCCGCTGGAGCGTGCGCTGACGTTCTCCGTTCTCCTGCATCTCGGGATTCTCGCCGCCGGTATTGCGTTCTGGGCGCGCCGGCGTGGAACGCATCCGGTCGCGGCCGCTGTCACCGGGTTCTGCGTGGCGCTGAGCGGTGTCGTCTTTCCGCACGTTTACGCCGGCCATCTATCGAACGTGTGCACGATGGCGTGGGCGCCGTGGGCTTTCGCCGGCCTCGAATCGTGGTGGCGCGATCGCCGGCCGGAGGACGGGTTGCTCGCGACCGCTGCGATCGCGATGCAGATTCTCGCGGGCCAGGTTCAGTACGTGTTCTTTTTCGGCATCGCCGCCGGCATCCACGCGCTGGTGGCCAGCGGGTTCGAGCCGGCGACCCGGCGGCGCGCGCTTCCGGCGGTGGCGATCGCGGGTGGCATCGCGGCCTTGCTGACCGCCGCCCAACTGCTGCCCGGGATCGAAGCGGCGGCGGAGGGCATCCGGCAGGGTAAAATGGACATTCGCTTCTCAGGCTCGTTTGCGCTTCCGCCGGAAAACCTGTTCACCGCGATTGCCCCCGGGTTCTTTGGCGATGCCGACATTGGCGCACACCCGTACTGGGGCCGCTGCTATCTCTGGGAGATGTCGTGTTATTTCGGCGTGGGTATGCTGATCTGCGCGGTGGTGGCGTGTTGGGATAACGAATACCGCCGGCGGGCGCGGGCCGACTGGCTCGTGGCGGCCATTCTCATTGTGCTGGCGCTTGGCCGCCATCTGCCGGTCTACGCGTTCCTGCACCAGTACGTGCCGGGTTTTGGCCAGTTCCGCGGCATGTCGAAGTTCACTTTCCCCGCGGTACTGTTCCTCGCCATGGCCGCCAGCGGCGGACTCGATGGATTGATCCGCCAGCGGTGGAATGGCGGGCGGATTGGCGTGATATCCCTCGCGGTCGCCGGGCTGTTCGCCGCGCTGGCCGCACTGTTTTGGGCCCAGCCCGCCATCGTCCGCGGGATCTTCGCGTGGCTGCTGGCCCGCGCGCCGGAGGAACTGCTGATCGCACTGCCGGTTTTCCCGGCCGGTGCCGGGGCGCATGCGGCTGCTTCGGTGATTCGCGCTGCGATCATTCTGCTCGCGTTCGGCGGCGTTCTGCTCGCCGGAAGGTCGCGTCCGCGCTGGCGTTGGGCCGTCGTCGCCCTCCTGCCGCTGGACCTGATCCAGTTCGTCGTCCCCCATCTGGCGACGACCTCGGTGGCGGCGGCGATGCCGGTCGAACTACGTCAGTTCGTCGGTCCAAACCCGACGCAGGACCGGGCGCTGAATCTGCTGCGTCCGAACAATGGATACCTGCTGGGCGCGGCGGATCTGTGGGGAAACGATCCCGGTGTGCTCAAGCGCTACGCCGAGTTCATGACGTTCACCCAGGGCGGTGATCCGAATTTCGCGACCCAGAACCTTCAGTTCCGGATCGTGCACCGGCTGTATGCAATGCTGCGCTGCCCCATCGCGTTCGTGCCATCTGATACCGGTGCAAAGGTGGTGAATGTCCCGAATCCGTTGCCGCGCGCGTTGCTCGTAGCCGGCCACCGCGTCATCGCCAGCCGCGACGCCATCTTCGCCGCGATGGTGGACGAATCGTTCGATCCGCGCCATACCGTGGTGCTCGAACGCGCGCCGTCGCCGGTGCCGATCGCATCTGCCGCCGCCGGTACCGTCCGCGTGACCGCATCCGACACCGATTCGATGACGATCGAAGCCGAGGTAACCACGCCCGCAATCCTGCTGATCACCGATCTCTATAGCAGCGGCTGGCGGGCGCTCGCGCTGCCGGGCTCGGCGCAGCAAACCTACGAGTTGATGCCGGCCAACTACATCCTGCGGGCGGTGCCGCTCCGCACGGGCCATCACCGGCTACGAATGGAGTACCGGCCCCGCATGTTTATGGCCGGAGCCTTAATCTCCGCTCTGGCATGGATGGGCTGGCTCGGAGGTGTCCTCGTGTGGCGACGGCGGACTACCAGGGACTAGAGACCAGAGACGAGAGACCAAGGACCAAGGGACTGAGAGTCTTAAGGACTAGGTCGTGTCTTCAAATCCCGAAGCCGGTGTAGCGGAAGCCGTGAGGCTTTCGCCATACCGACGAAACGCTCACGCGTTCCGCTACGCCGAGTTTCTGGAACGAGGTTTGAAAACACGGCCTAATGGGAGCCACGCAGTCGGGGTGGCGCGGCTTGCTCCTCACTTCCCTCCTTTTTCGTCGCTGAAGATGGCTACGGCGCTGGTGCCGTTGGAGAGGCGAAAGGCTCGATACATCCCGGGCGAGTTGAACGGCATCGCGATGTTCCCGTCCTTGTCGATGCAGATGACGCCGCCATCGCCGCCGAGCCGGGCGATTTTTTCCAACGTGGATTCCGCCGCGGCGACGACGGACGCGCCCGTGTATTCCATCTGCGCGGCGATATCACGCGCGACTCCGATCCGGATGAAGAACTCGCCGTGGCCGGTCGCGCTGACGGCACACGTGGCGTTGGCCGCGTAGGTGCCGGCGCCGATGATCGGCGCATCGCCGACGCGGCCGAATTTCTTGTTCGTCATTCCGCCGGTGGATGTCCCGGCCGCCAGGTTGCCGTGCTGATCGAGCGCCACGCAGCCGACCGTGCCCCATTTGAACTCGCGATCAAGCGAGTCGTTTTCATCGAGGGTGGCAAAGGCGGGGCCCTTCACGCCCAGCGCCGCCTTCCGCTCGCGTTCCCGCTTTTCCTTTTCCTTCGCTTTCAGCAATTCTTCGCGGCGCCGTTGGGTCTGGAAATACGCGTTGTCCACCAGCTCGAGCCCGAGTTCCTTCGCAAACCGATCCGCGCCGGCGCCGCTGAACATCACGTGCGGCGATTTTTCCATCACCGCACGCGCTGCCGTGATGGGATTGCGGATGCGCTGCGCGCCGGCGATCGCACCTGCGCCGAGCGTTCGCCCATCCATGATTGACGCATCGAGCTCGCACCGGCCGTCGGCGTTGAAGACGGCGCCCTTGCCCGCGTTGAAGAGCGGGGAGTCTTCCATCGGCCGAATCGCCGCCACGACGGCATCGAGCGCGCTGCCGCCTTGCGCCAGGACGGCGTATCCGGCGTCGCGCGCTTTCTCCAATGCCGCGCGATACTCCACCTCGCGCTCACCGGAAAGTTTCTCGCGGACGATGACGCCCGCGCCGCCATGGATGACGAGACCGAAGGTTTTTTTCATGGTGGGCTCAGCGGCATTGCCGGGAGTGAGGGCAGTCGCACCCAGCAACAGCGCGGAAGTAAACAGCCGTGAAGAGCGCATGAGGAACGAATATCCGGGCGCCGCCGGTCGTGGCAAGGAGCGTGAGGCGTGAGCAGAACAGGTTTCTTGGGATCGCGTTGATACCGTCGCAAGGCAGCGATGCAGCCATCCGTGTTCCCCCGTCTGACAATCAGAGTACAGAGACCGCCTGCTGGTCGTAGCGAAAACCGGCTGTGGGTTGCGACCTCGCGTCGCAACTGCGGCATGCGGGCCGGAATGTCGTTGCGCGGCCCAGTCGGCTTCGCTCAGGGCAGGCGAGCGCGCGACCTACGCCGGCACGCAGTTCGCCACGATTATCGAGGTCACGGCACGATGCGCCGGCCGACGATGATTAAGTCCCGCTCGATTCCATCAAGGACCGCGACACGTGGGAAGTGCCCCCAATGTTCAAAGCCCTGTTGCTGGAACAAGCGCAGGCTGGGCGCGTTGTGGCCAAAGATGAATCCAAGCAAGCTGCGAATCTCGCAACGTGGTGCCTCCGCAACGGCGCGCTGCAACAGTTCGCGCCCGAGTCCGCGACGCCGATGGCTTTCCGCAACGTAAATGCTCACCTCGGCGGTGGGATTGTAGGCGGGCCGGCCGTAAAATGAGTTGAAGCTCAGCCAGGCGCAGACGTCGCCCCGATCGAGCACCACCCACAATGGCCGCGTCCGTGGATTGTGCGCTCGAAACCACGGGATGCGGCTGTCGACTGTGACCGGTTCAGTATCAGCCGTGACCACCCGGCCGGGAATGGTTGCGTTGTAGATTTCAACGATGGCCGGCAGATCCGCTTCCGTCGCGTCGCGCAGGATGAAATCGGAAAGAGGCATCCGCGGAAGCGAGAAGGGATCGGGAAAAGGGCGCGATTTTTTTCGCCTGTCCCTTACGCCCGCACGGTGCCGTCCCTGGGAGCGCGGGCGTCTCGCCCGCATGGATTGGAGCGCAGTCCCGTCTTTTTTTGCCTGTCCCTTACAGCGCGTGCTTTTGACCTGTCCCTATGACGGGAGCGAACGGATCATTTTTTGACCTGTCCCTTATTACGCGAGCGAACGTGCGGCTATTCTGCCGAACGACCCGGTCCGGATGCGGAAAATAGGGGTAAGCCCCCGGCTCGGCAGTCCCGGCTCGCGGATTAATGCGGACCGGGAAGGAAGAGTGAAGTAAGAGTACATGAAGAGTACGCCAACCCTGAAGAAAGGCTTTCCATCGGCGAATCCGGGCGAGCGGACGGATGCTACGTCGTTAACATCTTGACCACAAACAACCAAGTGACGGATTTGACAGGGCCCGGTGATGACTACGTCCGGTGGCGGGCTCACGCGACAAGTCACGAAACGTAAGGCGCTGAAAAAAGGCTCCGTTTAGGGTTTTAACCTCAACGAAAGACATCGTCGCGGCAGGGGCGCCACCTCTTTCCATTCGTGTCGCTGCGCGCCCATTCGCGGTTAACCGGAATCGGTACGACTCGATTGGAGTCACCTGAGCCCGCTATCAGCGGGCGGGTTTCCCGCTGAAATCAAACGCGATGTTGCCCATCGGCGTCCGGCCCTGCCAGTGCAGCAACTCGCCCGACTTGGTGTGGTAACGCAGCGTCATTTCAAAGACTCCCGCGCGCGATTCCTTCGTCGCCGGAATGTAGCGATAACGCTGAATCGTGTGCGGTCCGTCTTCGCGCTCTTCCGTCGGTACGCCTAGAATCTTGTCGACCGTCGGCAGGTTCGGCCGCGCCAGCCGGACATCATCGGCCGCAATCGCGGCTTCGACCTTCCGTGACAATTTGTCGACGTTGGCACCGCCAAGGCTCTTGATTACGCCAATCAAGAAATCCTTCGGCAGCAGCGCGAAGTAGGATTCAGGAATGGCGATGCCGCTGAGTTTTCCATTGGCGAACGTGAGATCGAGCGCGATGTAGAACGACGACTTTTCCGTCACGCCCGGCGGCAATTGCTTCACCCAGCGGATATGCCACTGTTCGGCCTGTCCCAATCGCTGCGTCGTTTCGGGCCTCAACCCGATCCAACGCACGTCATCCATCAGCAGCACGGGGTTCTGGGCGATGATTCGAACGCCGTCGTGGGTCTGGAGCACGAAATGCCGGTCGAAGTGCGCGAACTGCCGCTTCAATTCGAGCAGGCGCAAGTAAACGCAGCCGCCGAGCAGAAGCGCGCACGCGGCGACGCCGAGCGCCAGCAGGATCCGCGGCGCGCGTCGGGTCAGCTTCGGAATTGTCTTTCCAGATTGCATGGCCGTCCTCCCCGGCATGGCGGGAACCGCAGCCGAATCAATCAGCTACGTGACCATTCCCAGACCCGCGCGCGGGATGCCCGTGCCAGTTTGCCCTGCCGAACCGGCGTTCGACCTGGGGTCTGGATCTCTTTCCTCGTTCTCGTAATCTTTCTCTTTCTCCCGGGTTCAGTGTCGCACGTCGGAAAACGATAACGATTACGAGAACGATAATTGCGCCGGTTGCGCCAACCGCCATGCCCCGAAAGGACGACTACAAGGGCGGGCAAGATGCCCGCGCTCCCAGGGAAGCGGCGTTCGCGAAATTCCCAACGATCAACGTTCACGGGCGAAACCCTCAACGTTCACGGGCGAGACGCCCGTACGCACTTCTCCAGCCACGGTTCGGACGCCCGCGGCCCAACCATCATTTCTTCGCCGGTGCCTTCGGCTCCTCGGCCGACGTGACCTTCGCGAATTGGATCTTATTCAGGATGTCGAGCAGCCGCTGCCGAAGGATTTCGTCCTCTTCGACTGCGGTCTTCTTGTAGGCCGCACCCTCGATTGCGCGTTCGGCGAGCTCGGTGCTGATGACGAAGATGTGACCGTTTCGGACGAACAGCAGGTTTCCACGCTTCGCAATCACCACGCGATCGCTCGTGGCAAGTTGCGGCACCCGATCGGCAAACATCGTGCCGTCCGGAATCAGCAGGTAGGTCAGCAGCGCGCCGTCCAGCAGGCTCGGCATGAACTTCGCGCTCTCGAGTTTCACGCCCTGGAAGGTCTCCTTGAAATCGGCGAGGACGAAATTGCTGAAGAAATAAATCAGGTAGTCCTTCAAGCCGCGCGTGGACATCTCCCACCGCTGCGTCGCGTCCTGCGGAAAAGCCGCGATGCTGACGTGCACGTTGAAGTCATCCTGAAACGTGACGACGTTCGGCGTATCCGTGATCTCACCGCCGAGTTCCGGCAGTACCGGCACGGCAACCTTGAAGATGCCGGTGGGCGAGAGGTAGGTTCTGCCTTCGACCTTTCCCACGAGCGGTGCCTCCGGCGGCTGGGCGCGGGCGGATACCGCCATGGCGGCACAAACGAGAAGGAAGGTAAGTCGAAACATAGCGTTAACTCAGTAGTGGGCGGCGGGGGCTTTCAAGCCAAGGGTGGCATCGTCGAGAAACGCACCCACCACTCAACTGGAATCGCCTCTGGTCGCGTTTGGTCTGAGAGACCACCAGTTTGCAGAAGTTCCCGCCACTTTTGCGAATGAGCCGGCAGTCGGGCTTTGAGCAGCGCGCCGATCTGCTTCCGGCGCTGCTGAAAGCAGCCGCGAATGAGGGCCTTTACCTTCGCCGGGAAAACGAAGGGGACGGGTTTGCGGATCAGGTTGAGCAGCTGGGACTCCACGTCCGGTCGTGGAAAGAAACACGCCGCCGCCACCTTGTGGCCCGGGGCCACATCGTAGGCCGCCTGGAGGAAAACCGATATCGCGCCGAAGGACTTCGAGCCCGGATGCGCGACGTAACGCTGGGCCGCCTCCTGTTGCAACATCAGCACCATTTGCATGGGCAGCGGACCAGACAGCACGGCATCGAGCCATGGCGTCGCGACGGCGTAGGGAAGGTTGGCCACGATCTTGAACCCGCCGCGCGCGTGCTCGATCGGGAGATTGGCGAGCGGATGTTCCACCGCGTCACCCTCCAGCAGGTGTAACCGGTTGGGGAAACGCGGCGCGAGCGTGGCTTCGAGATGCGCGTGGAGGTTGCGATCCTTTTCGACCGCCCAGACGTCGGCCCCGGTTTCGAGAAGGGCTGCGGTAAGCGTGCCAAGCCCCGGTCCGATCTCGACGACGGTGTCGTCGGGCTGGATGCGTGCGAGTTCCACCGACTTCCGGACGATGTTGCCATCGACGAGGAAATTCTGGCCAAGGAACCGCTTCGGCTGGTGGCCAAGTTGCGCCAGCAAATCCCGGGTGGCAGTGGGCGACAGCGGCATGCTAATAAGCGTTCACTTCGGTGCGGTTCGCGATGATTTCGGAAATCTTGAAATCGGGCATCTGGCATCGGGCATCTGGAAATTTCCAATCCGTCGGTTTTTCCAATGGCAGATTTCAGATGACCGATTGGCTGATGTCGCTTCGCTCGGAACAAGATTTCCAAATCGTCGCGAGCTGCGACGAAGTGAACGGATATTTCGGTAACGGCCTATCCATTGGGCGCATGAATCTGAAGGAACATGAGTCCGTCGTTCTGACGCGGGGCCGGCCGGAAAGCGGCCTGGAGGCCGGAGACGTGGGCACGATTGTGCATGTTCATCGGGACGGCGCGGTGTTCGAAGTCGGGTTCATGACGCTCACCGGACGCACGATCGCGGTGATCACCGTTCGCACCTCGGACGTGCGCCCGGTCGACCAACGCGACGTGTCGTATGTCCGGCAATTGAGCGCGGCGTGATGGGAGATTCGATCAGGTAGTCGGGCGCGCGGACGTGTTTGCTGAGTCGCAATCTCGCTTCGCGGCATCGGCGAATCCATCGCGGCTTTCGCATGCAGTCAGCTATCGACCATCGAGCGGAAACGCTCCGCCGCGAGCGGCCTTCCTCGGGCAACTCTCGGCTTTGTCGCGATTCGCGACATGACCCCGTCCGCGTCCCTCTGCGATGCCGTCGGTACGTGGCCAGCGGTTTGACAGACGGGAGCGAGCGTCCGAAACTTCAACCATGACGATCGCCCTGGCCCGAGATGTCGAAGCCTTCCTGCAAGAGCAGGTACGCGACGGAGTTTGCACCGACGCCAGCGAACTCGTGAACAACGTCATCCGCCTGGTTCGCGACCAAAAACAGCGGTCGTTTCAGATTACCCTGGAGCTGGAAGCATGGCTGCTGGAGGCGGTCGGCCAGCCAGCGACTCCCCTGACACCCGACGACTTCGCTGGGATCAAGACCCGAGTCCGCACGCGCCTGGCTACGCCTGGTCCATGAACGTCCGCAAGTCGGACGATTTCTCTTTTTCGAGGCGACCGACGATGGGGTGATCATGCGGCGAGCGATGCACGGCCATCGCAATTTGCCCCAACGGCTGCCTGAGTCGCCCGGCTCGGCGTAGCGGCCCGTCGCGGAGCGGCCTTTCTACATTGCCGCGATTGGTCTCTACCGTGGCTCACCCACGAGCTTCGGGCGGGCCTTGCCCCCGGGCGGCTTTCATCACCGGCTATTGAAGGGGTTGATCGCGCTGTCCTTGCGGCCTTGAACTCAGCGACCGCTTTCACATTGGCGGCGATGGCATCGCGGCACCATTGCTCGAGCTCGCTAGAGCCGGTCGGACGGAATTCGCACGCTAACGACGAGCTTTCCCGGCGGCGCATTCCGGTCAACGTCGACGCAAAGGTGGTGAGCAGCCTCAAGGAATCCGAGGTCGCGCAGATCAGCCAGACAACCGATAGATGCCGTCGCAGGGAATGTTTCACCACGGGCCGCAAACGGCAATGCGGGCACCGGCCACAACAAGCTACCCGTGGAAAAGTGTTCAGGATGCTCCTCGGTGGCTGCCATCGATGCAGAGTTGATTCCCACTAGTAATCCCAATTCGTCGAAAACAGGGGAAAGCTATCTGACGGACTGGCGATCACGCTCAGCGTTGTGGCCGGTTTTGACAAGGGTCGATGCGGATTTGGCGGCGCAAGCCTGCCGGCAGGGTTGTCGGTAGGGTTGTCGGTGCGGAGGTGCGCTCCATCGGGCGGACTATCCGCGCAAGGTGCGAGGAGTGAACGCCGAGGCCCGCCGCGATAGTTTTTGCTGTGCCGAGGAAGGCTGCCGGCGCCGGTTGACCCCCGGATCGGTGCGGTTCCTGGGCCGCAAGGTTGACGCCGGCTTTATCGTGGTGCTGCTGGCGGCGCTGCGGCACGGCTTGTCGGCGCAGCGCGTGAGCGCCCTGCAGGAAGCACTGGGGGTGGACCGGCGCACGCTGGAACGGTGGCGGAGCTGGTGGCTGGAGCAATTTGCCCCGGGCCGGGATTGGCGGGCCGCGCGAGCGCAGTTCATGCCCCCGCTCGACGAGGCGGCGCTGCCGTGGTCGCTGTGGAATCGCTTCACGGCCCACCACGATGATCCGCTTGGCGAATCAACCCCTTTGCCGGCAAATTGCCCATTCATCAGCCGACCCGTTTTCAGTGGACAACCGCGAATGGACGCGAATGGACGCAACTCGCAGAGTGGGTTGGAGAGAGTTGCCGACCTGAATTTCAGGTCACCATTTGGCGAAGCGTTTCCATGCCCCCCTCGAGACCCGGTTCCCATTCGCGTTAATTGGCGTTTATTCGCGGTTGGACTGAATTGTCACGCTGAAGGAACATGAGCCCGTCGTTCTGACGCGGAGCCGGCCGGAAAGCGGATTGGAGGCCGGAGACGTGGGCACGATTGTGCATGTTCATCGGGACGGCGCAGCGTTCGAAGTCGAGTTCATGACGCTCACCGGGCGCACGATCGCGGTGATCACCGTTTCCGCGTCGGATTTGCGCCCGGTCAGCCAACGCGACGTTTCGCACGTCCGGCAATTGAGCGCGGCGTGATGGGAAATACGATCGGATAGTCAGGCGCAGCCGGCTGCCGGTACGCTGCGCCGGAAAGCCGGCCGAGAACGCCGTGGAGCAGATTCGCACCCTGAGCAGCCACCGGCTGGTCAGGAGAATCGATGCCCTTTCCGCCGCCGATGCGGCGAAGCTCCGACAGGTCATCGTGGAAATGTACGGCACGGCGTGACGCCGAAGAAGGAGGGCGAAGACGCCGAAGGCAGGTCTTCCCAGTCTTCCGCGTCTTCCGAGTCTTCCCAGTCTTCCCAGTCTTCCCAGTCTTACAGTCTTCCCAGTTCCCACCGCCGGGCGCGGGGGATGAAGCGCGCGGTGACGTCCGCCGGCGGCTGGTGGGCGCGCGCGACGTGCAACGCCGCGCGCCACGCCGGCTCCGCCACCAGCAGCAGGGTGTCGAGGTGCGGCACGACCACGATTTCGTGGCGCGCCACCTGGTCGGCGCGATGGCGGGCGTGCTCGGCCCTGGCCGCCGCGAGCCGGTCGGCCAGCTTCACCTTGCCGCCACGGCGTACGCGCTCCGACAGCTCACGCTCGTAGTTTTCGAAATAATCGTCCACGCGATCCAGCTCGCGGCGCAGGCGGTTTTCCTGGCGCACCCGGACGTCCGCCAGTTCGCCCGCCAGTTCCTGCTCCATCACCCGGCTGAGCATCGCGCTCCACTCCGCCGGGTCCGGCACCGGCCACGCGTCCAGGCCGGGCCCGGATTCGTCCACACGCGCGAACCCGATTTCGCGCGCCAGCCCTTCGTCGCTCTGGCCGCCGGGCAGCGCAAGCGCGACGCGGTGCAGCGACCAATGCTGGTCGATGGCCTGGATTTCGCAGCGCACCAGGGCGACGAGCGAGAAATGGAAATCCCGGGCCAAGGGCGCCGCCTGCCGCCACCGCACGGTATCCGGAAACTGATTGCGCCAAAGCCTCTCGACCACCGTGGCATCCGGCGGCCGCGCGGCCGGCCCGTCGGCGGCGAGCACCACGCGTTCGAGGGCCAGCGGTGCTGGCCGCAGCGCCTCGGCCAGCTGGAACGTGAGCGGGCAGCCGGGAAAGACCTCGCGGCCCGCCGCGCGCGCGCCGCTCGCCCCAACCGGCGCAAACTGCAGCTCAACCGAGTGCAGCGCGCCGTCGGCGTTCCACAGCCGCGCCGCGGGGCCTTCCGCCACCACCTCGAGCCGGTCGTGCCACGTGCGGGCACAGAGCGCGCCCGACGCGGTCAGCCCTTTTTCGAAAAAATCGACGAGGGCACCGGGCTCGTAGGTGATGCGATCGAGCTTCATGTCGATTCGAAGTCGTGCGCGAACAGGGTCTCGTCCAGTTGCTTCACCTCGTCGTGGCGGCCCCGCGCCTGGGCGAGCTCCTCGCCGAGCCCGGTCATCGCCTCGGCGACCTTGCCTTCGCTCGTCTGCCACCGCCGGAAAACCTCCTCTTCGAACTCGTCGCCGCTGAATCGTTCGCCCAGCACGAGCCCGGTCTCGCCAACCACCAGTTCGAACAGGTTCAATTTTTCCTGCAAAACCTGCAACAGGTGCTCCTGCAGCGTCCCGGCCTGAACGAAATTGCAGATGTGCACGGGATGCCGCTGGCCGAGCCGGTGCAGCCGCCCGATCCGCTGTTCGATTTCCATCGGGTTCCACGGCAGATCGAAGTTCGCGAGCGTCCGGCAGAATTGCAGGTTGCGGCCCTCGGTGCCGCTGTGCGTGAGGAGGAGCGCGCCGCCGCTCCGCCGAAACTCCTCCGTGATTGGCTGCCGCTCGGGCGCCGGGGTCGAACCGTTGATGACAAACGTCGCCACGCCGGCGCCGCGCAGGAACTCCGCCAGCGCCGCCTGCGTATCCAGAAACTGGGTAAATATGACCGCCCCGTTTTCGCCCCGCGTGAGCGGCACGAGCAGCTCGCACTTGCGCCGCCAGCTGCCCTCGAGCGGCGCGCGTTCCCTCCAGTCCCGCGCGGCGGCGGCGTCGGGAAATTTTTCCAGCGCCGCGCGCCACGCCGCCGGGCTGCTCCCCGCGGCCTGCAAAAGCAGCCGCCCCCACAGGCTCGCCTGGCTCGCGCCCAAGCCTTCGAGGCGCGCGCGAAACTCGCTCTCCCACTCGCGCCAGAATTCCGCCTCCGCCGGCCCGGGCGGGAACACGACTGTCTCCGCCCGCCGTGGCGGCAGCTCGATGCCGGCATTGGCCCGCGTGTTGCGGATCATCACCTGTCCCAGCAGCCGCCGCAGCTCCTCCGGCTCGCGCGGCTGCCGCGGTCGTTGCGGATCGAGGAACCGCGCGCGAAACTCCTTCGGCGAAGGCAACTGGCCCGGCTGCAACAGGGTGACGAGGTTGTAGAGTTCCTCGAGCGAGTTCTGTACCGGCGTCGCCGTGAGCAACAGAAGGAACTGCCGCGGCAACGCGTTCACCGCCTGCCACGCCAGCGAGCTGCGGTTGCGCAGGTAGTGCGCCTCGTCGACGATCAGCATGTCCCAGTGCACCTGCCGCGCGATCTCGAGCTGCGCGGGCTGCTTGAGCGTGTGCAGGCTCGCCACGATGCCGGAATTCTCCCGCCAGAATCGCGCGGGATCCTCGCGGGCGACGGCCTGGTTCGTGGTCACGGCGGCGAGGCCGAACTTCTCGTCCAGCTCCTCGGCCCATTGATCGACGAGCGATGGCAGCGTCAGCACGAGAAAACGTTTCACCATGCCGCGCGTGAGCAGCTCCTTCGTGACCAGCCCCGCCTCGATGGTCTTCCCGAGCCCGACCTCGTCGGAAAGCAGCGCGCGCCCGCGCAGCGGCCCCAGCACGCGCAGCGCCGTCCGCAGCTGGTATTCGAGCCGTTGGATGCGACAGTGTGGCAGACACAGCAGGTCGTCGGATTGGTTCGACACCCACCACAAAGCCGCCTGCTCACGCAGCGCGATCCCGTTCAAGTCCCCGAGCGGCAATGCGGTGTCCTGAAACGCGAGCGGCGGCAGCCTCACCGCCACCGGCACCGGTGGCATCGGGAGACGCACCCGCGCCCACACCGGCGTGGCGGCAGGTTTCACCTCCGCCTTTCTCTTCGTCTCCGCCGCCGCGCGTTGCTCAGCCAGTTTTTCCTCGCGCTGCCGCCGCTCCTCCGCCAGCCGCGCCACCGTCGCCTTCCGTCGCGCCTCCTCCTCCGCGCGCTTCTTCTCCTTGCGTTCGAGACGCCGGGCGTGGCTCTCGAAGTCGATTCCCTGCTCCGCCTGCATCCGGGCGGCCAGTCGGCCGAGCGGCGAATTCCGGTAGGTAAACGCCTCGCCCATCGCGAGGACGTTGTCCTCGATAAAAGGATACGGCGATTCGTCCGGCGGGAATGGCGGCTCCTGTTCCCACCGGGGCTCGTCGGTCCCGGGCTGCGGCTTCTTCCACCGAACCGCGATGCGGGCGCGGTCGGCCCGGAACCGCTGCAACCACCGGCCGAGTTTTTCCCGCACACCGTTAAGATCCGCCGGCGATGTTTCGGGCCGTTCGTCGACGTCGCCGACCGTGAGTTGCCAGCTCAACCGGCCGAGAGCCGCCCCCCGAACGACGCCAACCGCGGCCCTTTCGCCGCTCCCGGCGCGGCTCCATTCGAATTGGGTCGTGAATTCGACCTGGTCAAAGATGACTCGCAAGTCCAACAAGGCCGGCTCGACCGGTCGCCGCACGTCACCCATCACGCGCGTGCGCGTGGCCGGATCCGGCGCCACGCCGAGCTGGGCCGCCGCCACCAGATACAAGGCATCTCTCGCGCGCGGTCCATCCGCGCCAGCACCTCCCGGCCGGGCCAGGCGCGCCTCGAGCAGCCGCGTATACTGCACCACGAGACGGCCGATCCACTTCCACCCCGCGTCAACTGGAAGCACCACCAACCGGTGCCATTGCCCCGCCTTGGCGGGACCCAGATCGACATCGGAAAGCACACCCACCCCTACGACTGAAGCAATTGGGGTGTTTGCCCGGATCCGCCGCATCAACGCATGCACCGACGTCGGGTCCACTCCGCAGCGATCCCGCGAACCGATTCCTTCCGGTTCGAACTGAAACGTGAAGGCCTGGAAACGGAAGAAGACACCGGCATCCGGTTGGGGCACGAGGCTGCCCCGCGTCTTTGCGGCCGGTTCGCCCCGAAGCGTCCATTCGAACAGCAGGCTCCCGTTCGCCACCTTCAACGTCACGCTCAGTTCGATCGCAGCGTCCAACGGCAGTTCGGACTGCGTCTGGGTCGATGAGGGCGCAGGATGATCGGCTCCTTCCATTCCCTACGATCGCACCGGGGTGGCAGGCAGGGGTCAAGCGCCAGCCGGGAAATTTCACACTCTGCTCTGCGACGAAGGCACCGCGTGTTCGGGTGCACCTTCCGCCAGCGTGCCCTTCACGATTTCCCGGCTTAGGCAAAACCGCTGCGCGGTTTTGAGCTGAACGCGGATATCCAAACGAGCCGCGAGTGGAATCGGTCCGTTGCCTACAAACCCGCCGAGTGAAAACTCCGGTCCTCTAAAGTTGGCGGCGCAGCTCGTCCGGCAACAGGGCACGTACCTCGGGATGATCCTCGGCGAGCCGGATCAAATCGGCTTCATCCTTTTTCCGTTTCGAAAGCCGCCGTTTCGGATCGCTCCACGCCAGCAGCTTGCCGGTCACAAGATCCCGCAGCGAAGCAACCAGAGCTTCGCACCCGAGGACTTTGGCCGGAATCGCTGCCGCAAGGAACGGCTGATACCGCGGATCCTTCGTGAACTGGATCCGCAATTCGCTATCCTGCCTTTGCGCATTGAGCGACCACTCCTCTTCGTGCAGCGCAAAACCGGCGGCAAGGAGATCGGCGCGCATCAGTGGGAGTTTGTCGGTGGCGATGACAATGTCGGCGTCCATGGTGAAAACCGGGCGCACATAGGTGTTCACTGCCAGCCCCCCGATGACGCAGTACCCGCCGTGTTTGCGGCACAGGGCGAGAACGGTTTCGAGATCGTTGAAGCCGCCCTTGCTCGCCGCGTCGAATGCTTCCTGCGCCGTCATGCTGGTGGCAAGGCAAGCGTCGCCAGTTTGGTTTGTCGAGGCAACGGCGGGGACGGTCCATTGCTGCGCCTTCTGCAGAATTCGAGCCGGGCACCCGGGATCATTGCGCGCCCCGCTCCAGTTTCATCGGACGAAATGCGCCACGAAGTTCAGATAGCCCTGCCTCCCGGCGCGATTCGTGTGCAGGTTGACCGACCTCGCCAGCCGGCGCAGGCAGGCGATGGTTTCCTCCAGCGTGATCGGTTCGATGGCTGGCTTGATTCGACTCGCCTCGGGACTCCGGCCGAGCCGCAATTCGCACACGTCGCAGACCGCTTGACAGGCTTCGGCATCCAGGCCGGTCAGACCGTGCGGCTTCGGCGGATGCCCGCGGTGCTCGGCCCGGTACCGCTCATACGCGGCTTCGTAAGCGCGAGACGCGACGTAGTCCGTCATCTCCGGGTTCCGGCGATACAGGGTAACGACTGCGAATTCCAGATTCTGCAGGACGTCGCTGAATTCTTCGTGAATGGCCATGGGGGGAGGATGAGAGCGTCTTGCACGCCCTCGGTGCCAGCCAAAATACCGAACCCGTTTCGCCTGTTCAAGGCTCCGAGCCAACCGAGGCCGCGGCGGCGTCACATCGCCGCCAGCAGCCGTCGCAGCGTTTCGTCGACCAGCTTCGGGTTCGCCTTGCCCTTCGCGGCCTTCATCACCGGGCCCTTGAACGCGTTGATCGCGCTTTCCTTGCCGGCTTTGAATTCGGCGACCGCCTTCGCGTTGCCGGCAATCGCATCGCGGCACCACTGCTCGAGTTCACCGCTGTCCGTGGGCGCCGCCTTGAGTCCGCGGCGTTCGGCAATCGCTTCCGGCATGTCGCCGGTGGCGAACATCTCGATGAAAATCTCCTTCGCGGCGTTCGGCAGCACGGCGCCGGAATCGACCAGCTTCACGTTAGCGGCGAGGTGGGCCGGCGTGACCTTGATATCGGCGAACGCAGCCTGCGACTTGCGGTGCTCGCGCAGAAGGTCGTTCACGATCCAGTTGCCCACCGTCTGCGCCTTGGCGACACCAGCGAGCTTCACGGTCTCCTCGAAATAATCCGCCAGCGCTCGATCCCACACCAGCACCGAGGTGAGTGTGTACGGCAGCTGATACTGTTCGATGAACCGCCGCTGCTTCGGGAACGGCAGCTCCGGGCATTCCGCGCGCATCCGTTCCTTCCATGGGTCATCCACGCGCACCGGCATCAAATCCGGATCCGGAAAATATCGATAGTCGTGTGCCTCCTCCTTCGTCCGCAGCGACTGCGAGGTGCCGGTCATCCCGTCATAATCACGCGTCTCCTGCACGATGACTCCGCCGCGCTCGAGCACGCCAATTTGCCGTTTGATCTCGTGCGCGATGCCATCGCGCACGAACGAAATCGAGTTGAGGTTCTTGAGCTCGACCTTGGTCCCAAGCGTGGTCTGCCCGACGGGCCGGATCGAAATGTTCGCGTCGCAGCGCAGCTGACCCTTCTCCATGTCGCAGTCGGAGATGCCGCCGTAAACCATCGTGGCGCGGAGCGACGTCAGGTACGCGAACGCCTCCTCGGCCGAGTGCAGCGCGGGCTCGGACACAATCTCCATCAGCGGCGTGCCGGCGCGGTTGTAGTCGACGAGCGAATCGGACGCGAAGTGGTTAAGCTTGCCGACGTCCTCCTCGAGGTGGATGCGCGTGAGCGGAATGTGTTTGTGTCCGCCCATGACGTTGCGCGCCGCGCCGGGCAGCTCGATCTCGACCGACCCGCCGCGGCAGATCGGCTGATCGTATTGGGAAATCTGATAGTTCTTCGGCGAGTCGGGATAAAAATAGTTCTTCCGGTCCCACTTGCAGACCGGGGCGATGTCGCAGCCGAGCAGCAGGCCCGCCTTGATCACGGCATCGAGCGCGGCCTTGTTCATCACGGGCAGCGCACCCGGCAGCCCGAGCACGACGGGATCGGTGAGTGTATTCGGCTCGTGGCCATAGCCGGCGGCGACGCGGGTGAAAATCTTCGACCGCGTCTTCACCTGCACATGCACCTCGAGCCCGATGACCGCTTCGTAGCCGGATTGATTTGGAGACACAGAGGACACAGAGGGGAGCACAGAGGTCACAGAGCAAGGCGCTTGAGTCCGCGCGTCAGGATTGTGGAACGGAAGTTAAGCAATAGCCCAATGATCTGATCTGTGGGCTGGTTGATTTCTGCATTCATCTCTGTGTCCTCTGTGTCACCTCTGTGGCCTCTGTGTCGCCAACTCAGAGGATTGGGTGTCTTGTGTTCCAGTCGTGCGCACGGTCGTAGGCGTGGGCGATGGCGAGGAGGCAGGCTTCCTGGAACGGCTGCCCAATTAGCTGCACGCCGATCGGCAGGCCGCTCTTGGTGAAGCCGCACGGCACGCTGATGCCGGGCAGACCCGCGAGGTTCACCCCGATGGTGTAGATGTCGCAAAGATACATCGCGAGCGGATCGCTCTTCTCCCCGATCTTGAACGCCGGCACCGGCGACGTCGGCGTGATCAACGCGTCGACGTCCTTGTAGGCCTCGAGAAAATCGCGCCGGATCAGCGTGCGGACTTTTTGCGCGCGCAGATAATACGCGTCGTAGTAGCCACTCGAGAGCACATACGTGCCGAGTATGATCCGCCGCTTCACCTCGGCGCCGAAACCCTCCGCGCGCGACTGGTAGGAGAGGTCGACGCCATCCTTCGCCTGTTTCGAGCGGTGGCCGTAACGAACGCCGTCGTAACGCGCGAGGTTCGAGGACGCCTCGGCCGTCGCGATGATGTAGTACGTGTCGAGACAGTACCGCGTGTGCGGTAGCGACACCTCACGGATCTCGCAGCCCTGCGATTTGTAGAACGCAATCGCCTGCTCGACGGCCGCGCCGATTTCCGGATCGAGCCCCTCGCCGAAATATTCCTTCGGAATACCGAGCCGCCACGGACCTTTGTGCGCCGCGAGCTCGGCGCGGTAATCCAGAATCGTTGCGCGGTATGACGTCGAGTCGCGTTCGTCATGGCCGGCGATCGCGCGCAGCACCGTCGCAGTGTCCTCGACCGTCCGGCCGAACGGGCCGATTTGATCCAACGACGAGGCATATGCGATCAGCCCGTAACGGGAAACCAGGCCATACGTCGGCTTCATTCCCACCACCCCGCACAACGCCGCTGGCTGGCGAACGGAACCGCCGGTATCGGAGCCCAACGTGGCGATCGCCTCACCAGCGGCGAGCGCGGCCGCACTTCCGCCCGATGAGCCGCCCGGCACTCGCGTGACATCCCAGGGATTGCCGGTCACATGAAAACCGGAGTTCTCCGTCGACGAACCCATGGCGAACTCGTCGCAGTTGCAGCGCCCCCACAGGACCGCCCCCGCGTCCCTCAGCCGCGTCGTGACCGTCGCGTCGTACGGTGAAACGAAATTCGCGAGGATCCGGCTCGACGCGGTCAACGGTTGATCCTTCACCGCAATCACGTCCTTCAACGCGACCGGGATGCCGTCGAGCGGCCCGCGCGATTGCCCCGCCGCACGGCGGGTATCCGACGCCGCGGCCTGCGCAAGCGCATCCGACTCATCGAACGAGTTGAACGCCCGCACCCGCGGCTCGACGGCTTTCGTGCGCGCGATCACCGCCTGCATCAACTCGACGGCGGAGAGTTTCTTCGCCTCGAGCTCGGCCGCGAGCTGCGTGATGGACTGGTAGAAAACCTCAGACATTCAGCGATAATCCCTGGACGTGAAACAAACCGGTTTTCCCTGCGAGCGCGGGCGTCCCGCCCGCTCCGAAGAAATTTCGGGCAAGATGCCCGCGCTCCCGTTCAAGCCGCACTCGCATTGACCGAAGAGAACTCACTCCACGACTTTCGGCACAACGATCATGTGATCGCGTTGCGCGGGCGCGTTTTTCAGCGCGAGTTCGACCGGAAGTCCCGGCCGCGGGACGTCGTCGGCCCAGACGTTTTCCACCGCAAAAGCGTGCGCGCTCGGTTCGACATTCGTCACATCCAACTTCGCGAGTTGCTCGATGTGGTGCAGGACGTCGCCCAACTGCTGGGCGAATGTCGCCTTCTCCTCGGGCGTCAGCGCCAGCCGGGCGAGCTTCGCCACGTGGTCGATGTTCAGGTCGGTGGGTTGGGACATAGGCGGCCGTAAAGCGCGCAGTTGTGCAAACTCGGCCAACCGAGGCAACGGGCAAAATCGACCAGCGAAGACCAGGGACCAAAGACCAGAGACCAGAGTCTGGGAACCAAGGCATAGCTCATCCCTTGACGCGGGATGGCACGAGAGTTGTGTTCGTCCGCGTTGCATCGGCCCACCCCACCGCCGAACCGCTGCCACGCCTTCCCATTACTCCTCGCGCCGATGAACCACCCTCTCCCGCCGTCACCGATTCGCCTGGCCCTGCTCGCCGTGGCGACCATGCCGCTGCTCCTCGCCCAGCCCCGACCGGTCGAGGGGCGGGCGACGATGTCGTTCGAGGAGTACAACCCGGTCTCGATGCTCAAGGTCCCGGGCCAGGAGATCACGCGGGCAAAATTTCCGTTCATCGATGTGCACAACCACCAGCGGCGCCACACCGAATCGTCGCTCGCCGGCGTCGTGCGCGAGATGGACGCGATGAACATGGCGGTGATGGTCAACCTCAGCGGCGGCTCGGGAACGGCGTTGCGCGAGCATGCGGCGCTGATGGAGAAGGTCGCGCCGGGGCGTTTTGTGATCTTCGCCAACATCAACTTCGACGGCATCGACGACCCCGAATGGGGCGCGCGGACCGCCGCGCAACTCGAACGCGACGTGAAGGAGGGCGGCGCGCGCGGGCTCAAGGTTTTCAAGAACCTCGGGATGACGCAGCGCGATAAGCAGGGCAAGCGAGTCCCGACCAATGATCCGCGCATCGATCCGGTTTGGGCGAAGGCGGGCGAATTGGGCATTCCCGTGCTGATCCACACCGCCGAGCCGGCGGCGTTCTTCCTGCCGTTGGACAAGAACAACGAACGCTGGCTGGAACTGACGATGTACCCCACCCGCGCGCGGCCGGCGGACCGTTATCCGAGCTTCGAGACGCTGATGGCGGAGCAGCACGCCGTTTTTCGAAAGCACCGGAACACGACCTTCATCAACGCCCACCTCGGCTGGTATGGCCACGACCTCGCGCAACTGGGCAGGCTGATGGACGAAATGCCGAACATGGTCACCGAACTCGGCGCGGTGATCTACGAACCCGCGCGGCAGCCGCGATTCGCGCGGCAGTTCTTCATCAAGTACCAGGACCGGATCCTGATGGGCAAGGACTCGTGGGTGCCCGACGAATATCGCACCTACTTCCGGGTGCTCGAGAGCGCCGACGAGTACTTCCCGTATCACAAAAAGTACCACGCCTACTGGCGGATGTACGGGCTGGATCTGCCCGACGAGGTGCTGAAAAAGGTCTACCACGAGAATGCGCTGCGGGTGATTCCGGGAATCGATCGCGCGCGCTTTCCGCGGTAACCACGCCGGACTGGATCGGTCGCGCGTTTCTCACCGCGGCACCACGGGCCGCAACCAAAGGGCGTCCCTCTTGGAAATCTTGAAACCGGGCATCTGGCATCGGGCATCTGGCAATTTCCAATCCATTGAATTTGTCGGGTTTTCTAAATGACAGATTTTAGATGACCGATGACCGATTGGCTGATGTCGCATCGCTCGGTACAACACGTGCTGGAAGTGGCCGGGCCGGATCACTCATAGTTGCGACATGAAACTGCGCCTGTCACTCGCGTGGGTCACGACGTTGGGAGTACATCTGGCTTTCGCCCTGCCCGGCGCGGCCGCGGACGCGCGGCCGCGGCCGGCATCCTTTCATCATACGGTGATTGATGACGCCGGCCCGGCCAGCATCTGGGGCAAGGGCGCCGCCGATCTGAATGCCGACGGCCGCGTGGATCTTCTCGCCGGTGGCTGGCGTGGCGGCGGGCTGGTCTGGTATGAGAACCCGGGCTGGATCAAGCACGTCATCGACTTCGCCGGGAAATTCGGCACCGACCTCGAGGTCGTCGATCTCAATCGTGACGGCAAGCCCGACATCATCGCCATCGCCGGCGACGGCATTGCGTGGTACGAGGCGCCCGACTGGAAACCGCACCATGTGGCGAAGGATGCCGTCCACGACATCGAGGTGGCTGACTTCGACCGCGATGGCGACATCGACATCGTGGCACGCAACCAGAACCTCAGTCGGGGCAAGTCAGGCGCCACCCTGTTCATCTATCGTCAGGAGTCGCTGGATACATGGACCCGTGCCACCGAGACCATCTCCGATGGCGAGGGCCTGGCGGCAGCGGATCTTGATCGCGACGGGGACCTCGACGTCGTGATCAACGGCACCTGGCTCGAGAATCGCGGCGACCTGTTGGGCCGCTGGCCGGTCCGCGTGTTCGGACCCGAATGGAAACAGGACAAGGTTTTCGTCGCCACAGGCGATCTCAACGGCGACGGCCGGCTCGATATCGCGCTGTCGCCGTCGGAACCCAAAGGCCAGCGGTATCGGATCTCCTGGTTCGAGGCGCCCGCGAACGCAAAGTCGGGCCGGTGGATCGAGCACGTCGTCGAGCCGGACATCGAGACGGTGCAGCACTTCGTTGGCATCGCCGACTTCAACCTCGACGGCCGGCCTGATATCGTCGCGGCTGCAATGCTGCAGGGCGACGCCCCGCAGAATGTCTCCGTCTATCTCAACCACGGCGGTGGTAAGCGCTGGACGAAACAGGTGATCGGCACGAACGGCAATCACAGCATGCGAATCGTCGACCTGGACGGCAACGGCGCACCGAGCCTCTTCGGGGCGAATCATCAGTCCAACAAGGTCGAACTCTGGCGGAACATCACGCCGCCGGGAAAGCCACCCGGCCCGGGCCGGTGATTGCCGGAACCAGAAACCTTGAAGGGCCAAATGCGTTGTCTTCAGGGAGACGGCGTCAACCGCCGCGATTGGGTTGGAAAGAACAAGCAGCGCGTGCCAGCTGATGCGGAAGGAAAAGTGGACGTTCCCGGGCGACATCGAACTCGAATACAAGATCCCGGAGGGTTCAAATCCGGTCGCGGAAGTGGCGAAGTGCGTTCAGTACTGTCGCGAGGCGCTCGCCTGAGCCGTCCAGCCTGAACGGGGCCGACGGGAGTCGGCCGTGGAGCGGCCTGCCAGGGTCTGCCCTGAGGTCAGGCCCGGATCGCGATCTTCCCGTCGGCCGTGATGTCCCTCTGGATCTTCGTGAACGCGGCGTTCACTTCGTCGTCGGTGAGCGTTCGCTCGGACGAGCGGAACACGAGATTGAAGGCCAGGCTCTTCTTTCCGTCCGGCAGCCCCTTGCCCTGGTAGACATCGAACACGCTCACGGCTTCGACGGAAAACGCATTGCCCGTCGCGGCGCGCGCGACCTTCGCCAGCGTTTTTTCCACGTCGGCCGCCGGCATGGCGGTGTCGACGACCAGTGCGAGATCGCGCCAGGCCGCGGGGAACAGGCTGAAGTCCGAATACCGGCGGCGCGTTTCGGCCGCCGACAGCTTTTCCGGCCGCAGCGCGAAAATTCCGGCGTACACTTTCCCCTCGATGCCGAGCGACTTGACCATCGCGAGATTCAGCAGCCCGAACCGCGCCACCCAGCCGTCAGCCATGTCGCCGGCGCACGCGGAGTGCCCCTCCTGCCAGCCGTAGGGGCCGATCACAGGTGTGAGCGGCTGCCAGTTTAGATCGACTCCACCGATCGCGGCGATCGCCCCAACGTGATGTTTGACCGCGTAGAAGTCGGCCGGCTCGCGACGCAGCCAGTTGCGCGCGCCGACCGGTTCGGCGATGATGAATCCGGCCGCCGCGCACTCGAGGTTCTGCCCGTTGTGTTCGATGAATATCCGGCCCGTCTCGCATAACCGCGACACGGTGACGCCGCGAGACTGGTTGAGCCGCAGCGATTCCATCAATCCCGTGATCAGCGTTGGCCGCAGGTGCGACTGATCCTCGACGAACGGATTCGCGAGCGCGAGTTCCTGGGCCGCGGTCTGCGACACCCACGTGGCGATCTCCTTCGCCGGACGCAGCGTGTAGTTCACGCACTCGTGGAAATCGTGGCCGACGAGGTAATCGGTCACGCGCCGGTTGAAGAGTACGATGGGATCATCGTCGACCAGCAAACCGGGCGAGGTCACCGCCGTTACCGGGATTTTTTCCGTGCCGTACAACCGCAGTACTTCCTCCACGAGGTCGATCGGGCGATCGAGGTCATCACGCCAGCTGGGAATGCTGACCGTCCACGCGGGCCCGCGAGCCGGATGCTCGGTTTCCTCCTCGCGCGTCACCGTGAGCTCGAGCGCTTCGAACGCGGCGCGCATTTCCTCGGCCGGGATGTCGAAACCGATTTTTTCCGTGATGTAGTCGTGCGTGACCACGATTTCGCGCTGCCACGGGATGTCACCGCCAATCCGATACGCCGGTCCGACCACCCGGCCGCCCGCCGTCTCGATGATGAGGTCAATCGCGCGGTACGCCGCTTCGAGTGCGCCATGCGGATCGACGCCGCGCTCGTAACGATAGGAGGAATCGGAAGTGAGCCCGACCTTGCGCGAGGTCCAGCGGATCGACTGGCGTTTGAAGATCGCGCACTCGAGCACCAGATCGGTCGTGTCGTCGCTCACACCGGAATTCTCGCCGCCCATGATTCCGGCAATCACCACCGGCCGGCTGGCATCGGCGATGACGAGCATCCGGCTGCTGAGCGTGCGTTCCTTGCCGTCGAGCGTGACGATCTTTTCGCCGTCGGTCGCGCGACGAACCACGATCTGGTTGCCGCCCAGCTTGCGCGCATCGAAGGCGTGCAGCGGCTGGCCGGTCTCGAGCATGACGTAGTTGCCGACGTCGACGACGTTGTTGATCGGACGCAGGCCCACGGCCTTGAGCCGTTCCTGCATCCAGCCCGGGCTCGGGCCAATCTTGATTCCGGTGATGACGTGAGCCGTGTAGAGCGGGCAGTCCTCCGGTGCGTCGACCCGGACGCCGGCAAGCAAATCAGGACGGGGGCCCTCGTCGGCGAGCGCGCCGTGGAATTTTTCCTGAGGGTACATCAGCCGCAGCTTGAACCACGCGGCCAATTCCCGCGCGATGCCGAGGTGCGAGAGAGCGTCCGGACGATTCGGCGTAATCTCGATGTCGAAAACCGTGTCGCCCGGTGGCAGTGCCTCGTTGATCGACGTACCGAGGGCGGGCTTCCCGTCGAGGATCAGGAGCCCGCTGTGATCCGAGCCCATGCCGATTTCGTCCGGTGAACACATCATGCCGGCCGAAGCCTGGCCGCGAATCTTCGACTCCTTGATCTGGAAATTGCCGGGCAACACCGCGCCGGGCAGCGCCACCAGGACGCGATTGCCGGCATCGCAATTGTGCGCCCCGCAGACGATCGTCTTCACCCCGCCGGCCGGGCCGACATCGACCGTACATACGGAAAGCTTGTCGGCGTTCGGGTGCCGCGCGCGCGTGAGGATTTCGCCGACCACGACGTGCTCGAGCTTCGGCGCACCGGTGGGCTGAACACCCTCGACCTCGAAGCCAAGGAAAGTGATCGCGCGGGTTATCTCGTCGACGGACGCGTCGAGCTGCACGTAGTCCTTCAGCCAATTGAGAGAGATTTTCACTGGAAAATTTGTGGCCCGCGAATCACGCCAATTTACGCGAATGAGTGCTGGAGCAGGTGGGATTGCGTGAACGAGGCGATGAATACCCAACACCTGTCATTCTGAGGGCTGCCGAAGAATCCAGCGGCGCGACCGCGTGCGGACAGTGTGCTGGATTCTTCGCCAAGCCTCAGAATGACAAACCGGGGTGTATTCGCGTTCATTCGCGTGATTCGCGGGAGTAACTTCAGGCAAATTGTTTCAAAAACCGCAGATCGTTTTGGTAAAAGTAACGGATGTCATCGATGCCGTAGAGGAGCATCGCCAGCCGCTCGAGGCCCATGCCGAACGCATAGCCGCTCCAGATATCGGGATCGTAGCCGACCGCCTCGAACACGGTCGGGTCGACCATCCCGCAGCCGCCGATTTCAATCCATTCCTTCTTCACCTTCGGCAGGTGACGCGCGCTGAGGTCCACCTCGAAGCTCGGCTCCGTGTAGCCGAAATAGTGCGGCCGGAATCGCGTCTTGGTGTCCTTGCCGAGCAATGACGCGAAGATGTAATCGAGCAGCGCCTTGAGGTCGCGGACCGTGACGTTGCGGTCGACGTAGAGGCACTCCAGCTGGTGGAAGTTCGCGCTGTGCGTCGCGTCCGTGGTGTCGCGCCGGTAAACGCGACCGGGCGAAACGATCCGGATCGGAGGCGGCCCCTTCAGCATGGTGCGGATCTGCACCGACGAGGTGTGCGTGCGGAGCAGGTATTTCTCCTCGGGAGTTTTCTTCGACACGTTGCCGAAACGCGCCGAGTCCGGGAAATAGAACGTGTCCTTCTCGTCGCGTGCCGGGTGATCGGACGGCGTGTTCAGCGCATCGAAGCAGTAGTATTCGGTTTCAACCTCCGGTCCGTCGGCCACCACGAAGCCGACCTTGCGCAGAATCCGGCACATCTCCTCGCGGACGAGGGTCAGCGGATGATACGTGCCGGGCCCGACGTCAGGTGAAGGCAGCGTCGGATCGACCGCCGGCCCGAGTTGCGCGGCAAGTTCCGCCGCACCGATGCGGGCAAGCGCGGCGTCGAGCTGCGCCTGGAGCTGTGTCTTCGTTTCGTTAATCAGCTTGCCGGCGGCCGGCCGCTGCTCCTTCGGCACGGTGCCCATCTGCTTCATCAGCGCGGTGAGCTCGCCGTTCGGGCCGACATAGCGGGCCTTGGCGGCCTCGAACTCGGGACGCGCCTTCAGCCCGGGCAATTCGGCCGAGGCTTTGGCGAGAAGGGCGGAAAGTTGATCTTGCATGGAAAGTGCAGAGGCGGACGAAATGCCTTTCTCTTAATCTTTATCTTTCTTCTTTCTCTCAAAACAGAATCGGAGGGAGGAAGATTAAGAGAAAGAGGAAAGAGAAAGATTCGTGAGTGGCCAAAAATAAAGGACGGAATCCCGCGGCGCGGGACCCGTCCTTCCTGAAATTGGAAACAGGGAGGCGAGCCCGCCGGGGCTCGCGTTGAGAAACTGACTCAGGCCTTGGCGGCGGCGGGGGCCTTCTTGGCCGCGCCTGCCTTGGTCTTCAACGCGTCTTGGGCTTGTTTGACCAGGCCGGTAAAGGCCACCTCGTCGCGAATCGCGAGATCGCTCAGGACCTTGCGATCGAGCTGGATGTTCGCGGCATGCAGGCCCTCGATGAACCGGCTGTAGCTGATGCCGTTGTTGCGGCAGGCGGCGTTGAGCCGGACGATCCAGAGGGAACGACGATCGCCCTTCTTCTTGCGGCGCGCCGCGTAGGCATACTGCCAGGCGTGCTGGACGGCTTCTTTCGCGTAGCGGAAGAGCTTGGACTTGTTGCCGAAATAGCCCTTGGCGTATTTCAGCACTTTCTTGCGCCGCTTGCGCGACGCGGGGGAGTTGGTTGCACGAGCCATGTTATTTTCCTTTTAGGTTAATCGCGGTGGGTCGGCTTTTGATTTCACCCGCCGGCGAAGTTATGGTGGATGCGCGGTCGGCTAACGACTTACAGGCCGAACGGCAGGCAGCGCTTGAGTGCCCGGGCATGGCCCTCGGCCACGAGCTTGTCGCGGGAAGCACGTCGTTTGGACTTCGTGCTCTTTGCGCCAAGCAGGTGACGGAAGCCAGGCGTGCGGCGCATGAGCTTGCCCCTGGCGGTTAATTTGAACCGCTTGGCAACGGACTTCTTGGTCTTTTGCATGGAGAGCGGTCGAAAACAGAGACGCCGCGCCCCCTTGGCAAGAGTTTTGTCCGGAAACTTCCGGGCAGCGTATGGAGCACCGGAAGCTTTCGTCTGCCCTGCCAGCGGGGTCAGTCCCGATAATTCAATGCCGGTGGCCGATCGCCGACCAACGCGGTGTATTTGAAATCGGGACCGCGGCGCTTTTCGAGTTCCGCGCGCGCCTTGGCGACCGTTTCCGGCCGCGTGAACAAGTCGATCGCCGTGGCCGCAAGGGTCTTGGCCGCCACGTTCATTCCCTTCAAGCCGAGCGTCGTTCCTCCGCAAGCGACCGCCTGCCAGCTGTGCGCGGGAGTGCCGGGAGCCCACGTCGCAGCCCGCAGCCCAACCGTGGGGACGACCCAGCTCACATCCCCGACATCGGTCGAGCCACCCCCTTCGCGCGGCGGGTTCGCGACGAAGGTCGGCACGATGGCGGCCGCTTCGGGTGCCGGCGGTTTGCCGAACACCGTCTTCGCAATCTTCAGCGCAAAGGCCTTTTCCGCTTCGTCATACTTCACGCCTCCGATCGCGGACAGATTGTCGTGCATCAACCGGCCGAGCACCTCGTTGGGCAGGAGTTCGTAAACGCCGCCCGTGACCTCCCACTCGACCTTCGTCCCGGTGCCGAGCGCGGCGCCGCGCGCGGCGTTTTCCAGCCGGTCCCAGATTTCCGCCAGCACTTCGCGGCCGGGGCTGCGGGCGTAGTAATACACCTCCGCAAAGGCGGGCACGACGTTGGGAGCCTCGCCCCCCCGCGTAATCACATAATGGATGCGCGTCGAATCCGGCACGTGCTCGCGCATCAGGTTGACCATGTGATTCATCGCCTCCACGCCGTCCAGCGCCGAACGGCCGCGGTCGGGCGAGCCGGCCGCGTGCGCCGCGACGCCGCGGAACCGGAACTTCGCCGACTTGTTCGCCAGGGAGGACGCCATCTGGATGCCGTTGCGGTCCGACGGGTGCCAGTGGAGCGTGATGTCCACATCGTTGAACAGCCCGGCGCGGACCATGTAGACCTTGCCCGAACCGCCTTCCTCCGCCGGGGTGCCGTAATACCGAATCGTGCCCCGCTGCCCCGTCGCGATCATCCATTCCCTGACCGCCGCCGCCGCCTGCAACGACGCCGCACCGAACAGGTGATGCCCGCACGCATGTCCCGCGCTCGCTCCCGGCCGCTCCTTCTTTTCGGGCACCGCCTCCTGGGAAACACCGGGCAACGCATCGTACTCCCCCAGAATCGCAATCACCGGTCGGCCGCTGCCATGGGCCGCGACGAACGCGGTCGGCATGCCGGCCACGCCCGCCTCGATCCTGAAACCCTCCCGCCGCAGCTGTTCCTGGAGAAGGGCCGAACTGCGCGTCTCTTTGTAGCCGACCTCCGCATACGACCAGATTTTCAGCGCCATCTCCTCGTAGATCCCCTTGGTGGCGTCGATCCGCCGGAGCACCTCCGGCTTGGTCGCTTGGGCGGCAAGCGGCAGGAGCGTGACGATCAAGAGGGCCGGAAGGCGTTGCATGCGCATGCAGGGATTGAGATGCGGTCCGGCGTCCGGCGCAAGGCGGCTCGCGCCTCGCCATCTTATTCGAGCGCCGTCGCGAAAAAAATGCGGGCTAGTACCCGACCGCCGCGTTGGTCCGGCGCGGATCGGCGTAACCTGTCCGCGTGCCGTCAGCGTTGAATTCGATGGCGTTGATTCCGCCGAAATGCCGGCCGGTGCCCGCGGGTTCGAATAGCACGACCTTCCACCCGAGCGCCTGCAACGCCTCGGCTTCGGCGTGCGGCAGCGACTGCTCGGCTTCGAAGGCCTCGGGTTCCTCGCTGCGAAACGGTGAATAGTAATGCACGCGCGTGTCGCCGATCGCCTCGGCCAGCGGCCGGTTGAGTGCAAGCCGATCCAACAGTACCTGGAGCAGCGCGGTCGGAATCCGCGACGCGCCCGGAATCCCGATGGCGAGGACAGGCTTGCCATCGCGCAACACGATCGTCGGCGCGATCGTGCTCCGCGAGCGTTTGCCGGGCGCAACGTAATTGATGCTCTTCGGCTCGGCGAAACTGAAGTTGCTCATCGAGTCGTTCATCACGATCCCCGTTCCCGGCGGCACCACGCCCGCGCCAAAATGCAGGCTTTGCGATTGGGTCGCGCACACGATGTTGCCCTCGCGATCAACCACGATCCAGTGCGTCGTCGCGGCCATTTCGCTCTCGTAGAATGGCGACTCGTCGATCACCGCGCGGGCTGACAACGATGCGGCGAATGGCACGGCTCCCCGCCCCAGCGCGGACACCTTGCGCTGTTTCTCCGCCGGACCGAACGCCTTTTCGCGAATCCTGGCGATCGAGTCCGGCGCGAGGAGTTTTTCGAACAGAAAACGTGACTCCGGCACGTCGGCGATCGTGCGCGACACTTCGGGTCCGACCGCACGCCACACGCGGCCAATCCGATCCAGGTTGGCCGCCGTCCGAAGTGGTCCGCCGCCAAACGTCTCCTGCTCCAGCGCCTTCATGATCGGCAGAAACAGCGCGGCGCCGCTGGCGGGTGGCGGCGCGCACACCAGCGTGTAGCCGCGAAACGGGGCGAAAATCGGTTCCGTGATCCGCGCCTGATAGCGCGCGAAATCCTGGAGCGTGAGCACGCCGCCGCCCTGTTGGGCGGCGGCGACAATCGCCTCCGCCACGGGGCCGCGATAAATGCCGTCGCGTCCGTGTTTCGCGTAGAGCTCAAACGTCAGGGCGAGATCGGGATTCGCGAGCAACGTGTCCACCGCGGGGAGTTTTCCATCCGGCAGGAACAGCCGCGCGATTTCGGCATCACCGCGGCGTAGCTTCTTCTCCTGTTCGCCGAAAAATTCCCGCGTCTTCGGCAGCACGCGAAATCCGTCGCGTGCCAGTTCGATCGCCGGCTGCACATTGGCCGCCCATTTTCGGCGGCCCCATCGTTCATGCGCGGCCCAGAGCCCGGCACCCAGCCCCGGCACGCAAACCGACCCGTATCCATAACTTCGATCCTCAACCGGCCGTTGCACGTATGCGGGAACGTCAACGCTTCCCGCCGCATCCATCGCGTCGACGGCGTAAGTCCTGCCGCTCTTTGCCTCGTAAAACAGGAGCATCAATTTCCCGCCGAGCCCGGAGCCGTAGGGCTCGGCCACGCTCACGGCGAGCGATGTCGCCACCGCCGCATCAATCGCGTTTCCGCCCGCCTTCAGCACCGCGAGCCCGGCCTCGGCCGCCTGCGGATGGGCCGCGACAACCGTGCCGTTCTTCGAGGTGACCGGCTTCAGCGTGACGGGGACGGCGGTGACGCCGGTGGCGACAAAAACAAAAACAGCGGCGAGCAGTATTCGGGCCATGAAAGAAAGGCGGCATACGTGGCAGCGATTTGCTCCGACCGCAACCCGACAACCTCGCCGGTCGCGGCGCGTCATGACCGCTCCCTGGCAGTCTCCAGATAATACATCCTACCTCGCGCGCTCACCGTGCCGTCTTGATGGCCGCGCGATTCATCCGCCATTGGCCGCTCGTCGTCAAAACGGGGTCAAAAGCGTTTGGAGGCGTGCGTCGTGTAGGTGCGGCCGCGCGACGCAATCGTGCCGGTCGAACCGGCGGTCGTGTTGTCGAGGAACGGCGGCTCCGCGCCGAGGACGTTGCTCACGCCTGCCCGCACGGAGGTGTGGCGCAGCCAGCCTCGCGGGCGGCTGAACTCGTAACCGACGTTCACCGTGTGTGAAATCGCCGGCTCGACGCGGAAGTAGTAGCGATCCAGTCCGTCATTGTCGTAGTGGCGGATGTAATCCGGATAACCCAGCGCCTGCCACACGGCGGCGGTAGTCGCCGCGGAGGTGTCGACGAATTCGCCCGCATAGTTCGTGAACCAGCTCGCGAACCAGCCGCCCTGCCGCCACGCGAGGCTCGCGGTAGCCCGCCATTTCGGCCGGCCGTTTTCCTCGCGCGACGACTCCCAATTCGAACCTGGATTCTCCTTGGTTTTGAACCGCAGCGCATAGGTCACGTCCGAGCGCAGGCTGAACCGCCCGAGACGCGTGCGCGGGAAACGATATTGCATCGATGCCTCCCAGCCGCGGACGTCGCGGCCGGCGAGATTGATGTAGTTCTCGGTGATGATCACCGCCCGGCCGACGACTCCGCGCTGCTTCAATTCGAAATAATCGAACGTCATCGAAAGCCCCTTTACGAATGGCACCTCGACCACGAGGCCGGCGGTCCACGTGTCGGATTCCTCCGGCGTGAGGTTTTCGTTGCCGATCCGAAGATTCGTCCGGTTGCTCGAGTCGTCGGTGAGGAGCGGCGTCACGTCAGCCCGGTAAGGATCGGCGGAGGCGCCGTTCCGCTGGAGCGGCTGCGTGTTCGTCTGGACGAGATTCGGGGCGCGGAATGATTGGTTGTAGCTGCCGCGGAAGAGCAGCGTGCGGCTGGGTCGGTAAGCGACCGCGACTTTCGGCTTGGTGGCGGTGCCCGCGGTGCTGAATCGCTCCGTGCGCACCGCGGCGGAAAGGTCGAGCGCGCGCACGAAGGGCAGCCGGTTGCGTTTGCCCACGAGCCGCCTCGTGCCATCGGGATTCGGCGCGCCAGTCGGATGATAGAAGCGCGAGCCGAATGGATTGAAAGGATTGTCGATTCCAGCGTGGATGTAGAACTCGTCCTGGCCGTCCACCGCCGGCTTCTCGCGGCGGGTTTCGGAACGCGCGTCGTAAACGAACAGTTCGCCGCGCAACGCCAGCCGCTCGTTGAACGAGTGGCCATGAACGTGAGCGCGGTGCGCCCGCTGTTGATCCGCTTGCCCCAGGTCAGCGTCATCCGCCGATCGGCCCCGCCTTCCTTTTCCGGCATACTGCCGCCGAACGAGAGTGAAGTGCCGTCGTAATCAGTGCGCAAGATCGTGTTCACGACGCCGGCCGCGGCATCGGAGCCGTAACGCGAGGTCTCATGAGGGGTGTCGGTTGCCGGACTTCTTTCCGCTCACCGGCAAGCGTGGCGCGATGGTGAGTCGGCGAGCCATTCATTTGAATCGCTGCGGCGGTCACGACAGCACTGATCTCCGGCGGACTGGGCGGCGCCTCGTAGGTAGCACGATCCCGTTCGGCGGCGAGATCGAAGATGCGTGAACCCGCCAGCGACCCCGATGGATCGCGTCTCCTCTGCGATCATCATCCGGCCAATTCCGCGCTCGAAGGGTCCGGCCCGCTTGGCCAACTTGTGGCCGTGCTCCCATCGATGAACAAATCACGGCCATGAACCTCGGCCTCACCGACAAACCCGTCATCGTCTGCGCGTCGAGCGCCGGACTCGGCAAGGCGACCGCGCTCGAATACGCCCGTGAAGGCGCAAGGGTCATGCTCTGCGCCCGGCGCGAATCGGAGCTGCGGCGGGCCGTCGACGAGATCAAATCCGCAACCGGCAACGAGCCGCGACACGTCGTGGCGGACATGACGAAACCCGGCGACATCGTGCAGCTGGTCGAACAGACGGTCGCAGCGTTCGGCGGCGTGTTTGCGCTCGTGAACAACAGCGGCGGGCCTCCCGCGGGAACCTTCGAGCAATTCGACGACGCCGCGTGGCAGGGCGCGTTCGAACTCAACCTGCTCAGCTACGTGCGCACGATCCGCGCGGCGTTGCCGCATTTGCGCCAGGCCCGCGGCCGGATCGTCACCTTCACGTCCTCGAGTGTGCGCAGCCCGATCGAGAATCTCATCCTCTCAAACACATTTCGCACCGGCGTGATGGGGCTGGCGAAAACGCTGGCGGCCGAACTCGCACCCGATGGCATTCTCGTGAACGTGCTCGGGCCGGGACGAATCCACACGGCGCGGCTTGACCAGCTTGATCAACGTCGGGCCGAAAAGAGCGGCCTGCCGCTCGAGCAGATCAGAAGCGACGCGTTGAAAGGGATTCCGCTCGGTCGCTACGGCACCGCCGGGGAGTATGCGAAGGTCGCGGTCTTCCTCGGTTCGCCGGCAAACAGCTACGTCACGGGCCAGACGCTGCTCGTCGATGGCGGGATGGTGAAGGCGTATTGAGACGCAGAAACAGTCTCGTCGGCGCCGTTTTCATTTGCCAGCGTCCGCGTGCTGACGCCGTTCGCGCTTCGTCGCGCAGCGACATTTTGCCTTCGTCACCAATGAAATTGCCCCTGCTGCCACTCCTCGCGCTCACTTTCGCATTCTCCGTTTTTACGAGTGCGGAGGCCAAGGTCACCTCGCCGAAAGAGCACTTCGGTTTCAACATCGGCGACGATTACCATCTCGCGACCTACACCCAGACCGAGGCGTATTTCAAGAAACTCGCCGCGGAATCGGATCGGGTGCAACTCGTTGACATGGGCCGGACGGAGGAGAATCGCATCCAGTGGATGCTCGTCATCACGGCGCCGGAAAACCTGAAGTCGCTCGCACGCTACAAGGACATCGCGCAAAAGCTCGCGCGCGCGGAAGGCGTGACCGACGAGCAGGCGCGCGCGTTGGCCGCCGAGGGCAAGGCCGTCGTGTGGATCGACGGCGGGTTGCACGCGACCGAGACGGTCGGCACGCATCAATTGATCGAGACGGCGTGGCAGCTCGCGAGTGCGAAGGATCCCGAGATGCTCCGGATCCTGAAAGACGTGATCGTGCTTTGCACCCACGCCAATCCCGACGGCCAGGAACTCGTCAGCAACTGGTATATGCGCGACCCGGATCCAACCAAGCGATCCACCAGCGGGCTGCCACGGCTGTACCAAAAATACATCGGCCACGACAACAACCGGGACTTCTACCTGTCGGCGATGAGCGAGAGCACGAACATCAACCGGCAGCTCTACCTCGAATGGTTTCCGCAGGTGGTGTACAATCATCACCAGTCGGGCCCGGCCGGAACGATCATCTTCGTGCCGCCGTTCCGCGACCCCTTCAATTACAACTTCGATCCGATGGTCGTCGTGGGCGTGGAGACGCTGGGCAACGCGATCCAGACGCGGTTCCTCGAGGAGGCGAAGGCCGGTGCGACCTCGCGCAGCGGGGCCAACTACTCGACGTGGTGGAACGGCGGTCTGCGTACCACGACCTATTTTCACAACATGATCGGGCTGCTCACCGAGATTGTCGGCAGCCCGACGCCGATGCGGATTCCACTCGTGGCCAAGCGCCAGCTGCCGTCGAACGACCTCACCGCGCCGATAGCGCCGCAGCTCTGGCATTACCGCCAGTCGATCGACTACTCCGTGAGCGCAAACCGGGCGGTGCTCGACCATGCCTCCCGGCACCGCGATCGGCTGCTCTATAATATCTACCGGATGGGCCGGAACTCGATCGAGCGCGGGAGCCGCGATCATTGGACGCCGCGTCCGACGCGCATCGACGAAATCGTGAAACTGGCGGCGGCGGATCGCGCCTCGGGCAAGGAGCCCGAGGAGCCGACCGACACCACCGACACCCCGTCGACCAATGCTCCGCCACGGCTCGCCTCGAAGTTTTACGACGTGCTGCGCAAACCCGAGTGGCGCGATCCCCGCGGGTACATCGTGCCGGCCGATCAGCCGGATTTTCCGACCGCGGTGAAATTCATCAACACGCTGGTGAAAACGGGCGTGGTGCTGCATCGCGCGACAAGCGACTTCAGCGTCGCCGGCCGGCACTACCCCGCCGGCTCGTACATCGCGAAAACGGCGCAGGCATTCCGGCCGCACGTGCTGGACATGTTCGAGCCGCAGGATCACCCGAATGATTTCAAGTTCGACGGCGGACCGCCGAACAAGCCGTACGATGTCGCCGGCTGGACCCTCGCGCTCCAGATGGGCGTGCAATTCGACCGCGTGCTCGACGCGTTCGACGGACCATTCGAACGGCTGCCCTACGGCCAACTGCAATCACCGCCAGCGGGCAGAATCGCCGGCGAAGGCTCGGGATTCGCGATCAGCCACCGGCAGAACGATGGATTCATCCTCGTCAACCGGCTGTTGAAGGCCGGCGCCGAAGTGTACTGGTTGAAAAATCCGCCGGCCGACGCGCCCTCGGCGGGCAGCGGCGCGATTTATGTTCCGGATCGCGGCATCGCCCGCGGCGTGGTCGAGAATGCCGCCGCTCAACTCGGATTGGATGTCCACGCGATCAAGACGCCGGCAGCCGGGGAGTTGATCCGGCTGACGCCGGTGCGGATTGCGTTGTGGGATCGTTACGGCGGCTCGATGCAGTCGGGCTGGACTCGCTGGCTGCTCGAACGCTTCGAGTTTCCCTTCAGCGTGATTTATGCGCCGGAAATCGACGCCGGCAAACTGCGCGAGAAGTACGATGCCATCGTGTTTGCTTCGGGAGCCATCCCGGCCGCCGGAGTGCGGCCGCCGGCGGTGAGCCGGCCGCGCAACCTGCCGCCGGGATACGAGGCGCAGATTGGCCGCATTTCGCCCGACAAATCCGTGCCGGCGTTGAAGGAATTTCTCGAAGCGGGCGGCACCATCGTAACCATCGGTTCGTCCACGAACCTGGCGTACCAGCTCGGACTGCCGCTTCAGAGCGCGCTGACGGAACGGTCAGCCGATGGAAAACTGAAAAATCTTCCGGACGAAAAGTTCTACGTTCCCGGCAGCGTGCTCGAGGCGCGCGTCGATACGAACGATCCGCTGGCGTGGGGCATGCCCGAACGCGCGAATTTTTATTTCGAAAAGAGCGCCGCGTTCACCCTCGCCAATCCCGGAGCGGCGGGCGCAGTCAAATCCGTGGCGTGGTTCGACTCGGACAAGCCGCTGCGCAGCGGCTGGGCATGGGGACAAAAGTACCTGAAGGACAGCGTCACGGTCGCGACGGTCTCGGTCGGCGCAGGGAAGCTTCACCTGATGGGCAGCGAGGTGGCATTTCGCGCCCAGCCGCACGGCACGTTCAAGCTGTTGTTCAACGCGCTTCACCTCGCCGGCGCGAGGAACGCGGCACCGGCGGCGAATTCGCAGCAGTGATGCGACGGTCCCGCTGACGCGCGTATCAGGATACCAACGTCACCCGCTAGGACCGCGTTTCGCGGGCCGGACGACACGCGTGGCCAGCCGGCCGGCCGGTTCATCGGCCGGCGTCGGGAGGGCGGAGCGCTCATTCTGCGATTGAAGGTTTTCATCGGGCGCGAACCGCCCAGCTACTGATCGTTTAACCCGCCCGTTTTCAGAGGGCGGCGCCGAGGATCGCTGTTGACAACCGGACCTCCTTCATGAGCTTTTCGGCCTCTTGGTTTTCGGCTTCCTAGCTCAATGGTAGAGCAGCTGACTCTTAATCAGTAGGTTCGGGGTTCGAGTCCCCGGGGAGCCACCATCCGGCGCTGTTTCGCAGCTACGGATGGCGCATTTGGTTGTTTCACACAGTCAGGTTCCGACAGTGCAGGATGCCCTCTGACGCCTTGGCGAAGGAGGGCCAAACGCGCACTTTCTTCCCGTTTTTTCCCAGTCAAGTTTGGCAGGCGCAGCGCTTCTCCTTGCCGGCGTAGCTCAATGGTCGAGCACCTGTTTTGTAAACAGGCGGTTGCGGGTTCGAATCCCATCGCCGGCTCCACCTCTGCGCTCCCGCCGCGGGAGCGGATTCCCGGCCGGGAGCCTCGGCCCGACAGCCGGGCGCGCCGCAGGTCAAATCCTTTTCCGATGCCCGATAGTGTAATGGTAGCACGAACGACTCTGACTCGTTCTGTCTAGGTTCGACTCCTAGTCGGGCAGCCAAAATCCTTCCCCGCCCCCTGACGATTGCGGCTTCAATTTTGCATCAGACTTTCTCCGCGTCCGCCAATCAAGGAGCGCCCGTTCTAATTGCACCCGGTTGCAATTATGAAATTCCAGCGCAGATATGAAAGTAAGTTGACAGCCAACTTTCGATGACCCGTAGTTCGCGATCTACCTAGTTTTTCCCCCAAGATTTTACCTCAGCGCATGCTGATAATCACAGTATCCCCGCATAAGGACGGACGGCGGTGCCAAAAGGTTTCTCCGATTGTCGCTGCGTTGCAAAACAGCAAGCCAGCAAGCCGGTTCTACAATGTCGGGTGACACTCCAGCCTCCCCCGAGCAATTCCTGGGCGGTGTCTGATTACGGCCCGCCGGCCCCCTTCCTCACGAATCATCACCCTTCAATCTTCCTCCTATGATTACCAATAGTATCGTCTTCGCGTTCCTGCTCGTGAACAACGACGGCACGCCCATGAGTGCCATGGATCTTTTCCACGCCGGAAAAGAAATCATGTGGCCGATTCTGCTGCTCTCGTTCGTCGCCATCACCGTCGTGATTGAGCGGCTGCTCTTCATCGCTCGCGAAAATACAAGCCGGGAGCCGGAAGTCGTCGAGAAGATGCTCGAAGCGGTCGAGCGCCGCGACATCGAGGGCGCGCTCGCCATCGGCCGCAAGAGCAAGGATTTCATCGCGAAGATTCTGGTCTACAGCCTGACCAACCGCGAATACTCCCTCTCCAATGCGTTCGTCCGCGCCTCCGGCCAGGAGCTCGCTCGTTATCAGCAGGGCATGGCCACGCTCGATACGTGCATCACGGCCGCCCCGCTCCTTGGTCTGCTCGGCACGGTCACGGGCATGATGAGAACCTTCGGCGCGCTCGGCGGCGGCGACGTCACCGGCGCGGCCTCCACCATCACCGGTGGTGTCGCCGAGGCGCTGATCGCCACGGCCTGCGGTCTCGCGATCGCCATCATGGGCCTGCTGCCCTACAATTACCTGAACGCCCGCGCCGAGCAGGCGAAGCAGGAAGTGGCGGACGCATCGCACGCGCTGGAAATCCTCCTGAAGAAGTCCGAGACCGGCGCGCCGTTCACCCGCTGAGTTTCGCCCTAATAAATCGGCTGCGTCTTCGTCATCCTTTAAGCACTTCTCATCATGGCCGGAACAAGTATGTCAGGCGGTGGGCCAAAGAAGAAGGCCCGCATCGAGATCATTCCACTGATCGATGTGATCTTCTTCCTGCTCGCCACGTTCGTGTTGTTCACGCTCTCGCTGAACAAGACGGAGGGCATAAAGGTCACCCTGCCGATGTCGGTCACGGGGGAAGCGCGCAGAACCGAGGGCACCGCCACCGTGACCGTGACCGAGCATGGCACGCTCGCGTGGGACAAGGATCCCGTCAGTCTCGACGAGTTCCTGAACCGGCTGAAGGACTTTCACGCCCGCAATCCGGAGGGAAAGCTGCTGATCAACGGCGACGAGAACGCGTTGTTCAATGCCGCGATCTACGTGTTCGACGAGGCCCGCAAGGCCGGCATCGAAAAAGTCCTGATTGAAACCAAGGTGCGAGCCCCCGGAAAACAGTAAGCCGCGTCCGCTCCGATCAACTCCTAACCACTCTCCCTCATGGCTGGTCCAAGTCCCAAGGCGGCGGAAGAAGTCAAGAAGAAGGCCCGCATCGAGATCATACCGCTGATCGACGTCATCTTCTTTCTGCTGGCGACCTTCGTGCTGTTCACGCTGTCGCTCGACAAGATCGCGTCCGTACCCGTGCAACTGCCCAAGGCGGTGGATGTGCCCCAGACGGTCACGAAGGACGAGACGATGCTGAGCATCCAGGTGTCCGATTCCGGCACCTTCTACTGGAAGGTCGGGCAGAGCGGCCAGGTGGAGCTCATCTCCGCGGCCGAAATTCCTCCCCGGCTCGAGGATTACAGGATGCGTTTTGCCAGCGCGCCCCCGCGCGTGTTGGTGCGGGGCGACAACCGCGCCAAATTCGGCGCCGCCGTGATGGTCCTCGACGAAGTGCGTCGGGCGGGCATCGACCAGGTTTCGGTCGAAACCGTCACCAGTCCGACGGGCAAATAATTTCCCCATGCGCCGCGATCTCATCATCGGTTTGGTCATTTCCCTGCTGCTGCACGGCGGGGTGCTGTTTGGAAACAAGTTCTTCCCATCGCGACCGCCGGAGAAGAAGAAGGAAGCGCCGCTCCCCACCATCGAGTTGATCGAGATGCCGAAGCTCGAGCCCGAGGAGCCGGAAGTGGTCGAGGCAACCGACGAGCCAATCAAGCCGATGGACTTCGCGCCGCCGATGCAGACCGACGTGCCGCAGGCCGTGCCGCCCGACGCGTTTGTCCAGAAAATCCAGCCGCCGCCGCCGGAAAACGTCAAACCGGCTGCCGGCATCATCGCGATTCCCGAGAACCGTGACATGTCCCGCTTCCGCGGCATGGAAGTGTTCGACATCTCCAAACTCGACCAGCAACCCGTGCCGCGGTTTCAGGCCCGGCCGCAGTATCCCTTTGAAATGCGGCGTGCCGGCATCGCGGGCGAGGTGGTGGTCGACTTCATCGTCGACACCAACGGCGACGTCCAGAACGCGTATGCGATCCGTTCCTCACAACGCGAGTTCGAGGCCTCCGCCGTGCAGGCCGTCGGCAAATGGAAGTTCAAGCCGGGCCGCAAGAGCGGCCGGAATGTGAACACCCACATGCAGGTGCCCATCGTGTTCACCCTTAACGAAGAGTAATTGTCCGTGAAAACCACATCGACTTTGCGTCTCTCCGCAGGACTGGCGCTCGCCCTTGCGCTGGTCGCAGCGCCGGCCATGCGAGCCGCGCAGCGCGGACAGAGGGGGCGGTCCCAGCCGCCGCCACCGCCGGCGGCATCGCAGCAAAAGGAAAAGCAGCCGCACAGCCTCGGCGAAAAGACGAGCGAGGCGCTGAAAAACCTCGGTCCGCTCCAGCAGCAAAAGCCGATTCCCTACGACCAAATGCTGGCCTTGATCCAAGGCGTGCTGGCGACCGCCCCGGCCGGCAGCTACGATCAGGTGTTCCTCCTGAACATCCAGGCCAAGATCATGCTCGGCATGGACAAGTATGCCGCCGCAATCCCAATTTGGGAGCAGGTCGTGAAGCTGAACGACCAGTACCACTACATCGACCCGAAGGAGATCAACGAGATTGTCCTGTATCTCGCCCAGATCCTCTTTGGCGAAGCGGCCGGCATCAAGGATCCGCCCAAACAGCGCGAGTACATCGCGCGTGCGGCCGCCAATTTGAAGCGGCATCTGGAGAACAATCCGAAGCCGTCAGTCGAGACGCAGATGTTCTACGCCCAGTTGCTGTACCAACAGGCCGTGAGCGACCAAAAGAATATCAACCCGGATATCCTGCGGCAGGCGCGTGCCGTGATCGATCGCGGCATGCAGTCGCAACTCCAGCCCAAGGAAGGCTGGTACATGCTGCTGCTCGCCGTTTATCAGCAGGAGAACGACATGGTGCGCTCGGCCGACCTGCTCGAGTTGCTGGTCAAGAAGTTCCCGCAAAAGAAGGATTACTGGCCGCTGGTGATGGCGACCTATCTGAATCTCGCCTCGACTGAGACGAACGAACTCCGAAAACGCGAGTTGTACGTGCGGGCAATCAACTCACTCGAGCGGGCCCAAGCCCTCGGCTACATGAAGACGCCGAAGGACAACTACAACCTGGTCACGATCTACCTGACCGCCGGCCAGTTCGGCAAGGCGACGGACATCCTCCACGCCGGCCTGAAGAACGGCGCGATCGAGTCGACGCTGGCAAACTGGCGGCTGCTCGGGTCCTACTACCAGCAGGCGAACAAGGAGCTTCAGGCCATCGAGGCGCTGAAGGAAGCGACGAAGCTGTTCCCCAAGGAGGGGATGATCGATCTGCACATCGGCGAGATTTACCGCCAGCTGGAGAAGACGCGCGAAGCGCGCCAGTTCTACCAGAGCGCGCTCAAGAAGGGCAGCATCGAGAAACCGCAGGTGGCGTATCAGCTGATCGCCTATACCTCGATGGAGCTCGACGATTGGGTTGAGGCGTTGCGCGCCATCACCGAGGCGGCCAAGCATCCCGAATTCGCGAAGGACCAGCAGATGGTGAATCTCAAGAAACACATCGAAGACACGGTGAGAGATCGCGAAGAAACCCGAAAGAACAAGGAAGCCGAAGAAGCGAAGAAGAAGAAGAAACCGGACACAACCTTGTGATCCCCGTCCATCTCCAATGAAGAAAAACTACGTGTATGTCATTGCCCCTGTGGCAGGTCTCGTGCTGTTCGCCGCCGTATATTGGAAATACGCCTCCGGCTACGAGGAAAAGCTGGTGGCGGCCGATAAGGCCAGGATCGAGCAGAAGAACGAGAAGATCCGGCAGGAAAACCTCGCCAAGGCCGGAGCCGTGAGGGCGGCGCTCGAGGCCCAGGATAAGCGCAAGAAGGAGAAGAGGGCGCGCGAGGAACGTGACGCGAAGGAGAAGGAGCAGCGCGAACTGGCCCAACAGGCCCGCGTCAAGGCGCGCGAGGACGCGCGCAAATTCCAGGACCAGGTCAAACGTCTCTCGAAGGAAGTCGAAGAGAACAAGAAGGAGCTCGCGAAGATCGAGGAGGACAAGAAACGGTCCGTCGATGAGCAGAAGTTCCAACGTGAGTTCGTGAAGAAAGCCGAGGCCAACACCCAGAGTCTCAGCGGAGTGCTCGAGCGTATCGCCGCCGCCGACAAGGCGGCCGAGGACGCGGCCCGGGCCGCCGCTGCCGCCGCCGTTGCCGCCGCCGCCGCGGCCAAGAAGTAATTCCCCTCCAGACAACTCAAAGATGAAAAAGTGGATCTATTTGGCCGTCCCCAGCGTTTTGCTCGGGCTATTCCTCGTCGTTTACTTCACCCACCAGAAGGAGGCCGCGCAGCGTGAGCATACCCGCGCCACGACACTCGCAAAAAAGATCGCGGACGAGAAACAGCAGAAGGAGCAGGCGGAGCAGCAGGCCCGCGACGAGGCGGCGAAAAAGCAGGCCGAGCGCGAAGCCGAGGAAAAGAAGAAGGAGGAGGATCGTCGCGCCAAGCAGGCGAAGATCGACGCCGACCTGAAGGCGGAGATCGACACGGCCCGCGCCGACGCCGACAAGGCCGCCAAAGGCGCCCAGGCGCTCGAGGTCGAACTCGACCGGCTGCATAAGGAACGCGACCGGCTCACGCGCGAGGCTTTCGATCTGGCGAAGCAGGTCGAACTCGCGAAGGTGGCCCGGCGCAATGCCGAACTCGAATCGCAGCGGATGGTGGAAATGATCGCCCGCCGCGCGCAGGCCAGCTCGCTCGTCCGGCCGCCGGCACCGCCGCCCCTGCCCGCGGCGCCCCGCAGCTGAAGTGGGGTAACCCTCTCCCACCCCGGACGCCTTGTCCGGGGTTTTTTATGGGTGGTGATCGGCGCGTCCGGCCGCCCGAATCTTTTCGCGACGCGGCGGACAAAACCGGATTTTCTGCTTGCGCCAACGGTAGCCGTGCGACTCCTTGAACGACTCAGCCGGAGCATTCGGCTGTCGCAGTGATGTCGGGGCGTAGCTTAGCCTGGTAGAGCGCTACGTTCGGGACGAATCATAGAGTTGCTGGCTTTGAAAGTGTTACAACAGCAGTTCACACTTTTCTGCTTTTTTGTGTGAAATAGTTGCCGAATTTTCTGAATTTTTCTTCCTGTTTTGGGCGCGCATCGCGGCCGTGGTCGTGAGGAGTTTAAGCCTCGGCCGTGACTGTAGCTACCACGCAAAACATTCGGAGCAGCCGGTCAGCCCAAACGCTTTTGGGCGGCGGCAGCGTTCGGGATGCTCAAATGCGTTGGCGAACTCCCCCAACTCCCGATTCGACATCCCCAGCGCCCGCCCGATCTTCCGCCACCCGGCCACGGCGCGCTCCACCTCACGCAGCATCTCTTTCGCGCGGCGGGCGGAGACTCGGAAAAAGGCGATGACGGGCATCAGCGCATCGATCGTTGCCTCTGGCCCGCTGTCCGCCGACACCCACGTTTTCAATTCGCGTGCGCGATCCGGAAACGGATTGAGGTCGATGCCATGCGTCGCCAGAGCTCCTCAATGTCGGCTTGCGCTGCGGCGCCGTGCATGCGGAGCGCATCGACGATTTCGGTGTAGACGTGCTCTTGGGACTCGCTTGCCTCGACGCCGAGCAGGGTAGCGGCCGAGACATACATGAACCGCTTGCCGTCGAGCGTGCGATCGAAGCGGCGGACCAGCGTCACGGGCACGCCATCGCTGTCGACGAGCCGCGCCGCCGCGACCATCAGGCCGGCCGGCCGTCTTGGCGAGCGTCATCGCCAGCACCTCACCCTTGGTGACGGCGCGTTCGTCCTCTGTACGCTCGGAAATTTTCCAATCGCGAGCAGGCCGTCGTCATCGACCACCGTGCATTTCCGTCGCAAGCCGCCGAGCGATGTGCCGCGCCCGCACAGGTAGGCGAGGTCCGCGGCGGTTTCCGTCTCGGTTTCGACCGCGTGCGAGGCGCTCATCAGGTGGGCCAATTCCACCAAGGGTAGAGCGGTGCGCCGGGCCGGGTTCGGCCGCGCGCTGAAACGCGCCAGCTTCGTCACAAAACCGCAGCGCGCCCACCCGGCTGCCGTCGTCCGCAGCCAAGAGAAAATCGACCGCATTCAGTTGAGCCGATCCCGCGTCGCCTCCCGCGCGCCGCGCTTTTTGCCGGCGCCTGGCGTGGTCTCTCAAAATCACGCGCCGGCCCCAGCCATCCGGTTCCGTGTCGGCAATCGCCGCGTGAAACACGAACCCCGCCGGCGTCTTATGAAACTGCGTACCTGCCACGAGCGGAAGATCGGCTCGAGCGCGAAGCGACCCGCCGCCGCCAGCCAGGATTCGTCGCCGATATAAACCTGGAGGGCGTGCTTCACAGCGAGGTCGGTGCCTTTTTCACCCGTACCTGTTTCGGGAGCCGAGCTTCGTCCGGTTGCAGGCCGACATCATTGCGCTTGGGATCGATCTGATCGCCCAACGCGTTGCCGAAACCCAAAACCAAGAGCGCCATCGTATACGCACCCTGATGGACGGATCGCCTTTCTCCACGCGGCGATAGGTGTTCGTGGCCACGCCCATCCGCTCCACCATCATGGCGACGGTGAGCTGGCGCTTGCGCCGCGCGGTCGCCAAATCCTGTCCCAGCTTGGACAGGACCTGCTGGCGCTGGTCGCGTGGTTCAAGGAGAGCGGCATCGGCACGGTCGCGATGGAGGCGACCAGCGTGTATTGGATTCCTCTCTACACCATGCTCGAGGACGCCGGCATCGAGATCTGCCTGGTCAACGCCCGGCACCTCAAGAACGTTCCCGGTCGCAAGACCGATGTCGCCGACGCTCAGTGGCTGCAGCAGCTCCACGCTGTCGGTCTCCTGCATGCCTCTTTTCACCCGCCCATGGCCATTCGCGCCGTTCGCACCTTGTTGTTCCGCGTCACGCTATTCCAGGGACTTTTCATCGTGACGAAGTCGGCGCTACGTCACGCTGTTCACGGCGCGCCGTGCAAAGCGTGACGTTTCAGCAAGCAGTGATTGGCGGCACCACGGTAATCGCGACGATACTCAGAACAGCGACAGCTGACGGTCGTCGCTCTTCTGTCGTTTTTCACGCTGCGCCCGGATCAGGCGATGGACGGAAGCGAGCAGCTCGACGTGCCGCGCGTCACGCTGCACCGCGACAGCGAAGCGGTCCGATGCGAGCACTTGGTCGAGCGCGTTGCGGATGTGCTTGAGTTCGTCGTAAAACTCGTCGCCGTGGTGCTGAAACCAATCCTGGAGGCATTTCAGCAGATAGGTGGGAAAGTTACGCGCCATAACGCGCCGGATCGCCGTGCAACGCGATTTCTGCGAGGCGATCGGCGACGAGGTCGTGGTAACGCGTCGACGAGCACGTGAGCCCGCGGCGTTCGAGCCACACCGCGGGCCACGTGAGTGCGTACAGCAACATCCGTCTATCGCGGTGGAAGCTTGCCCGTCCTTCGGCGTGGTCGCGTGGAGATTGCGCGGCATAAAACCGGCGCTGCACTGTGCCGAGCAGCTGCCGCACCGTGTCGCCCATCGCATCGATGGTTTCGTCGCAATTCGGCATGGCGGCGTCATCCGGTGGGCCGTGCGCGCGCGAGCCACGGCAGCGTGTCCAACGCGAGCTGGACGTCGCCAGAGGTGACGACGCGACGGTTCGCCAACGCGGCTTGTTCCATCGCCCGCTGCAAAAGCGCGTTGAGCGTGCGGGGGATGCCCTGTGCCGCCTGCAACAGCAGCGTTTCAGCAGCGGGCTCGAACGGACTGGTGTGGATCCCGACTTCTGCGAGTCGCTGATGCAGGTACGCGGAGAAGCTTTCCGCCGGCCAGGGCGAGAGGTGAAAGCAAAACCCCAGACGCGACACGACCGGCTTGTTCACGTTCAGCTCGAGCCGCCCGAGCAGCTCCTCGTCGCCGCAGAGGAGCAGCGAGAACGGCGGGGTCGCGTCCGATCGCGCGCACGTGAGCAGTCGCAGTTCCTCCAGCGAGGCGACGGCGAGATCCTGCGCTTCCTCGACGATCAAGATCGGCCACGCCGGCGCCCAGTCCTGCCACAGTTCGGCTAGGAGGAGCACGTTGTCGCCGCGGCGATACAGCGGCTCCTTGCCGCCCAGCTTGACCAGGTGACGGAGCAGATCGGATCCCATCACGCGAACTATGCGCCACCCGCAGCAACCGATATTGCTTCTCGCTGAGACGTGAGCTCCAGTGATGGAGCAGCTTGCTTTTTCCGACCCCGTTCGGGCCATGCAGGATGCTGCTCGCCCGCACGCCGGCCAACTGATCGTGCCGTCGATACGCCTCTTGCCACGACGGGTGCGACAGCACGACTTCACCATCGGCCATGCCCGGCCAGCGGCTCGCGCCCCAGAGGGTTTTGAGCGCGATGTCCAGCGAGGGACCCTCAGTAGACTTCGCGGTCATAGTCGTTCGTTCTAAAGATTCGCGGGTTGCGCTGCTTGTCGCACTTGACCGCCAGGCCGACGAACCGCTCGCCGAGCCAGACTTCGACCCGCGCGAACGTGATGGGATCGAAACGCGCGAGGATGATTTGACCGCGCAGATGCGCGGCGACCTCCCAGCACTCCGCCCCGAGGGAGAACGTCGCGTCCTTGCGCACGCGACGCTTCACCTGCATGAAGAACAATCGATCGAGGTCGGCATTCGGCTCCAAGAGCCGCAGCGACGTGCCCAGCCGCGCGAAGCGTTGCGCGGAGGGGATTCGCCGGCGAGCGCCGTGTGGGGACGCTGGTTGTAGTCGGTCTCCACCCATTTCCAAAACCGCCGGTTCAACTCCTCGAGCGAGTGCACGGGATCAAACACGAGCGTCGGCAGACACTGCGACTGGCATCCCTGGAACCGTTTTTCGATTTTCCCCTTCGACCACGCGTGGTACGGCCGACAATGGATGAGCCAGATGCCGAGGCTTGCCCGCCTCCGGAGGGTTCGCGCAGACGATGCCGAGGTGCTGGCTTTTGAAACACGGACCGTTGTCAGTATTTTGTTCCCGACCGCTTTATGTGGCCGCGAGCGACGCCCCCCTCGGTGGACTGCGTGCGGTTGGGCACATAATTAACGGCTCCGTCGGAGTCGAGGTCTCCTGTTGGCTGATCGAGTAAAGGAGACCCAATGATCGAACAATACTTTAAAAAACGACTAAAAGATACGCGTTGGTTTCGGCCATAGGCCATAGTTCTTCGGACTAGCTCTAGGTTTCTAACCCGCGCAGAGTGCCGGAGCCCGTTGCAAACCTGTCAGCTTCGATGCCGAATTGCTGGAGAATCGAGACAAAAAGATTTGCCAGGGGATAGTTTCGGAGCGGGTCGAACGCGAGATGCTGGCCATGCCGGAAGCCGCCACCTGCGAGTAGCAGGGGCAAATTCGTATTCGCATGCGTGTTGGCATTCCCAAGATTTGAGCCGTAGAGGACCATCGTACGATCGAGGAGTGTCTCTCCGTCTTCCCGAATTGCCGTGAGATCGGCCAATAATTGCGCAAGGAGCCTCATGTGCCATTCGTCAATCGTTCGGAGCTGACTGAGCTTCGCCTCCGATTTGCCGTGGTGAGAAAGGTTGTGATATCCGTCCGTGGTCTTCATCTGGCCGAGCTCGATCGTCGGCGAATTCACGCTGTCGAGCATCAGCGAAATCGAACGGGTAGAATCCGTTTCGAAAGCGAGCCGCGCAAGATCGTACATCGCTTTGGTCTTCTCCATATAAAGGCGTGGGCTCGGCGGATCGAACGGCACCGGCGCATTTACGACTGGCTTCGGTTTCCTTTCCCATACCTTGGACATCTGCAATCGTTGCTCGAGTTCTCGCACAGAGGTAAAGTATTGGTCCAGACGATCGCGGTCACGCCGCCCCAGGCTGCGCGCGAGATCCTTCGCCTGGCCGGCAACAACATCGAGAATGCTATGGCCTAGATCGAGCTTGTGAACCTGTGCCTCCATCTCTTCCGGTGTTCCCTGAACAAACAGCTGCTTGAATACCTCCGATGGCTTTTCCTCGCAAGGAATGAGGGTTCCCGCAGCCGTCCAAGACAAACCGCGCTCGCCTTGCTGCACGTTTACGCCGAGCGTCAGCGATGGAAAGCGCGTCAAATGACCGAGACGCTCAGCAACATATTGATCGAGCGAGATGGTGTTGCGAAAACTAGTCCCACCCGGATGGGGGGCGCCGGTTAGAAAGCAAACATCGGTGGGGTGCCCGCCGTCTACTTCAGGATGCGAGACTCCGCTGAATACCGTAAGGTCGTTGCGGTGCTTCGCCAGAATATTCAAGTAGGTTGAGGGCTCATAACCGCGCCCGCGTTGTTGTGGAAAAAAGTGTTCTGGCAGCAGTCCAAGATTATTGCAGATTCCGAGCATCCGCCGCGGCTTCCCAACGCCGTTCACAGAAGACGCCGAACTCGGCCTGGCAAAAACGGGGGCCATCGACTCGAATAAGGGCAGCGAAAGGGCGACCCCGGCGCCCCGCAGAAACCGCCGGCGTGACATCAGGCGAAATGTCGAGACAAAGGCGCTGTTTGCGGGCTTTGACCGGGAAGGTGATTTCATCGGCTCAATCTCTCCTCGAAGGGTTTGACTTGTAATATAGTCGCGAATGTTAGCGGGCTACGCCGCTCTGACAGGCGCCGCTTTCTTGCTAAAGCATTCATGCGGTCATTTGTTGCGGAACATATCGCTCTGTATAGTCTCATGGATCAGCGTCCGCACGCCAAATTGCTGTGCGCCGCTTCGTTCAAGGATTTCTTCGATCTTAATACGATCGCTGAAACGCACAGGTTCGCCGGTTGCGAAGACCACAAGTTGCCGCACGAGGTTGCGCGCGATCGCCTTTTCGTCGCTGAGAAGGAGTCGCTTAAATTCCCTGATATCGTTGAACCTGCGGCCATCGGGCAACTGGCCGCTCGTATCGACTGGCAGAGCCAGATGAAAGAGGTATTTGTGGCCATTGTGACCGAAGCCAGCCATCGTCGGTACGCCTGGCGCCACTGCGCGATAGCGATCCCGCCATCCCCCCATAATATCGAAGTTTTCGAGTGCAAATCCCGCCGGATCGATTTTCGTGTGACACACGGCACAGCTTTCTTGCGCGCGATGGCTGTCAAGTTGCTGCCTGATCGTAACGGCTCCCCGGATGTCCGGCTCGACCGCCGGTGTGCCGGGCGGGGGCGGGCGAGGAGGCTGCCCAAGGATTCGCCCCATGATCCATGCGCCGCGCACAACAGGCGATGTCGTGGTGCCGTTGGCGGTCACCTTTAGCACACTCGCCTGCGTGAGAAGGCCGCCCCGAAAACTGTCGGGCGGCAGCGCGACACGACGCAGGGCGACGCCCTCCATTGGAGGCAAACCATAGTGGACGGCCAGCCGTTCGTTCACAAAGGCGAAATCCGAGGAAACAATATAGCGAGCCGGAAGGTCTTTGCGAATCAACTCGGCAAAGTACAATCGGGTCTCCTCCAGCGCCGACTCAGTGAGGAAGTCATCCAGATAATAGTCGGGATAGAGGGTCGAGTCAGGCGAAGTGGCCGCAATCTTGCGCAGGTCGAGCCAATAATCGAGAAACGCGTCGCTAAACCGGCGCGAGGTAGGGCCGTCCAGCAAGCGGTTGGTTTGCGCGCGCAACGTGTCTGAATGTCCCAGCACACCTTGCGTCGCTAGCCCGCGCAGCTCGTCATCTGGCGCGGAGTTCTCGAGAAAAAAACTCAACCGGGACGCCAACGCATGATCGTCGATCTCCCCCGGCGTTTCATGGAGATAAATGAACTCCGGCGAGCAAAGCACGGCGGAATAGCAGGCAATCATTGCATTTACGAAGCTTGCTCCCCCTTTGAGCGCGTGATCGACTAACGGCAGGAATCGCTGCAACTCCACTTCGCCCACCGGCCGCCGACACGCATGTTGTAAGAATCCCCTGAGTAATCGCTCGGCATCGGCGTCAGGATGGCGGGAAATCAACTCGACTTGTTCCGCTGAGCCAGGTTCTGGCTTTTCAAGCGGCAGATCGCCGAACAGCAGCCGGTGCCCCGTCGTTGGCCACGCGTCGTAGAGCGGTCCCTCAACTTCCACCCAGCGGAATGACACCCCTGGCATACCCTCTTCTTTGGCGAGGGGGTTTCGATCGTTCGACCCGCGCGATCGAAAAAAACGCACTGCATCAGGACGAATCGTCTCGCCCTCGAGCAACCATGTCTCGATCTCCTTTACCGCGGGCTCGGACGTGAAATCAAATTGGCCGATGCGGCGCATCAGGTTCGGGAGCAATACTGCGTAAATGACCACGGGCTCGGAGCGTCGGCCTGGCGATATATCATCCAAGTTCGGCAGCCACCACATTTTGCTCGGTCCGGGACCGACCCAGATTGAATGGGCACAGACACGAATGCGGTACCGTCCGGCAACGGGCGCCGTGAACGAGTCGAAAGCAGGTTCGAGCGGCTGGTAACTGCTCGCCACAACGCCCATTCCCTCCTGCTCGCGCGTTTCAGGATCAGCCGCGCCGACCGTGATAGGGACCTTCCCCAATCTCACGTCCGGCTGCCCCCGTGCCCCGAGGACAGGAAACGTGCTCCGGTAAGACAGCCGGAGCGAGTTCATATTCTGTGTAAATTCTTTCTGCTCGCGTGCGTAGTAGCGCACTACCTTGGCTTCCGGCCGCGAGGCTTGGCGGGCCACAACCTGACGCAAGGCGTAATCGACGGCGGAGAGATACCGCCCCATCTCTATATAAGAAACGTCCAGAGCCGCGCCAACTTTGTTGAAACCGTACATTACGCGGTCTTCCGGAAGGATATCCTTTATCTGCAACCACGGCGCCTGAAGCAGGTCGCGCAGCGCGTTTTCGAACTCCTGCCGGTTTAATCGGCGCAACATGGCGCGTCCGTCCGCCATCTGCCAGGCGCGGTCGGCGGCAACTAACGGTTCGGCCAAGTGACCCAGAAAATCATAAACATCAGTCGGCGCAGGGCGCGGACGCTTTTTTGGCGGCATCTCCCCCTCGCGCACACGATCATAGACCTCAATCCACTTTGCCAATGACATCTCTTCTTTCAGATCAAAAGGGAGCGTCTCCAAATCCAGTCCTCCTTTGTGCGTTTCGCTGTCGTGGCAGTCGAAACAGTTGTCCTCCAGAAAAACCCGCTGCGAAGGACTGAGGAGAAGCTCCTTCGCGTGGCAGCAAAGAATCGAACCGACAAAGATTGCCAGCACGGCTGTCCACCGAGAACCAACGGCCAAAGTCGGTTGGATCGAGATCGGAGAGCTTGGCCGTCGACCAGTTTCTCGACTAACGCCGGTTGAACATATAATAGCTGAAAGTCGGAGGCCTATAGCCACGGCGCAAGTCCCGTGGCCGCCTTCGGCTTGGCACAAGGCCCTTATTGGAAGATTAAAAGCCCGACGTAGTCTCATAACTGTGCAATGCACGGGAGCAAGGCGATGCATGGTCACCCGAGGTGACATCCTTCCATCGTGAGATTCGTGCGCGCTCATGTGTGATTCAGCTCAGAATATCATAATTTATCTTCGCTCGCACCACACCAGTGAGCCTCTGATCAAGCCCTTGAACGTTGAATGCATATTTGTTATGATCGATGCAACATTGGTGGAGGATAGTGGCATGCAAGTCACGGACATGCATGTCGTCTTTAACAATATTGTAGGAGGAAGCGTCCGTCTCCCCATATACAAACCCGGGCTTTAACCCGCCGCCGGCCAGCCACATCGTGAAGCATCGCGGGTGATGGTCTCGACCATAATTTTTCTCCTCGTGGCAAACGGCGCAATGCTTGTCCAAAATAGGAGCCACGCGACTTGCGAAGAATGTCGGCTCGCCACGAACGATGCCAACAATGAAAAGCAGGCCAACGGCAGCGCGAACAATTTCTAGGTGCCATCTCCGCGGCACCCAAGGGCTCGATGGCACTAAGGGCAGTCTTGCCACCGTGGCGGGACTCGAAAAGGCTGAACATCGTTCGCTCTTGAACGGCCAAGAGGAAATAGATTTTCGGATGGGGATCATGCGCCAGTAATTAGCTCAAAAGAATAAATCTCTCGCGTAACTCTGTCTATGTGGGAAGCGGCGTTTTTTATGTCAGATGCGCCATTCGGAGCTGCCGAAGCCCTCAGCCCGTTCAATCTCGAATGAGCCGGGCAGCGTCAGATCAGGGCGCAGGAAACCATCGCGGAGGGGCCGTTAATCTGCAGCCCGCTGATCATCATAATATTTGAAGCTTGTTGGTCGCTGTTCAGCATGCCGCGCACGTTCTCGCCGGCGTTGAAATCTGCGCGGCCGAAGTCACCACACTTCAATAGCATCTCGATCATGTCGATGACGCCATGTTTATCCAGCGATGGCGAATCCGCATCGACCGATTTCTCTCTCGTCGAATCACGCCTGGCCAGTTTCACTGTGTATTCCCACCTCGATGTTTCGTTTGCTCCTTGAGAAATCTCACGATTAGAGCAGATGCGGACGCAGGATAGGCGTGAGGGCCGTCATAGATCATCGTCACCACGGGCGCGCCGATGGCCGAAGGATAAAGCGTGCAATCCTTATCCCACGCCAGACCCTCGCCACATTGGTTGAGCGTCCGCAGAGCCTCCATCGTCTGCTCCTGCGCGGCGAACTTCACGCGTTCATCCTTCCTTCCCGCCACGTGCATCACGGGTTTTGGTCTTAGGTTTTCCTCCGCGGCTGAAATGGCTGATCCCGAAGGTGCGACCGCCGCAAACGTGTTACCGCGCGTGCGCCACAACAAATACGTGAAACCGCCGCCGTTTGAGTGGCCGGTAGAATAGATTCGACGGTCGTCGACGCGGTAATCGTGCCGCAAATCTGCGAGCACGGCATCGAAAAATGTCAAATCGCGGTCGCCTAGGACTCCCGGAGCGTTTTGCCAGCCGGGCAACTTGCCATCGGGATCGTTTCCGCCGGGCGTATTGAGGCCCTGCATATAGACCACAATCGCTTCAGGCCAATGCGTGTGAATCGCGAAACTCCGGGCTGCCTGCCGCATGTTCCCTCCGTGGCCGTGAAACGCGAAGACAACTGGCGTAACGTGCGTTCTTACCGCAGTCGGAACGTAAACCAACGCCGAGCGCACTACCCCGTCGACTGTCCATTCACGTTGAGGCGGTAAATCTGCCGCCTGCCCGGTAGATATGGCGCCCAAGGCCAACGTCGAAAGAATTCTGAAACGGCATTTGAGAAACGAAGTGACGAAGGTCATGGAAAGAGGAAGGGATCGGATTACGACTTTGGCGTTCCAGATTGGACTACAAGATACTCTACAAGATCGCGAAGCTCATGTAACGTCATCCGCGATACAAGGGGCGGCATCGCCGACGCCGATACCCGGGATTTGATCTCTAACTTGGGCACGGAAAAAGTTTCGCCTGGCTTCGCGCCCGTCGTAACCAAGCGCAGGTCCGTAGCGGACTCGGAATGTAGAACACCTGAAATGAAACTACCGTCCGTCAAGGTGAGTGTAGTATATACGAAACCGGGAGCAATTTCTGCTCCTGGATCAACAATTGAACGCAGCAGATATTCACGTGATTGCCTTCCGCCAATACCGGTTAAATCGGGACCAACGTCTGAGGTTCCGCTTCCCCCGACTCGGTGGCAACGGACGCATTGAAACTCTACCTTGGTATAAAACAGATCCCGGCCCCGAGGCACGTCCCCTCCTTCGAGCGCCATCCGGTAGACACGCAGCGGGTCTCCAGCCTGTAATGTCGCCTTCCACGCTTCCTGTTGTTTGCTAAACTGAGACTGCCTCCGACTGCGCTCCCCGTTTAGTCCACTCAAGCTCGTTCCGTGGTCCAGAGCCTCATGCAAGTCAAGGGCCAGCGCAAGTGGTAGTTTCCCCTGTGCAACCTCGCCCGCTTGCGCGTTCAATATATTATATGCACGTGGCTCAACACGCGCTCTGAGTGTGGTTGCAGCGGACTGCTGTTCAGTTAGCGTGCCGCTCCGAAACACGGCAGAAAGCTCATCTAGCGCGGCCACCGAATCCCGCGCCACCAACAAATCGCGACCGGCTGCTCGCAGAAGCGGTGATGCATGCACCAGTAACTCGCGAGCTACACTGTTGGCGCGACTGTCCGGCAGGAAGGTCGATGCCCGCACCGCGGCAGCGCGATTCGCCGGCGATTGTGCTGTATCGCGGGCGACTGCCGAAACGGTATCAACAGCTTCGGTAATTTTATATTGCGCTGCTAACGCCACGGCAACGGCGGCCACCTCGATGGGCGCTGACTGCATCAGTTTGGAAAGAACTCGGGGCGGACCGCCGCAGTGGCCGGTGTCGCCCCCCGCTGCTCCAGTGGGGCCCACACACCAGTATACCCGTTCCACGGGGGACGGCTTGGACCATTCGCTGAGTAGCGCCAGGGCCTCGCGACGAAGGATGGGGGAAACGTCCGACGAAGTTGCCACGTCAGCCAATGCCTCTGCGTCTTCGGCGCGACCCAGTCGAAAGCGGGCGTTCAGCACGCGACGCCCAGTGGTGTCGTCGAAACTGGAGAGCCTCGTCGTTAACGCAGCAAGTTGAGGCAGGGCAACCGCCGCAAGAGGGGTGTCATGAATCGCGCGCACAGCGTCGGCAACGAGACGCGGCTCCGGGTCATTGAGAAAGCTGGCGATTTCTGACGCTGACAGTTGTCGCTGCGCCAGCAGCAACGCCATCCGGACCGCTGTTGAGGAATTCTGTAAAGGTGCGAAAACCTCGTTCCGTTGGCCCGACGCGGCGAGGCGGGCGAGCGCTACGACTCCGGCATCTCGGAGGTATACATCTTCCTCATTGTTTGCGCGTATCATTTCCAGTAACGCCGTTCCAACGGACGTCGAATTCGGCCCCGATGGTCGCCTGTACGTTGTCGACATGGTAGCCTCAACTCTTGCGCCCGGCGGAAGCCGGGCCCTCGCCTTGCTGGCCAGGGTCGGCCGATTTCACCACGTCGCTGACCGACGCGCTCGCGGCCGCCCGCGTCTCTCCGGAAGAACCCATAGAAGAAGGGCGGCCGTGGCAGGCCGCACAAAGATTGACGATGGTAACGTTACTCCCCGACGAGACGCTCGATGTCCTCGCGGGATACCGTGAAGACGTCCATGTCTTTTTTCACCGCGCCAAGGCTCACAAGGCATTCGGTGAAGAGTTCGCGAGTGCGCTGTTCGAGCGCTTTGGCCTCGAGGTTGGTCATCACGCCGATGATGCGGCCGCCCTTGCGGACATGGGTGCGCTCGTCGGAACGGATGTAGTCGGCGACATGGCGGAGGACCTCGTCGTTGCGGTCGGCGGCGGCATCAATGAGCTGGTTGATGGTCTTGAGGACGCCGACTTCGCCGAAGAGATTGATCTCGGCCATGGCGAAGGCCGGGTCCATCGGCCCGCGACAGGTGGAGCCGGTGAGGCGGTTGCGGAGCTCAAAGGGATCGTAGCCCGCGATGAGCATGGCGCGGTGGCCGATCTCGGTGTGGCGGGCCTCGTCCCAAGTGATACGGGCGAGGTCGTATTCGGCATCGAAGTCCTTGAAGCGGATGTCCCAGATGAAGGTGCCGAAGGCCTCGATCGCATCGACTTCGTCACGCTGCGTGCGGATGAAGCGGAGGCGGAGGGATTCGTAGGAATCGGCGGGGAAGCGTTCGCCACCGTCGGCGGCATCGTAGTCGCCGGTGTTCTTGAAGGTGTCGAAGCGCACATCGCGGTTTGGCACGGTGCCGCGCTCGAAGGGCTTGGCGTCGATGCGCAGCGGGGTGGGAGCCTCGCTGCGGGGATCGGCGCCGGTGACGCCGCCGATGGAGCGGAGCAGCCGGTCGAGGTGCCAGCGCCATTGGGCCAGGCCGGCCTCGTCCACACCGCCCTCGATATAGGCGGCGATCGCGGCCTCGGCCCAGGCGAGCATGGGCTCCTGGTCGGAGAGAATGCGACGCAGGCAGCGGATGGTGGGGATGTCGGTGACCTGGTCGGTGAGGTCGCAGTGATGGCGGTAGGCCGTGGTGAGGGCGCGGCCGGCGACCTGATTGACGCCGACAAGGAACTCGGCGGCGGAATTGGCGCTGAGAATTTCCTCGATGAGGCGGTCGATCTCAGGATCGCGAAAGGCGTCGATGGCCTTGGGACGCATCTCCTGCTCGGTGAGGCGTTCGCGCAGGAAGCGGGCGGCATCGGCGTGCCAGAAGATGTGGCGGCCGGTCTCGAGTTTCACCTCGAACTCGGGGATGGTGAGCGTCCATGCGCCGAGGGCCTGCATGAGGCGGCGTTCGAAGTAGAAGTAGCGGAGGAGCCGGCGGGAGTTTTCCTGGACCGTGAACTGGCCGCCGAGCGGGCGGGAGTCGCGGGGGAACTTGAACGGGTAGCAGGCTTTGCGCTTGAGGGCGGCCTCGAGTTGGCCGGCGACGCGGACGGTGGGAATGACTGACTTGGAGACGATCTGGCTGAGGTTATCCGTGATTTTCATGTGACGTGGGAGAAAGCGGGGAGGGATGTCGCGGCCGGGAAGGATTTCAACCCATTGTTTACGTGGCACCATAAGCCACTACAGATGGTATTTGCCGAGGGCATCGTAGGTCGTCGTCACGACCTGCACGGCCTGTTGCGCCAGCCCGATAGAACAGTTTTCCACGTGAGCCCCAGGTGCGGCGATTGAATCGAAACGTGAACTCGTCGAGATAATCCTGGAGGTAGTCCGAACCAACCGCACCCTGATGCGTCCCGAGCAGCCAACGTTTGAGCAGGGAGACGACACGATGGGCACGCGGCCATAAATGGGCGGCGCCTCCCGGCTGGCGTTTTGGACCTGCCGGTCGTGGACATAGTGTCGCCCGGCTGGTGCCCGCGATGTGCTGCAGGCGATCGTCGCGATGGTGCGGGGCGAATGGGCGTAGTGGATTTTCCATTCGAGTAAACATCTGGCGGTGTGTTCGTTGTTGGGCCGGGGCATTCCCTGAAATGCGAAACCGACAAAATTCGGTCCCGGTACGATGGCGCATGGCGGGGTTTGGTTTGTGCTGCGACTATACACCACTGAGCATTCAACAGGTGACGACAAATGTTATATCTTTTGCGACATCATCAAAGTCAAAGCACCGTGCCGGAGTCCGCCGCGACCGTGTCCACGGCCGAATCGGGATGCGACGCCGCCCACCGTTCAGCCCAACTGGCCACCAGCGCTAACCCGACTTCCGCTACTGGGGCATGACGACAACAGAAGTCGTTGGTTCATCGGTCGGGTTTCCCAAAGGTCGGGACTACACGGCCGATTTGGTGGCAGGGTATCGGATCTTGGGCGGAGCTTGAGGCGGAAGGGTGAGATTGAGTTGCTCGAGCAGCAGGGCCACTTCGATGCTGGGTTCAGTGTGTCGCACCAGGAGCAGCTCGCGGCCGTCGAGCGTAGGCACGCAGACATCGAGCATTTGCAGGGTCGCCAGTTTTTCGAACACGACGCGCGGCATCAATCCACCAGCCAGGCCGCGCAGTGGCTGGCGCAGGGTGATCGACAGGCAGTAGGCGAGGAACGCGACGAACAGGTGCGCTTCAATCCGCTCTGGCTTCTGATGAAAAATGGGCCTCAGCCCCAGGTCGCCCTTGAGCGTGCGAAACGCCTCCTCGACAAAACACAGTTGCATATAACAGCGCCAAATCAGCTCGGGATCGTCGGCCGCGAGGTTGGTGCGCAGCAGATAGCGCCCCTCGCGGGAGCGTACGGCGCGCAACTTGTCACGTTTGAGCTGATACGAGAGCGCGCCGTCGGCGGTGATCTCGATGGTCACCAGGCTCGTCGCAACGGGGCCGGCGCGGTCCTGCGCGGCACCGAGTTTTTTCAACAACTCGTCGCGGTCGGGGCGCTGACGCTGCAGTTCGCGCAGACGTTTCCAATAGGCTTTGAGCCGCCGCCGGCGCATGGCGCGCTCCTTTGCGATGCGCGCGTGGCTCTCGGCCAGGACGTAGAGTTCGCCCTCCTGCGGCAGGAGTTTGACGCGCAACTGCGGACGCACCGTCTGCCAGGGTTTCTCGGCCAGCGCCGCTTCGTAGCGGGTGAGCCGGCCCTTGGGTGTGCCGACCAGATAACGCACGCCGGAGTCGGCGGCGCGCAACTCGGCGAGGATTTCTTCGGTGGGGATGCCGCGATCCATGATCCAGATCCGTTCGGCCGCGCCGTAGCGGCGGCGGATGGTGGCGAGCATCTGGCGCAGGGTCGTCTTGTCGGCCGTGTTGCCCGGCAGCATCTCGTAGGCGAGCGGCAGGCCCTCAGGCGTAACGACCAGGGCAATGACCACCTGCACGCAGTCGCTGCGCCGGTCGCGGCTGTAGCCGAAGCGGCGGGGATCGGTTTCATCGGCCGGCACGTCGCACTCGAAGTAGGTGCTCGTCAGGTCGTAGAGCAGCACGTCGTAACGAGCGCCGAACAGATCGCTCCAGCGCTGGCGCAGGTGGCCGAACAGCTCTTCTTTGAGTGGCAGGAGCAGATCGTGGCAGCGGTAGAGCGTGTCGTCCTGCACGGCGCGCTCGTCCACGCCGAGCAAATCGCCGAGCGCTGTAGTGCCAAACCAATGACGGTGCAGCCGCCACTCGCTGCCGGCTGACAGCAGCCGGTAGATGACGAGGATGCGCAGAACTTTTTCCCAGTCGGTATCCTCGCGGCTGACCGGCAGTCTCGCGCCGAAGAAGTCGTCCAGATGCAGCGTGCGCCACAGCTCGTTGGCCAGCCAGCAGGCACCCCACTGCCGCGGATGTGCCAGCGTCAATTCGCTCAACCGCACCTGCACGGCTTCCACCTCGCTTGGCGGAGGCGTGCGGTCGGCGGGGAATAGCGCCAGTTGCCGCGGCGTCCCGTCGCGCTCGTCGATCACCGCGATCGTCCGCTCCCAAGCCCGCCGCTGGCTGTCGTTGATTTCCCCAAGATAAAACACGTGCCGATGCGCGACCTTGTTGCCCGCATAGCGCCGGCTCTCGACGATCGACCAGCTCCGGTGGGTTTTCCCGTCCTTGCGCCGCTCGCGGCACTTGAGGAACATGGCCGTAGCTTACCAGAGCACGCCTTCGTCGGATAGGGAGTTGGTCGGGACTACACGCCTTTTGAAAAATCCGTCGCCTGCCGCACAATCACTTGCGTCGCCCCAGAGGCCAAAAATCACAGCTTTCTGGCCCCAGTAGCGGAAGTCGGGCTAACATTAACCCAACTTGGCGGATTCGAGCTCCGAAAAAACGCAAGTAGCGGCAAATTAAGTCAGGCGTTTCAAAAGTCCGCACTACGCCGGCTCGTTTGCCCTGAGTTGGGCGGCGGTGATTTTCGGCGGTGGTTGCTCAGGTAGTTTCAGCTTCAGCTTCTCCAACAAAAGGTCCCCATCCAGCTTCGGTTGCGTGGAGCGTGTGAGGATCACGTTGCGGCCGTCAGTCGTCGGCAGGTGTACGTCGATCATCTGAATCGCGCCGATTTTCTCCAAGACCGGGCGAAAGATTGCGCCGTCGGTGCCCGAGCGTCACGTGCAGACGCATGAGCTTTGGCCGGTACGGTCACCCCCGAGCGGCGCGTGCGATCACGGGTTCGCGCGCCGCGGCGAATTCAAAGGCGGTGGCGAACAGGATCGTGAAGAGGACATCTCCGATCAGCGTGTTGCGGAAAAACCACAGCGTGGGCGGAAATTCCGGATGACCAATCGTGAGCGCCTGCCACCAACCCGCCATGGTCTTCGCGTAATACGGATCGGCGAACCACGACACAGAATTGGTGCCGAAGTAGAAAATCAGCGCGCTGCCGAGGGTCCCTGCGGCCAGCGTGAGCAGGTTGCGGCGGCGCGCGACGAGCCGGCCGATGCCAACTGCGACGGCCACGCACGCCATGCGCAAAAACATCTCGTTCCAAGACCACGTGTAGCCGAACCGGCTCTCGTGATAATGATTCAGCCAGAGATCGGAGGCCGTGAGTGCCAGAAACGGAACGAGCCACCAGCGCCAGTCGCGGAAATACACCGCGCCGCAAAATGCGAGCGCCGTGATCGGTGCAATGTTGAACAGCGACGGCTCGAACACGTTCGCAACGCGCCAGAGCGCGGCCACGAGCATCAGGGCGAGGGCGAGGAGGTTGGTTTTCATGGAGAGATAGTGCACGTGGCCGTGCGGGCGCGGCACGCTGGCAGCAGCCGGTCAACGGCCTGCGCGGCGTCGAGCGGACTGGCGATCACGGTGCTCGCCTCCTTGAGCAACAGCGATTGAAACGGCGAAAGCAACTTCGCGCGCTGCGCTTTCGCCCACGCGGGTGTGAGACAAGCGACGAGCGACCGCGGCCAGCGGAGGGTGCGGTCGATCTCCGCTAGCAAACCCGGCGCGGCGATCACCGGCAGTTCGACAAAGAGCCAGTCGGCTTGCGCCGTCTCAACCAGCGCGCGCACGTTACCGGGCAAATTGGCGACTGCCGGGCAGCACGTGCATGTCAAAAAAAGCTTCCGCACCGCGACGCCAGGCGTGCTCTGAGAGAAAAGCTCCATGCGCGTCCGCCCTCCCTCGGCGAGCAGGACCGCGGGTCGGGCCGTCGGCTGCCATTCGACGAGACTGCGCACACACTGCTGGAGCCAGCGCGTTTTGCCGGCGCAGCGCGGACCGGTGATGACGATGCAACGCGGCAGCGCAACTTCCGTCGGTTTTGCCCGGGGTGCACCCGATCTGTTCGCGAGTATTGCCGTAGGAGCGGGCATCGACGTCAGAGCGCATATTCCGCCGGGAGATAGTTGGCGGAAGTGACGAGGGTGCGCGCCGCGGTGACCGCACGGACGACGGTGGCGAAAACGCGCGGGATTATCTTTTGCTCGGCGAGGCACCATCGCGGTGTTGCCGAAGCCGCACGCGGTGTCGCCGGCGCGCGGAATGGCGAGTTGCCGGAATTTCATGAAGAGCGATGGCGTCGCAAGGTTGTTATATGGCGCCGACGAGCTCGCGGGCGCGATCGACGGCGGAGCCGGCGTCGGGCGCGAAGCCGTCGGCGCCGATCTCGTCGGCGAACTGCTGGCTGATTGGCGCGCCGCCGATCATGATCTTCACGGGCGGGCAACCGCTCGCGCGGATCGTGCGCACGGTTTCGACCATTGCGGGCATCGTGGTGGTCAGGAGCGCGGAGAGCCCGACAATCTGCGGCCGGTGTTCGTTGATCGCGGCGACGAATTTCGCCGCGGGGACATTGGTGCCGAGATCGACGACCTTGAAGTTGGCGCCCTTCAACATCACGCCGACGAGGTTCTTGCCGATGTCGTGCAGGTCGCCCTGCACGGTGCCGATGAGGGCGGTGAATTTGGGTGTGATGCCGGCGGCCACGAGGCGCGGCTCAAGGAGCAGCATGGCTTCCTTCATCGCGCGCGCGGCGACGAGCATCTCGGGGACGAAGATCTCGTTGTTCTTGAATTTCTCGCCCACGGCGGCCATGGCCGGGACGAGGGCCTGGTCAACGATATCGCCGGGAGCGGTGCCCTCGTCGAGGGCGCGTTGGGCAAAAACCTTGGCGTCCTTCGCTTTTCCATTACCGATGGCCTGGGATAACTGTTCAAGTGTGGTCATGATGATTGGGTGCCGCGAATCCTACCTAAAGACGACGGTCCGGTGCTAGGATTCCGGTGCTTTTGTTTAGGACTTTAGTGCGGGTGCCTGCGGGGCGCCCCGGTAATCGCCGGGCGTCCGGCCCGCGCGCTGGAAAAGGCCTCGCGTCAGCCTGCGGCTGCTAGCGGCTCCCGGCTGGATTCCCAACTTGAATTTCAGCGAGTTGAGGGTGTTCCGCATGAGCATGGCAATCGTCATAGGGCCAACGCCACCGGGAACGGGCGTGATAAAACCGGCGATTCTTGCGGCTTCGTCGAAATCCACATCGCCCCTCAAAATGGCGACCTTCCGGCCCGTGCTTTCGCTGATCTTTTCTCCCACCCGGTTCACGCCGACATCAATGACACACGCGCCCGGCTTGATCCACTCCGGCTTGACCAGTCCCGGAACTCCGGCGGCGACGATGAGAATATCGGCCCGCTGACAATGGGCCGCGAGATCACGGGTGGCGGTATGCACGACGGTCACCGTGGCATTCGCGCCCGGGCCTTTTTGCATGAGCATGTTCGCGATGGGTTTGCCGACGATGTTGGAGCGCCCGACGACGACCACTTCCGCTCCGCTGGTTTCGACTCCGGAACGCCGGATCATCTCCTGAATTCCTGCTGGCGTGCAGGGCGGGAATTTCACCTCGCTGCCGCCAATCAACAACCGTCCCACGTTGACGGGATGGAAGCCGTCCACGTCCTTGTCGGGATCAATGGCGTTGAGCACCTTCTTCTCATTGATATGGGGCGGCAAAGGCAGCTGGACGAGGATGCCGTGAAGAGTGTCGTCCTGTTTGTATTTCTCGAGCAAGGCCAGCAGCGCCGCTTCGGAAATATCCGGCGGTTGGTTGTCCTGGATTTCTTTGAAGCCGAGTCTGTGCGCGGTTTCAATCTTCAGGGAAACATAGGAAAGCGACGCGGGATTGCTGCCGACGAGGATGGTGACCAGGCCGGGCACGACGCCGTGCGCGGCCTTGATTGCCTCAACCTCTTGTTTGATCTCGGCAAGAATTTCTTCCCGGATTTCCGTTCCTTTAAGTAATTTGGCGGGCATTGCTTTTAGCTGTCGAGCTATGCGTTTTACAAATTTTCCAGACTGACCGTGGCGCTGCTTTCAGCCGCGCCATCAAACACCACCAACCGCTCGCGAGAAAGGTTCTTTACCGTCTCCAGCGGATTGTTTCCCGTCACGATAAATCGCGGCCTAAAACCTTTTTCGAGCGAGCCGTAAGGCTGTTTACCGGTTAACACATTATTGTTTCCATGCGTCGCCTGACAGAGAATATTGAGGGTGGGCATCCCCGCTTTTTCGAGCAGTTCCATCTCGTAAAACAACCCGGTCCCGTGAGCGACGCCACACGATCCGGCATCACTGCCCACGAGCACGTTGACGCCCAGCGCCATTGCTTTTTGAAGACTGCACGCGTGGTTTTCGAGAATCCTGCTCAAGTGGTCCAGCGTTTCGCCGGTCCAGCCCATGAGGTCGGCATGATCCAACTGTTCCTGCACGGGCGTAAAGGTCGGCACCCACGCAATTTCTTTGTCGCGCATTCCTGCCAATTGATCGTCGGTAATAAAGAAACCATGTTCCACGGTGTCAACTCCGCCCTCAATGGCATACCCTACGCCGATATCACCCGAAGCATGGGCCATGAGATGCTTTTGCTGCGCGTGTGCCGCCTGCTTAAACTGTTGAATTTCTTCTATGCTGAACTGGGGTTTGGCGACGACCAGGCCTTTGGCGAAATTAATAATTCCGGTGGGAACGATCTTGATATGATCCGCGCCTGCGGCAACCCGCGCTTGCACGCAGCTCTCAATATTGGCGTGGTCTTCCAATGGTTTTCCAAAAAAACCACCGTAGCGTCCCTGCCGGTGGATACCTGCCCCAGGACTGAAGACTTTGGCGGTGAACGGCAGGCAATCTTTGGCGGCGGTAAGCTTGCTCAAGCGCAGACCAACCTGATCTTTGTCCCCTCCGTCGCGCATGGCGATAATTCCCAAGCGCGCCAGGGTGCGAAGGCGAGTTTCGGCATTCTGATAAAGCGTTTGGGGATCTTGCTTCTGGTAGTCGGCCCGCTTTTCGGCAGCCAACTCCGAGCCTTCGAGAAAAATATGTGAGTGACCTTCGATCAATCCGGGCATCGCCGTAGCTTCAAGAAGGGTCAAATCGGGAGTCCTTTGCCCGCTTAGAATCGCCGCCTCCGGTGCTGCGGAGCCCACATGCAAAATGTGGTCTTGATCAAAGATCAAGTGGGCATTTTTTAGCATGCGCCGGTTTTTCGCATCCAGCAATTGCCCCACCACAATCCAACGTGTCGGATTTGCCGGGGTGACTCGTAAATGGGCCAGTATGTTTGGATTCATCGCTTTGGCTGCTGTGAACGAATCAATTCCGATCGCCCCAAAGTTCCATCAATGCATCCAGTTGTCGGTATCCCGCATCTTCCTGGGTCTCGCCTAATCGAACTCTACCCGCCTCAAGAATACGGATTAAATCTTGAACGAGCTTCTCGTCCTGGGACATCGGGACCGTATTTTTCTCGGGATTTGAGAGCGCAAAGTCCAGGCCTGCTTCCATCGCCAGGGCCAGGAAGGCTCGTTCCAGAGGAACTTGCATCGGCTTGGGGGCGCCAATGGCGAAGTTTGAAAGTCCGACCGAGATATGAATACCTGCCAGATTCTTTTCAGAACGAATCGCCCGGATCGAATCGAGGCAGAGATTGATCAGCCCGCTGGTGTCAGAAGCAACGGGCGCCAGCCCGGGATCGATGATGATGCGCTCATTGGCAATGCCGGCCTGCTCGCGAAGCATGGAGACAAAATGCTTTGTCGCGTTCAATATATCCCCAACGGTTCTGGCCGAACCATGGGAGCCGTCCGGCAGCAAACACTCGGAAGCCATGACGATGACGTTCAGGTTGTACTCCCGTACCAGCTGAATCATTTCGGCAATATTATTTCGAGAAATTGAAATTGAATTAAGGATGGCGCGACCCTTGGATTTCGCCGGATTGTAGTGCCTGAGACATTCGCGATGAAAGGCGACGTTTGGATTGTCAAAACTGAGGGGCACATCGGTCACTTCCTGAATGGCCGGAATGACGTGAGGCAGAAAGTCGAGCATCTCCTGGAGCGTGACGGAGAGCCTTTGGGTGCCGTCCACGTTGAGGGTCAAGAAGGAGACTCCCAGATCCGTCTGAATTTTGGCCAACTCCTGGTAGCCGGCGACATGGCGTGCCTGCCACGCTTTCCGGGCGCGCCCGTAGGAATTGTTCATCAGTTCGCCGATGACGTGAAGTTCAGGAGGATTCATGAGGATTTCGCCGCGGATTTTTTTGAAGCATGATCTTTTCCCAGCCAAAAATTGGCCCAACTCGATGTTCCGCGCAGCCCCTGATTCTGGATGACGGGGGCATGATCGAGCAGCTGTTCGGATTTCCCCTCGTATTTCATGCGGTCATAGGCCCGCGCCCAAATGCACTCATAGTCAAAGACCTCGCATTTTCCGTCCCGCGTTCCGCCGCAGGGGCCATTGCGCTGATTTTTCGCGCACTGCGATTCGGGACACAGGAAAGCGGTCTCCCCCAAAGAGCAATCGCCGCAATCCTGACAGGAAAACAGGACCGATTTTGAGAGATGCTCGATGAAGCGCATCCAGGGCGGGCCTTGGCCGGGATCCTTTGCTTTTTGGCAGATCTTTTCGGCCAGTGGCGCAAGGCCTTTTCCTTTTTCGAACATCAACGAATGAACGTGCTTCGAGAGGTGGTAGCCCAAGGTGACATTTTTGTTGGTATGCCTTTCGGGCAGGCCTTTCTTCCACTCCCGATTCACTTCGCCCGGACGAGACAGGCCGGTATCTTTATCTTGTTCAAAAAGGAAGAATTCACCGGGGCGGGAAAACAGGATTTCCCGGGCAAATAGTTTCCAATCATCCGAGGCGAAGGATTTTTCCAACTCAAGGATTTCTTCGATTGCCGCGTAGCTGTGAACCCCGCCCAAGTAGCCCGCCCTGTAACCGAGTCCCCGATAGATCGCTAGTTGCTTCGCGGCAAATTCGTGGAAAAACCTCTTGCCCTTATCGGGGGAAGCGCCCTGCTTTTGACAGATTCCGTTGAGCTCATCCGTGAGGATAACGCCCGGAATTTTCATTTGATTGAACAGGCGCGCTACGAAAGGACTTAATACATAGACGTTGCCAATCACCGGGAGGTGATCGAGTTGACGCAGTCGGAGGTATTCGAGCAGTTCGTGGCCCTTGCGGGAATCGAAGCCGATCTGATTGATGATGAATTTCGCCCCGCTTTTAATCTTTTTTTCCAACTTGTAATACTGTGGCAGCAGGGTGTTCTCATGGAATTTGAAATTACTCGCCACCGCGCCGGCAAAAAAATGGGTCGCATCGAGCGTCGTCTGGGTTTTGGCGCTGCCAGAGGTGACTTCCAGCCCCTCATTCATCTTCTCCATCATGGTCAACAACGCGACGGAATCGATGTCGAAGACCGGCTTGGCGCGCCCTGCAAAACTCTCGATCGGGTAATCTCCGGTTAACGCCAAAATATTATGAAACCCCTGACTGGCCAGCAGCCAGAGTTGGCTTTCCAGCGCATAACGGTTCATATCTTTGCACGTCAGATGAATGACCACCTCTTTCCCGGCATACAGAATCGGCGTGCCCAAGGCGATGGGGGCGAGTTGCGGATTTCCCCCGGCATTATCAGTGATCGACACCCAAGCAACTCGCGGGCTATGCGTCAGGTCTGCTGAAAAACTCCGGGTTTTCAGCGTTTGCGTTTGCGTCATGGTACCGCGCGTGGAAACCAACTCGACCCCGATCGGAAAACGATCCGTTTCCGAGAGGATTTCCTTCAACCGCAGGTTGGATCGCAAATCGATCATGACATCGCGATGTCCCTGGCGTCTTTCGCTTTCCCGGCACCGACGACTTGGGATAACAGTTCAAGCGTGGTCATGATGATTGGGTACCGCAGACCCTAGCATGAAACGACGGCCCGGCGCTTGGACTCCGGTGCTTTTGTTTAGGACTTTGGTGCTCGGCCCGAGGATGTTTACCGGAGCCGCATCGCGACGTGGTCCTGCGTCACGGCCGTGCTCCGCCGACCCTCTCCCCTCCCGGTAGTCGCCCGGCGTCTGGCCCGTGCGCTTGCGGAAGACCCGCGTGAAGTAACTCTGGTCGCTGAAGCCGCAATCCTGCGCAATGCTTGCCAGCGGGTGTTCGGTGTGCGCCAGAAGATGACAGGCCCGATCGATCCGGAGATGGGCGAGCAATTCGGTGAACGACCAGTTCGTCCTTGCCCGCATCAGATGCGAGAAGTGGCTCGGCGAGAGCCCGGCCGCGCGGGCGACGTCCTCGCGCGCGAGTTCGTCCGCGAGGTGCTCCTGCATGAACTCGAGCGCGCGGACGAGCTGCACGGAGTTGGGCCGGCGGGTGTTCGCCTGAATCGCGTCGATGAGCTGCTCGAGCATGTCGCACAGCCAGGGCGCGAGCGTCTCCTGGTCAGTCACGCGGGCGAGCGCGGTGAGCGACTGGAAGTTCAGCCCGAGGATTTTTTCCGGGTTGCCGCCGGCCTGCACCGCGGCGCGAGTCATCATGACGACGAGTTCGAGCGCGAGGCTCTTGAGCAACGCGGTGTGCGACTCGCCGGCGGCGTAGATGCCGACCAGCACGCGGTTGAGGATGCGCCGTGCTTCGGGGCGTTCGCCTCGGCGGATGGCCGCGAGGAGCGCCGGCTCCTCGTGCAGGTAGGTGCTGCGGATGTCGTCGTGCAGCCGGCCCTTCAACGCGTGCATCGCCTCGGCTTTCTCGCGCTCGCGGTGGGCGAACTGGCGGCGCTCCGCGAGCTGCGCGGCGTTGGTGAGATTGTGCTCGGTAGCAAGGTCGAGCAGGACGCGGCAGGCGCGCAGGATTTTCCGGTCGAGCGAGCCGGCTCGCCGTGGGCGGTGCAGTGCGACACCGGCGACGAGCAGTCCGCCGCAGACGCGCTGGTTCTGCGTCACCGGGACGGCCCAGAGCGCGCGATTGCAGGCGCAGCACAGGACGCACGGTTCGCCCCAGCACGCGGCCTCCGCAATGGCCTGCGCGCGAAACGGCCGGCATGCTTCGTCGCGCACGCATGCGCCCCGCTCGCCCCGGCCGCGGAGGAGCGTACCGTTGGCATCGATTGCGCCCAGGTTGAGCCCGGTGGCGCAACGATGCCGCACCGCCAGCGCGTCGAACTGCGCTGCCGCGAGGACGCCAGGAAAAATGTCGGCATCTGCGATGGCGCGGTTCATGGCAGCGCGAGGTGATCGATGTACGTGTCTTCGAATCCGGGTTCGAGGTTCAGTTCGACCACCTCGGCGGCCGTGCTTGCCGCAATCATTTCCGGCAGCACGGTGCGGTCGATCAATGCGAGCCAGGCGCCGCCGAGCGCGGTGTTGCCGACAACGTCGATTTGCTCCGGCCGAAAACCCGGCAGCAATCCGCTTTCGATCGCGTGGTGCCGCAATGATGCTGATGTTCGGCCGGCAGCATCCGCCAGGCCGATTGGGAAATCCGGCCTGTGGGCTCGAGCAACGAGATCCGGCCGGCCCTGCGCGAGAAAATCGACGTAGGCCGAACCACAGAGACCCACGATGCCCCTTGCAGGGGGAATCACCTCAAGCGCAGGCGGAAAATCGCTGTCGAAATGCACATGGGCGACGGCGACGGCCACGGCGCGCGTGCCACGGGCGAGCCGGCCGCCCTCGAATGCCGGGCCGGCCGCGGTCGCCGTGGCGAGCAGCCGTCTACGATGCATGAGGAGAATCTCGCCGTTCGTGCCGATGTCCACGAGCAGGCTGGGTTTGTCGCAGTGGTTGAGCCCCGTGCATACGCAGCCCGCCGACGAGATCGGCGCCCACATAGGCACTGATGCCCGGCAGCAGGTGGACGGGCATGGCCGGCGGAGGAGTGGGAAGGCCGATTTCCGCGGCGGTCAGCACGCGGTGCCCGAGAAACGCGGCGCGGAACGGCGCGATGCCCATCGGCGTAGGATCGGTGCGGGTGAGCAGGTGGAGCATCGTCGTGTTGCCCGCGACGGTTGCGCCGACCAGCCGGGTTGGCGCGATGGCCGCGCCGACGCACGCGCTTTCGATTAGTGGTGCGAGTGTGCGCAGGACGATGGCGTCGCGGAGAGCGGCGAGCTTGCCCGGCTGACCGGCGAGCTGGATACGCGTGAGGATGTCGTCGCCGAACTCGATCTGGCGGTTGAGCGACGCCTCTTCGCGCACGATGCTGCCCGTGCGAAGATCGATCAGCGAAACCACGACCGTGGTCGTGCCGATGTCGATCGCGAGCCCGTGATCGCTCTCGCCGGGAACGACAGGCACGAGCGGCTGGTCCGCGACCGGCACGCCGACCTTGAATGTCGTGACGACCTGCGGCCGGTGCGTCGCGAGCGAGCGCGACGGAACAGCGATCATCGCGTCGGCGTCCGGTGCGAGCCGGCCCTGGCAGGCCTTGAACTCGGCGGGCGCGACTGCCTCGGTGCCATCACGGCCGAGGAATTTCCCCGCCACGAGCTGCACGGAGCAGCCGGCGCAAAGTCCGTGCCGGCCGCAGCGGGTATTGAGCGGGTGGCCGGCGTCGGCGAGTTGATCGGCGAGCGTCGCGCCATCGTGGTGCGCGACGGGCAGCGGGAGCGTCGACGCGCCGTCAGGCCATTGCACATGGATGGATGGCGGCTGGCTCACGGTGCGGCGCCGGGCGGAGCGACCGGCACGGCCTTCATCACGGCGGCATCGACTGACATCGCGATGCGCTGGCCAGGTGGAACCACGAGAAAGCGCGCCTCGTCCCACGGCCCGTGCAACAAATCGCGGAGCAACGACGGATCGCCACGATGCGCGGTAAGGCTCCAGCCGAGCGACGCGGCGCAACGCGCGGCATAGTCGCGCTGTTGCTCGTCGTCGGGCAGGCCAAGATCGGTGTAGCCGGCGCCGGTGTGCTGGGCGAAACTCTCACGCTCCATTTCGAGCAGCGACTCCGCGTCCTCGGCACCGAATTTTTCGGTGTAGGCGGCGCGGAGCTGCGCCTCGCGGTCGGGGCCAGGCACCCGTTTGTCGCGGTTCCAGCCGGGTGAATACCAGTAGAGTCCCGGATCGGCTTGCATGCACGCCGCGTAGCGTTCCTTACTGCCGAGGAAAAGCGTGACGCAGTCATGCGCGCGTGGCACGACGAGTGTACAGCGCCGGGGCGCGAGATCGACAAGCGCGAGCCCGCAGAGACCGTAAACGAGCACGATCGCCTCCACCGCGGGATCGGCCTCGGCGCGCTCGATCGCGCCCGCGAGCCGGGTGCGCAGCGCCGTCGGCTGGTCGTGCAGGCCCATCTCGAAGTTCTCGCGACGGACAATGTGCGTCGCGCCGCGTGTCAGCGCGACGATTTCCGCCTCGAGCACGCGGCACGCCACCACGGCGATCGCGCGAGCAACAACGGGATGGGTGCCTGCGGGTGGATCGACCATGTGCGCCGCGCGGGTTGGCAAACAGAACGAGTTCACGTGAATCGCTCGGATCGGACGCCTTGCGCGGCGAGGCGATCGACCTTCGGTTTCCTGAGTTGCGGGTTGCCCGTGCGACTTAAATCGTCGTAGCCTTGGCCGTCGGCGAGGATGAGGAGAATGTTGGGTTTGGCAGCAGCGTGTATCCCCGCCGCAGAGATCAAATGGGTGATGAAAACGATGGGGTATTTCAATGGTTGCTTCGGTGTTGAGGTTTTCTGCCTGGCAGATTCCGCCTTGGGCTGGCGCAGGCGCGCGTTGGCTTCCGCAATCTCTTGAAACTGCCAGGACCGGGCGTTGGTGGCGGTAACGGTCCAGTCCTTCTGGCTCGATAAGTCGAACACCCCTAGCGCGGCGAGCGGGACGCCGCTATCTTCGATGGCGGTGAGCAGGCAGCGGAACTTGACCGCCTGCGCGGCTTCCGTGCCCCCGGCGCCGAATTTGCCAATGAACAGGGGCTTGTTGAGCAGGCGCGCGATTTCGAGCGATTTGGCGATGCGCTGCTTGTCATCCTCATCCACGTGCAGGCTGATGGCGCTGACGGGATCGGGGTTTGCGAGCGTCAGCATCTGCGCGTATTGCTCCGGCGTGTCGTGCGTCCATCTGCCCTCGTGCTCCTGATGCCAGGCGCTGGGACGCAGAATCGCGTCGCCGGTGTCGATGAGCAGATGCGGATCATGCTGGCGCACCTCGCGGGCAAAGGCGGCGAACGCCTCCCGCACCATGGCGAAGGTCAGGTCATCGCGCTCGCTGCGCGTGACCGGAGTGCCGGGCTTCGGATGCACCGTCGCCGGCGCGCCCAATCCGCCCAGCGCCAGCACTGACAGAATGGAAATTGACAACAACTGTCCAGTGTTCCTAAGCCAAATTGGGGTGGAGAACGCTGAACGAGAATTCATGGGACGGAGAGGTTGTTCGTAACTGAACCAGCCGCGCGGCGTCTCTTGAAGCGCTGCGCGGGCGCAAGCTCCAGCAGCTTGCGCCCGCCTCCACTTCTCGGATGCGGGTCGATGATCAGCACGTGTCCGGGCTGGCGGCTGAAAGCGTTTCTCAACACGCAGCGCGATAGACCGCGAGGATGTTCTCCGGCGGCACGTCGGGCTGGAACAGATGCGCAGGACCGAGGATGTAGCCGCCTCCGGCGCCGAGCACCTTGCAGTAGCGGCGCACCTCGGCCTCCACCTGCGTGGGGGTGCCCCGCGGCAACAACTCCTGCATGTCAATGCCTCCGTGGAAACTCAGCCGGTCGCCGAACTCGCGCTTGAGACTCTCCGGCTGCATGGCGAGACACGTTGGCTGGATCGGATCGAGTACGTCCACGCCGCAAGCGATCAATCCGGGGATGAACGCCTGGATCGTGCCGCAACTATGATAGAGCGCCCGTCCGCCCAGACTGTGGATGCGGTCGGTCATCTCCTTCAAGTATGGCGCAATGAACTCGCGGAACATCGCCGTGGAAATGAGCGGTCCGCGCTGCGTGCCGATGTCGCTGATGACGAGATAGAGATCAATCCTCCCCCCTGTGATCTCCGCGGCTCGCGTGTAGTCTTCGAGGTAGAAGTCGGTGAACTTGCGGCTGAGGAAGTGGACCCACTCCGGCTGCTCCGCCATGTCGAGGAACATCTCCTCCCAGCCGCGCACCAGCGCCGGCCGCTGCCAGATGTCGGCGAAGCCGTAGAGCAGTGCGTGCTGCTCGTAGCGCGCACACTGCGCCTTGAGTTGCGAGCGGTCGAGGCAATCCGGCTTCGGCCACGGGAACGCTTCCAATTCGTCAAAGCTTGTCGCACCGGCGAGCGCGCCCTTCGTATCCTCGCGCATCGGTCCCCAGGGTGTATGGTTATACACGTAGCGTTCGCCCCAAAAGTTTTGGAACTCACCGCTACCGACTTCTCGTTCGGGCGGCGCGGGCGCTTCCAGATGACGCACGTCCACGCCGAGCGTGTCGAGCAGCTTGTCTTTGTCGTTGTGGCCGAGGTGGGCGAACAGCCGCTTTATCGTCGGTGGCTCCGCCCAAAAATCGCGCGGTGTGCGGTCGGGTTCTTCGTGCCGCAATGCGGCCAACACTCTCTCTCGTGAACTCAGTCCCATGATGAAGCCTTATTTTGTTGGCGCCTGCCACGGCACCGCACCACCGCGCTGGACTTGTTGTGGCGCAACGCCGCGGTAAGATCACGAACCACGGCCTTCTCTTTCGCGGCAAAGTCGGTGGTTTCCTGCGGGTCGCGTTTGAGGTTGTAAAGTTCCAACAGGGCGCACGGGCTGTCGAGAACCAGCTTCCATTCGCCGCGGATGAGCGCCTCGATGGTCACAGCAAGCGCAGCGCTTGGAACGTATCGGGCAATATCCGACGTGCTCTGCCTGACAATGGTCGCAAAACTGGACGTGTCGGATATTTGGATTTTGTAAGAAGCGACGCCGGAAACCGCCGTCCAGGTGAAATTCGGATATTGCATATGACCGATCGCATTATTGGCCGGACTCACAATGCTGGCGCGTCCAACACCGCCAGCCGGACGGCGACGAAAGGAAGGACAAGCAAGGCGAAGGTGAAACGGTTGTTATGTTTCAAATTTGCGTCTCCTCTATCGTGTTTCATTTTTTGTATCTCCTCGCTGGAACAATTTGACAGTTTCATTGTTTTGTAGCGGTGGAATTCGCCCACACCTTCACGTCGTCAATCAGCATCGTGCCGGCCCGGCCGACGAGAAAGGCAAGGCGGGATTTCTTCGCGTCGAAAACGGCGCTCCTGGCGCGCAGCACCACGCCGTCCACTTGTGCGACGGATTCGTTGCCGTTTATCTCGACCAGCACGTGGTGCCACTGGCCGTCGTCCAGCTCTACGGATTCTTGGTCCAGAGTCTCCGTGCGATAGAACTTCGAGTCGGCCAGTTGCTCCTTCGTGGGAGGGGCGGGCTTGCGGCCTTCCTTCGCGGCCTTGGCCCGCTCGGTGGCTCGGGCTTGCCTTGACTCCAGGCTGCCGCGATCTTGCTGCAACACGGCGGCCCTGCTGCCGAGGCCGACGCGCAGCAGGTGCGCCGTGCCGCCGAACTGACTCTCGCCGTCCACCAGGAACAGCGCGAGACCGGGCTTTGCCAGCTTCACCGAAAACCGGATGATGAGATCGCGACCCTCGATCGGCAGGGCGACGGATGGCCCGTGGCCGTCGTCGGGCGCACAGACGCCCTGCAACGCGCCATCCACGATGTTGAAGCTTTTCGGTCGGCCGCCGGTCTGCCACTTCGCGAGGAGTGATGCGCCGCTGAAATCCTCGCTGAGCAGCGCGTTGCCGGGGTTGGTTATCAAAGGCGCCGGTTCTTTGGCAGCCAGCGTCAGCGCGGCGAGCAGAGAGCTTGCTCCAATGACAAACGCGTTCGCGTTCATTGCACGGTTCTCTTTCGTTCCGGGTTGCTTGATCGGTATGATGACTCCTTCATTTCGCGAACCAACTCCTCCAAACGTTCATTGAGCGCGTGAGATGCTCACGCGGGTCGTCGGGGATGGCGTAGCACATCAGGCCAATCGGCCCGTGGTAGCCCATCTCGTCGAGCATGGCGAGCAGCTTGCGGTTGTCAAAGTCGCCTTTATCGAGCGGCTGGATAATGCCGTTGACCCACGTGCTCGCGCCAACTTGCGAGCCGCAGATGATCACGCTAAACAACTTGGCAACGTTGTCACGGAGCAAAGGCCGGTAGTCTTTGTCGCCGTCAACCTTCAACCAATGATAGAGGTTGAAATTAAAGCCGACTTGCGGGTGGCTGACCTTCCGCACCACTTCGACGATGAACGGCACGCTCTCGGCCCAGCTGTTGACGTGATTATAGACGGAGACGCGCACCCCGGTTTCGGCAGCAACATCGCCGAGTTCGCGCAACGCCCGGACAGCCGGCTCGACGCCGGCGGGATCACCGGGCTGGAGCCCGTGGATGGTGACGACGACAGTGACGGACCGGCCTTTGAGTTTGCGGATGGCATTCGGCAGGCGCTTGTCATAGGGCGCGGCAGCTTTCGGACTGATGTCAATGCCGGCTTGCAGCAAGTAAAGCTGGAGACCCGCTGCATCGAGTGTATGCAGATTTGGTTCGAGTTGGCCGTCGAGCCAGAACAGGTCGCCCATGCCGTCGAAGCCGATGTTGCGCAGCATAGCGGCTTGTTCCGGCAAGGCTCGGGGCTTGACACCTCGCACGCCGGCTTCCACGGCGAAGGCGTAAAATTTGGGTGGCGCTTTATCCGAGGCCACAAGGGCTGAGGAAAAACAAAACGCTGTTACCAGTGCAATGACTGCAAATGTTCTGAGGTTCATATTCATCTCCGAGTTGCGAATTGCGAGTTACGAATCACGAATCACACATCGAACCCACTGAGGTCATAATCGAGTTTCTTGTTTTCCTTCAGCAGTTCACTCATCGTCAGCCGTGCGCCACGGCGGCCGGCTTCGCGAAAGAGAATCGCGGTCAACTGTGTGTCCACGGCGCGCGGGGCGGTCTCGCTTTCAAAGCGGCCTTCGATCAGATTCTTGTAATACTGCGCCACGTTGCGCTCCACGCCAGCGGCGTAGGTGTTCTCCACCGTGCCGACGCGATGTTTCTCGCCGCCACGGATGAACGCCTTGCCGACATACGGCAGCACGGCGCTCGTGGCATTGCCCATGATCTTGCAGACCAAACCGCCGCCGCCGGTCAGGTCGCTGTTGTTCTTGAGCGACTGATGCTGGTGCGTCCAGATCACGCCGTCGTCGAACCGCGCGACCGTTTGCAGCACATCAACTCCGTCGAGCACCGGATTGGGCCGCTTTATCGCCGCGAAGCCCATGGCCTCGATCGGCGTCTTGCCCAACACCCAAACCGCCAGGTCAATCGCGTGCACGTCGAACTGCGCGCAGACGTCGGCGCCGAGCACGCGGTCGAAAGCCCAGAGCTGTTTGCGCAGCCGTTCGGGTTTGGGCATCTCTCGCGCCGGCTCGGCACACTGCTGGCCGACTACCCCGTAGGTGCAGACGTAGGCGATTTGACCCAGACCGCCGTCGCGAATTCCCTGTCGCAACTCGATCAGCAACGGATCGGTCGGCGCTTGAAAGTCCACCATGAACATCTGCTTCCGCGCGCTGGCGTCCCTGGCGGCAGCGCGCACCGCCAGACAGCCGGGCACGTCCACCGCGACGGGCTTGGCCATATAGACGTGTTTGGCGGCGGCCACCGCGGCCGTCACGATCTCGGGCAGAAAATACGGCACCGTCTCGGCAGCCACGATATCCACCCCGCTCTCGATGAGTTTCTTGTAGCCGCCCAAGCCGGCGAAAAGCCGTTCCTTCGGAATGCCGTAGGTCCCGCCGAACTTGTCGGCTTCCTCCTGAAAATAATCGCAGCCGGCGTGAATCTCGAAGCCACCATGTTGCTTGAAGAACTTGGCGACCCAGTTGCCGCGGCCGCCAAGTCCGATGACGCCGACTTTGAACTTCTTGGTAATAACCGCCGGTTCGGCAGCCGCTCTGGGTTTCGATTTGGCATCCGCGGCGGCAGCAACCAGAGCGCCGAGGGTCGGCACGACGGCGGCGCAAAGCGTGTTGCGGATGAAATCGCGCCGCGCCGCGGCGCGGCAGGCGGTGAGTGTTTCGGACAAGACTCGATGATCGATCATGGTGTTCCGTTCAGTAATTTGCTGCGTATCGTCCGTTAACGTTCAAACGCGGCGTCGAAGGCGCGGCCTGCGGTTGGAAACTCCAGCTTGCGCACAAAGTCGCACGCTTCCTTCGCTCCGTGCTCGCGGTCCATGTCACAGTCCTCCCACTCGACCGAGAGCGGACCTTCGTAGCCGATCTCATTTAACGCGCGGATGATCTCCTCGAAGTCCACCCTCCCGCGACCCGGCGAACGAAAATCCCACCCGCGCCGCGGGTCGCCGAAGTTCAGATGGCTGCCCAGAATCCCGCTGCGTCCGTTGAGTCGGACGATGGCGTCCTTCATATGGACATGATAAATGCGGTCGGGAAACGCGCGGATGAATTCCGTAGGGTTGACGCCCTGCCAAAACAAATGGCTGGGATCGAAGTTGAAGCCGAACTCCGGCCGATGGTGCAACGCCGCCAGCGCCCGTTCGGCCGTATAGAGGTCAAACGCGATCTCGGTAGGATGCACCTCCAGCGCGAACTTCACGCCGCACTCGCCGAACACGTCCAGGATCGGGTTCCATCGCTCCGCCAGCAACCGGTATCCGTCCTCGATCATCGCCGGCGGCACGGGCGGAAACGAATACATCAGATGCCAAATGCTCGACCCGGTGAAACCCGTAACGACCTTCGCGCCGAGCTTCTGCGCGGCGCGCGCGGTGTTCTTCATCTCCTCCGCCGCGCGGCGGTTCACGCCCGCCGGGTCGCCGTCGCCCCAGACGTGGGTTGGTAGTAGGCCGCGGTGCCGCGCATCAATCGGGTCGAGCACCGCTTGGCCCACCGCGTGACCGCTGATCGCCAGCACCGCCATGCCGTGCTTCTTGAGCAACGCGCGTTTCTCGTCGCAGTAGTCCGCCCCGGCGAGCGCCTTATCGACCTCGAAGTGGTCGCCCCATGCGGCCAGTTCCAGACCGTCGAACCCGAATGCGCGGGCCTTGGCCGCCAGCACCGTCAGCGGCAAATCCGCCCACTGTCCGGTGACCAATGTGATTAAACGTTTCATCATAAATGTCTCGCTTCTTCAATTGGACAACCGCCGAAACGCTTCGCCGCAGGCGCAGTAGTTGCGCTCCGACATGCCCATCACGCTGTATTCCTCCACGTAGCCGATGAACCCGCCCTGCGGCGTGCCCAGCAGCCGGTGCAGACGCTCTGCTTCCGCGTAAATTTCTTCCACCGTCCCGGTGATCGAGACCGTCTGATAGCTGATCGGCATCATGAAACATTGTCGGCCTCGCAACCGCCGGCCGATTTCGGCGATGTCGTTCACGTTCGGCTGGGAGATGTTGAGCACGTCGGCGCCGATCTCGCGGAAATCCTCCATGATCGGCAGAAACTCGCCGCAGCAGTGATACCACGTGTGCAGCCCCAGTTCGTGCGCGACCGCAAACTGCCGGGCGTAGCGGGGCTTGAACAGCTCCCGCCACAGCCCCGGCGAGATCATCATCCCGGACTGCGTGCCCCAGTCGTCGGCGAAATGAATCCCGTGGAACCCGTGCCTTGCCGCAATCCGCATCAGGTCGCACTCGAAGTCCACGATCCGATCCATCAGCGCCGCAAATCCATTCGGCTCCAACAGGAAATCCTGCATCGCGTTCTCGAAGCCGCGCAAGAACGTATAGACCGTGAAGCCGCTCAGGTCGAAACTTGCCAGCCGGTAACGATCGCCGCACGTCTCGAAAAACGCCGGCGCGGCCGACATCCGCTCCTTCTCGCGCAGCGCGGGCATCTTGATCTCGTCCGCGCTCGGCAGTTCGCGATACACCGGCTCGACGGGATGGCCCATCGTGCCGTCGCCGGATTTCACCAAATGATAACCCCACTCGTTTACCGACCAATCCCACGCGTTGGCGGAGCCATCGCCCGGCATACCGAGCGCGAGGTGATAGAGCAGCACGTCGCCCTCGGTCTGGTCGCGGTTCCAGAATACAACCGGCACCCGATCCGGCTGCCGGAACTCGATGGCGCGCCGGACGCGTTCTTGGCGGGCAATTGTCGTCATGGCTGGCATGGCATTTCGGTGGCTCAGTAACCGAGTTTCTCTTTCACAACAGCCCGGCTCTGCTTCATGCTTTCGCGCAACGGATGGGCCTGCTCGAAGCTCTTTTCGTGTGCAAGCTCGACGACGGCATCGCCTTGAAAATCCACCTCGTGCAACATCCGACCAATCGCGGCGTAATCCATGCTTCCCTCGCCCAGCGTCTCGGACCAACGACCATCCTTCTGATCGCGCAGGTGCAGGAAGACAATCTGCTTGCCGTATTGGCGGATGAAATTCACCGGATCCACTCCCGCCCGGGCCAGCCAGCCAAGTGTCAGGGACCTGCCGGTCATGGAATCAGTTGTCATGGATAGCTCCTGTTGATCACTGTGGTGTGATGCGATTATACGCCACTGAGCGCTCCACAGGTGACGACAAAGTTTATGTTTGTTGCGACATCGCCAAAGCCAAAGCGCCGTGCCGGAATTCGTCGCGACCATGCCGACGGCCGAACCGATATGCGACAACGCCCACCGTCTAGCCCGAGACTGAAGAAGGGATTGCGTTTGTCGGTGGGCAAGGTGAGTTGCAGCGGGGGACTTTCGGCCGAGTTTATCAGCCGCTGAATCACCCCACTCTAAACACAGCGTCATAAGTGAATGCTCCCCCAACTAAAGTTGGGGGCTTCGGCGGCGGCCACTCAAGTGGCCATTACGGCTGAAGCCGTCTGCAAGTGCTGGGCTCAAGCCCACTGAAGTCACCGCGTCTCCTCCCCCACCCGAAACTCGTCGTCGCTGCGCTCCTGATCCTGCCCCGCGATGTACGCCATGATGCCTTCGTCCATCACGTTCCCGCTGCTCGCCGCAAAGTATCTTCGCTCCCACAGTCTCTGCCCCCAAAACTTCCGCCGCATCTCCGTATACCCCGCCAGCAGCATGTACGAACTCTTCCCTTTCAGTCGCTGCACCAGCTTGCTCACCGCTACGTGTGGCGGATACCCCACGAACAGATGCACGTGATCCTTGCTCACGTGCCCCTTCAAGATCGTCACCTCTTCCACCGCGCATATCTCCCGGATCAGTTCCCGCACCCGCAGCGCCACTTCCCCATGCAGCACCGCCTTCCGGTACTTCGTGATCCACACCAGCTGGACCTTCAAATCGTGCCTCGTATGCGACCCACTCTTGTAGTTCTCCATCCCGCTCTCCTACCATGCTGAATCCTCCGACTAAAGTCGGGGCATTTTCTCCCCTTCCCCGTCACAGACATTAAATGCACATATTCGGGTTTTCTACAGAGGAGAAATGACCGCCGGATGAGTATTTGAATCGGACTCTGTGTTTAGCTCCAAGATCAGCCTCCGCCATTGCGCTGCCCACGGATTTTCCTCCCAAACTCCAGAAACCCCCAGCCAGGGCATCCAACTTGCTGGTCATTCCGCCCGCTTTGAGGTCGGAGAGCGAGAACTGTGTTTACTCGCCTCCCTCGTCATTCGATAGACAACGATGGTGTATTTAACACGAAGTTTAAATGTATTTCATATATAGCATCCAAAGGATTATTCTGATATACTTTCCAATGCGCAAGATATGATGAGGGGAGAGTCGCGATCCATCTTCTGCGGACTGCTCCTCATACGCCTCGAAAGTACCCAGTACCCCAAATTCCGCTCCCTCAAAGAAATAAATGAGTTTCCCTAAGGTCGACTCTATCTTTGCGGCCATTGCATCGGCCATTTCCTGGCGGATGCCATTCTTGCTGGTTAGTGCTTTCGCCAGGATCGCTTCAGGCTTGCCGTTGCATGCACAATGCCAACGGCGATCAACTTGAGAACGCTCGCCTCGCTGTCGATGGCACCCCCTTGAAAACTTACACCGGTTCGACTGGCACTTACCGGTTCACCAACGTGCCGGCGGGAACCGTGAGGGTGAAGGCATTCTTTACCGGCCTGATTTTTGGGACGAAGGACTTACCGTCGTCCGATAGACGACGATAGCGCATTTGGCACAAAGTTTGACGGATCTCACATAGCATTCAAAGGATTATCCTGATATATTTATTCGATCATCCGTCCAACCGCACAAGATGAGGGAGAGTTTCGTATACTCTTCTGCAGACTGCTCCCCATACGCCTAGAAGGTGCCCCAAAGTTCCACCCCACCAAAAATGAATATTCCGAAGATCCACTCCATCTTTGCGTTCGTTGCAGCGGTGCTTTGCTGGCGGACTCTATTCCTGCTTGCCAGCAGTTTCGCTTGGATCGCCTCAGGCCTGCCGGTGCATGCGCAGGAATCTACCGGGACGATTGAAGGACGTGTATCCAACGCGGAAGGTGAATTCTTGGAGAACGTTCGCCTTACGGTCGACGGCACTTCCCTAGAAACTTACACCGATTCAGCTGGCAAGTACCGTTTCACCAACGTGCCGGCGGGAACCGTGAAGATGAAGGCATTTTTCACCGGCCTGATTTTGGGGACGAAGGACCTGACAGTATCAGTTGGCGCAATTGTGGTTAGCGACATTGTGCTTTCCGAAATCCAAACGGGGCTGGAAAATGCCGATGAAAAGGCTGTTACTAAGCTCTCCAAGTTTGAGGTAAGCGCCTCGCGCGAAATGGCAGGCACCGCGATTGCAATTAATGAGCAACGATTCGCCCCGAATATAAAAAACGTCGTCTCAACCGAGGAATTTGGCAACGTGGCAGGGGGCAGCATGTTGGAGTTCCTGAAGTTCCTGCCTGGCATAACAGTCGCAGGGCGCGAGATGTCAATCGACGGCGTGCCTGCCGCCAACGTACCTGTCACCATCGACAATTTCAGCCTCGCGAGTGCTGGTCCAGGAGGCCCCGGTGCGGCCGGCACTGGGCGCTCTGTCGAGATAGATATGGGCGCCATCAACAATATTTCACGGATCGAGGTGTCATACACCCCAACCCCCGAGTCTCCCGGCGGAGCGCTGGCTGGTTCGGTCAATATGGTCTCACGCAGCGCTTTTGAACGGTCCCGCCCGGCCTTCAACACCAGCGCCTACGTGATAGTGCCCCATGATCAAAGAAGCTTCAACAAGACCCCTGGACCCCGCGAAGAGCCGACGCGCAAAGTCCTTCCCGGTTTCGATTTCGCTTACATCCGGCCGGTGAACAGGCGCTTCGGCTTCACGCTCACGGGCGGATACTCCAGGCAATACAACGGCGGGTCCGGGATTCAAAACTTTTGGCGCGGCTCCGAACTCGCTACAAATGGAGGAACATTTCCCGACACTACGCCTGACAAACCTTATCTATCGAGCTTTAGAGTTCGCGATGATGGGCAATTTCTGGCTCGAAGCTCAGCTGGCGCAACAATGGATTACAAGCTGACGGACAATAGTCGGATATCTCTTTCCTTTCTATATTCGTCGTTCTACGGCGAGACCAACGGCCGGATACTCACGCTTAATCTCAACCGAGTATTGCCCACCTTCACCCCAACCTCGGTACACGGCGCCGTAGCTGCCGGCAGCCTGCAGTTGGCCACGACCGGGCGGGATCGTGACAACCAGACCTACACGCCGACGATCGTCTGGCGCCACGACGGTCCGGTCTGGAAAGCGGTGGCCGGGTTAGGATTTTCGCGCGGTAACAACACCGTTACGAACGGCCGATCATATGGCGCCAGTAATCCGGGGTTCTCGAGAGTTGACGCCCAGCGGACTGGCGTGACGGTTGCTTTTGATGACATCTATTTTTTGAGCCCGCGCACGATCACGGTAACTGAAGGCACCAGCGGCGTTCCGGTCGATCCGTACTCGTCATCGTCTTATGTCGTGGGTTCCGCAAGCGATATTCCCAGTGAGTCGAATGATCTCCAACGCAGCGCGTACGTGAATTTGCAACGTGAGTTTTTATGGCGGTGGCCGTTCAAGTTGAAGGGCGGCCTCGATTTTCGGGGTTCGGCACGTGATGTACGCGGCGGCACCTTGGTCCGCAGCTTTGTGGGAGCAGATGGACGTCAGACTACGACCCCAAGCGCCGCCGGCAGCGACGACGGCGCCGCCCCATTTAACAATGCCAGTTTCTCCAACGCCCCGGGCCCGTTTGATTTTCCCCACATACCTAAAGTAAGCAGCAGCACCCTGTATGATTTCTACAAGAATAGTCCAGGTCATTTTACGATCAACCAAAATTCGGACTATCGCGCCTTGGTGAACGAATCCAAACACGCGGAAGAGACCATATCATCAGCTTATCTGCGAGCCGATATTTCATTCATGGAGCGCCGGCTTAAATTTGTCGGAGGGGTGCGAGCGGAGCAAACCAATATTGCCGCGGAAGGTCCGCGCACCGATCCCACACTCAATGTTCAGCGCGGCGCCAACGGAGAACCCATCATCGGCCCAACTGGCCGGCCGCTGCCCATTACGACCGATCCGCTCGGAACCTCCCAGCTCACATTCATCGAACGTGGAACCCATGTAGACAAGGAATACTTACGACTCTTTCCGAATATAAATGCCAGCTATAGTATCCTGGACAATCTTATAGGACGCGTTGCATATTATCAATCCATCGGTCGTCCCAACTTTAACCAATACGCCGGTGGATTGACGCTGCCAGACATCGAATCTGCACCCAGCGCGGGCAATCGTATTACGGTGAACAATGCAGGCATCAAGGCGTGGAGTGCCAGGACCACCAGCGTCCGGGTCGAATATTACTTCGCCGGCGTCGGGCAGGTATCGATCGCAGCTTTCCGGCGCGATTTCGAGAATTTCTTCGGCAGCACCATATTTCCTGCGACTCCTGAGTTCCTGTCGCTTTATGGTTTGGATCCTGCAATTTACGATGGCTTTGATATATCATCGCAATACAATGTGGATGGCCCTGTGCGAATGTCAGGCGTTAGTGTCAGCTATAAACAGGCCCTCACCTTCCTGCCTTCCTGGGCATCGGGGTTCCAGGTGTTTGCCAACGGAAGCAGTCAACGTGCGACCGGCTCCGGTTTGACCGGCTTCACGGGCTCCAACCATATTCCGCGAACCGCCAGCTGGGGGTTAAGCTTCACTCGTGAGCGATACAATGTCCGGGTGAATTACCACTATCGCGGGCACCAGCGGCGCCAATTACTCGCAGCTGGGCGAAGCATCGAGCCCGGAACCTACCTTTGGGGTTCCGAACGGCTCACGATCGACCTATTGGCCGAATACTACTTCAAAAAGAGGCTGGGCGTTTTCGTGAACTTTAGAAACGTGGATGACGCGCCCGAAGATGTCGAAGTTTACGGCCCATCAACGGCGGCTTATGGGCAATTCCGCTCGCGGACCGAGATCCCATCACAATGGACGTTTGGGCTAAAGGGTACCTTTTGAACAGCATAGTCCCCCAAAGGCTATCTAACGTCAAAATTTGACCATGTCCCGTATCATCATCCTACTCGCGACGCTTCTGTATGCCGGAGCGTCCGGTGCGACAATGATGGAATTGGCGGCCCATGCGATGCCTGAAAGGCTTCGCGCGGCTGATAGTCGGAAGCCCAATATCATCATGATCTACACCGACGACCAGGGTTACGCCGACGTGGGTTGTTTTGGGTCCAAGCTGATCCGGACGCCGCAACTGGACCAGATGGCGCGCGAGGGGATGCGTTTCACGAATTTCTATGCGCAGACCGTCTGCGGCCCCTCGCGAGCCTCACTGATGACGGGTTGCTATCCGCTGCGGGTGGCCCGCTGGCACAACATTTCCGACGAAGTTCAACCGCGCTTGGACCTGCGTGAAGTGACCGTGGCCGAGGTGCTCAAGGCCGCGGGCTACGCTACGGGAATGTTCGGCAAATGGCATTTGGCCGGCCCCCGCCAGGACGACTATCTTACAGATCTGATGCCCATCCATCAGGGGTTCGACTATTTCTTCGGCACGGCCCGAAGTGGGGACGTGGCGCCGGTTCGCAAACCGAACCATCTGCAACTGATGCGCGGCGACAAAGTGATCGAGACCGACACCGACATCTCGCTTTTGACCCAACGCTACACCGACGAGGCCATCGGTTTCATTCGGAACAACCATTTCCCCAAGGAACGCCCGTTTTTCATCTACCTGGCATACAACATGCCGCACGTCCCCTTGGCGGCCTCGAAGCAGTTCCGGGGCAAATCCCCGCGAGGGTTATACGGCGATGCCGTGGAGGAAATCGACTGGAACGTCGGGCGCTTGCTGGATGCGCTCAAGGAATTGAAACTGGATCAAGACACTTACGTCGTATTCGCCAGTGACAATGGCCCGTGGCTGAACGGAGGAGGATGGGGACCGGAATACGGCGGCAGTGCCGATCCCTTGCGGGGCAACAAGGCGAGCAACTGGGATGGCGGCATGCGCGTCCCGTGCATCATGTGGGCACCCGGACACATTCCCGCGGGCAGGACATGCGATGAAATCGCCACGACCATGGACATCCTGCCGACTCTCGCGCGTCTCAGCGGCGGCCACGCGCCGACCGACCGCGTCATCGACGGCCACGACATCAGCGTGTTGATGCGCGGTGATCCTGGCGCCAAGAGCCCGACCAAGGCGTTTTATTACTACACGCACACCTTCCTGGAGGCCGTGCGCAGCGGACGCTGGAAGCTGCATCTGCCGCGTCCAGCTATCGTGCCGTGGCTGCCGAATCCGCTGTATTGGAAGCGGCAGTTCAAGCCCGAGGATGATATCGAAATCAAGAATCCGATGCTGTTCGACCTCGAGACGGACATTGGCGAGAGCCATGACGTGGCCAAGGAGCATCCCGATGTCGTGCAGCGGTTGTTGGAACTGGCCGAATGGGCACGCGAAGACATTGGGGACTACAACCGCGTGGGTAAGAACGCCCGATTTTTTGACCCTCAGCCCCACCGTCCGGACGCGGCCAAGTGGCAGGTAAAAAGGCAATGATGAAAGGACGGATCGAATAACGATGAAACGCAGGGACTTTCTTAAATCGGCGGGCATGGGCGCGGCGGCCATGAAGCTGCCGATGGAGCGACTGATGGCCGCCCAGCAGGCCCAAACGGGTAAAACCCCCAACGTGCTCATGATCGCAATCGACGACCTCAATCATTGGGTCGGCTACCTGGGGCGCAATAGTCAGGTCAAGACACCCAATATCGACAATCTGGCGGCGCAGGGGGTCTGGTTCAAGCACAGTTACTGCGCCGCGCCGCTTTGCAATCCCTCGCGGACGGCCCTGATGTCAGGGATGCGTCCCTCCACTAGTGGCATTTACGACAACCTGATCGACTGGCGCACGGGGGTCACGGCGGACCAGTCGCTGAACGTGCAATTCCGCAAGGCGGGCTATGGTGTGTATGGCGTGGGGAAAATTTATCACGGGTATTATTTCCGGCCTGAGGATTGGGACGACTACCCGAGAACGTTCGTAGGCGATCCGCGGCCCACGAAACCGGATTCCATCGGTAATGGCATGCCATTGGCGAAGCTGGATTGCAATGATGAGGATATGCAGGACTACCGGTTCGTGGACTACGGCATCCAGCAATTGCAGAAAAAGCATGACAAACCGTTCTTCTTGGCCGTGGGCTTGAGAAAGCCGCACTTTCCTTGGTGCGTACCACAAAAGTATTACAACATGTACCCATTGGATAAGATCGATTTGCCACCTTACCTTGCCGATGACCTGAATGACATTCCGCAAGCAGGCGTAAATTTAGCGCTGTCGGAGCCCGATCACGAGTTGATCCAGAAATCCGGCCGTTGGAAGGAAGGGCTTCAGGCCTATCTGGCCACCGTTACATTCTGTGATGCCATGGTGGGCCGGCTGATGGACGCCTTTAACAAGTCTCAATACAAGGACAACACGATCATCTGCTTCTGGAGTGACCACGGCTTTAGTCTGGGCGAGAAACACCACTGGCGCAAGTGCGCGCTGTGGGAAGAGGAGACACGCGTGCCGATGATTTGGGTTGTGCCGGGGATGAAGCCGGGGCGCTGCGACCGCACGGTCGATAATATGAGCATCTATCCTACGCTGCTGGACCTGTGCGGCATACCGACGCCAGCCCATGTCGAGGGCGAGAGCATCAAGCGCCTGTTGGTCGACCCCAAGGCACCTTGGGACCGGCCAGCGATCACCACCTTTCAGTTCAATAATCACGCGGTGCGCTCCGAAAGGTGGCGTTATATTCGCTACAACAACGGCGACGAAGAACTCTACGACGAGACCAAGGACGAGTATGAGTGGACCAATCTGGTCAGCAACCCGAAGCATGCCGCCCAGAAGGCAGCGTTGGCGAAGTGGCTGCCCAAGACGAACACGCTGCCATTGCCGGAGCGAGCGGCGTCCGCGACGAGCAAGCAATGATGATTGATGATCGCCGCAGAAAATCCGCCGGCGAAAG
>JAUSID010000257.1 GCA_030648295.1 Opitutaceae bacterium | reverse complement strand
TGGATTCATCCTGCCATGGACACCAACGACGGCATGCAAGTGACCGTCGCCTGTCTCCAACCGCCGGATGCGGAAAACCGCACGTCCGGTGGTGTGGAAGGGTCGCGAGGCGCAATCCTCGCGACCCCATCCGATCTTTCGCCTGCCGTCCATTCGCGGTGATTCGCGGTTGAACCGGGTTGATCAGCGCCCATTCGCGGTTTCGGTCGAGCGCGGAACGTCCGTGACGTTTGGCGGTTAAGCCGCTAGCAACGAAATCGCCACCCCCACCACATGAAACCAATCCTCGTCTCGTCGCTCGCGCTCATTGCGTCCATCGGTCTCCTCCAAGCCGCCGAACTTCAGATTTCAAACTCCGCCGAATTCCGAAAGTGCGTTTCGTCGGATGCGAAACTCACGAAGATTGCCGGCGATTTCGGGTTCACCGAAGGTCCGACCTGGCTGAAGTCCGAGCGGAAACTCGTGTTCAGCGATATTCCGAATGACGAACTCAAGCAGTGGGCGGCCAGCGGTGGCGTGACCTCCTTCCGGAAGCCGAGCCGAAACGCCAATGGCAACACGACCGATGCGCAGGGCCGGCTGATCACGTGCGAGCACACCGGCCGCCGGATTTCGATCCAGGAAAAAGGCGGCGATGTGAAAACGCTCGTGGACTCGTTCGAGGGCAAGAAACTCAACTCGCCGAATGATGTCGCGGTGAAATCCGACGGCACGATTTGGTTCACCGACCCGGAGTATGGGCTCAAGAACGATCCGCAGACCAAGAAGAAGATCGGCAAGGAGCAGCCGGGCAATCATGTGTATCGTTACGATCCGAAAACACGCCGGACGACGGCGGTGGTGAGGGATTTTGTCCAACCGAACGGCATCGCGTTTTCACCGGACGAAAAAAAGGTGTACATCGCCGACTCCGGCACGCCGAAGCACATCCGAATCTTCGATGTGAAATCCGATGGCACGCTGTCGGACGGAAAGGTGTTCTGCAAAATCGACCAGGGCGGGCCCGATGGCATCCGCGTGGACAAGGAAGGCCGGGTGTGGTCGAGCGCCGGTGACGGCGTGCAGATTTTTGCGCCGGACGGCAGCCTGATCGGAAAGATTCTCGTGCCCGAGGCTCCCGCAAACCTTTGCTTCGGCGGCGAGGATGGAAGAACCCTCTTCATCACCGCGCGGAAATCGCTGTATTCGATCAAGGTCGGGGTGACGGGCGCGGGAAGGTAGCTTGGGAGCGCGACCGCCCCCGGTCGCTCCGGGCTCGGCCTGAGTGGCTGCGGTTTCCAGCCGCAGATTCATTCGTATTGAACTATCGATCACATCACCGGCTGGAAGCCGGTGCCACTTCGATCCTCGATTTCGGGTTTTCCTTGGCTGCCTGCGACAATGAGAACCCGCTTCGCCTTTCCCGTTCTGTAATACATTGCGACCGGGGGCGGTCGCGCTCCCAGGCGACCGGGGGCGGTCGCGCTCCCATCACTCCGGCAGCGCGAAACAGTAATACGCGTTGCCTGGTTTCGTTTCCGGTTTTCCGCCGCCGCCGGCGGCGATGAGCACATATTGCCGGCCGTCGATCTCATAGGTCGCGGGCGTCGCGTAGCCACCGGCATCCATTTGATATTCCCAGAGGATCTTGCCGGTCGCTCGATCGTACGCGTGGAACCGTTCGTCCATCGCGGCGCCGATGAACACGAGGCCGCCGGCGGTCACGAGCGATCCTCCCATGTTAAACGTCCCGGTCGGCGGCTCGCCGCGCTGCTCGAGTTCGGGATACGTGCCGAGCGGCACCTGCCATCGGAATTTTCCGTGATCGAGGTCGATCGCGGTCAAGGTGCCCCAGGGACGCCGGTTGGCCGGAAATCCTTCGGGATCGCGAAACTCCTTGTGCCCGGTCGCGACGAAAGGAATCCGGCCGGCCCAATTGCCCGTCAATTCGGACGCCGGCACGCGTTCGCCGCCGCCTTCGCCGAACAAGAACGCCGTGACCGCGCGTTTCTCCGTGTTTGAATATGTCGCAAAGCTCGGCATCTGGCCGCGACCGGTCTCGAGGAGCGCCAGCACTTCGGCGGGCTTCAACCGTTCACGGATATTCTTGAGTGAGGCAAACGACGGCGCGTTCGGATTCGGCGGCCGGTCGAATCCGTGGCAGGCCGAACAGATCGCGCCGTAAATCGTCGAACCCAGCGCGGCGAGCGTCGTGTCGCCCGCCGGTTTCGCCGGCACCATCGAAATCCATTCGGCTTCGTTGCTCGCATTCACGAACAGCGTGCGCGTCTCCGGATCGAAGGAGGCGCCGCCCCATTCTCCGCCACCGTTGAACTGCGGCAGCGCGACCGCCGCTTGCAGTCCGGGCGGGATGAATACATCGCCCGTTTTCATCCCGGCGAGTTCCTTCAGCACCGCCGCACGCGCGGCCGGGTTCAGATCGGTGACCTCATCCGTGGTGAATCGCTGCTGGGCGAACGCTGGCGGCGCGACGGGAAACGGCTGCGTCGGCCACGTCTCCTCCCCGGGAAGATCCGATTGAGGCACCGGACGTTCCTCGATCGGGAAAAGAGGTTCGCCGGTGTCGCGATCAAAGACGAACAGGTTGCCGGTCTTCGTCACTTGCGCCACCGCGTCGATCCGGTGGCCGTTACGTTCCACCGTCACGAGGTTCGGAGGACACGGGATGTCATAGTCCCACAAGTCATGGTGAACCGTCTGGAAATGCCAGACGCGCTCGCCGGTGTCGGCCCGCAGCGCGAGCACGCAGTTGGCGAAGAGGTTTTGCCCGGGGCGATTGCCGCCGAAATGGTCGTAGCTTGCCGAGCCCGTGCCGGCGAACACGAGCCCGCGCCCGACGTCGAGCGTCATCCCACCCCAGCAGTTCACGCCGCCAATCGTTTTCCACGCCTCCGGCGGCCAGGTGTCATGGCCAAACTCGCCGGGATGCGGGAGGGTGTGGAAAATCCATTTGCGTTCGCCGGTGCGCACATCGAACGCACGGATGTGACCCGGGGCGCCCCCCGCCGCCTCTCCCACCGCGGAACCGAGGATCAGGAGGTCGCGATAAACGATGCCCGGGGTCGTCGCCGATACCGGCAGAAAGAACACATCGCGATCGAGCCCGTCGCGCAGGTCCACTTTGCCATCCCGTCCGAAGCCGGTGACGAGCCGGCCGTCGTTCGCGTTGACCGCGTACAGGAACGGCCCCGCCACAAACAGGATCCGCCGGTCGTCACTATCTGCCCAATACGTGACGCCGCGATTGACGCCGCGGCTGGGCGATCCGGCCCAGGGATCGAACCGCCACCGTTCGCGCCCGGTGGCGGCATCGAGCGCGAGCAGCCTTAATCCGGGGGAAGTGAGGTAGACCACGCCATCGACGATGATAGGATTGCACTCGATGGTCGACGCCGGCCGCGTCGTCATGTCGTCGCAGCGGTAGATCCATGCCGGTTTCAGCCGCGAAACGTTGTCCCGATTGATCTGTTTGAGCGCGGAATACTTCGTGCCCTCCGCGTCGCCGCCGTAGACGGGCCAGCTGCGGTGAGAGTCTGCCGCATTCCCCTGCAATCCCATGACGGGAAGCGTCGCGAGGACGAAACCGGCGCAGAACGGAGGCCAGGCGCGGCGCGATAATAGCATCGAGCACATGAGGGGTCACACAGAACAACGGGGCGCGCACCCGGACGGCAAGGCTGCATGCGCACCAATCCGACTCGTTCGACATCGCAGGAAGAACGTGCGGCCACCATTCCCGGTCAGCTACCCGGTTTCCGGTATCCGAAATTCTCCACTCGCTCAGCAGACGGTGTGAAAGGCCTGTCATTCTGAGCGCCAGCGAAGAATCCAGCAGGATGCACGCATGCCATCGCGCTGATGGATTCTTCGCTACGCTCAGAATGACACGCACGGGTGGTATTGGTGAGTTGTCACACCGTCTGTCACGCGCGTGGCCGGCACGCTTCTCGATCTTCCGTGTTTGCCTCGCGCCCTACGCCAGCAGCCCTTTCACGACTTTCCCGTGGACATCCGTCAGGCGGAAGTCGCGGCCCTGATAGCGATACGTCAGCCGCTCGTGATCCAATCCCAGCAGATGCAGCACCGTCGCGTTCAGATCGTGCACGTGCACCGGCTTGTCCGCGATGTTATACCCCAGCTCGTCGGTCTGGCCGAACGTGATCCCCGACTTCACGCCGCCGCCGGCCATCCACATCGTGAAGGCGTCCTTGTGGTGATCGCGGCCGGGCTTGGTCGCGGTGCCGCTGCCGGAATCGGTCTGCGACATCGGCGTCCGGCCAAATTCGCCGCCCCAGACCACGAGGGTGTCGTCGAGCAGGCCCCGCTGCTTCAAGTCGAGTACCAGCGCCGCCATCCCCTGGTCCACGTCCTTGCACTTCCGCGGCAGCCGGTTGGCGAGATCGGCGTGATGATCCCAGTCCGCATCGTACAGCTGAACCATCCGCACGCCACGCTCGACCAGCCGCCGCGCCAGGAGGCAGTTGTTGGCAAACGACGACTTGCCCGGCGTCGCTCCATACAGCGCGAGTGTCGCGGGTGACTCCCTGGAGATGTCCATCAGCTCGGGCACCGAGGTCTGCATCCGAAAGGCCATTTCGTACTGGCTGATTCGGGTGGAAATCTCGGGGTCGCCGACCTCGGCCAGCTGCGCCTGGTTCAGCTGCTGCACTGTATCCAGGACGCGGCGACGGTCACTGGGCGAGGTGCCCTCGGGATTGTTCAGGAACAGCACCGGCTCGCCGCTGGAGCGGAACTGCACGCCTTGGTGCAGACTGGGCAGAAAGCCCGACGACCACAGGCTCGTGCCCGCGCCCGCCAGCGGCCCCGACAGCATGACGACATAGGCGGGCAAATCCTGGTTCTCGGAACCCAGCCCGTACGTCACCCACGAGCCGAGGCTCGGCCGGCCGAGCCGCCCGAACCCGGTGTGGAGAAAAAGCTGCGCCGGGGCGTGGTTGAACTCATCCGTTTGCAGCGACTTCACGATCGCGATGTCGTCCGCGACCTTCGCGAGGTTCGGCAGCAGTTCCGAGATTTCAGCGCCGCTCCGTCCATGCTGCTGAAACGTGTACTTCGACGCCGCGATGTTCGGGTGCCCGCGGAGAAAGGCGAAGCGCTTTCCCTTGATGAATTCGTCGGGGCACGGCTTGCCGTCGTACTTCAGCAATGCCGGCTTGTGATCGAAGAGATCGAGCTGCGACGGCGCCCCGACCATGTGCAGGTAAATCACCCGCTTCGCCCGCGGCGGAAAATGCGACGGCCGCGCCGCGAGTGGATTTCTTTTTCCGGTCGCGGCATCGGCGCCGAACAGGCCCTCGGTCAGCAGTGAGCCGAGCGCGATCGCGCCGAGCCCAAGGCCCGACCGCTTGAGGAACGTGCGCCGCGTGACATTCAGCCAGTGTTCTTCCCAGAGGTTCATTGCGGGTTGGTGGTTTCGGCGGGCCCTTTGTCTTATGGTCTTTGGTTCCTGGTCTCCAGTCTGCGGCGCAGCCGCCTCAGCCTTTCGTGATGGTCTCGTCCAGGTTCAATAACGCGCTTGCGACCGCCTGCCATGCCGCCAGCTCGCTCGCGGTGAGATTGGTCGGCACCGCGGCTTTGCCGATCGCGGCACGCGCGGCCTTCGGGTCGGCCGCATAGGCGGCACCCAGGTCTTCGAGGAGCCGCGCCAGCGTGGCGAGTTCGTTTGGATTCGGCTGCCGGGCGAGAACGAGCTGGAACGCGTGACGGAGCCGGTTTTCGCCGGTCGCGTCGGGCCGCTCTGTCACGACGCGGCGGGCGAGCGCCGCCGCGGCCTGGACGTACACCGGATCGTTCAACAACGTCAGCGCCTGCAACGGCGTGTTGGAGCGCGATCGCTTCACTGTGCAGGCGGTGCGCGAAGTCGCGTCGAAGTTCATGAAGCTCGGATACGGCGAGCTGCGTTTCCACACCGTGTAGATGCCACGCCGCCAGGCGTCCTCGCCCGTGCTCACTTCGTAGGTCACGCGGTCGCCGCCCACCTTGTTTTCCCACAAGCCCGGCGGCTGATACGGGCGCACCGGCGGACCGCCCTGCTTCAGGCTCAGCAATCCGGATACGGCGAGGGCGTTGTCGCGAATCGTCTCGGCATCGAGCCGGAACCGCGGCCCGCGCGCGTAGAGCTTGTTTTGATCATCGCGCGCCAGCAACTCGGGCGTGAGCCGCGACGACTGCCGATACGTGGCGGAGAGCGCGATGAGTTTGTGGATGCGTTTCATGCTCCAGCCGCCGTCCATGAATTCGACGGCCAGCCAGTCGAGCAGTTCGGGATGGGTCGGCGGCTCGCCCTTGATGCCAAAGTCCTCGAGCGTGCTCACGATCCCGCGGCCGAAGAACTCGGCCCACCAGCGGTTCACCGTGACGCGCGCGACGAGGGGATTGTCGCGATCGACCAGCCAGCGGGCGAGGTCGAGCCGCGAGAATCGCGTCGGGTCGTCTGCCGAACCCGACGGTTTCCGCGTCGCTTCGCGTTTCAAGGGATGCAGGACCGCGGGCGTCGCGGGCTGGACGGGCTCACCTGGCTCGAGAAAACTGCCGCGCTTTAGGACGGCGGCGGACCGCGGCTGCTCCAGTTCCCGCATCACGAGCGTTTGCGGCCCCTTGATCGCGGCGAGTTCCTGCGTGGCTTTCGCCTTCGCCTGCTTCAACGCGCTGACGGACTTGTCCTGCGCGAGGAAGTAAACCGCGACCTTTGTCCGTTGCGCGGCGGTTCGCTCGGTGGCCGGTTTTTGCAAAACGGCGGCTACGTCGGCGGGAATCGGATCGGCCGCCGCGGCGCCGGTCAGGGCGGACAAGCGCAGCCGGCCAATCGCGCGACCGGCGCCGAAATTGTGCACGAGTGTAAACGTCAGCGTCGTCCCCGCGGCGTCACCGAGCGGCTTCTCGGTGTGAAACGCCGCCCAGTGATCGCGGTGGAACTGGGCGCCGATCGCCCAACCGCCGCGGTTGTCGTTGTCGGGGTTGAGCAGGTTCTCCACGCTGAACTTGGATTGCGAATACGACGCCGTCGCCCGTATGAGCTTCACCGGCTTGGCCGTTCCGCCCACCCGCGCGGCCGTCACCCGAAAATTGTTCAGTACGAAGTTCGGCCGCTCGGCGTCGCCGCGGCCCGGGCCATTGCCGGGCAGGGAAGGATCCGCGAGGGCCTCGAGTTTGAAGCCCGTGATGCCGGTCAGCCGGGTATGGACCGTGATGGTGTAGGTATCGCGATCGGGCGCTTCGTCGACAAGCAGCACCGATTTGTCCGGCAGAATCTTCGAGACGGAGCCGCCGCTGGAATCGAAATCGGCCACATCGAGCGGATGGGTTTGCGGCGCCGACGCGAGCGTGGCCTTGATTGAGTCAGCCCACACCTCGAGTCCGCTGAGTTTTTCGGTGCTGACCGTCGCGATTTTTTCGTCGAGCTCCCGCATTCGGTCCCGCAAGGCAGCGCGCTGGGCGTCTTTCGCCGGATCGGGAAGCTCGATGTATGGGCCGGTGAACTTCAGTGATGCCATCGCCTTCGGCGTGGTGAAGTCGGTCTCGCGCGCCGTGTTGTTGAAGAACGCGAAGAGCTGGTAGTACTCCTTCTGCGAGAACGGATCGTATTTGTGATTGTGGCACTGCGCGCACTCCAAGGTCGACCCGAGCCACACCGCGGCGGTGGTGTTCACGCGATCGAACACCTGGTTGACGCGGCCCTCTTCCTGATCGGTGCCGGCCTCGACATTCGTCGGCGCCGCACGATGGAAACCGGTCGCGATCAGCGCGTCCAGGTTTCGGGCCTTGGCTACCGATTCTGTTCTGGGTTTTGAGTTTTGAGTTTTGGGTTTTGGGTTTCCGGATCCTGTGACCAAAGTCTGGCCTCCGGCCTCTGGCTTCTGGCCTCTGGGTCGCGGGTTTAGGGTTTCGCTTTTCGCGTTTCGGGTTTGGCGTGCGTTTTGGGAACCGGCCTCTGACGTCTGACGTCTGACATCTGACGTCTTGCTTCCACCCCCTGGCTTCTGGCCGCTGGCTTCTGGCTTCTCGTTTTTGGCCTCTGACATCTGACGTCTGACCTCTGACGTCTGGCCCGCAGCCGCCTGGTCACCCGCGATCTGCCAGATCGTGAATTGACCGAAGGGCATGTCGGCGTTCAGCGCGCGAATCACCCAGTCGCGATACGGCCAGAGCTCACGCAAATCATCCCGTTGGAACCCGTGTGAATCCGCGTAGCGTGCGAGATCGAGCCATGGGCGCGCCCAGCGTTCACCATAGTGCGGCGACGCGAGCAGCCGATCCACGACGCGCTCGTGTGCCGTAGCGCTCGTGTCCGCGACGAATGTCTCCACCTCCTGCGGCGTGGGCGGCAGCCCGATGAGATCGAGCGAAACCCGTCGCAGCCAGCGCGGCTTGTCGACTTCGGGAGAGGGTGAAAGTCCTTCGCGCTCAAGCCGCGCGAGGATGAAGTTGTCGATTGGATTCCGAATGGTCGCACCCGGCTGCCGCTCATCCGGCACCGGCGGCCGCATCGGTTTCGCATACGCCCAGTGCTTGACCGCCGCGGGCCACGTTGCGCCTTCATCAATCCACCGCTTGAGCAACTCGATCTCCGCGGCGGTGAGCCGCTCGCCCTTCTGCGGCATGACGTCGTTTTCGTCGTCGGTGGTGACGCGCTGGATGAGCTGGCTCTTTCCACTGACACCGCGGACGAGCGCGGGCTCGCCGGATTCGCCGCCGGCGAGCGCCGTCTCGAGCGAGGTGAGCCGCAGGCCGCCCTTGTTCTTTTCCAGTCCGTGGCAGTCGTAGCACCGCTGCGCCAGAAGCGGTTGGATGTCGCGGGCGAAGTCGATGCGGGCCGGCGCCGGCTGGGCGAAAGCGGGCAAGAGCAGCGGCAGCATGCCGCCGAACAACGAAAGCGAGACGCGTAAACGCACGGGTGGGAGTTTGGGCCGAGACGTGGGTGGTGCCGGCCGAGGCACAGTGTTTGTGGTATCCTGTTTCTGCCAAGCGCAATTCGCGGGGCGGCCGGTTCGTCGGCGATGAAATGCCCGGCCACGATCCTCTCGCCGGGTCTTGCCCCGCCCACTGCCATGACCATGATTCGCCCCACCGATGAAATCGATTGTGCTGGTTTTGTTCGCCGTGTTGCTGGCCTGTGCTGCCAAACCGACCGCGGCGGCGGTGAAACCCGACCGGCACCCCGAGACGACGCGACTCGGCGACCGTGCGCCGGACTTTGCGCTCCGAACCCTTGACGGGAAACAGACCGTGAAGTTGTCGGATTTCCGCGGCAAAAAGCCCGTCGTGCTCATCTTCGGCAGTTACACGTGCCCGCCGTTTCGAGATGTGTATCCGACGCTCGAGCGATTGCACCGAACGTACGGCGAAAAGGTGGCGTTCTACTACATCTACATCCGCGAGGCGCATCCGGAGGACGGCTGGAAGATGCCGCGCAACCAGCGCGACGGCATCATGGTCAAGGATCCGAAGACGCTCGATGAGCGCGTCAAGCTGGCCGAGACCGCGTGCGCGTTTTTCAAGACCACCATCCCCGGGCTCGTGGACACGATGGATGACGCGACGGATCGCGCGTATGCCGCGTGGCCGTCGCGGATTTTCATTGTCGATAAGGAGGGGAGGCTCGTCGTGCATGGGGAGCCTGGTCCTCGCGGGCTCGTACCGGCGGCGCGGGCCGCGGAGGCCTGGCTGGTGAAGAACGTGAAATAGAACCACGGTAGCGCGGCGCGCTAGCCCGTGCATCATGGAGGATGCGGATGCGGCGACCGAAGCCACGGCGGGCGGCAGCTCTGCATTACGGCCGATTCCGCCGGAGCTGAAATTCAGTGAAAACCACGGGTGACTCGCTTGCAGCACGCACGCGACCTCCGCCAAAGATTCATCGACATCGCTCTTCGACTCGCCAAAGCAATTCTCCCTTTCGTCCCGCTTCGCACGCGACCGCCGTTTTCCTCTCCCCATGACACCCCTGCGTTCACTCGTCGTTCTGTTCCTCGCCAGCGCTGCCGTGACCTTCGCGGCCGCGCCGTCCTCGCGTCCAAATATCGTCCTCGTGATGGCGGACGACATGGGGTGGGGCCAGACCAGCTACATCGGACATCCGGTGCTCAAGACGCCGAATCTCGACGCGATGGCGAAGGCGGGGCTGCGATTCGATCGATTTTATGCCGGCGCGCCGAATTGTTCGCCAACGCGCGCCACAGTCATGACCGGCCGCTCGAACGATCGCACCGGCGTCGAGAATCACGGCTATGCGCTGCGCCGGCAGGAAAAGACGCTTCCGCGCGCGCTGCGCGATGCCGGTTATGTCACCGGCCATTTTGGCAAATGGCATCTCAACGGGTTCCGCGGGCCCGGCGCGCCGGTCCTCGGAACCGACGATCACAACCCGGGCGAGTTCGGTTTCGATGATTGGCTGTCGGTCACGAACTTTTTCGATCGCGATCCGCTGATGAGCCGCAAGGGAAAGTTCGAGGCGTTCAAGGGCGACTCGTCGGAGATCATCGTGGATGAGGCGTTGAAGTTCATCACCCGCAACCGTGACAGCGGGAAACCGATCTTCGCCATGATCTGGTATGGCTCGCCGCACGCGCCGTTCGCCGCCGCGCCCGGGGACAAGAAGACTTTCGGCGAGCTGGAGAGACTGTCGCAGGATCATTATGGCGAACTCGTCGCGATGGACCGCAGCATCGGCACGCTGCGGCAGGGGCTGCGCAAGCTGGGCATCGCCGACAACACGCTCGTATGGTTCAACAGCGACAACGGCGGGCTGCCGGAAGTGAAGCCGAGCAGCGTCGGCGAACTGCGCGGATTCAAAAACAGCGTTTACGAGGGCGGGCTGCGCGTCCCTGGGATCATCGAGTGGCCGGCGATGATCAAGACACCGCGGATTACCCGTTACCCGGCGGGCACGGTCGATATCTTTCCCACCATCGCCGACATCCTCGGGCTGCCTGCGTCGGCGATGCTGAAGCCGATCGATGGGATGAGCATCAAGCCGCTGTTCACGGCGGACCTGAAGGAGCGGGCGAAACCGCTGGCGTTTCGCCATACGGGGCGGGCGGCGCTGGTGGATAATCGCTACAAAATCGTGACCCTCAGTCTCGCCGCGGAAAAATTCGAAGTCTACGACCTCGAGGCCGACCCGAAGGAGACCACGGATATTTCCGGCACGCAGCCGGAGGTCGCGCGCAAGTTGCGCGATGCGCTCCTGAAATGGAACGAGTCGGTGAAGGCGAGCTACGCGGGGAAGGATTACCCCGAGGGCAAGGTCAACGCGAACGAGCCGCCGTCACGCGACTGGACGACGGCGCCGGAGTACCAGCCCTATCTGGCCGAGTGGCAGAAACGGCCGGAGTACAAGCCGTCGGCCAAGGGAAAAAAGAAAGCGAAGAAGTAGGCGAAGAGAGCCGGAAACCGAGACTGGTTCAGAGTGGGTGGGCGTCCCGCCCGGCGTCCCGTCCGTGATCTCCTCATTCTCACTCTCGTTCTCTTAATGTTTCTCTTTCTCCCCGGATTCGGACGATCCCGGCGGGAGAAAGAGAACGAGAAAGAGGAAGGAGAAAGAGCCGGCAGCCGGTGCCACTTGGCCAGCGGCTGTGCCGCCCTGGGAGCGCGGGCCTCCGGCCCGCATAGATCCATTGCGGGCGAGACGCCCGCGCTCCCAGGTCGGAAACACGCGCCGTCGACGCCGATATCACTGCGTGTAAGGCATGGTCCCCGTTGCGTTCACCTTGTAGCCCCATTTCGCGAGATAATCCGCGCCGGGCCGGAAGTCGTCGTGGGACGCCGCCAGCTTGCGCCTCAGCTCGGACTCGAGGCGCGCCTGCTCCGCCGTGTGCTCCGGCTTACCGACGATGTTGTTCAGCTGATACGGGTCGCGCTCGTTGTCGAACATCAGCCATGGACCATTCAGATCCTTCACGTAGGTGAAGCGCTTCGTCCGCAGCGCACGGTATTCCTTGCCGCCCATTGCGCGGGTGTACTCGCCAAATGGTGACGGGCACGTGACGACGGCGGAGCCGCCGGAAGGATCCGCGCCGCCCCGCATGTAGCCGGTGAAGTCGAGTCCCTCGACGCTCTTCGGCACCTTCACGTTGGCGAGCCGCAGCAGCGTGGGCATCACGTCCTCGGTGTTGAACGTGCCGTCGACCCGGCGCGGCTTGATCCCGAGCGCCGCGGGGAGGCGGAAGAGCATCGGGACGCGCGCCGACTCCTCGTAGGGCTTCTGCTTTCGGATCAGCGAGTGCGAACCAAGCATGTCGCCATGATCCGAGGTGAAAACGATGATTGTGTTCTCGTAGGCACCGTTTGACTTCAGCGTCGCAAGGAGATCCCCGAATGCGTCGTCGAGTGCGGTGCAATGGGCGTAGTAGCCGGCGAGGTCCTTGCGCGTGCGGGTCTCCACCTCACGCGGCACGTTGGGCCGGAGCTGAAGTTTGGCCGCGTCGTACATCGCGCGATATTTTTCCGGCGCGGTTTCGTACGGATTGTGCGGGGGGCCCCACGCGAGCCAAAGCAGGAACGGCCGGCCTGATTTCGCCTGCAACTCGAGGTAACGTTGCGCGTCGCGCGTCTGAACGATGGCGTCATAACCATCCCATTTCAATTTTTCCGGTCCATCGGCGTAGTAGGAGGAATTGTTATACGCGTGGGTACATTCGAGTACCTTCCAGTAATCGAAACCCTGCCGCCGTTCGCGCGGGATGAAATTGGAGCGGCCCTGCCCGTCGATGTGCCACTTTCCGATACAGCCGGTGGCATAGCCTTCGCCGCCGAGCACCTCGGCAATCGTCAGCGCCTCGGCGCGCAGCGGCACGTCGTTGATGAACAGTCCATGCGTGAGCGGCCGCTGGCCGGTGAGGAGCGACGCGCGCGCGGGGGTGCAAACCGGCTGGCCGGAGACCGCCTGGGTGAAATTGACGCATTCGCGCTCGAACCGATCGAGGTTCGGCGTCTTCACGTTCGGGTCCCCCGCGAACCCGAAGGCCTGGGCGCGCCACTGGTCGGCGACGACAAACAGGATGTTCGGCTTGCGTGCCGGCGCGGCCGCGCCTGCGGGAGTCGCAAAGGGCAGGGCCGCGGCGAGCGCGAGTCCCGCGAAGAGCCGTGATGACCAGACGAAATAGGGTGGTGGGAAACGTAGCATTGGCTCGATCGATGCGTTCGCCGCGCCGATGGCAATCCCGGTTTCCCCGCGAGCCGAAAAAATCAGTCGGCGAGGTCGGCGGTTTAACAGGAGCAAACGGAGGAAACGGAGAAGAGGGCTCACGCGGCCGCAATTTCCATTGCCTCCGTTACCTCCTGTTCAAATGGCTTGGATGATTGACGCCGCGATTTAAAACACGCGGTGCCATCGCGTCCGCATCTTCAAGCGTGTCATCGGCCGGGGAATTCACTTAATGCACCTCATGCGCCTCCCAATTCTTCTTCTCGCGCTGTTCGGTGCGGCCCAGCTGAACGCCGCGGCGGCCCGCCAACCGAACATCGTCTACTTCATCATCGACGAGCTGGGTTACTACGAGTTGTCGCACATGGGGCATCCCGAGATGCGGACGCCCAACATTGACCGGCTCGCGAAGGAGGGCACGCGTTTCACGCAATGCCTCGCGGGCTCCTCCGTTTGCGCGCCAACGCGCTGCTCGCTGCTCACCGGCAAACACGCCGGCCACATGACGGTTCGGAACAACGGCGGCTACGATCCGCTGCTTCCCGGCGAGGAGACGATCGGCACGGTGCTGAAGCGCGCGGGTTACGCGGTCGGTGGCTTCGGCAAGTGGGGCAATGGCGGCCGCGGCACCTCGGGCGTACCCGAGAAGCACGGGTTCGACGTGTTCTTCGGTTACTACGATCAGGTCCACGCCCACACGTTTTTTCCGCGCTATCTCGTGCGCAACAGCCAGGAGGTGGCGCTCGCGGGCAACACGGGAGATCCGCGCAACGGCAAAACGTTCAGCCAGTATCTCATCGTCGAGGAGGGAAAGAAATTCATCCGCGCCAACCGCGACCGGCCGTTCCTCGCCTACATGTGCTGGACGCCGCCGCACGGCGTGTGGGGAATGCCGAAGGACGATCCGTCGTGGGCGCTCTACAAGGACAAACCCTGGAGCGACGACGCGAAGATGTACGCCGCCATGGTGAACATGATTGATCGGCAGGTGGGCGAAGTCCGCGCGCTGCTCCAGGAACTCGGGGTCGCCGACAACACGTTCATCCTCTTCACCGGCGACAATGGCGGACACGAGTACTTCGCCGATGCGCAGCACCCCCGCGGTTTCTTCGGCCCGAATGTGAATCCGAAAACCGGCGTCGATTTCCGCGGCGGCAAATCGAATTTGTACGAGGGCGGGCTGCGCGTGTCGGCGATCGCGCACTGGCCCGGACACGTGGCCGCGGGACGCGTGACCGACCATCTCAGTTATTTCCCCGATTTCATGCCGACGTTTGCCGAGCTGGCCGGCACCACGCCGCCGCGCGACACCGATGGGATTTCCTTCGTGCCGGAGTTGCTGGGGGAGAAGGCAGCGGGACGAAGGCAGGAGCAACACCGCTACCTTTACTGGGAGATTACGAAACACACCGCGGTGCGGATGGGCAACTGGAAGGCCGTCCGCGTCGGGGCCGACGCCGCCTGGGAACTCTACGATCTCGCGAAGGATATCAGTGAGAAGAACAACGTCGCCGCGCAGAAGCCCGACATCCTGGCGCAGATGAAAGCCTTCGCCGCCGAGGCGCACCGGCCGATGCCGGCGGGCGTGATTTACGATCGCGCCACGCTCGACAAGGATCGGTGGTACATGGGCACGGCGGAGGCGACCGCGGCGGTGAAAAAGAAAAAGAAGTAGCAGTCGCTGCGGCGTCCAGCAGCAGACGCCGGTAGTGGTCCGTCCCTGGGAGCGCGGGCGTCTCGCCCGCATTCCGAAACCATGGCGTGGAGCATATTGTCTGACGCACATGGGCACCGGCCTGTAGTGGCTGCGGCTTCCAGCCGCAGGCTGGAGTTTGGCCAAATTTCCGGTCTGCGGCCGGAAGCCGCAGCCACTTTTCGGACCACGGGCAGGATGCCCGTGCCACTTCGATCGGTCGGACTTCGGCGTGGCACGGGCGTCCCGCCCGTGAACTTTGATCGTTAGGTATTTCGCGAATGCCGTTTCCCCGGGAGCGCGGGCATCCTGCCCGCCACTGCATTCGTTTTCTCAATTCCGTTGCGGGCGGGACGC
>JAUSID010000255.1 GCA_030648295.1 Opitutaceae bacterium | reverse complement strand
TGCAACCGCCAGGCCCGGCCGAGCGCAGCGTACTGGCTCGCGACGGCATTTGGCTTCGAGGATGCGAGCGTCGCCGTCCAGGCAGCCCCGGCGGTTTTCCAACCGGTCTCGCCTTCGCCCGGCGCCGGCGGGATCGGGCGGAGATAGCCATACGAATCCATCACCGCGAATGATTGCGCGAGTTCCAGGATCGCCTTGGCGGCGGGATCGCTGTGCGCCTGCCCTGCCCGCGCGGCGGTCGCGGCCGCGGCACTGCTGGCCAGATTGGTTTCGAGTTTCTGCAGCTGCTCGAGAAAATCGCTCGTCGCGGCTGCACTCAGGCTGTTCTGGAGCCGCTGATACAGGGCAACGTTGTTCCGCAGCTGGACGACGGCGCGTTGGAACGGTGAACGCAGCGCACTTTCGGTTGCGTCGGCGAGTTTTGCCTGCCGATCCAGTTCGGCCACCTGCTTGAAGATCTGATCGAGCGAAAAGCGCTTGTTGCCCGCGCCCTCGGCGGTCGAGAGCGTGAGCATCGCGAGCACCTCCGGATGCACGATTTCGAAACTCTGATACTTGTCCGCCACCGCGGGGACAAAGAGCATGTCCAGCAACCACTCCTCCGGCGAGACCGCGCGACCATCGGGCGCGGTGACACGCTGCCGTCCCTGCATGGTCAACAGGGAGGTCCGCGCCACCGTATCGAGGGGCTTGAGACGGCCGTTGACGAGGGTCGGCAGCTGCGCAAACGCCGCGACGTCGTACTCGCCGGGATTGCGGGGCGCACGCAGTGTCATCGCGACGCCGGCAGCGGCAACCACGAGGGCGAGGGCGGGAAAGGTGAATTTCATCGAGAATGGCTTGGGCTCAGCAAGGCGCGGCCGGCTGGACGGAACCGAGGTAACGCGGAAATGGGGTGGCGGGCGGGCTCACGCGGGACTGGTTGCAGGTTTGGCCGCGGCGAGGCGGCGGCGCCCGACAAATCCGACCAGGTGGATGCCAAACTGAATCAGCAGGCCGAGTGTCATCAGCGTGCAGGCGATGTAGGGGATCAGCCACGACGGATTCCGGACGACCTGGAAAACCGTGAAGCCGCTGCTCTGATCCATCTGGTATTGGTAGAAGGTCTGCCCGCCGTACCGCAGCGGATTGTTCATGAAAATCAAGACCTCGCGATCCTCGCGCCCGTCGGCCGTTTTCAGCTGCACCCGGCTGGAGAAATTCTTCGGGATGTCCGTCCCCGGGTACACGTCGTGCCGCAGTTCGTTCAGCGTGAGCGAGAATGGATAATAGATGCGGCGAACCCGCAGGGCTATTTTCCACTGCCGGCCCGCGTGCTCGAACGTCTGTGGTCGCGCCAGATGGAGCGACACGAGATAGGTGCCGAGCGATCCTTCCGAACCCACCAGTTCCACGAAAGCGCTCGGCAGGTTACGCTCGTCGTCACGATGCGTGACCGGTTGCGGTGCCGCCATCAGCTTCGGGCCCAGTCCCGCGGTGGCGGGCGACGCCGGCCCGGTTTCCGGCCGCATCTGCACGATCGAATTCGGGTAATACGTCTTCGGCACGATCCGAAAAGGCAGCTTCGGATGCTGAATCGGTTTGCCGCGCTCGAGCAAACCAGCCGGCACGGCCACGACCTCGTCGAACTTCGGATCGGTCGCGTCGACGATCGAGAGTTCAATATCGCGGAAGCTCTCGGCGAAATTGACCGTTTCGCGCTGCGCAATTTTCATCTGGAAATCCTGCTGGAGCAGGCCGGTGAAGAGCTCACCGAGGAGCAGCAGGATGAGGCCCGAATGCGCGAGCTGGATGCCCGTCTTCCGCCACTTGAGGTTGAACCGGTAGATGTGCGCGGCGAGGAGATTTACCAGCAGGAGCCCGCCCACGACGTATCCACCAGGGAACATCGGTACCGCGATGTTGCCGAAACGGCCGTACACGACAAAGGAACGGAAATATTTTTCCTGCACCGCCCAGACACCGAGATTCACCTGGTCCAGCGTCGCGGCAAAAATCAGCAGCATGCCGAAGACGAGCAGGACCACCGTCAGCTTGAGCGAAACGAAGAAGTCGCGGATGGCGCGGATAAAATCTTTCATGGCGTGGGGGCCTTGATGGTATTGAGAAACTGGATAAAGGTGTTCTTCTCTTTTGCCACGACCGAATCGGGGCCGCTCAGCTTGAAGAACCAGGTGGATCCCTGGTGCGGAATCCACGCGCCGAGCACGCGGGTCGGCGTTGCCGCCGCCGGGTTCACCATGTCGACGACCGCGATTTTCAATCCGTTCGCCTCCAACCGCATGATCGCGGCGCCGACATCGGCATCCGAGAGCGGGGGCAGCTGAATCTGGCCGCGCCAGCGATTCACGTTCGCAACCTCGCCGCCGACGTCGCCCGGGAAAGCAGTTACTGCGAGTTCAGCGCTGGCTCCGCCTTCACCGGGCACAGTGAACGTGGCCTTGCGCATCGCACTCGCAGCCTTGGACTGCCAGTGGGCGGGCGCTGTCCACGTCAACCCGCTCCCGCTCGCCGTTGGTACCGCGGTATTTGCCATGGCCCCGCCACCCGCCGACCCGGCGGCGCCCGGCGCGGTTGCGGGTGCGGATCCATCCGGATTAATCCCGGCGGCGGCGTGCGCGGCCGCGGCCGACGTGGCCGCCTCCGGCTCCTTTTCCTTTGGAATACGATAGGAAGCCACTTTCTGGTCGCGGCAAGCGGCGAGAAGCAACGGGACCAACAGCAGGATAAAAGCGGGGGAACGAAGGTGCATAATCCGGTCAACGGAACCTGACGGCCGCCCCAGTGCAAGCGCGTCCGCTGCCGTGTCCCGGCGCCGGGACGGCGGCCAGGCCGTGATGTGGGTGTGGGTCTGCATTTTTTGCCGCGCTAATAAGCGCCGGTTTTACGATGCCAGAGGACCCACTCTCGCTCTCCGCATTTCTTGCGGAGGAGTGCTCAATCTTTGTGAGCGGCCGGCTGAAGCTGGCCGGCTGCCGACTTACCAATCTGGAATTACTCCCGGCATCGGCGGCTCGGCGGGTGGCGACGCCGTGCTGAAGTCGCCTGTAATCATCACGAATCCGTGCTCGGGCAGCGCGGCGCCACCATCGCCCGTGTCCGGGTCGATGGACCGAATGCTGGCATCTGGCGGAGTGTGCTCGCACAGTTCGTGCACCAGCGCGGCGAGTTCGGGCTCGCGACCGACGGCGCGAAGCGTAACCGCGCCGGCTTCGCAACGCGCCCATCCGCGCAGTCCCAGCTTCACGGCGATGTGGCAGACGAATTCACAAAACGGCGAACTCAACCCGGCGCCGTGCACGTGGAGAACGATGTCACCTTCGTCGAGCCCTTCCAGTTCCTGAATCCGGGGATGGCGGGAGCGGGCCGGTTTGGTGGCGGGATGATCCTCGGTGGCAACGAACGGTGTCGTCTTCATCTCGGTCGAGTGCTCGCTGCCGTGATGCCGCGAACGCGATCCGTGCCGCTCGCGGCTGTGGCTCGCGGCGTCGCCCGACTTTGTCGTCCTGGGCGCGATGGCATGCATCGTGGTGCTTCTGTAATCCGCCTTTCCGATCGGGTCCAGTCCGCGGGCGCAAAAACACAATCGGCGCGCAAAAATTCCCAATAAACGCACAACCCGGATCACGGAGTGGGATAGAATGCCGCGCCATGAATTCGTTGCCCCCTTCGCGAATTCCATCCGCGACGTGCGGCGCCGGCGCTGTCGTCGAGCATTGGATACACCGGTTCCGCCGACATTGCACCCGCCCGGCCGGCACGATGGCGGGGTGATGTTTGCCCTGCGGCCTGAGCGCACATCGCTGGGAACTCGGCGCGCTGCTGCGGACGGCGCACGTCGCGGGCGTGCTGCCGCCGCTGCACATCTACAGCATTTCAATCCGCCGCCAGGCGAGGCACGCTCCGCGGCTATCATTTGCCACCGCCGCCGGGGTGGCCGTCGCCACCTGCATGGTACATGGTCACGCCGCACGATTGATGAGCTGTAGTGATGCTGCCTAACCGTTTTTTGACCGGCGCATCCACGCCGTGGTGACAGCGGGGCCTCGCAAGCTTTGCACGGTTGTTGGCAACACATGCGGAGCGACGCGGTCGACGTGCCGGCATAGTAGGCCGGTCGATTAACCATTTCCAACGCTCTCCTCCGATGAAATACATCAAACACCTCGCCCTCGCTTCGGCCCTCGTTGCCGCCGCGGCCCTCGCATTTGCCGCTCCGGTTGCCGAAAATTGGGAAAACCATTGCGCCAAGTGCCACGGCGCCGACGGCAAGGGCCAGACCAAGGTTGGCAAGAAACTCAACGTAAAGGACTACACGAAGGCAGACGTGCAGGGCAAAATGTCCGACGAGGACATCATCAAGGCGACCAAGGACGGCGTTCTCGACAAAAGCGGCAAGGAGAAGATGAAGGCCTACAAGGGCGAGTTGTCCGAGGCCGAGATTAAGGAATTCGTCGGCTATATCCGGAAGTTCAAGGGCTGAAAACTTGCCAGGCCACTTGCAGCCAGACGCGCGCGACACTCGTTGCTCGCGCGCTGGCTCGAATTTTGCGTGAATCGTTCACCTCGCTTCTGCCATGCCTGACCCAGTCCTTCCGCCGCCGCCCGGCAACCACCACCTGTTTGCGGGCAAGCCGCACTCGCATTTCAACAACTGGATCAGCGCGAGCGGCGCAGTCCTGGCGACCGGAGCGCTGTTCTCGTTCGCTTTCCTGGTGTGGATGGATTTCTCGCAGCGCGAGAAAAATCCCTACCTCGGCATCCTCACCTATATCGCGGTCCCGATCTTTCTGATCGGCGGGCTGGTGCTGATGCTCGGTGGCGCGTGGTTGCAGCGGCGCTACGCGTTGAAACACGCCGGCGACCGGCCGGACCGCTGGCAGCTCGATTTTGGCGATACCCGCCAGCGTCGCGTGATCTTCAGTTTCGCCGGCGGTGGCGTGCTTTTCCTCGTGCTGAGCGCGTTCGGCAGCTACCAGACGTATCACTATTCCGAATCGAACCAGTTCTGCGGCGAGGTCTGCCACAAGGCGATGGCGCCGGAGTTCGCCACCTACAAGCGCGGGTCGCATGCGCGCGTTGACTGCGTCGAATGCCACATCGGTTCCGGCGCCGAATGGTTCGTCAAGGCGAAGATCAACGGCACCCACCAGCTCATCTCGTATGCGCTGGATAACTACAAGCGGCCGATTGAGACGCCGCTGACCAACCTCCGGCCGGCGCCGGAAATCTGCGAGCGCTGCCACTGGCCGGAGAAGTTCCACGGCAACGTCGAGATCAACTACGAGCACTTCCTCTCGGACAAGAGCAACACGCCTTACACCGCCCGCATGCTGATGCACGTGAACACGAGCGCGCCGGGCAGCCCGCTCGGTGGCATTCACTGGCACGTGAGCGAAACCGAACAGGTCGAATACTTCGCCAGCGACGCGAAGCGCCAGACCATTCCCTGGATGCGGGTCACGAACCGGAAGGACGGCACGTCGCGCGTCTTCCGCACCGAGGAATTCAAGGGCGAGCCTCCGGCCGATCAGATCCGCGTGATGGACTGCATGGATTGCCACAACCGGCCGGCGCACGTGTTCACGCCCGCCAATGACGCCGTCGAAAAGGCGATGGCCAATGGCACGCTCACGAACAAGCTGCCGAACATCAAACGCGTCGCGGTGCAGGCCATGAGCGAGAGCGGAATCAAGAGCGCCGCCGAGGCGCCGCAGAAGATCGCTGATTTCATGCGCGGCAAATATAACGACCGTGCCTATGCGGTGGACCTGCCGGCAGCCATCGCCACGGTGCAGGAGCTCTATGCGCACACGATTTTCCCGGAGCGAAAAGCCGACTGGCGCGTGTATCCAAACAATATCGGGCACAAGGACTGGCCGGGCTGCTTCCGCTGCCACGACGACAAGCACAAGACCCCGCAGGGCCAGGCGGTGCGTTCGAGCGACTGCAACTCGTGC
>JAUSID010000202.1 GCA_030648295.1 Opitutaceae bacterium | reverse complement strand
ACCTCGATGTCCGTCCGCTTGGCCAGCGCGTGCTGGGGATGGGTGATGAGCACGAGGTGATCGTTCCGAAACGGCAGCACTTCGATCTGCCGCTGCTTCACCGGAAAGGCCACGAGCCCGAAATCGACCGCGTTGTGCAGGATGTCCTCGTAAACCAGATTCGAGCGGCGGTATTCGACCCGCACATTGACCGACGGGAAGTCATGGAGGAATTTCTTGATGAACGGCGGCAGCTCATGGAGCCCAATCGAATAGATGGTGGAGATTCGAATCGTCCCGCTGATCACTTTTTTCATCTCCTGCAATTCGGAGAGCAGCTTCTCGTAGGTGTGCAGCATCTCCTTCGCCGCGTCGTAAACCCGCTGGCCTTCCCGCGTCAGCTGAAACTGTTTTTGGCTGCGATCGATCAGCAGGGTCTTAAAGTGACGCTCCATTGCGCGCGCTTGCTGGCTCACCGCCGATTGGGTGATGCCGTTCAGCTTCGCCGATTTCGAGAAGCTCTTCGTTTCGACCAGGTCGGCGAAGATTTTGAAGTTTTCGATCTGCATGATTAGCTGGTGTTGTAGTCGACAATCTAGAAGCTCGCCGGTCGCCGTAAATGCTTAAGTAGATTTTCTAAAAAGGGTGGATTTACGTTTCGATCATGCTGCCGTCTTATGAAGAATTTTCCCGCCGGGCCGCCGCGATTCAGGCGCTGATTGCCGATGCCTGTGCCGGGGCCGGCCGGCGCCATGACGAGGTGGAACTGCTGGCAGTGACCAAGATGCACCCGGTCGCTGCCGCCGAATACGCCGCGCGCTATGGGCTGCGCGCCGTCGGCGAAAACCGCGTCCAGGAGGGGGTTGAGAAACGGGCCCGGACCACGGCCGCGTTGCGGTGGGAGCTGATTGGCCATCTTCAGTCGAACAAGGCGAAGCTGGCGGCCCAGCATTTTGACCGGGTCCAAAGCGTGGACAGCGAGAAACTTCTCAACCACCTCGACCGTGCTGCCGCCGACGCCGGCAAAGTCCTTCCCATCCTCGTCCAAATCAACGCGGGCAATGACCCGGCAAAATTTGGCGCCGACCTTGCCGAGGCGCCGGCGCTGGTGGAACTCGCGTTGACGAAAACAAGTTTGCGGGTCGACGGGCTGATGACGATTGCGCCACTCGGCGGCACCGACGCCGAAACTGCCGCGCATGCTGAGCGGACATTCGCGAATCTCCGCACGCTGCGCGATGAACTGGCCGCGCGTCTCGGCGTGCCGTTGCGCGAACTATCGATGGGGATGACGGGCGATCTCCTCGCGGCGGTGAAAGCGGGTAGCACGCTGGTGCGCGTCGGAACGGCTTTGTTTGGGAGCCGCGAAAAACCGCCGGCGGGTTGAGCGCGCTGGGTTCGCGCGCGGTGCGCGCGCTGATCGGTGCGGATCCGTGTTTCTACGCCCCGACTTCGAATCGGGTGCACTCCACGCCTCGATATCGCGCCGCGTGAATTCAGTTCTCCTCGCTGTGCCGCGCGAAGTCGCTGTGCGGCAACAACGCACCCGCAGCGCCGTGCGCCCGTTTTCCCATCGCGCGAAGTTGGAACCGCTTTTCGCGCAAAACGCGGCGGGCGGGAAAATCGTGACGCAAGTGCTTTTTTACGCGTAATCGGCCCTTTCCCTATTGCGCCGCACGGGAATTCTTTTTCGCTTCGACCCGTGGAAATTGACACCCTCAGCGTGGCGCATCGGGAGGCCTTCCTGAGCTTGCTTGACGACACGAGTCCGGCGGTGCGCCGTGCTCTGCTTGCCCACTTCACTCATCTCGGGCCGGCGGCGGCACCATTTCTCGAGACCATCGCGCGGGGTTCGAACCGCGTGCTCGCGCGCCACGCGGCGTGGTTTCTCGATGAGCTGAAATTCTCCGATCCGATTGCGGAATTTCGCGGCTTCATCCGCTCGCTGAATTACGAACTCGAGACCGGCGCGCTTCTCCTCGCCCGCACCGTCGCGCCGACGCTGAAGGCGGGCGATTGCTGCACGGCGCTGGATGACATCGCGGCGCGCTGCCGCGAGCTGATCGTCGAGCCGTCGTCGCCGCGCGAAAAGTGCCGCGTGCTCAACCGCGTCCTCTTTCACGAGTGGGGTTTTCACGGCAACGTCGAGCACTACACCGATCCGCGGAACAGCTTCCTCGATCAAGTGCTCGAGCGCCGCACCGGCATTCCGATTTCCCTCAGCATCGTGTATCTGCTCGTGGCGGAACGCATCGGGCTCGAACTCGATCCCGTGGGGCTTCCCGGGCACTTCATCGTCGGCTGCTTCGTCGATGACCTCCCGTTCTTCATCGATCCGTTCGATCGCGGCGTGTTTCGCGACGCCGACGAGATTTTCGATTTGCTGCGCGCGAACAACATCACGCCGAAGGCCACCGACCTCGCACCGACGCCCGTGCGGGAAGTCCTGTGCCGCAGCTGCCGCAACCTCGTGAACCACTACACCGCCGCGGGTGAGAACGAGCGCGCGAAACTCTTCGCGCATTTCGTCGAGGAGTTCGAGGCGAGCTACGAGAAACACGCGTCTTCCTGATTTCGGATTTTGGATCGCGGATTGCGGATTGAAAAAACGCGCCGGCTGACCCCGGCGCTTTTTTATTTCGGACTGCGGATCGATTCGCCGCTGAAGCGCGGCCCGAGGCTGCTTCCGTGGCGTGGTATTTGTGGGGCGTCTGCTCGCAGACGCCGTCGTGCGGATCGGAATTGATTATGCGGCGTCCGCAAGCGGACGCCCTGCAAGTAAATTTCGGATTGCGGATTTCGGATTGCGGCACCGCGGAGCCCAGGTCGCGTTGCTGCACGCGCCAACCGGCGCATCCCGCACGGTGCAGCGGCACTCAGTGCGGCCATTGGATTGGATCAATCCGAAATCCGAAATCCGAAATCCGCGATCCGAAATTCCACGGGGCCCGGTTTGACAATCCGCCCTCCGCAATCCGGAATCCGCAATCTCATGCCCCCCGATCCCGTTCACACGCTCGCGGATCTCGAGGCGTGGTCGCGGCCCGGCACGTCGCTCGCCGTCCTCGGTCACCCCATCAAGCATTCGATCAGCCCGGCGATGCACAACGCGGCGCTGGCGGAGGCGGCGAAGTCCGATCCGCGTTTCGCCGACTGGCGGTATTTTCGCTTCGATGTGCCGCCGGATGATCTCCCGCGTGCCCTCGAGGTTTTGCACGCGCAGCAGTTTCGCGGCGTGAATCTCACCGTGCCGCACAAGGTGCTCGCTTTCGACCGCGTCGCGGAGATGGACGCCGCCGCGCGTCCGGTCGGAGCCGTGAACACGCTGCGGTGGCAGAAATCCGGCTGGCATGGTTTCAATACCGACGGCTACGGGCTCGTGTCCGCCGTCCGTGAGTGCCTCGATCTGGAACTCGGCGATGCCCACATCGTGCTGCTGGGCGCGGGTGGCGCGGCGCGCGGCGCCGCCGTCGAGTGCCTCCAGCGAAAATGCCGTTCGCTCTGGCTCGGCAACCGCACGCGCGAAAATCTCAAACCGCTTTTCAACCTGCTTTGGCCGATCGCGCACGGCGTGCCGTTGCATGGCTTCGTCCCGGCGAGCGTCCCGGCCGATCTTCCCGCGGACGCGCTCGTAATCAATGCGACGAGCGCCGGCCTGCACGACACGGATCACCCGCCGATCGATCTCGCGCTGCTGCCGCGCCCGGCCGCCGTATTTGACATGATCTACAACCCGCCGGAGACGCGACTGCTGCGGCAGGCGGCGTTTCTCGCCCTTCCACACGCCAACGGCCGCAGCATGCTCGTGCACCAGGGTGCGCTGGCACTCGAGATTTGGAGCGGGCTGGACGCGAAGCTGACGGCGCCAACGATGGCGCGCGCCGCGGCGGCGGCGCTCGCGGGCTAAAGATTCGAATCCCCGAGCTTGCTTGCCAGCGACGCGGCCGTTCACGAGCCTGACGCCAGCGATCCTCGCTTCCACTTCCGGCATGACCAGCGCCGTCCCTCTCTCTGAAATTTCCGCCGCATTCCCGTGGTTCTTTCCCCTCGCGGCATTTTTGCTCGGGGCGTGCGTCGGCAGTTTTCTCAACGTCGTGATCTATCGGGTGCCGAAGGAGGAATCGATCGTCTTCCCGGGGTCCCATTGCGGGTGCGGTCAGCCGATCAAGTGGCACGACAACATTCCGATTCTCTCGTGGATATTGTTGCGCGGCCGGGCGCGTTGCTGCGGCCGGCCGTTCTCGTTGCGGTATCCGTTCGTGGAGTTGCTCACCGCGCTGCTTTTCGCCGCGTGCTGGCTGATGTTCCCACCCGTCGTCGCGTTGTGCGGCTGGATTTTTCTCAGCTGCCTGATCGCCGCGACCTTCATCGATCTCGATCACATGATCATCCCCGATGCATTCACCGTCGGGCTCGCGGTGGTTGGCGTGCTGCTCTCCTTTGTCGTCCCGGCGGTGCACGGTTTTCGCGGCGACTACTACCTGTTCGACAGCTTGCGGTCCGGCGGAGCCGCGGTCCAGGGCGTGCTCATCGGCTCCGGGCTGGTGCTTTGGATCGCACTGCTCGCCGAGGCCATCCTGAAGAAGGAGGCGATGGGATTCGGCGATGTGAAATTCGTCGGCGCGATTGGCGCGTTTTGCGGCTGGCAGGGGGCCGTCTTTTCGATTTTTGGGGGCGCGGTCGTCGGCACGGTTTGGTTTATCGTCGCGCTAGTCTGGGAAAAGATCGCGGGCAAACCCGCGCCGGTGGCGCCACCGACGGAGACGGCGGAAGGCGAACCGGCGCCGCTCGCGTTCGGGGCGCATGTGCCGTTCGGGCCAATGCTCGCGATCGCCGGAGCGCTTTATTTCCTGGTTTTCCGCGGCCCCGCGCTGGCGTGGCTGGCGGAAATTGCGCCGTTGTTCGAGCGGGCATGAAGCGAGCGGCTTACCCGCGCCGCGAATCAGCGGACGCAGCCGCAACCGAAGCCGTGAGGAAGGGGACGGGCTGCCCTAGATCAATATGCCGTTTCGCGCACTCGAAGGCTCATGGCGGCATGGCGACGGGTTCGACAAGCTCACCGCAGGCAAGCGCCAGCCCTGCAATACTCAGATGATGGCGGCGCCGTCGCCGGTCTGGGTGTGGAGGATGTCCGGTCGCGCGCCGAACCGTTCCGCGTAGGCGTTGGCCACGCCGGATGCCTCGGCGTCACCAAATTCTGGTGACGTCAAGGCCATCACCGCCCCGCCGAATCCTCCGCCGGTCAGCCGCGCACCGTGGACGTGTGGCGTCGGTACGAGCCGGTTCACCAGGAAGTCGAGTTCCTTGGTGCTGTTTTCAAAAAGCGTCTGCGAGCTGCGGTGTGAGGCCGTCAGCAATCGGCCGACTTCGTGGAGATCGCCCCGGCGCAATGCCATCACGGTCGCGTCCACCCGGGCGATCTCCTCCACGATGTGCCGGGCGCGCCTGAACACGACCGGCGACAGCTTTCGCTCCGCCACGACGAGCGCCGCCGGCGGCACATCCGCCAGCAGCGGGACGCCAAGGCCGCGCGCCGCTTCCATGCATTCGGCGTGCCGGGCGGCGTAGAGGCCGTCGACCAGCGCGTGTTTCGTATGGGTGTTGAAAATCCAGAAATGCGCGCCCGCCGGCATCGGGACCGTATCGAAGCGTGGTCCGCGACAATCGATGAAAACCAGGTGATCCCTGCGGCCAAAGCCGGACACGCCCTGGTCGAGGATCCCGCACGGGACGCCCACGAAATAGTTTTCCGCATGCCGGCCCACCTTCACCACCACCTCGCGCGGCGGTCGCTCGCCCGCGGCCTCGAGAAACACGAGCGCCGAGGCGAGCTCGATCGCGGCGCTGCTGCTCAGCCCCGCGCCCGCGGGCAGATCGGACATCGCGAGATAATCGAACCCGGCGGGGCCACGCAGTCCGAACTCGGGCATCGCCGCCAGCACGCCGAGCGGGTAGTTGGTCCAGCTGCGCCCGCCACTTTGTTTCTCGAGCCGGTTTACCGGCATTGAGATCACCGCGCCGCGCTGATCGCTCGCGAAACGCCGCTGTTGGTCGTCGCGTGCCGCGAACGCCGCCCAGACTCCGCGATCGATTGCCGCTCCGAGGACGATGCCGCCGTTATAATCAGTATGGTTCCCGATGAACTCGATCCGGCCGGGCGCGCGGGCGATGATTTCCGGGGCGCGGCCAAAAGTGGCGCGAAATTTTTCTACCAGCGCGGCCTTCATGCAGCCACAAGGACCGGAAAAAAACCGCGGGGAGCGCCGGATCGAATCAGAAACATCCGGGCCCTCAGGCGAGCGCGCGCAATTCCGAGCCGGCCCGGAAGCGGATGGTTTTCACCGCCCGAATCTTCATCGGCTGTTTCGTGTGCGGGTTGAACCCGTTCCGCGCCGGGCGGATTGCGAGCGCGAAGGTTCCAAACCCGACGAGGGAAACCTCCTTGTCCCGGCGCAGCCCGCGCTTCATGGCGTTCAGTACGGCGTCGGTCGCGCGTTCCGCGGCGGCCTTCGACGTTCCGTTCGCCAACAGCTTCTGCACTTCCTGGACGAGCTTCGCCTTGTTCATTTGGGGTGGTGGTGTTCAAGCGAGCGAAAAATTGCGCGCCGACGCGGTCAAACTGATTTTAGATTCGCGGTGTGCGGTCGATGCTTAGAGGATTTTTTTTTGCCGCGCCACGCCGTGCGTGCACCGCCTTGGATTCACGCGTTTGGCGGCTTCGACTCTGTTGCCGGCGGATTTTCGCCCGGACCTGAAAATTCCTTCGGCACCTCGCCCGCGTGCCCTTTCACAAGGAGATTCAATAGATGTGAAAGGGCCGCCTCGCGGGCGATGCCGCGCTCGACGGCCAGTTGCCCGGCCCGCTTCAGCAGTTGCGCCGCCATGGTCGCCGCCTGCGCGCGCGCGGCTCCGAGTTGTTCGCACAGCGCGGTGAGTTGCTCGAGTTCGGTCATGGATTTTCGAGCAAACGAATGACGGTCGCGCCGCCGGGAGCGAGGGCGAGTTGAGCGCCCGCTTCAACCTTCAGGCGCGAAATCATGGCCAGGCCGATGAATCCTCCCTCATCCCACACCGCGGACCGAAGCTCACCCGCCTGTGCCCTGGCAGAATACAACGGCGCCGGCAGCGCGGGCATCCGGTTGATCGCGGCATGTACGCGCACGAGGCGCCGCCGAACCTGTCCCATCGACTTCAGCCGCGCCATCACCTCCTGTCCCAAGTAACAGCCTTTCTGGTACGAAATCGCCTCGGCCTCGAGCCCCGCCTCGTTCGGCAAATCGCCCGGCCCGGCGTCCACCGGCACGAGCGCAATGCCCGCGCGAATACGCCCGCGCTCGACGGTATCAGGATCGAGTTCGGGGAATCGTGCGAGCTGGCGCCGTACCTCGTCGCGCTGCGTCACCGGAAAAATCCACTCGCGGTTCGCCGGTCGGGCGCGCCGCCCGGCGAAAACAAATCCGATCTTGCCCGTGTCCGGCGCAATCCCGGCGACGTCGCCGAACAACGAAACCGCGTCCCACTCCGACGTGAGATCCTCAATCACCACATCGTCTGCGATGATGTGGCTCTCCAGCCGCCCGCGGATGGCGGCCGCCGGCGACTTGTAGCTCGTGATCCAGAATTCGTCCGTGCTGCCGCCCTTTGCCAGGAAGCTGTCGGCGGCGACTTTGCCCTTCACCGTGAGCCACAGTCCGTAAATGCTGGGACCCTCCGCGAGCCCGCGCAGATCGTTGGTGAACTGGCCTTGGAGGAACGTCGCGGCGTCGGTGCCCGCAACGCGCAACATGGCGGCGGGCCGCCACGCGAAAAAAGCCGGCGAAGTAGAAATATTGATGGGAGATAGGGCGCTGCTCACGCGATGTTTAGGAGAGAACTGGTAGATTTTGAAAACGAGGTGTTGACCGGGGGACTGCGAACCATATTCCTTTCAACAGCACTTTCACACTTCTCCCGCCTAGCGGGAGTTTTGGGGTAACTAAGAAAGCAAAGGCCGGCCGCTTAGGGGTAAGCGGCCGGCCACTTTTTTTAGGTTTTTGCGGAGTGAAAGCATTCATGGCTGCCCCCATTTCACCGCCTGGCGGTTTCTCGTCTCTTCTTCGTTTCACGGTGGTTTCGATTGAAGCGGTACAACCAGTGGGGATCGCCGGCGGCCTCGCGAGTCTCATGTTGCATTCTGGTTCGACGAGTCGACACGCTAGGCTTTTTGCCCCGCAAAAAGCCAATGCAGAAAACCTCGGACATCAATGTCGTCGAGACCCGGTCGCTGCCGTCGCCCTCCGCGCTGCTTTCAGAGCTGCCGAAGTCCGAGGCGCAGGCGGAGTTCGTCGCCCGGACGCGGCGCGACATCCACCAGCTGATCTTCACCGACGACAAGCGGTTTCTGCTCATCGTCGGACCGTGCTCCATTCACGACCTTAAGGCCGGGCGGGTTTACGCGACGCAACTCGCCGCGCTCGCCCGCGAAGTTGCCGACCGCGTGATGATTGTCATGCGCGTCTATTTCGAAAAGCCGCGCACGACGGTCGGATGGAAGGGACTAATCATGGACCCGCATCTCGATGGCACGCATGACATCGCCACCGGGCTTCGGACCGCGCGGACTTTTTTGCGCGAGGTGCTCGATCTGGGCCTGCCGACCGCGACCGAGCTGCTCGATCCGATCACGCCGCAATACATCGCCGACCTGATTTGCTGGTCGGCCATTGGCGCGCGGACGGCCGAGTCGCAGACCCACCGCCAGATGGCCAGCGGACTCTCGATGCCGCTCGGGTTCAAGAACGGCACCGACGGCTCGATCCAAACCGCCATCAACGCGATCAAGTCGGCCGCGCAGCCGCACACGTTCCTGGGGATCAACATGGGCGGTTCGGCCGCGGCGATAGTGACCCGCGGCAATCCGGACTGCCACGTCGTCCTCCGCGGCGGCGCGGCGGGCCCGAATTATTCGCCGTCGCACATCACCCGGACGGAGGAGCTGCTGGTCAAGGCGGGGTTGCCGAAATCGATTCTGGTCGACTGTTCGCATGACAATTCCGCGAAGCAGCCCGAGCGGCAGCCGGAGGTGATGCGCGAACTGCTGGCCCAGATCACCGGCGGCAACACCTCGATCATGGGAGCGATGATCGAGAGCAACCTCGGCGCGGGCAGCCAGCCGTTTCCGCAGCCCAAGGACAAGCTGCGCTACGGCGTCTCCATTACCGATGCGTGTATTGACTGGGCGACGACCGAAAACCTCGTGCGCGAAATCCACGCCACGCTGGCCCCACGCTTCGGCTGACCTTCGGTCAGCGGTTTCGCGTTTCGCGTTCCGGGTTTCGGGTTCTGAGTCCGGCGCGCCATTGAGCATGGCCGACCGGTTTAGATCCACGTACATGGAGGGACGGGCTCTGCCCGGTCCGCTTACCTTCTGCCCAGTTATCGCGGCCATCTAGGGTAGCGTGGACTTGAGGTTCTGACCGATCGTCGCGGCCGGCGCGGAGGCCGGCCCTCCATCACCAGGCTGGACGCGAACCCGATTTGTAGCGCCGCAATCAGACGCACGAACCCTGAGTTCAGTCTGACATGGAAAGCCACAAACCCAGTTCGAACGCGAAACCCGAAGCCCGAAACGCGAAACCCAGAACCCAAAACCCAGAACTCAGAACCGCGCAGCGCCGAACCGGCGCGCTCCGCGCGCCTGCCATTAGCGTTTCTCAGCGGCGCGCCGGTGCGGCTACCAATTTGGCGCGTCGCTGATTTCTTCCGTGTGTTTCCGGTGTTCCATGGGCTAAAAGAGCCGTTTCCATGAAATCTCCCATTCGTGTCGCCGTCACCGGAGCCGCCGGCCAGATCGGTTACTCCCTGCTTTTTCGCGTCGCTTCGGGCGCAATGTTCGGACTGCAGCAGCCCGTCATCCTTCAGCTGATTGAAGCGCCGATTGAAAAGGCGATGAAGGCGCTCGAAGGCGTGGCGATGGAGCTCGATGACTGCGCGTTTCCCCTGCTGAAGGGCGTCGTCACCACGGACAATCCGGTGGTCGGTTTCAAGGGCGCGAACTGGTGCCTGCTCGTCGGCGCCAAGCCGCGTGGCCCCGGCATGGAGCGCGCCGATTTGTTGAAGGACAACGGCCGGATTTTCATTGCGCAGGGAAAAGTCATCGATGAGGTCGCGGCGGACGACGCGCGCGTGGCCGTCGTTGGCAATCCCGCGAACACCAACTGCATGATCGCGGCTTCGCAGGCGAAGCGGCTGACCGCGGATCGCTTCACCGCCATGGTTCGGCTCGATCAAAATCGGGCCCAGACGCAGCTGGCGAAAAAAGCCGGCGTCGATCTGACCGAGGTGAAGAACATCTTCATCTACGGCAATCACAGCCCGACGATGTTTCCCGCGTTCGCGCAGGCCACCATCGGCGGCAAGCCCGCGGCCCAGGTCATCAACGACCAGGCGTGGCTCCAGGGGCCGTTCTGCGAAATCGTCGGCAAGCGCGGCGCGGCAATCATCGCCGCTCGCGGCGCCTCGTCCGCCGCCTCGGCCGCCAACGCGCTCGTGGATCACGTGCGCGACCTGAACACTCCCGGTACCGTCCACTCGGTCGCGGTGAAGTCGAATGGCGCATACGGATTTGATCCCAATGTCTGGGCTGGTATGCCCGTGCGCACCACGGCACCGGGCGCGTTCGAGGTCATCACCAACCACACGATGGACGACTTCGCCAAATCGAAGATCGCCGCCACGAACAAGGAACTCGTGGACGAGCGCGCGTTTGTCGCGGAGCTGATCAAGTGAGTTCGACGGCGCTCGACGTGGGCGCCGTGGTCCGACCGCACCATTTTTCAGCGGCGCCGGTTTCCGGCACCATTTTCCCCCGTGAACCTGAGGCGGCTCGCGTTCGCCCTGTTGGTTGTGATGGGAGCGGTCGCCTCTGGTCGCGCCGCATCCGCGGCGGGAGGCTTGGCGGTCATCGATGCCAGCACGGATTTCCGCCGTCTCCGCTGGAGCATCGATCCGCGGCCGGTGCTGACGCGTGGCGGCGAAGGCTCGATCGACCGCGGAGTCGTCGGCGATCCGTGCATCGTGTGGGACGACGAACTGGACACATGGCGGATGTTCTACTTCGCCAACGGGCACCATCCCCACACCGGCGCGCGCGGACCGCGAACGGCGATGGCATTGGCGGCTTCGGCCGAGCAGATCGGACCGGGCGACTGGCGAAAGGTCGGGCTGCTCGGGTTCACGAACCCGGCCGCGCTGATTAATCCGAACGACTACCACAAATGGTGGGTGGTGATGGATGCTGGGCGGCCGAATCGCGCGAGCCGGATCGAGGAAAAATACTGGGCGGTGTTCACGGCATCAAAGCGGATGCCTGGCGGCCGGATGCAAAAACACATCCAGGCCGCACATGCGGAGAAACTCGCCGGACCGTGGACGCTGCTCGCGCAGCCGATCATCGCGCCGGAACCGGGTCGGCTCGACTCGCTCCACGCCGATACGCCGTCGGCGTTTTGGTTCACCGACCGGAAGCAGATCGCGATTTTCTACAAGGGCTACCCGATCGAAGGCCAGGCGACGCAGCCCGGGTCTGCTTTTGGCTCGGGCACCCTGGTCGCGGCGTGGAATCCCTCCGAACCTCGGGCACGAAATGTGCGCGTGGTCATGCGGGCGGCGCAGGGTCGCGGCTGGAATCAAGGGTGGATGAGCAGCATCCAGCTGCTCGGCGGGCCGACGCTCGGCTGGTTCGGGTTGCACAATGGCAGCCCGACGCCGCCGGCGGACCAGAGTCATCGCGAACCGGCGCCGTCGCTTGGCGGCTGGGTGGTCTGCGATGGCGATCCGTTCGAAGGCAGCTGGAGGCCCGACGGGTCAAGCAGCCCCTTCGTGTATCCAGATAAGCTTACGCCGCCGGAAAATGCTGCCGGCCTGGGCGTGAACTTCTGGCGTCACCATCTGCTGGTAACTCCGCAGGGCAACGCGCGGATTTTCTTCAACTCCGGCTCCTACGGCGCGGAGCAAATGTACTCCCTCGTGCCGCCGTGAGCGCGTGGCCGCCGGCGTGAGGAGGCTGGCAGAGATACACACCGCTGTTGCGGCGCAAGGTCGCAACCTACGCCGGTTCTCGTTTACCAAAAACGTCGACCTGCACGCGTCAGCAAGGTGGCGGCGGCATCCTGCCGCAGATTCGTGCCGCCAAACCACACGCTGCTCCAATTTCCTCGTGGGCTCGAACGCCCGCCGGAACTCCGTTTCAGTCGATCAACCCCGCGAGCGGCTTGCTGATTTGGAATGCCTCCCGCA
>JAUSID010000201.1 GCA_030648295.1 Opitutaceae bacterium | reverse complement strand
CACCCTTGAAATGTTCTTCACCCATGTCTGACCGCCAACATCCCAATGTTCCGGCGAGTGCCCCGCGTTCATGCGGGCTAAATGCAAAATGCGCCGGAGGCGCACAAGCCGCCGCGGTTTACCCGCCTTCGGCGGGTTTTGCCCTTAGCCGGGAAATCGTGGAGCGCGCGCCGGCGCACGGCACCAGCGAACACACGGTGCGTTCGCAGCGGAGCGGAGGGTGAAATTTCCCGGCGAGGGACCAGAGACTCTCACTCCCCACTTCGACGAAATGCCCACCGCCGCTCCGACGCCGGCCGCCGTCCCAAAACTCACCGTCGCTGACGCGCTCAGCTCCGCCCGCGAAACGCGTGCGCTGCTCGTCGGCCGGAACGTGCTGGCGGCGACGCCGCGGATCTTCGCCGGGCATTTTCCCGGCGCCCGCGCCGTAGTGGTCGCGGATCAGGAGACGTTTGCCATCGCGGGCAAGGCGGTGGATGAGGCGCTGACCGGCACCGGCATCGCGTGCATCCATCCGTTCCTCTTCACGGACCCGGCGCTCTTCGCCGAATTTCGTTTCGTCGAGCAACTCGAGGCATCGCTGCGCACACACGACGCCATCCCGGTCGCGGTTGGCTCGGGCACAATCAATGATCTGGTGAAACTCGCGGCGTATCGCACCGGCCGCAGTTATCTTTGCATCGCGACGGCCGCCTCGATGGACGGCTACACCGCGTTCGGCGCGTCAATCACGTTTCACGGCGCCAAGCAGACCTTCAACTGCCCGGCACCCCGCGCGGTGATCGCCGACATCGACATCATCGGGCGCGCACCGGCGGACATGACCGCTTCCGGCTACGCCGATCTCTCCGCGAAAATCACGGCCGGTGCCGACTGGATCCTCGCCGATGCCCTCGGCGTCGAGGCCATCGATCCGCGCGCGTGGGCGATCGTGCAGGGCGGACTCCGCGACTCGCTGGCCGATCCGGCCGGCGCGCGGGCCGGCCGCGAATCCGCGCTCCGCCCACTCGTCGAGGGGCTGATGCTGGGCGGATTTGCGATGCAATGGTCGAAAACGAGCCGGCCGGCTTCCGGGGCCGAGCATCAGTTCAGCCATCTCTGGGACATGGAGCATCACACCCACCAGAGCACGGCGCCATCGCACGGGTTCAAGGTCGGCGTCGCGACGCTTGCGGTGACGCGGTTTTACGAGGCGTTGCTCGCCCACCCCTTCGATAAGATCGAGATCGAGTCATGCGTCGAACGCTGGCCCGACATCGCGACGCTCGAGGCACGCGTGCGCGAGATGTTCGCCGGAACCGATTTCGTCGAGACGGCGGTGACGGAAACACGCGCGAAGCACATCACGCGCGACGCCCTGCGCGGACAGCTCGAAGAGCTCCGAGCCGGCTGGCCGGAAATCCGCTCGCGGCTCCACTCGCAATTGCTGTCGCCGGCCGAGATGAAGCGCCGGCTCGACCTGGTCGGCGCTCCGACCGAGCCCGAGCAGATCGGGATTTCGCGCGCCCGGCTGCGCGACAGTTTCGCGCGCGCCTATCACATTCGCCGCCGGTTCACCGTCCTCGACCTCGCCGTCCGCACCGGCACGCTCGATCCCCTGCTCGACCGGCTGTTCGGCTCCGGCGCCGTCTGGGATGCGCGCAAGACCGGCAGCGAAACGCCTTCCCCATGAGTTCCGTCACGATGCCCACCACCCCGCCCACGATCGACGATCCCGCGACCGCGAGACGGTTCCGATATTGGCAGCTCCGAACCCTCATCGCGGCGATGTTCGGCTACGCGGCGTTTTATTTTGTCCGCAAGAACCTGAGCTTCGCCATGCCGGACATGGAGGCCGATTTGGGGATCACGAAAGCGGCGCTCGGCGGATTTCTCACCTTGCACGGGATGCTGTATGGAGTTTCCCGATTCGTGAACGGCATGTGGGCCGACCGTGCCAACCCGCGGTATTTCATGGTCGCGGGTTTGATGCTCTCCGTCGGCGCCAACGTGTTCTTCGGATTCAGCTCGACCGTACTCCTGCTCGGCGTCGCCTGGATGATCAACGGCTGGGTCCAGGGCATGGGCTTCCCGCCCGTCTGCCGGCTCATGACCCACTGGTTTCATCCAAAGAAACTCGCCACGTACATGTCGATTTGGAATACCTCCCACTCGATCGGTGCGGCCGTCGCCGGCCTGTTTTGCGCCTGGATCATCCATCAGGGTTTCGGCTGGCGGTGGTGCTTCTTCGCCCCCGCAATGCTCTGCACGGCCGCCGGCGCGATTCTTTTTATCATGCTGCGGGACACGCCCTCCTCGGTCGGCCTGCCGGAGATCGTCGTCGAGGGCATGGGCGAGACCCACAACGAGGACAAGACCACGAGCGAATACCGGGCATTCGTCGGCAAACAAGTTTTCCGCAACCGGTACATCTGGCTCCTCTGCCTCGCGAATTTCTTCGTCTATCTCCTGCGTTTCGCGGTGCTCGATTGGGGTCCGACGGTGCTGAAGGAGTTGAAGGGTTTCTCGATCATGGACGCGGGAATCGGCGTGGGCGCCTTCGAGATTTCCGGCATCGTGGGCATGCTGATTGCCGGTTGGTCCACCGATCGCTTTTTCGGCGGACGCGGCGCGCGCACGTGCGTGTTTTGCATGCTGGGTGCCGTCGGTGCGATGCTCGTGTTCTGGAAACTCGCCGCCACGCCGCTCACCGCGGGCCTGTGCCTCGCCGCCGCCGGGTTCTTCATTTACGGCCCGCAGGCGTTAATCGGGATCACCGCGGCCAACCTCGCCACGAAACGAGCCGCCGCCACCGCCGCCGGTCTGACGGGGTTTTTCGGATACGCGAGCACCACGGTTTCCGGCTGGGGGCTCGGCATGGTAGTCGATCGTTTCGGCTGGCACATCGGCTTCGGCGGTCTGGTCGCGATGGGCGCCATCGGGACCTTGATGTTCATCCTCGCCTGGCCCGCCAAGGCGCACGGCTACGGTGAAGCCTCGTCCTGAGTCGGAACAATCCAGTTCAACCGCGAATAGACGCCAATTCACGCCAATGAAGAGGGCGGGAAACCATCAACCGGTGACCATGATTTCGCCTGGGCAATCCTCCACATCCTCTGGAATTTGCGTCCATTTGCGTTCATTCGCGGTTGTCCATTGAATCGATACGGCTGAGCGCCCGACTCACCTCATGGCACACCGCGCCTCGTCACCACTTCCTCGCATCAACGTCCAAACCATCAACGTCAACTTCGCTCCCATCACCAAATCTCAATGTCACGTAATACGTGACATGTTTTCCACCTCCGCCCAGAGCAGAATGTCACGTATTACGTGACATTGCCTCTGAAGGCGCGCGGGAGTGGGCATGAGCGCAACCAATCCTGATCAAGATGTCGTCCCCTGCCTCCGCCCTTCCGATTTCCGCCGCGACGCGCGCGCGGCTGCGCCACCTCGCGCATCTCGCGCTCGACATGGACGGCACCATCTACAAAGGCGCCAACCTGTTCGCGTGCACGCGGCCCTTTCTCGCGAAAATGCAAGAGCTCGGCATCGGCTGCACGTTTCTGACGAACAATCCGTCGAAGAGCCTCGCCGATTATCTGGCGCACCTGGAGAAGATGGGCGTGCCGGCGGCGAGCGATCAGTTGTACACGTCCGCGATGGCGACGATCGATCAACTCCATCATCAGCTGCCGGCGGTGAAGCGGCTCTTCGTGCTGGGCACACCGAGCATGCTGGCGGAATTTTCGCGGGCCGGCTTCGAGCTTACGCGCGACGATCCCGCCGATGAACCCGACGCCGTGGTCGTGGGTTTCGACCTGACGCTGTCCTATGCGCGGCTATGCCGGGCCGCCTGGTGGATCAAACAGGGCAAACCCTATCTCGCCACGAATCCCGATCGCGTTTGCCCGACGGACCAGCCCACGGTGCTGGTGGATTGCGGTTCGATTTGCGCCGCGCTCGAACACGCGACTGGCCGCGCGCCCGACAAAGTTTTCGGTAAACCCGATCCGGCGATGCTCAGCGGAATCATGGAGCGGCACGGCCTCCGCGCCGATCAAATCGCGATGGTCGGCGATCGCATCTACACCGATGTGCTGATGGCGCACCGCGCCGGCGCACTCGGAGTTCTCGTCCTCACCGGCGAGGCGACCGCCGCCGACGCCGGGCAGGCCACCGAGCCGCCCGATGTCGTGGTGCCGAGCCTGGCGGAGCTGGGCGAGCTGTTGGTGGAAGCGCGGCAGGACGTCCCGGGCACGACACGCTGACGCACGGGGAAGGTGCCGGACCCGAAGACACTCGTGCCCGCGCCGTAGCCGGCACGGGCGTTGGTCTCATCACTCCAAACGCGCGGTGGGACGAGTCCTTCGATGTTCAGTCCCGTCGCGTGCGTTCGTGAATCCCACCCGTTACGGCGGTTCGACGTGACCGCCATGACTGAGCGCCGCCCGGCCCCGGCCAATTCCACGTTTCGTTTGCATACCTGGTTTCCAGTCGTGCTTCATCGCTCCATTCACTCATGAAAACCCCCCGCCACCTGACTCTCGCCGCCGCGGCGTTCGTGTTCGCGACCGTGGTTCCTCCGATGCACGCCGCGGCCATGGAACGGCCGAACTTTGTGTTCATCATGGCCGACGATCTCGGCTGGGCGGACGTGGCGTTCAACGGCGGCAACGCCCCCACGCCGCACCTCGATCGGCTCGCGCGGGAAGGGGTGCGGCTGACGCAGCACTATTCCGCGCCGGTGTGCAGCCCGACGCGCGCGGCGCTGATGACCGGCCGCTGCTGGAGCCGGTTCGGCGTCACCAACCCCCAGAACAATCGCGCGCTCCCCTGGGACACGGTCACACTGCCACGCGCGCTGAAGAGCCTCGGGTATGCGACCTGCCTCACCGGCAAGTGGCACCTGGGGTCGCGGCCCGAGGAAGGCCCGAACAAATTCGGATTCGATCACAGCTACGGTTCGCTGGCGGGCGGCGTGGGGCCGTGGGACCATCGCTACAAGGAGGGCGAGTTCAGCCACACCTGGCATCGAAACGGCCAGCTGCTCGGCGAAAAAGGGCATGTGACCGATCTCATCGCCCAGGAGGCGATCGCGTGGCTCGGCCGCCAGAACGGGAACACGCCCTTCTTCCTCTACGTGCCGTTCACGGCCGTGCACCTGCCGGTGAAGGAGCCGGCCGAATGGGTGCAGCGCGTGCCGGCTGGAATCACGGCGGAGATCGCACGGCAGTATGCGGCCTCGATCATGCACCTCGACGACGCCGTCGGCCGGATCGTGGCGGCGCTGGAGCAGAACGGCCAGCGCGAGCGCACGCTCCTGGTTTTCACGAGTGACAACGGTGGCAGCTGGGCGGAGAACGAAACCCAGCCGTATCCGAAGGACAATTATCCAACGGGCCGGCTGACCGGCAACAACCGGCCCTTGCGGGGCCAGAAGGGCAATCTGTACGAGGGCGGCATCCGCGTGCCAACGGTGGTGAGCTGGCCCGGGGTGCTGCCGGCGGCTGCGGCCACGGCCCCCTGCCAGATCACGGACTGGATGCCGACGCTGTGCGGTATCGCGGGCTACAACCCGGACAAAAACTTGAAATGGGACGGCACGAACATCTGGCCGGGCATCACCGGCCGCGGGGCGGTGGCGGCCCGGACGCTCTACTGGGCCGGGCCCGGCTTCCAGGCGCGCGCCCTGCGGGAGGGCGACTGGAAGCTCATCGTCTCCGGCAAACCGTCACAGGAAAAATTCGAGCTGTTCGATCTCGGCCGGGATCCGAACGAGAAGCAGGATCTCGCCGTGCAAATGCCGGGACGGGTGACGGCGATGAAGGCGCGGCTCGCCGAGGTGGCCCGCGCCGACCGCGACGCCGAGGTGAGGGAGTGACGCGCTTCATTATTGGGCGGGCGCTTGGCCCTGGTGACGGGTAAATTAACGCGCGAGAGACAGGAGCCGGGCGGATGCCACCGCGCCCCTCCGATCTTAATCTTTCTCTCAATCTTCCTCTTTCTCAACCGACGAGAGAACGAGAAAGTTTACCCGCCCTTGGCGGCGCCGCAGGCGACCAGGGATTAAGAGAAAGAGAGAGATCAGGATTCGGAGGCGCTGGACGCCTGGTCCCCCCCTACATCCGGCAGATCAGCAGTTCGCGCTCGTAGACCATTTCCTTCGGCAGGTGGTCGTGCAGATCGAGGAACAGCTCCTCGTGGCCCATCACCTCGGCGCGCCAGAGGGTGCGATCGAAATGCTGCAGTTCCTCGAACTGCTCCTTCGGAAACTCGAGGCCCGACCAATCGATGTCCTCGTAGCGCGGCACCCAGCCGATGGGCGTCTCCTTGCCCAGCGCCCGACCGCGCGCGCGATCGACGATCCATTTCAAGACGCGCATGTTCTCGCCAAAGCCGGGCCAGAGGAATTTTCCGTCCGTTCCCTTGCGGAACCAGTTCACGTGGAAAACGCGCGGCGTTTCGCTGAGCCGCTTCTGCATCGTGATCCAGTGGCGGAAATAATCGCCCATGTGATACCCGCAGAACGGCAGCATCGCCATCGGGTCGCGCCGCACCTTGCCAATCGTTCCCGCCGCGGCGGCCGTCATCTCGGAACCCATCGTCGCCCCAATGTAGACGCCTGTGCTCCAGTTGAAGCCCTGGAAAACCAGCGGCATGGTCGTGGCGCGCCGGCCGCCAAAAATGATCGCGCTGATCGGCACGCCGTTGGGATCCTCCCAGGCCGGATCGATGGTCGGGCATTGCGACGCCGGCGCGGTGAACCGCGCGTTCGGATGCGCCGCTTTTGCGCCGGTCTGCTGCGCAATGTCCGGCGTCCACTCGTGGCCCTGCCAGTCGATCAGCTTCGGTGGCGGCCCGTCGGTCATGCCCTCCCACCACACGCCGCCCTCCGGCGTGAGCGCGACGTTGGTGAAGATCGTGTTCTTCGCCAGCGTCGCCATCGCGTTCGGATTCGTTTTCACCGATGTGCCGGGAGCGACGCCGAAGAAACCCGCCTCGGGATTGATCGCGTGCAGCCGCCCGTGCGCGTCGGGTTTGATCCACGCGATATCGTCGCCGACGGTCCACACCTTCCAGCCCTTCTTCTTGAAAGGCGCGGGCGGAATCATCATCGCGAAGTTCGTCTTGCCGCAGGCGCTGGGGAAAGCGGCCGCCACGTAGGTTTTCTCGCCCGTTGGATTCTCCACTCCAAGGATGAGCATGTGCTCCGCCATCCAGCCTTCGTCCCGGGCCATGTTCGAGGCGATGCGCAGGGCGAAACACTTCTTGCCCAGCAGCGCGTTGCCGCCGTAGCCGGAGCCGTAGCTCCAGATCTCGCGCGTCTCCGGGAAGTGAACGATGTACTTCTCGCGATTGCACGGCCACGGCACGTCCTTGTCGCCCGGTTTCAACGGCGCGCCCACGCTGTGCATGCACGGCACGACGCGTTTCTCCGCCCGGTCGATTTCCTTGAACACCGGCAGCCCGATCCGCGCCATGATCCGCATGTTGACGACGACGTAGGGGGAGTCGGTGAGCTGGACGCCAATCTGCGACATCGGCGAGCCGATCGGACCCATGCTGAACGGCAACACATACATCGTGCGTCCCGCCATGCAGCCGTGGAAAAGGTGCCTCAGCTTCTTCCGCATTTCGAACGGATTGACCCAGTTGTTCGTCGGGCCCGCCGCGTCCTTCGACAAGGAGCAGATGAATGTGCGATCCTCGACTCGCGCGACATCCGTCGCGTCGCTGCGTGCGTAATAACAGCCGGGCCACAATTTCTCGTTCAACTTGATGAACGTCCCGCTGTCGACCAGGTCCGCGCACAGCGACTCGTATTCCTCGTGTGAACCGTCGACCCAGTGGACGGCGGCCGGCTTGCACAGCTCGACCATTTTTTCGACCCAGCGCAGCAGGTGTTTGTTTTCGCTGAGCGGTTTGGCAGAGGGGCGCTTTTTCATCAGAGGCGCCGCGAACGCTATGGACGGGAACTCGATAGTAAATCGGAAAGCCCGCGGAGCCCGCGGGGAAGAAGCATGGTTGCGGCGCGCAATTAGGTCGTCGCCTTGATCGCGGCCGCACGTAACCGTGGCGCCATGACGAAACTCTGCATTCTCGTCGGCACGACCCTCGGCGGCTACGCCGGCTGGGCGATCGGCGACAGCGTGCTCGATCTGGGGTTCGGCTGGGCGTTTGTCCTGAGCGGCGTCGGCAGCCTGGCGGGCGTCTACGCCGGCTGGAAACTCGCGCGAAAAATCGCGGAGTAAACGCCACGCGCTTTCGCTGAGCCTGCCCCTGCCGCGCGCGGACGGGCAGCCGACCGTGAGCCAGATACGAAAGCGCCCTTGAAGGCCGACGCTATTTGTGAACCGCAACTTGGTCCCTGGTCCTTGGTCCTTGGTCCTTGGTCCTTGGTCCTTGGTCCTTGGTCCTTGGTCCCTGGTCCCTGGTCCCTGGTCGCCGCGCCTCGTTAGAACTTGTACGAAACATCCACGTACGGCATCCGTCCTCGCGGATCGGCGTAGCTCGGGTGGTAACCGCTCGAATTCGGCGGATACAGCGGCGGCGGCTCGTCGAACACATTGTTCACGCCGATGCGCACGCGCATGCTCTTGAGCGCGCTTTCGCGAAACGTGTAGCCGATGCTCGCGTTCGTGACCCGGTACTCGTCGATGATGAACGGCCGCCCGGCGCTCGCATACGCGATCGGCGCGACATAGTCGCTGGTGTAACGTTCAAACACGCTCGCGGACCAGTTCCGATGCGACCACGAAACTCCGGCCGTCGCCTTCGTCCGCGGGTTGCCATTGTTGCGCACCAGTTCGGTCACGGTGCCCTGCTGGTTTACCGAGCGCAGCCGGTCGGTGTAGCTTACGACGCCGGAAAACGTGAACCGGCCGAACGACCAGCGGGGCGTGAGGTAATTCGCGAAGATGTCCGTGCCGCGAATTTCGCGCAGGCTGAGATTCTGGTACGTGCTCAGCACCTCGACGAGCATGCCCGGAATGTTGGCCGCGACATCGGCCGGCGTCCGCGTCCCCCGGATCACGCGCGGATTGCCGCCACCACCCGCGGCCCAAAGCTGCGCGTCGAGATTCAGCTCGTTCACCGCGCTCGAGTTGTCGATTTGGTTGAACTGCTTGATTCGGTAAACATCCATTCCCACCGACAGCCCCTTCACCGCCGGCACATCCACGACGAAGCCGAAATTGTACGATTCTGATTCCTCCGGCTGCAGGTTCCGATTGCCACCAGTCACGACCCGCTTCGAGACGCTCGACGCGGCATCGGGCTGACCGGGACGCGCCGGATCAACGAAGCCTTCGTTGCGGCGGCCGATTGCGGGCGTGAAGAGTTCGATCACGGCAGGGGCGCGGAAGCCTTCATTATAGGATCCGCGCAGGAGCAGCCACTCGATCGGCCGCCACGACAATCCGGCGCCTGGCTTGGTCGCCGAAAAATTCTTGTACCGCTCGTGGCGCCCGGCGACGCGAAGCTCGAGTGATTTCACCAACGGCACCTTGTTTTCGCGGCCGACGAGTGGCACGAGCGCCTCGGCGAACCCGGCGTATACATCACGCGACGCGTCCACGTCCAGCTGCTCCGACTGTGCAATCACATCATTGGCGAGGCCGAACGGATCGTTGCGCTGCTTCATCGCCTCCCGGCGATACTCGCCGCCGAGTGCGAGCGACACCGCGCCGCCCGGCAGCCGGAAAATCTCGCCCGAGGTCCGCGCGTCGAACGAGCCGAGGCTGCCGATCCCGCGATCCCAGATGTCGACCACGAAATTGCGCCAGACCGACTCGGGACTGGAACCGGGCGGCCCAAACGGGTTGTAGGCATCCGGCGTCGCGAGGGCGAGCTGCTGCTGGAGCCGGCTCTGGGAAATATAGCCGTGGTTAACCTGAAACGTTTCGCCGCGCATATACATCCCCGCGGCCTCCCAGTTCCAGGTTGTGCCGGCAACATCGCCGCGCAATCCCGCCAGCAGCCGGTAGCTGTCGGAATCCGTGTCGTATGAGCGCGCACCGATTTCGGTCGCGCGATAGTTGCGGATGTTCACGTTCCGCGCCGTGCCGGTCGGGTTCGCCGTGCCCGACCCCTGGAAACGCGTGCCGACCGGGTTGTAGTAATTGGTCTTCGGGATCACGACGCCATCGGTGGCGAGCGAGATCGGCGAGGTGTCAAACTGGCCGAACGATTTCGAATCGTAGTACGACAACTCGCCAAACAGCGACAGGGCCGGCGTAAATTTGTGGTCGAGCGTGCCGAACACGTTGTGCCGGGTGATCGTCGGCAACAGCTGCGTGCCCGACTGCGAGTTGTAGAATCCGGTCGGGCCCGCGCCGGTCGCGCGCGCGCCCGTCACCGGATCGTAGTAGAACTGGCCGTTCGTCGCCGTGATTCCAGGCACGGAGACGCTCGCGCCGGTGTCAGTGACGGCCGTGAACCGCCCATACGGGCTCGAGCTGTTCAGATTGTTGAAATTGGAATTCGTGTTGAACGGCTCGCCCACCAGCGGCCGCTTGTCGGCGTTGCCGGCGTAATCGCGTTCCGGTGCCATGAGCAGGTCGCGATGATAGAAATTGTAGGCCAGCGACACGTTCGTGCGGCCCGCGTTGAAACCGCGGCCGCCCGACAGTGAAACCGACGTCTCGCGCGGGCTGCCGCCATCGGAGGCGGCCGCATAGCGCGCGCTGACATCGAACCCCGAATAATTCTTTTTCAGGATCGTGTTCACCACGCCGCCGATGGCGTCGGAGCCATAAATCGCAGACGCGCCATCGCGCAGCACCTCGACCTGCGAGATCGCGCCGAGCGGGATCGCGTTCACGTTCACGAACTGGACCGGCGGCGTGCCGGGGGTGACTCCGTAGGCGGACATCCGGCGGCCATTGAGGAGGACCAGCGTGCGGCCGGCGCCCAGGTTGCGCAGATTGATCGTCGAAACGTCGCCGCGGGCATCGTTCGGGCCCGTAGCCGTTTCATTGATACTCACGTTGGTGGAAAAGGACAGCGTCTCCACCAGTTCGGTCATGGTGTTGATGCCGGCGGCCGTGATGTTGTCCGCCGTGATGACCGTGACAGGCAGGGTCCTCTCGGTGCCGATGCCCTTGATGTTGGAGCCGGTGACAGTGAACGCCTCCAATCGCACCGGCTCTTCCGGAGGAGTCGAGGGAGATGGCAGCGCAGCCGGGGTGGTTTGGGCGGCGGAAACCGGAGCCCACGCGAGGGTTCCGAAGGTAAACAAAACGAGGAGCAATTTCATACGGCGGGTGGTAAGCCAGGGCACAGGTACCGGGCATTAGTTATGCGCCGGCCTTCCCATGGCAACCCCGGTGACTGGCCGTGTGCGTCATGTTCACGGCGGCGCAGCAGATGTAGCAGCCGAGGTAACGAGGGAGGTCGGGGTGGAGACGCGGGGCCCTCGCCGCAGCCACTCTTTGGACTCACGTTTTGGCTTCAACCATGTGGTGAGGAGGCGGCCCGCAGTGGCTGCGGCATCCTTGCCGCAGAGACTTTCGAGCGAACTTCCGATCCCATCTGCGGCTGCAAGCCGCGTCCGGCTGCAGAAAGTTGAGCTTGCTTCCGCGGCGGGGGTGCCGCGGCTCCACGCATCGAGTGGCGAATGGAAAATCGCCCGCCTCGTTACCTCGGCGGCTACGAAATGCGATCCGTACGCGGGTTTGTTTCGGCCAGGGGCTCCATCACGAGCGCAATCTCACGCGACCGCGGCATGGGCCGCGCCAGCACCGCCGCTCCCTGGGTCGCGTCGAAATCGCCGTTCCACTTCGCGACCACGAGCGTGGCGACGGTGTTGCCGATGAAGTTGGTAATTGCCCGCGCCTCGGACATGAAACGGTCAACGCCGAGAATCAGCGCCATGCCGGCCGGCGGGATCGTCTTGGTCGCGTCGAGCGTGGCATACAGCACGATGAACCCGCTGCCGGTCACCCCGGCGGCGCCCTTGGACGTCAGCAACAGAATGCCCATGAGCCCGAGTTGCTGGCCGAGCCCGAGGTGCGTGTCCGTCGCCTGCGCGACGAAAAGCGCGGCCATCGTCAGATAAATGCACGTTCCGTCCAAATTAAATGAATACCCCGACGGCACCACGATGCCGACGGTCGAGCGCGCGCAGCCGGCCCGCTCCATTTTTTCCATCAGTCCGGGCAGCGCTGACTCCGAGGACGACGTACCGAGGACGAGCATCAGCTCCTCCCGGATGTACTTCACAATCTTCCACAGACTGAAGCCAAACAGCCGCGCCACCGTTCCGAGCACGACCACGACAAAAAGGAAGCAGGTCAGGTAAACGCAGGCCATCAGCTGACCCAGTTGCGCAAGCTTGCCGATCCCATACTCGCCAATCGTGAACGCGATGGCGCCGCCCGCCGCGATGGGCGCGAGCCGCGTCACGATGGTGACAATGCCGAAAAAGACGCGGGCGATCTCGTGGATGAAGTTCAACACCGGCCGGCCGTGCTCGCCCACACGCGCCAGCGCGAGGCCGAACAGGATCGCGAGCAGCAGCACCTGGAGGATTTCCCCTTCGGAAAAAGCGCTGACGAAGGTCTTCGGGATGATGTGCAGCAGGAAATCGACCCAGCCCATCTGGCTTGCCGCACTCTTGAACTTCGTGAGCCCGCCGGCGTCGAGCGTGTCCGGATCCGCGTGAAATCCCGCCCCGGGCGTAAACGTATTGGCGACGAACAATCCGATCACGAGGGCGAGTGTCGTAACGACCTCGAAATAGATCAGTGCCCGTGCACCGACCTTGCCGATCTTCTTCAAGTCTCCCATGCCCGCGATGCCGACGACGACGGTCGCGAAAATAATCGGACCGATCAGCATCTTGATCAGGCTCACAAATCCGTCGCCCAAGGGACGCAGCTTGATCCCGAGTTGCGGCCAGACGTATCCGATCACCCCGCCGATTAGGATCCCAAGCAGGACTTGGACGTAGAGGTGCCGCAGGAAACGCATGGGTAACTGAAAGCACGGGGAAAAGGCCCGATCAGGGGCACGTAGGCAAGGACAGATGGCGGAGGGCGCGGGGCAGGGAGCAAAGGGCCAGGGACGAGGGGCCCAGCGGCGAGGGGGAGGACCCGGCCGTGGCGGAATTGAAGTAATGCAGCATTTTCCGCCCGTCGCACCTACTCCGTTCGCCATTCGCCCATGCCCCTTGCTCCTTGCCCTTTGCCCCTACCCCTTCGCCCCTTCACTTCATCGGCTCGACATGCACCATCACGTCGCTGATTCGGTGCAGCGGCGAAGCGAGCAGCGCATCCTTCACCGCGTGCGCGATGTCGTGTCCGGCCCGCACCGTGAGTTCGCCGTCGACGCGCACCTGGATGTCGACCAGGTAACTCAGTCCGCTTTTTCGCATTCGGACCTTGTCGAGCGCGCGGACTCCCGGCACCGCGAGCGCGAGCGCGCGCACCTCGTTTTCGAATGTCTGCGGTACGGCCGTATCCATGACGTCGCCCAGTGCCTTGCCGAGCATGCCGATTCCATTCGCGGCGATCGCGATGCACGCCAGGAGCGCCGCCCAGTCGTCCGCCGCCTCCCACCCTTTGCCGCCCACCAGCGCGATGGTGATGCCGACAAACGCGGCGGCCGAGCTGACCGCGTCGGTCCAGTGGTGCATCGCCTCAACGCCGAGGGCCGTGCTGCCCGCCTCGGCGCCCGCGACGCGCATGCGCGCGGAGAACCACAGATTCACCGCGATGACGCCGGCGAGCAGCGGGAGCGTCCACCACTTCGGGCCGAAGTGCGGCGTGAGGATCTCGCGCACCGCGTGCAGCGCAACCCAGCCGGTCATGGCAAAGACGATGATCGCCACCGCGAGCGCCGCGAGCGGCTCGGCCTTGCCGTGTCCGTATGGGTGGTTCGC
>JAUSID010000238.1 GCA_030648295.1 Opitutaceae bacterium | reverse complement strand
CTCGCGGTCATGCGGGCTAAAACAAAATCGCCAGGCGATTTTGAACTTAGCCCGGACATCGGTGAAGGCGGAGAATTCCAATGCAATTCGCGGACACCGTGTAGCTTGATTTGCGAGGAGAGTGTGAAATGTCCGGGCTAGCGCCTCAATGTCGCTGTGAAATTCTTGGATCAATCACTCGTCCCAAGGATCCCGTTTCATCCCCGCCCCTCCCGTTTCATCCATGAAAAAATATAACGTTGGAATCATCGGTTACGGCTGGGTGGCGACCGCGCACATCCCGGCGATCAACGCCACCGGCCGGGCGCAGGTCACCGCCATCTATTCCTCGCGCCCGCAGGACGCGGCGGCGCTGAGCGCGCAATACGGCAGCCCAATCCAGACGTTCACGGACCTCGACGCCATGCTCCGCCGGCCCGACATCGATGTCGTGTCGATTTGCAGCTATCCGAGCCAGCATGCCGCCCATGTCATCGCCGCCGCCAAGGCAGGCAAACAAATCATCCTGGAAAAACCGCTGACGCTCGCGCTGGACGAGGCCAATGCAATCTCCGATGCGGTGAAGAAGGCGGGCGTGAAAACCTGCGTCTGCTTCGAGTGTCGGTTTTCGAGCCAGTTCCAAGTCACGAAGTCCGTGATCGAGGCGGGACTCCTCGGCACCATCCATTACGGCGAAGTGGATTATTACCACGGCATCGGCCCGTGGTATGGCCAGTTCCGCTGGAACACGGGCAAGAAGAACGGCGGCAGCAGCCTGCTGTCGGCGGGCTGCCACGCGATGGACGCGCTGCTCCTGTGCATGGGCGGCGAGGTGGAGTCGGTCACGAGCTATGCCACACGCTCGAAGAACGCGGTGTTCTCACAATATGAATACCCGACGACGTCCGTCACCATCCTCAAGTTCAACGATGGCCGGCTCGGCAAGGTGGCGTCGGTGATCGACTGCATCCAGCCGTATTATTTCCATACCCATCTCGTGGGCAGCGAGGGGTCGCTGCTGGATAACAAGTTTCACTCGAACAAGCTGGGCGGACTGAACAAGCACGCGTGGAGCAATCTTTCCATGAAGATGCTCGATTCGGGCGACGTGTCGGATCACCCGTACCAGATGCAGTTCGACACCTTCTTCAGCTCGCTCGAGAACGGGAAGGAGATGCCGCTGACGAGCCTGGCGGAAAGCATGCGCTCGCATCGCGTGGTGCTCGCCGCGGATCGCTCCGCCGAGCTCGGGCGTGAAGTGAAGCTGAGCGAGTTGAAATGAGTCCGAAGGTCGCCCTGGCGATCGCGGCCCATCCCGACGACATCGAATTCATGATGGCGGGCACGCTGCTGCTGCTGCGGGCCGCGGGGTGGGAGATCCACTACCTCAACGTCGCGAATGGCTCGCTCGGCAGCGTGACCATGAGCGCCGCGCGGGCGCGCGTCACGCGCGCCCGCGAGGCGAGGGCGGCGGCGCGGATCTTGGGTGCGCATTTTCACGCCAGCCTCGTGGATGACCTCGGCGTCTACTACGAGCCGAAGCTGCTCGGCCGGCTCGCCGCGATCGTGCGTGACGTGAAGCCGGGAGTGGTGCTGACGCACTCCCTCCAGGATTACATGGAGGACCACATGAACACGGCGCGACTCGCGGTGTCGGCCGCGTTTACCCGCGGAATGCCGAACTATGCCACGCGTCCGCGGCGCGGGCCGGTGGAGGGCGACCTGACGGTCTACCACGGCATGCCGCACACGCTGCGCGATGGCATGGGGCGGCGGGTGCGACCGGAAAGCTACGTCAACGTGACGGGAGTGCACGCGACGAAGCTCGAGGCGCTGTCGGCGCATCGCAGCCAGCAGAACTGGCTCGATGTCTCCCAGGGGATGAGCTCGTACCTGCGGACGATGGAGGACATGAGCCGCGAACTCGGGACAATGTCGCGACGGTTTCGATACGCGGAGGGGTGGCGGCGGCACAACTTCGCCGGTTTCTGCGCGCCCGACGCGGATCCGCTGCGGGATGCACTCGGCAAAAACTACCTGCGGAATCCCGGATATGCGCGCTGGATTGAAATGGGGACTGGTTGATCGATTGCTGATTTAACCGCGAATGAACGCCAATGCAGAGACATTAACCGCGAAAGGACGCGAAGGCAGAGATTTCAACCGCGAATGGACGCGAATGAACGCTAATGATAATCCAGCGGACGGTGGCCATCGTCGGCTCAGGGTCCCTTGGATTTTATTCGCGTCCATTCGCGTTGATTCGCGGTTGAGTTGCCTGAATTCGCGTTAATTAGTGGTTCAATTTCAAAACCATGCCCCGAAAACTCAGCTCCATTGCCCCCGACTGGTGGGATTACACCACGCTCGACGCGGACCTCATTCGCGACGCTGCCAGCCTCACGCCCGAACAGCTGGCCGGTTTGTCGCGTTCCGGCTTCCGCGTCGTCATGTACGACACGCTCGAGGATTTCTATCTCGCCGAAGCGCTCGAGTACATCACGGCGTGGCGCCAGTCCACGGCCGACAACCCGGTGGGCATTTGCGGCCCGATTGGGCCGACCGAGCAGCTGCCACTCGTGGCCCGGCTGGTCAACGAACTCGGGCTGTCGCTGAAGCACGCGCATTTCTGGGGGATGGACGAATGGTACGAGAACGGCCGCGAGGTGCCGGTCACGCATCCGCTGTCGTTCGAGCGCGCCGACCGCGAGCTCTGCTTCAGCCGGATCCGGCCCGAGCTGGCGATGCCGGATGCGAACCTGCATTTCCCGAAGGCGGAGTTGACGAAGTATCGGAAGAGCTGGGACGGCGTGCGTTGCGCGGTGATGCAGGGCGGCCAGGGCGACACCAAGCACTGGGCCTTCAACGATCCACCGCGGCGCGCGGGAAAACACCAGGACGCGCCGCCCACCTCGGCGGAATTCAGGGCCCTGACCACCCGCGTGGTCGACTTGCATCCGCTGACGCTGGCGCAGAACGCGCGCACGTCCGGCGGCGGCAACATCGCGCTGGTGCCAACCCAGGCGCTGACGGTGGGTCCCGCCGAAACGTGGTGCGCCGAGAAGGTTTCAATCTGGCAGGCCGGTTTTCACGACAACCCCTTCGGCCAGCGATTGAGCGCGCTGATGATTTCGAAGCGGATCGTGGACACGTCCGTGCCGATGTCGTTGCTGGGAGAGCACCCGAACGTGCAGTTCAACTATTATCGCGGGGGGCTCGGCAGCTGCCAGGTGGAGATGCACTAGCCCGCATTTTTTCCACTTGAAATGGTCTTCACCCGTGTTTGACCGCCAACATTCCAATGTTCCGGCGAGCGCCCCGCGTTCATGCGGGCTAAATGCATTCTGCTGGCCAGCAGAATGCCCTTAGCCGGGAAATCGTGGAGCGCGCGTCGGCGCACGGCACCAGCGAACACACGGTGCGTTCGCAACGGAGCAGAGTGTGAAATTTCCCGGCTAGGGCGGTCGCGCTCCCAGGTTTACGAAATTCGTTTTGTAGGGCGTCCGCTTGCGGACGCCGCTGCTTCCGCACGTCGTAGCATTCGGACGCCGCAAATCAGCGCGCGGAGGCCGACACCTGTTTCACGAGTCGCTGCACGCCGGCGGCGATTTTCTCCTCCGTGTCGTCGCCCCAGCGGTGCGCGGGCTGGCCATAAACGTACATGGATGTGTTGCCCTCGTAACCGACGCGGCCGCGGGGATGGCCGGGCTTGTCCTCCGCCAGCACGCGGGCCGACGGAATGTATGCCATGACATCGTTGCAGTATCCAGTAACCCACGTCGCTGGTCCGAACTCGGCCTTGAAACGCAGGGCGTAGTCGACCACGACCTCGCCCCCGAGGGTGATCCACAGCTGCCTGCCGCCGAGCTGCCACACCTGGACAGGGTAGGGGTACGTGCGCGCCAGCGGCCGGCCCGACTTCAATTCCGTGAGCAGCCGCGCCGCCCACCGCGTTTGCGTCGTCGGCTGTTTGCCGGCGGGAACCACCGCAATCTTCTCCAACTCCGCCGTCGTCGGCGCATCGCCGAGATTCAACGTCACGAACTCATGGGCGGTGGCCAGCACGGGCGCGAGCGTCGCGGGCGTCTCGAGCAGCACTTCCTCCACCGCGGCGGCGAGCATGTGGCCGTAACGTTCCGCCTGGAACACCTCGCGGCGCGGAATTGGATTCTGGTCGGCACCGCAGCCCATGAAAAAAAGCGCCACGGCGCCGGGATGACTCCGCTCGAGCGCGAGCTGGGCAAACCCGGCGTAATCGCCGCACCACTGGTAAAAGCTCAGTGTCGTGTTGTGGCACGCGTAACCGAACACGACGGCAATCAGCGCGTCCTTCGCATCGGTGACGCGGAGCACGGGGACCGAGTGGTCGACCGGCCCCTTCAGCGCGTCCTCCTCCCGCAGCTTGGAGACAGTGCCCTCGGGGTTGTTCCGGCGGTTGACGGCGAAGCCGGTCTGGCCCTGGCCGGCCGACACCCTGGCGGGGGCGAGGGCCGCCAGCGCCTTTGCGACGGTGTCGATGATCCGCCGCTCCAACTCCTGTGAATATGCCTCGATGATCGGCTTCTGGCTCTCGGGCAGCGGATACGCGTCGTAGAGTGCGCCGCGCAGCACGGGGGTGCAGTGCGAATGGGAGGCGTTCAGCATGATCTGCGACGGCTCCAGTCCAAATCGCTCCTTCAGGCTCGCGCGGGTGTGGTCGTAGATTGTTTTCGGAATGCCGAGCAGATCGCTGCTCAGCGCCACGGCGCGCCGGCCCTGCGCGTCCTCGAGTGCGAGCGCGCGCACATGGAGCGGCTGATATGTTCCCTCGGCCGGGCGCGTCCGCCCGCCGTATCCAGCCATCCATTGCGGCTTGTCGGGGGTGATTTCGGTTTTCGCCGTGCCGGCTTTCCAGCCGGACTCGGCGGCGGAAATCGGACCGGGGGCGGCAATCGCCAGCAGGCAGACCAGAGTGAAGGAAAGCTGGCGCGGGGTTTTCATGGTCAGGGGCACGACACAGAAACGCGCCGGCCGGAACGGATGGGCAAGAGTTTTCGATCCGCGGGGACGCCGCAATCGCGGAATCGTTGCCGTTCGTCCGCCGTCGCCAAAATTTCCGCGGGGCAGAGATAACGCTCGAAAAATCCGTCCCGACGGCTAAGAGCAACGGCATCGGCGGCATTTTCATCTGTTGCGCGCTGAATCCCCATGACACCCACCAAACTGCTGGAACTTCGGCTCGCCACGTTCACGACGAGCCTTCTTGCCGGAGCGGCGCTGGTCGCGCTCCTGTTGTGCACGGTCGCTACCAACCCGCTGCGGGCGGCTGCGCCGGCAGCTGGCGGCGTCGGCGCGATCGAAGGCCGGGTGTTCAACCCGAACACGGGCGAGTATTTGGAAAAGGCGAGCGTGACCATCGAGGGCACCGGTCTCGCGACGCTGACCGACAACCTCGGACAGTACGCGTTTCCCAGCGTGCCCGCCGGCCCGGCGCGGGTGAGAATCTTCTTCACCGGCATGGCGGTGCAAACCGCGACGGTGAACGTCGCCCCCGGCCAGACCGTCCAGCAGGATTTCAATCTCACCGCGATGGGGCAGGATCCCGCCGCGCCAGTGAAGCTGGAGCGCTTTGTGGTCGAGACGTCGCGCGAAATGGACGGTGCGGCGATCGCAATCAACGAGAAACGGTTCGCGTCCGACATTCGCAACGTGATCGCCGCGGACGAGTTCGGTCCCATGGCCGACGGCAACGTCGGGGAAATCCTCAAGACCGTGCCCGGTGTCTCGATCGATTACGTGGGCGGCGCGGCGATGCAGATTTCACTCAATGGCGTCCCGGCCGCGTACGTGCCGGTGACGATGAATGGGTTTCCACTTGCAAGCACCACCGCCTCCGCGCCGACCGGTCGCGACGTGGAACTGATCAACGTGGCCACGAACAATCTTTCGCGGATCGAGGTGCTGCACTCGCCGACGCCCGAGTCGCCGGGCAACGCCCTCGCCGGTTCGGTGAACATGGTGCCGAAAGGTGCCTTCGAGCGGGTGAAGCCGATTCTCCAGACCAACCTCTATGTCCTGATGCGCGACGACGCGCGGGATTTCCATCCCACGCCCGGGCCCACGCTGGGGAATACGCGCAAGATGCATCCGGGCTTCGATTTCTCCTATGTAGCGCCGGTGAACAAACGCTTTGGGTTCACGCTCTCCGGCGGCACGTCGCAACAGTATCAACCAACCTATTTCGTGCAGACCAACTGGCGGGCGGTCAACTCGCCCACCGTTGCACCCAATCTGCCCGCCACGACGCCCGACAAGCCGTACCTCACCGATTTTCAAGTTCGCGATCAGCCACGTCAGTCCCGGCGTTCGTCCGCCGGCGTGACGCTCGACTACAAACTCACCCGGGCCGACCGTGTGTCGCTCTCGTTCCAGGCCACGCGCTTCGATGCGCAATACAACGAGCGCGATCTCAACTTCGTCATTACCCGGGTGCTGCCGGGGAACTTCACCACGTCGTACACCCACGGTGACCGTGGCACGGGCGCCGGAACCATGACACTCGTGAACACAGGTGACCGCGATCGCCGGAATTCATCGTATTCACCATCGCTGATCTATCGCCATGATGGTCCGGTCTGGAAATTCGAGGCCGGCGCCGGAACCTCGATGTCGGAAAGCAAAGTTCGTGACCAGGGCAAGGGGTCCTTCAATTCCGTCACCGCGAACCGCACGAACGTCAGCATCTCGTTCGACGATATTTTCTACCTGCGCCCCGGCCGGATCACGGTGACCGATGGCGTGACAGGCGCGCCGGTCGATCCGTATAAGGTTTCAACCTACAACATCATCAGCGGCGGCGGAAACCGCTACGGGGCGGGCACGGTGCTGGGGGTCGGCCCGGGCGAGGGCATCGCCAACCGGACCACCGATGTACAGCGCAGTGCGTACGCCAACGCGAAACGCGATTTCAATGTGGTCGTGCCGTTGACGCTCAAGGCCGGGCTGGACGTGCGCCAGGCGCAGCGCGATTACCGCGGCGGCACGACCACGCTGACCTTTGTCGGTGCCGACGCGCGGGCGAACTCCGGCGACGAAGGCGCGGGCCCGTTCTACGACCCCGTGTACTCGGCGCGAGATGGCGTGTTTGGTTTTCCCCAGACCGAACGCGTCGGCGGTGGGCTGCTGTGGGATTTTTACCGGGCGAACCCGCAGTCGTTCACGAAAAACGACACCACGATCTACAATTCGGCCATCAACCTGTCGAAGTTCGCGGAGGAGACGATCTCCTCCGCGTACCTGCGCGGCGATACCAGTTTCCTCGCGCATCGCCTGAAGGTGACGGCTGGCGTGCGGGCCGAGCAGACCAACATCACCGCCGAGGGACCGCTCAATGATCGCACCCGCAACTTCCAGCGCGCGCCGGACGGGACGATTCTTCGCGGTGCGAACAACCAGCCGCTGACCATCCTGCCCGCGACCGACACGCTTGGAATCGCCAAGCTCACGATGGTCGATCGCGGTGCCCGGGCGGAAAAGGAATACCTGCGCTGGTTCCCAAGCGTGAACCTTGGCTACAACATCCGGGAGAACCTGATCGCGCGGGCGTCGTATTATTATTCCATCGGCCGGCCGAATTATAACCAGTATGCCGGCGGCATCACGCTGCCGGACGAAGCCCTCGCGCCGAGTCCCACCAACCGGATCGTGGTCAGCAACGTCGGTATCAAGCCGTGGACGGCCAGGACGACGAAGGTATCGCTCGAGTATTATTTCGAGCGCGTCGGTCTGCTTTCGGCGGGCGCATTCCGCCGCGATTTTGAAAACTTTTTTGGCGGCACGATCTTCGCGGCGACACCGGAATTCCTGGCGCAGTACGAATTGGACCCGGTCCAGTGGGGGCGCTACGATGTGTCCACCCAATACAACGTGCAGAGCATCGTGCGGATGGAGGGCTTCGACGTCAGTTACAAGCAGGCGCTGACCTTCCTGCCGCAGTGGGCGCGCGGGGTGCAGATTTTCGCCAATGGCGCGATCCAGCGGGCGACAGGCGACGCAGCGGCTAATTTCGCCAATTTCATCCCGAAGACGGCGGCGTGGGGCATCAGCCTGCATCGGCCCACCTACAACCTGAGGGTGAATTGGAACTACAAGGGCCGGCATCGGCGCCCCGCGGTGGCCGCGGGCCAGAGCATCGAGCCGGGCACGTATTTCTGGGGCGCGAAGCGGCTCTTCATCGACATCATCGCGGACTACAAGCTGTCGAAGAACCTCACGCTCTTCGGCAACATCCGAAATCTCCGGGATACCCCGGAAGATTTCTCCCGCGAGGGCCCCAGCACTCCCGAGGTGGCGCAATTCCGCCAGCGCGATCGCTACGGCGCCTTGTGGATCTTCGGGCTGAAGGGGACGTTTTAGGTGCGCGCGGTGATTGGAGTCCGCATGAACGTACGCCGGTGCTCAGCGTCTTCGGTTTTCGTAGCAGCCGAGGTAACGAGGCTGGAATTTTCGAATGACGAGGCGCCAGCCTCCTTACGTCGGCTGCTACGCCGGATTTTTCACACCGCTCTTTCTCTTAATCGTTCTCTTTCTCTTTCTCCCGGTTGGCCAAATGCGATCGGCGAGAAAGATAAAGAGAAAGAGGAAAGAGAAAGAACCGGTGACGCTCCTTTCATTGCGGCCAGGGTGCCGCGGTGTGAAATATCCGGGCTACGCCGCAGCCGCACGGTGGGGTGTGTTCGTCTGCTCCCCCTTGTTGCCGGGATTTGCCTTGCAACCACGGTCGCGGCAGCAGCCGCGACCGCGCTGCCTTCGCTCGAGCAGGCGCTCGCCGCGCGGCGCGACGTCTACGGCGAGGCGGCGATGGCGCAGCCGAACGGCGCGAGTTACGAATTCCTCGCGCCGCTGTTGCCGCCACCGCGTTACGTCCACGCCGACTTCCGTTATTATCCGATCGTGCTCAGCGCGCCCAACGCGTCACTGAAGGCGCGGCTGATCTCGAATGGCAGCGGCGTGAACCTGTCCGGCGGTTCGCGCAGCTGGCACGATCTCGGCGTGCCGTTCACGTTCCGCGTTGGTCCGGACGAATTTCTGTTCGGTGGACTGCGCGATCGTCTGGCCGAGCCGACCCTGGCCGAAGGATTCCTGCCCATTCCTGAAATCCGGTATCGGCACGCGTCGCCGTTTTTCTCCGAAGGCGCGGTGCCGCTGACGCAGGAGCCGCTGCGGCGTCCGCCGGAAATCTACGCGCTCGAGTCGTTCGCGAGTACCGATCCCAGGCTGGCGGAGCACGCGGTCGTGTTCGTGAAGTTCTCCCTTGCGCAGGGCACGAGCGGCACGGTCAGCGTCACGGTCGACGACCAGACGCCGCTCACGTTCGCCGAGGGCAGATTGATCGACGCGAAAGGCGGCGTGGTCGCGATCGCCGACCCGACGTGGAAGTGGGAACGGCAGCGGTTGGTGGCGAAGATCACCACGAAGAATTTCGCGACCATCGCGTTCGCGACGAAACCGCTTGCCGCGTCGACCGCCGCGGCGTTGAAGATCGATTACGACGCCGAGCGCGTGGCCTGCGCTGATACGTGGCGGAAAATCCTATCGGCGGCGATGAAGGTGGAGACCCCCGAGCCGCTGGTGAACAACGCGTGGCGCCACCTGCTGCTCCAGAATTTCCAGCTGATCAAGGGCGACCGGATGCACTACAGCTCCGGCAACCAGTACGATCTACTCTACGTGGCCGATGGCAGCGACGCGGCGCTCGAGATGTTTATGTGGGGCTACGAGCGTGACATGCGCCGGCTGCTTGTCGCGCTGCTCGATTTCACGCGGAAGGGGCTCGAGTATCACCAGGCCGGATTCAAGTTGAAC
>JAUSID010000233.1 GCA_030648295.1 Opitutaceae bacterium | reverse complement strand
GTGCGGGAAACCGATAAATGATATCCGCGTTTATCCGCGCCATCCGCGGGAAAAAATGAATCCGACTGTTCTGATCACCGGCGCCTCGCAGGGAATCGGGGCGGCGATTGCGCGTACCTTCGCGGCCGAACTGCGCGGCGTGCAGCTCGCGCTCGTTGCCCGCAACGAGAAGAAGCTGCTCGATGTCGCGCTCACGTGCGCTAAAGCCGGTGCGACCGCCGAGACCTTCGTCTGCGATGTGACGGATGAATCATCGGTCGGCGCGATGGAAACGGCCGTGACGAAACGGTTCGGCGGTGTCGACGTTCTGATCAACAATGCCGGCAAGTTCGAGGGCGCGGCACTGACCGAGATGAGCGTGGAGCAATTCGACCGGCTGATTGCAGCGAACCTGCGCAGTGTTTTTCTCGTCTCGCGCGCGTTCCTGCCGTCGATGGTGAAGCGCGGTTCGGGTGACGTGTTCAACATGAGCTCGATTGCCGCGCTGACGGCGTATCCCGGCGGCGCCGGATACTCTGCGGCCAAGGCTGGCGTCGCGGTGCTCAGCAAAATCATGCGCGCCGAGCTCCGCGACCACGGCATCCGCGTGTGCTGCGTTTATCCCGGCGCAACGTGGTCGCCGTCGTGGGAGGGCAGCGCGATCGCCGAGGAGCGAATGATGCCCGCGGCCGACGTGGCCCGTGCTTTCCTCGATGTGTACAATCTGTCGCGCAGCACGGTCGTGGAGGAAATCGTCCTCCGCCCGCAGCGCGGCGATGTGTAGAAGGGACGAAGGGACCAAAGGACGAAGGGACTAAAGGACTAAGGGACGAAGGGACTTTAGTCGGCCAGCGCGCCACTCGTTCTCTTTCTCTCGGCTTCGTTGGATCGCGATACGTAGCAGCCGGGGTGACGAGGCCGGAAAAGTCGGTTCTGAACTTCGGCATCAACGTTGCGTGCGAGACCCACCTTCGCCGGAGACTTCGGCAGGCAGGCTCCCCTTGACCTGTTCACAACGAGTTTCGGATTCAGGCCTGCGGCGTGGTCCCAAGGTACGCCGGGGTCGCGCCGCGGCATGAGGCGACCCATTCGCCGGTCCGGCAGGCATGCGCCAGCGCGGCGGCTTCGTCGGCGCCGCTGAGCAGTCTGGCGAGCAGACCGGCGAGAAACGCGTCACCGGCGCCCACGGTATCCACAACCTGGATTGGACGTCCTGCCTCCCAGTGCCACTTGTCGGCGCGCCACAAGCCGGCGCCCTGCGCGCCTGCGGTGATGACGATGACCTTGCAGCCGGTCGTCTTTTCCAGGGCGCGGGCGTGAACCTCTTCGCTTCCCGGCTGCGCCCGTTCACCACAAAGCCGGGCGGCTTCGTCGGCGTTCAACTTCAATACCGTGGCCCGGGCGGCGAGCCGCCGGACGAGCGCGAGATCGTCGTGGGGCGGACGGAGGTTTACGTCGAACACGCGATGCGCGCTCGCGGGCAGGGCGTTGAGGAGCGAATCAAGCGACGTCCGGTTGGGGGCGGAACGCTGTGCGAGTGACCCGAAGACCAGCGCCGAGGCCCGTGACGCCGTCGCCAGCGATGGCTCGGCCGGAATGATATCCCACGCCACGTCGCGAATGATTTCGTAATGGGCGTCGCCGTGCGCATCGAGCACCGCGCGGACGTAGCCGGTGAGTACGCCGTCGCGCTGGACGACAGCCGCCGTGGAGATACCCCAGCCGCCGAGCCGGCGCAGCAGTTCCTCCCCGAGTACGTCGCGGCCGACCGCCGATGCGATGTGCGCGTCCAGCCCGTGCTGCTTCAGGTGATACGCGACATTGAAGGGCGCGCCGCCCGGAAACGCGCCTTCCGGCAGGAAATCCCATAGGATCTCACCGAAACAAAGGACGACGGAAGACACGGGCGGAAGACGGGAAGACGGGGAAGACGGGGAAGACGCGGAAGACGCGAAAGAACGCGAGAACGCGAGACGCGGAGGACTCGGAAGACGCGGAAAATAGGAATAAGAAGAAACGTCGGGCTTTGCTGTTCCAACCCAGAACCCAAAACGCAAAACTCGAAACCCGCGCCGTCAGGCGCTAGCCGGGAAATCTCACACTCTGCTCGGCTGCGAACGCACAGCGTGTTCGCTTGTGCCGTGCGCCGGCGCGCGCACCACGATTTCCCGGCTAAGGGCATTCTGCTGGCCAGCAGAATGCCTTTAGCCCGCATGAACGCGGGGCACTCGCCGGAACATTGGGATGTTGGCGGTCAGACACGGGTGAAGACCATTTCAAAGGTGAAAAATGCGGGCTACAGCAGCGTACCTTGCTGGCTGGACAGCGGCTTCAGACCGACGGCGTGATAGCCTTTGGCCGTCAGCACACGGCCTTGCGGCGTCCGCTGGAGATATCCCTCCTGGATGAGGAACGGCTCGTGCACTTCCTCGAGCGTTTCGGCTTCCTCCGCCACCGCGACCGCGATCGTGCTCATGCCGACGGGTCCGCCGCGGTAATTCTCCGCCATGATTCGCAGCATCCGCTTGTCCATCTCGTCCAGCCCGGCCGCATCGATTTCGAGCAGTTCGAGCGCGGCCGCGGCGACGGGTTGCGTGATCCGGCCCTGCGCCCGCTCCTGCGCGAAATCGCGGACGAAATTGATCAGATTGTTCGCCACCCGCGGCGTCCCGCGTGAACGCGACGCGATCTCGCGCGCGCCGCCGGCATCAATCTCCACCTTCAGCAACCCGCAGCTGCGGCGCACAATCGTGTCCAGCGTGGCGATATCGTAGTAATCGAGCCGCGTCTGGAGCGTGAACCGCGAGCGCAGCGGTGCGGTCAGCAACCCGCTGCGCGTCGTTGCGCCGACGAGCGTGAACCGCGGAATCGTGAGCCGCACGCTGCGCGCGTTCGGCCCCTGGTCGATCATGATGTCGAGCCGGAAGTCCTCCATCGCGGAATAGAGATACTCTTCGACGGTCTTCGGAATCCGGTGAATCTCGTCGATGAAAAGGATGTCGCCCTCCTCGAGATTCGTGAGCAGCCCGGCGAGGTCGCCCGCCTTTTCCACCACCGGGCCGGAGGTGACACGCACGTTGCGGCCGAGTTCGTGGCCGAGGATGAATGCGAGGGTGGTCTTGCCGAGCCCAGGCGGCCCCGAGAGCAGGATGTGGTTCAGCGCTTCGCCGCGTTTCTTCGCCGCGCCCACCATCACCTGGAGCCGCTCGATCGTTTTCGGCTGGCCGGTGAAATCCGAGAACGACAACGGCCGCAGCGCCGCCTCCGCGGGCGTGACCGGCGCGGAAAGCGCGGTCGTGATGAACCCAAGCCCCTTCGCCGGCGCGGCCGGCGAGATTTCGGATTGCGGATTGCGGATTTCGGATTGGCGCGGGGCCATGGCGGAATGCGGATTGCGGATTTCGGATTGGCGCTGGCCCAATTCAGACTTCGGGTTGGTTGGAGCGAGGATTCGGGCGCGAGTTCACCCGTTGCATTTCCAATCCGCAATCCGCAATCCGAAATCCGAAATCTCCGTCACGTCTTCCACTCGACGTCGGCGCCGAGGCTGCGGAGGTTTTCGACGAAGCGGGGGTGGGCGCGCATGATCGTGTCGGCGTTCTTTACGACCGAGCGGCCGGGAATGCTCGCGCCGACCATGTAGAGCGCGACGGCGGCGCGGATGATATACGGCGCGTCGACCACGGCGGCGCGCAACGGGCGGTCGCCAAACACGATGACGCGATGCGGATCGCTGACGACGACGTGGGCGCCAAACTTCGAGAGCTCCGGCATCCAGGTGAAGCCGCCCTCGTAAACCTTGTTCCAGAACTGAATCGCACCCCTGGCGCGCACCGAAAGCGCGATCATGCACGGCAGCAGATCGACCGGGAAATACGGCCAGGGCGCGGCCTCGATTTTCGGCAGCAGGTTGGTGGTGAACGGCGGTTCGATCACCAGGGCCTGATCGCGGCGGACGATTGCCGTATCGCCCTTGTGTTCGATGACAACACCCAGCTTCGCGAACGCGCGCGTGATTAAATCGAAGTGATGCGGCAGCGATCGTTTCACCTTCACCTCGCCGCCGGTGATCGCGCCCAAGGCGAGAAACGTCACGATTTCGTGGTAGTCCGTGTTGATGGTGAACGTGCCGCCGCGCAGCGACGCCACGCCTTCGACCGTGAGCTTGCTCGTGCCGATGCCCGAAATATTCGCGCCCATGCTGCTGAGCACCGCGCAGAGATCCTGTACGTGCGGTTCGCTGGCGGCATTGATCAGCACTGACGTGCCCTCGGCCAGCGCCGCCGCCATGACGAAATTTTCCGTCGCCGTGACCGACATGTAATCGGGCCAGTGGCGTGCGCCGCGAAAGTTTTTGGCCAGCCGCAGCGTCAGCCCGCCACCCGACCCGAGCCTGGTCGAAGGGGTGTGCGAAATCTTCGCGCCGAGTTTCTCGAGAATGTCCAGGTGCGGGTCGAGTTCCCGGATGCCGAGGGAGCAGCCTTTCGCGTTGGTCGGCAGCGCGATTTTCTTCATCCGCTGGAGCAGCGGGGCGAACAGAAGCACCGAGGAACGCATGCCGGACGGAAGTTCGCCGTCGAGCCGCCGCGCATCGAACGTGGAGTGATCGATTTCCATCGTGCCTGCCTCCCTATCCCAGTCGATCCGCGAACCCTGCTGCTGGAAAAACGTCACCAGCTTCTCGACATCGGTGATCGCAGGAACATTGCGCAGCACGACGCGCTCGTCGGTCAGAAGTGACGCGCAGAGAATCGGCAGCGCGGAATTCTTGTTACCCGACGGCGTGATGGTGCCGGTGAGCGGCTTTCCGCCATTGACGATGAGATCCATTGAAGGACTAAGGGACGAAGGGACTAAGGGACTAAGGGACGAAGGGACGAGGGGACCAACGGAGGAAACGATGAAGCGGATGTTGGACGCTGACCAAGGGGACGAAAGGGCGAATCGCGCCAGACCAAAAGAAAAAAGACCAAAGGACTGTCGTCCTTTGGTCCCTTGGTCCTTTAGTCCCTTAGTCTTTTCGTCTCAGATCGCTCCGCCGCCCTGCTGGCCTTCGGGTCGTGGGCCGCCGCCGCCGCCACCATCGCCGCGATTACGGCCGCGACCACCGCGGCGGCGCCGCCGCCGATGGCCGTATTCGCCCTGGCCGCCGCGGAACTCATCGCCGCCACGTGACGGATCGCCGGGCTGTCCCTGCGATGGCCCACCTTCGCGCGGGCCGCGTTGCTCGTGGCGATAACCGCCGCCGCCGCCTTGATCGCGACCGCGGCCACCGCGGTAGCGGCCGTCGCGATCGTCGCGCCGCGGCTCCGATTGGGGCGCGGCTTCGGCCGGCTTGTCTCCGCGGAACAGGTTCTTGAACCAGCCGATCACGCCGCCTGGCTTCTGCGGCTCAGGCTGAGGCGCGCGGGCGGGTTGCGAGCTGCGCGGCTCGAAGCGGCGGTCGCCGTGCCGGTCACCCTCGCGGGGTTCACGCGGTTCAAACGGACGCGACTCGCCGCGCGGGCGCGGCTCGAAACCGCGGCCGCCACGCGAGTCACCGCGCTCGCGCGATTCGTATGGACGATCCCGTGGATCGCGCGGCTCGCGACCGCGGTCGTACGAGCGGGGTTCCCCCCGCTCGGAATCGCGACGATCGCGCGGCTGGAAAGTAGGCCGTTCTTCCGTGCGATCGGGCGTTGCTGCGGGCGCCGCCGGCGCCGCACCCGACGCGGATTGCGCCTCCCAGTGGACCGTCGGCCGTTTCGATGGCTCGGGTGGAAGAATGTTGAGCTCGGCCTTACCTGCCTCCGGTGCCGGAGTCGGCGCCGGGGGTGGCACGGCAATCGGCGCGGGCGTGTCGGCCGCGACCGGCTGGGCGCTGGTTTTGGGAAAGTCAGGCGTGGGCGAGGGCGGAGGAGCGGCCTGCGGCGCAGGCTCGTTGACGACGGGCGAACTCACCGACGTCTGGCCGGTGAACGGGTTCTTGTACTCGCTTTGCGACGTGATCACCTCGAGGGCAGTCGGCTTGTACGCACCCGGGGTGGCGGCGTTGGCGGTCGCACCGGGGCTCTGCGCGGCGGGACGTTTTCCACGGGCGAGGCCGGAGCCGCGGGTGGAACCAAACGCACCGACCTTCGGTGCTGCTTCCGCGGCCGCGGTTGGCTGGGCGGCGGGGGCGGATGGGGCTGCGGGTGTACTCGGGGTGTCCGCCGCTGCCTGGTGCTCGGCGCCGGGGGGCGTGGACGCAGGCGGCGTCGCGGGCAAGTCGGCCGGCCCGTTTTCGGGCGCGCCGGACTTATCTGGATCTGGCATTTTTGTGGTGTGTTTTTTGAAGCGGAGCGCTCACCCGAAAAGGGGAGCGACCGCGATGGTTGAACACCCGGAGCGCCTAAGCGCTCGACGGATGCATGAAGGTCGCACCATCGTCGCAGTTCTCCCCGTGGGCAACTGTAAATTCCGGGGAGCGGCCGGAGAAACAGCGGCTGAGTCCCAGGAAACCGTTGTTCTTTCCCGTCCGGCGCAACGGGCGGCCTCAACTTGCAACTTGCAACTTGCCACTTCCGACGGCGCCGGGCCAGCCTCGGGCACATGGACAAACTCGAGGAGATTTTTCAGATGCAGGACGCCTTGAACCGCCGGATCGGCGTGAACCTGCCGCCGTCCACGGATGAGGAGAAGGCGAAGTGGATTCTCAACTACACGCGCGCACTGCAGCAGGAGACGGCCGAATTAATCGACAGCGTACCGTGGAAGTGGTGGGCAAAATATCAGAAGTTCGACGAGCAGAATGCCCGCGTCGAAGTCGTCGATCTGTTTCACTTTCTCGTCTCGCTCGCGCAGACGCTTGGCATGACAGCCGACGACGTTTACCAGGCGTACCTGAAAAAAAATGCGGTCAACTTTGCGCGTCAGGACAGCGGCTACGTGAAGAAGGACGAGGCGGACTCGAAGCACATCTGAGGATTTGGCTGCAGCCAAATCCTAGCGTGAGACGACGAATGCGGCGGTCACGTCGACGGCGACGTTGCCGTTTTCGACGATGGAGGCTTTCAGCTTCAGCTTGGCTTTGCCGTAGCGGCCCAGTGCTTCCTTGAATTCTGCGATTGCCGCCTGCGCCGGCCGCTCGCAAATCGCGCGAAGATCCCCGATGACGGGTCGACGGTAAGCGGCGCGACTTTCCTTCACGACGATGCGCCACTCGGTTTTTTCGGCGCCCTTTTCGTTCTTCATCAACTCCCACACGACGCCATAACCGGCGAGTGTCGCCAGTGAAACGAGGCTGCCGCCGAACGCGGTGTTGAGTGAGTTCTTGTTCTGTTCCTTCGGCGCGGTCAGGACCAGCGAGCGGTCGTCACTCAACTCCACGCCAACGCCCATCGCCTTCGCGAGTGGGATCATTTCGTGGAGAAACAGCTCCAGCGCTGGGACCTTGACCGATTTCATTCCGGCGCACGTTGCACATATTTTTCGGGCGCGTCAAAGCCCTTGCGGCACCGTTTGACGGATCGATTGAAACCGGGGCGATCGCAGGTGGATATTGCGTAGGCGTGGCGGAGCAGAAGCCTGTTCCCCGGGAGCGCGGGCGTCCCGCCCGCATCGACGTAGGTTGCGGGCGAGACGCCCGCGCTCCCAGGGAAGCCACGTTTTCCCGGCGTTGGTTCGCCGGCCGGGTGCTGGCAATGCCCTCTGAAGAAATCGCTCTCGTTCGAATCGATATCGGCCGCGCTCGCACCCAGAAGCCGCTGTTATCCGCCGACTTGGTCCCACCGAAGGTCGACTTCTTCCCCCGCCGGCCGGACCAACCGGCGAGCTGCCGTGCGCTGGCGCGACGCGAGAAAGCTGTTGTAAGTCCTTCGCCGACGACCGCTGGGCACGGGGTTGCCGGTAAAGCAGGTTGCGGCATTCGCGGGTTTGTCACTGCATCGATTCATCTCCGATGGGTCGCTACCTCCTCACCTTTATCCTGGTGCTGGCCTCGTTGTTTCTCGCCCGTCGCGATGCGGTCCCGGGCCCTCGTCCGGCCGATCACCACGCGGGCACGACCGCCCGCGTTTTCAGCGATCCCGTCGCGTCGATTGCAGCCGCGAATTCCCCGCCCGCCGCGCCACCGCACGCGCCGCCCGGACCCGTGCCCCTGTTTCGGTATGTGCCGCGTGCGGATTGGGCGGCGCTCGCTGCCGCGCTGCCGGCGCCGTCACAAGAAATCCATTACGTGCGGATCGATCCGGAGGTGGTCAGCGGCAAGCCCTCGCCATTCTGGCAGCGCCCGGGCGCGGGCCGGCTGGCAATTCCGCTGCCGCACGGTGGCGCCCTCACGATCGTGATCGATGACAGCCGGATGCTTGGAGCCGGCCGGTTCGTGAGCCGCGGGCGGATTGAAGGCCGGCCGGCGAGTCGGGCGGTGTTCGCAGCGGCGGGCGGTTTTCTCCAAGCGAGCATCGACGATCCGGAGCTGGGTTCATTCGCGCTGCGCACGGCGACCAGCGAGGTGGCGCAATTCTTCCAAACCGATCCGCAACAACTCTTGCGCTGCGGAGGCGAGCGGCCGCCCCCGATCGACGGGCCGGCGCTGCTCGCGCGCGCAGGCGGGACGGCGAATCCGGGTGCGGTGGAGCCGCCCGCTCCGTTGACCGCAAACCTGGAACGCCCGGCCGGGCCCGAGGTTCACGTGCTCATGGCGTACACGCAGGATGCGCAGCCGACGATGACGGGCGCAGCGCGCACGGCGGCGATCCAGAGCGCGTGCGATCTGGCGATCGAGAAGGCGAACATCGCGTTCGAGGTGAGCCGGATCACGGCGCGGCTGAAACTCGTTCGGATCGCAGAGGTGACATACGACGAGTCCGTGAGCGAGCCGGCGTCCGTGCAGGATGACGCGCTGACCGCGTTGTATCGGACGAACGATGGCAAGATGGACGAGATTCACGCGCTGCGCGATCAGGCGGGAGCCGACGTGGTCTGCCTGGCGGTGAGCCGCCGCGATTCGGCCAGCAGCGGATTGGCTTTTCTGCTGACCGATGCGGGCGATCTCGCGAATCCGCTCTTTGCGTTCGCGGTCGTGCACTATTCGCAAATCGTGCCGTCGACCGTCGTGGCGCATGAGCTTGGCCATCTGTTCGGCTGCGCGCATGAGCGACTCGATTATTTTGCGGATGGCCGGCCGCCGACACCCGGCCGGCATCCGTACAGCTACGGGTATCGTTTTCGCGCCGCGAGCGGCGCATTGTTTCACGACATCATGGCCTATCCGCCCGGCGTCGAAATCGGGTATTTTTCCAATCCGCGGATCAGTGCGCCGGTTCCGGCGCCCGACGGTTCCGCCGGCGGCATCGATGCAGGGATGCCTGGTGAGACGGACACATCGCGCACGATCGAGGACGCGGCGTTCGAGGTCGCAGGTTACCGGCTGCAAACGCAGTCCGCTCCGAATGCCGGCACGTTGATCAACGTGGCCACGCGTGCGTACGTCGGCCGCGACGATCAGGTGTTGATCGGCGGATTCGTGGTGGAGGGCACGCAGCCGAAGCGGATGCTCGTTCGCGCCGCCGGTCCCGCGCTCGCGGCCTTCGGTGTCGCCGAGCCGCTGGCCGATCCCGTGCTGCGCGTGGTGGCATCCGGCGGGCGGGAAGACTGGCGAAACGACGACTGGAGCGTCCAAACCGGTGCCGCGGAAATTGTCACGGCCGGCGCGCAGGTTGGGGCCTTCCCGTTCGCCACCGGAAGCCGGGATGCCGCGCTGCTGCTGACGCTGCCGCCCGGTGGCTACTCCGCGGTGGTTGAAGGCGCGGGCGGCACGACGGGTGCCGGGCTGGTTGAAGCCTACCAGGTCGAGCACTCCACGACGCGTATCATCAATCTGGCCACGCGCGGTTACGCGGACAACACGGGCCACGAAATGGTCGCTGGGTTCGTGGTGCAGGCGGCGCCCGGCGCCACGAAACGGATCCTGGTGCGGGTGCTCGGGCCGACGCTGGGCCGTGCTCCATTCCAGCTTTCCGGCGTGCTTTTCGATCCTTTCCTGGAACTTCGCGGCGGCGATGGCCGCGCCCTGGTGGAGAATGACGATTGGAGCAGCGGCGCGCGTGAGGTGGACGGCGAGCGCGACGACTTCCAGCCGCTCGTGCGGTACTACCGGGAGGAGCAGATCGCGGCGACCGGCTTCGCCCCCACCAATCGCCGTGAGCCGTGCGTCATGGCCGATTTACCCGCGGGAAACTACACCGTCATCGTGAAACCCTTTGAGCATCGCGACGTGAATCCGCTGCTCGACCAGCCGGCGCAGCCGGGCGTGGGCATCGTCGAAGTGTACGAGATCAGCCGTTAGCCGGCTTCGGCTCGAAAACACGGGCGGGCAGCAGCCACCAAACCAACAGGAGTGACATCGGGTGCATCAGCCCGGCCCAGATGAAGATCGGCAGATAGGTAAATCGGGTGATAATATAGCCTGTGACGAGGTTGGCCAGGGCGCCGCCAATGGCCCCGCCCATGCCGGAGAAACCGGTCGCCGTGCCGACGTCGGCTTGCCGGAAGATATCGGCCGGCAGCGTGAGCAGATTCGCCACCCAAATCGCGTGGCCCAGAACGGCCACGCTCGTGGCGGCAATGGCCAGCGCCGCGGAGGGCACCAACGGCACCAAGACCGCGACGGGCAGCAATGCGGCGCCCACGGCCATGGCCACCTTGCGCGATTTTGGCAGGCTCCAACCGCGCCGCATCATGCGGCCCGAAAGCCAGCCGCCGAAGACGTAGCCAATGTCGCCGAACACAAAAGGCACCCATGCGTACCGCCCGATCATGGCGAGGTCAAAACCGCGCTCCTTTTGCAGGTAGGCCGGAAACCAGACGATGACGAAATAGATCACCGGATCGGAAAGAAACCGCACGAGAATCAGCGTGAGGCAGGGCCGGCTCCGCAATACCCCCCGCCAGTCGACCCGCTCTTTTGCGGTTACGGCGGCCGATTCCGGAACAACGCCCGCCGCCTTCAATTCGGCCGCCTCCCGCTCACCCAGCCAGCGATTGTGATGCGGCGGTTGATAGAGAAGCCACCAGAACCCCAGCCAGATCAGGCCGAGCGCACCCGTGAAGAAGAAGGCGGCCCGCCAGCCGTAATTGAGCGCCAGATACGCCGCGACCGGAGAAGCCACCGCGGCGCCGAGCGAGGAGCCGGCATTGAAAATGCCGACACCGAGAGCGCGTTGCTCCGCCGGAAACCATTCGCGGATTGCCTTGGTGGCAGCGGGAAAGCTGCCCGGTTCCGTGAGCCCCAGCGCGAAGCGACAACCCGCCAGGGTCCATTTGCCGGTCGACAGCCCATGCAGCATCTGGGCCAGCGACCAGGCGCCGACGAACAGCGCCATGCCCAGTTTTGTGCCCAGTCGATCGACGACATAGCCCGACACGGCATACATGATGGCATAGGCCAGGAAAAACAGGCTGACGATCTGGCCGTAATCGCCCGTGCTCAGCTTGAGGTCCTTGCTGACCTCGCCGATGAGCACGGACAGCGTCATGCGATCCGTGTAGTTGATCAGCGTGACGACCAGCAGGAGTCCGGCGATGACCCAGCGGAGTCTTGGGATCGAGAGCCGGGCGCGCATCTTCAATCGTCAAACCCCACGGACCAAAGGTAGCTCGAGCGCTCGTGGTTGTCGTTTTCCCCGAGATAGACGCGGCCCTCGTCATCCACCGTCAATTCATGGATCCGTGCCGGTCGCTGGTTGATGGATCGATCCTCCAGGTCCGAGAACCGTTCGAGCCGGTCCGATGCCAGTTTCCAGCGGATCAGTTGGGTCTGGCCGTTCATGCCGCCGGCTCCATACAGAACACCCTCCCGGATTGTCATCGCCGGGAATCGGCCCGTGGTGACGGCGTTGGCCAGTTTTTCCACGTTGCCCGTTTCGATGTCGATCCGGCTGAGGACGCCGGCGACCGTGCCGGCGTAGATGTACCGCCCGCCATCATACGCCATGGAATCGCAGAACCCGTAATCCGTGCGATGCCGCGTCCCGGCCAGCGCGCCGCTCAGGCCCGCCCCCGCACCGGGCTCGCCGAGCAACTGGCGTCGGTCTTCCCAGCGCGGCAGCCCGTGGCCGAACCCGACGAGTTGATCTTTTTCAGGGTGATACTTGAAGAGTCGAATCGGATGAGGGCCGGTGATTTCATCCCACGCGCGAGTCTCCGCCCACGTGCCCCAAAGCCATCCGTGCCGGTCCACCACCGCATTGTGCGGCTGGGCCATCATGAGGGCGTTCCCGAGCCAGGCGACCAGCGCGGACCGGCCGGACTGGAGATCGGTCTTGTACACGGCCTCGGCCGGATAGGTGAAGCTGTAGAGCAGCTGGCGCTCCCAATCCGCGGCGATCGACTGAAGGTAAAGCCGGTGAGCCGGAGTGCCCAGGAAATCGTAACGGCCGCTCGCGGGATCGAACCGCACCAGCTTGCCGCCCGCGGCCTGCTGCTGATGGTCGAGATCGTGCAACAACGAGGTGCCGAAGTAGAGGCAGCCGTCACGCGGGTTGTGCAACAGCGTGCGGTGGATCTTCACATCGTAGGCGTCGGTCCACTGCCGGGTTTCCAGGCACTCGAAACGTTCCTTTCCGGGATCGAAGCGATAGAGAAGATCACCATCGAGGGAGTTCAGCCCGCAATAGACCATGCGGTCTCCCGGATGGAACGTGACGGCATCGAAGCTGATCCAGCCGTGAAACCATTTCGGGTCCGCGGCCAGTTCGCGATAGGACCAACGGCCGACGATGTGCTCGCGCCAGCCTTCGAGCCGGACGTCGCGAAGAATATGGGCTTTGACTACCATCGGGCGTCGACTCCGGGTTGAATGATGTCCGCCAGCGCACGGCCGGTCAGGCCGGTGACGCAGTCGTAGGCGTTCACGGCGCTGCGATCCTTCGGGTCCGGGGTGGCCCCCACGTTGACCATCCCGAACTTCCTGCCGTTTTCGGGATTCAGGATGAAGGCCTCGAACTTTCGCGTCGCCCGCGGGATGCGGGGATCCGGTTCGACGTGCTGGTAATACCAGATGAGGAAGTTGATGATCCCGGGACTGCGCTTCTGGTCCCAGTTGCTCGGTGGCGCCCATGTGCCGTCGGCGTTTTGGGTTTTCAGGACGAAGTCGATGTGGGGTTTGACCTTGGCGCGGAGTTCCTGCTGCCAGTCGCTCCGACCACAATAGAGATCGAAGGAAAGCAGCCCCTCGCCGACGTAGGCCGAGTTGAGGTAGGGCGAGTTCTCCCAGAGCATGAAATCGTTCTTCGGATTGCCCTTGATGCGAAGGTCCGATTTGCCGCCCGGATGATTATACGGGATGACGCCGTCCTTCCGCATGGTGGAAAGAATCCACTTCTGGGTGCCGTAGGCGATCTCGCGGTATTTTTCCCGTTTGGTCGCGTGATACATCCACGTGAAGATTTCGCCGCCGGTCAGCGACGAGGAGGTGGTGTAATCCTGGTCGTAAGGCACGGTCGCCGCGCCGCTGGCGTCCGTTTTCAGACCGACATCAAGCGCGCCGGACGGACGGATGAGGCGGTCATGCTCGATGGCATCGACGTAGCGTTGCATGGCGGCCAGGTACTGCTTCTTCCGCCCCTGGTCGACATGGGGATAAAGCACGACGAACAACCCAAGCGCGCTGCCGGTGTCGGCGAGGTAGATCCGCCCGTAGCCGGTCTGCCAGTATCCCCGCTCCGACTGCCGGGAGAGGACCCAGTCGGCGTAGGTCACCGCGGTGTCGAGATAGTGTTTGTCACCGAAAATCTTATACCCCGCGACGAGGTTGCGCATGTAGTAGCCGCCGGTGAAGATGACCTCGACATGGGTCTTCTCGCGCACGGTGTAGTCACAGAGGCTGCGAAAGTAGTCGTGGGTCTTGGTCTCGCTGGCGGTGAACGGACTGGCGGGCAGCCGCGTTGCGATGACGCAGCCGGCGAGGATGAGCAATGTGACTCTCATGGGATTGATGGCGTTGACGGAGCGGACGGGCGGACGGGGAGGGTGGTGGCGGTGGCCAGGGCGGTTTCCACTTCGCGCGCCGTGGCGCCGCGGACGTGAAGATAGTGTCGATCCGAAACTTCGAGCACGGTGCCGGCAGCGGCGCCTTCCACGGCCAGTTCGCGGCCGAGCTCGCGAAAACGCCGGAGCTGGGCCGTCGGGAGCCGAACCATGAGCCGGCTCGTGCCGCGTGTGTCCCAAAACGCCACCCACACGCTGTCGCGGCGCTCGAACAACACGCCGCGGGCGGTGCTGGCGGGTGGCCCAATCGGGATGGGAAGGCACGGGACCAGCTCAAATTGGCCGGCTTCGTTCACCAGCAGCGTGTGCTCGGGGCTGGCGCGCTGAAGTTCACGTTGCTGTTCTGCCGTCAGCCAATGTTTCTCCCGCACCTCCTCCCACCGGCGGATGACCTCGAGGTTGTCGGCCGTGCGGGGCGTGGCCTCGAGATCGCGGAGCGTGGCGATGATCGATATGGGACAATCCCAACCGGCCGCCCGGCTCGTGGCATATTCGATGATGTCCGGCTGCATGCCGAGCGTTGCGCGTCCGGGCGGACGAAATTGAATCCAGCCGTCGAGCGTGGAGTTCGAGGGATCCTCCAGCACCTCGATTTCGGAATCGGCGGGAGCCAGAATGCGCGCGAGAGTGAAGTGACGTCGCAGGTTGAGCCGCCGATCCGGCACCGGCCGCACGTACGCATCGTCCACGTGCGCCTTGGTGAAATGGAGGTGAAGCCCGGTCGTGATGCCCGCTTCGGCCAGCCGGTCAACCGCCGCGCGCAAATCCGATTCCCCGTGCGGATATTCCTCCCGCCACGGGAAGTGCCCGGGGGTACGGGCAAAGGCCCGGTGGTAAAGCAGGATATTCCGGAGACCGCCCGCCCGGGCGACGCGGATGTAGCGGTCCGCATTCGCGGCCGTGACTGGGTCATTGACTTTCCAATACGACAGGGCCGCCTCCGGCCGCCGGCGGGAGCGGACGCCTGCCGGCAGGCCGAAATCATCCTCCACCTGATCGATTCGGTCCAACAGGTGCGCCGTGTCGGTGACAATCAGCGCGGCCCCGATGCCCTCCCGGCGGATTTGGTTCACCGCCGCGGCGCGGAGCAGATGCCTCCCGGTTTCGCTCACGGCATCAACCCGGGTGAACGGATCGGTCGCGAGGAGATTCACGGCGACACGGTCATCCCACGCGACGTTGAGCCAGTCGCCAAACCGGCCTCGAGCCTTCACGGGCAACTGGAGGAAGATCAGCTCGTCGAAGGGAAGCGTGTCTTCATTGTAGTACGCCGGGCGCGCCGTTCCGGCGGCGAACGAGGCGTCGCCTTCAATTTTTTCCAGGATGAAGCCAATGTAGGCTTCGGTAATCCTCAGCCGAATCACGGCGCGGTTCACGAGCGAAGCAAACGAGACCATCAGCCGATCGCCTTCCCGGCGAACCTCGCTTGCCGGAACAACCCTCGGCCCGATGTTGCCGCCATAGCCACGATGCTGGAGGGTCGAGAAGGCGCGGATGTCGGTTCCTGGCGCCAGGCACTCCGTCTGCGTGGGGCGATGCAGCAGACTCAGAACCCGCGCATCATCGGCGAGCACGAGCCGCGTCTCGCGGTTCTCGATCACGATGTCGCTCCGCACGGCCGGTGGGAGCGAAAGACAGAGTGTGAAAAGAAAGCCGAACGCATGAAGCCAAACCTTTTTACAGGAGGCAGCGGAGGAAGCGGAGGGCCAAGCCACGAATTCGCGCGCTGGCGGCGAAGTCGGCTCAGTTCTCTGCTTCCTCTGCTTGCTCCTGTTCAAGGATTGGATGGTGGGCTTTCTCCTGTTCCCGTTCACGCCCGGCTTTGCTGAAGCAGTTCGATCGCCAGGATCGCGGTCCGCGGTAAATGGAAGGGATCCTTCACCGGCAACGCCACCACGGTGGAAATCGGCTGGCCCGCTCGATCCAACCGCTGCCGCCATTCGCCGGTTTCGGGCATGGAAAAATGCTGGAAGGCCCAGTCGTGGACACGCTGATACCAGTCTGCGCACCAACGTTCACCTGTAAGTTGGTGAGCCAGGAGCAGCGCATAAAGTGCCTCCGTATGCGGCCACCAGAGCTTGGTATCGGAGTGCGGGAAGAACGGCGGGTGACCTTCCGCGTCGATGCCGAGGAAGAGACCGCCATGCTCCGAATCCCAGCCTTTCTCCAAATGCCAGCGGATGACCTCGACTGCATCCCGAATGGTCCGATGATCGCCCCGGTCCCGGGCGCGATGAATCGTGAACCACATGGATTCGATCGCGTGGCCGGGCATGACGAAGGTGCCCTCGGGCGGCGCAACTTCGCGGTAATCGCGGTCGAGAAACTCGAGCAGGCAGCGTTTCTCCCGATGCACAAAAAGCCGCATCACCCGCTGGGAATACTCGTCGGCCGCGCGGGCGATGGCGTCGTCCTTCAGGGTGCGGCCCAGTTCCCCCGCCACCTCGGTAAGAATCATCGGCACGCCGTGGTTGCGCCGGTTCGGCGGCAACACATACGGCGCCGTCTCGGCAAAATCGGGGGTTTCGATGCGGTGGACGATGTTCGCGAAGGTTTCCCGGGCCAGCGCGAGCAACGCCGGATCCGGGTCGGCACGGCAGTATTCACTCAAACCGTACACGACGAAGCAGTCCGAATAGATGCTGGTGGCGCCTTCGATCGTCCGGCCCTCGCGGGTCGTGCGATAGACCCAGCGCCCCTGCTCGTCCTGCCCGTGGCGCCGCAGGAATTCAATCGTCGCCCGCGCCCAACAAAGAAATTCCGGCCGGCGCTCGATCCGGTTGTAAAGGGCCGCGCAGATCCAAACCCAGCGGGCCTGGGACCAGATGTACTTGTCGGTGCCGAGCCGCTCGCCGTTTTCCGCCATGCACGAGAGCACGCCGCCGTGTTCCTCGTCGACTCCGTGTTGGGCCCAAAACGGCACGATGCCATCCAGGAGGAGTTCCCGGTACGTCCGAAGTAGCTGCGCTCGATTCACGGCGGCGGAGTGGAAGCGATGGTCGCGACCGGTGCCGCGGCGCACGACTCCCGCGGGATTAGCCGGGTCGGAAGCAGGACGCTTTGCGCTGGCGCCGACGGGTTCGCAAGCCGGTGCAACAACATTTCAGCCAGACGCCGTCCGACTTGATCCGGATAGCCCCATGCCGTGGTCAGGGCCGGCACCATGGCCGTGGCTTCCGGCCGGTTGCCAAAGCCGGCCACGCTGAGATCGTCCGGAATTCTGATCCCAGAGGTGCGCGCCGCCTCAAAGACGCCGTGCGCGGCGGTGTCACTGTAGCAAAGAATCGCCGACGGAGCGTCGGGTTGGGATATCAGGCGCTTTCCCGCCAGGAAACCGGAGTCGCGCTCGTCCTGCGAATCGCTCTCGACCACCACCGGCTCCAAACCTGCCTCCTCCATCGCGGAACGAAACCCCTGCCGCATTCGCGCGGACGAATACCAGCGGCTTTCGAGAAACGCGATCCGGCGGTGCCCCAGGCGCTGGAGGTGCTTGGTCAACTCGGCGGCGCCGGCAGCGTCGTCCATCCACACGACGTCGTACAATTCGGGTTTCCATTGGCCGAGGACGTTGTTTCCCAACACCGCGAAAGGCATGCCGGTCGTGCGAAACAACTCCAGGACGTTGGGGGTGTTCATCCCGCCGACGATCACCCCGTCGACCATTCCGCGGGATTCGAGCAGAAGCGGCAGGCGGATGTCGGACGGGGCCAGATCCGAGCCGTAGTGGGACGGGTAAAAGAGGATGTGGCTGCCCCGCTCCGCCGCCAGCGACTGGGCACCCATGAGAACGTGCGCGTGAAACGGGTGCAGCATCGGGCGGTTCGCGAGGAGAAAGCAGATAACCTGAATTCGCGGCACCTTCCGCGCGGCTGTTGCCTTCAATTTCAGCGCGGCGGCTCGCACCTGTAACGCGACTTCCGCACTCACAGGCCCTGTCTGGTTCAGGGCGCGCGAGGCAGTGGCGACGCTCACATGGGCGGCCTTCGCGATGGCCTTGAGAGTCACTCGCATACGCACACAGATTTCATCTTTGCCGGTGTTTTCTTGGACTAACGAATCCCGGTCTGTGAAAAAATAGTTTCACAGTAAAGAAAAATGTTGCAGTAAGTAATAAGCTCTATTTTCAGTTTATTCCCACCCAAAATGGACCTCGAGATGGACGAGTTAAGACATCGGGCATCCGGCGCTCATCGTTTGCCCGGATCGAAATCCATCCCCGCCACGCTGGGTCTTTTTTTCGCCGCCGTCGTGCTTACTGCGAGCACGCGAGCGGACGACTTCGTTCCTCCGAGCATCGAACCCGGCGCGCTGCTGTCTTCGTATGATATCGTCGTCGCCGGCGCCGGTACGGGAGGTTTGGGAGCGGCGATTCAAGCCGCCCGGATGGGAGTGGCGGTTTTATTGCTCGAAGAAACCGACTGGATCGGGGGCCAGGCACTCGCCGCCGCCGTCAGCGCGATGGACGAAGGCGGGGCCGGCAATCTTGTCCGGGGTCGGGGATTGTACCGGGAATTGTTGCAGCGGGTTGAAGGCTACTATCGCCCGCTGGGACTCGATCCTTTCGCCGTCGGTCCGTATACGAACACCCGTTTCGAACCACGGGTCGGACGGCGGCTGCTGCACGCGATGCTGAAGGAAGCCGGCGGCAACGGCCGGCTCGACCTGATGCTGCGGGCGCACGTCACCAAAGTGCACCGGGCGGTTGGGGCGGTGAGCGGGGCCGATTTGGAATTCGTCAGTCCGCACGGTCGCGAGACCCGCACGGTTTCGAGCACAATCCTGATCGATGCAACGGAATGGGGCGACGTTCTGCCCCTGACGGGCGCGGCTTACCGCGGCGGCAACCGCACCAGTGATGCGCTCGATTTTTCGCGGCTCACGCAGGAGAACACCTGGACCGCGGTGATCAAGCAGTACCCCGGCGGCGTGCCGGTCGGCTTTCGCATTACGCATCACCCGCCTGGATACGAGAAGATGCAACCGGTGTATGCCGCGCACGTCGTGCCGGGCGACGCCCCCTTTCGGCGGGGTGGACCCATGAGCTGGAAGGCGTTCGTCGACTATCGTGGCATGCCCAACAGCGCGCTCCCGCAGCCACCGCCGTTGCCGCTGACCCGCACTCACCTCAATGCCTTCAACGATTATCCCTGCTCCGTCGGCTATCTGCAGGATCCGGCCCAGCGGGTCGCGACCGACCGGGCGATGCGGCTGCGCACCCTGCAACTGCTGCACTATCTACAGAACGAACTTGGCATGAGCGACTGGTCGGTGGCCGATGACGAGGGTTTCGATTCGCCCTACAATCGCGGACAGATTGACGCGTGGCTGCGGGACCAGCCGGAAATGGAGCCGTATCGGAAGATTCTCTACCATTTTTCCGTCATCCCCTATGTACGGGAGAGCCGCCGCCTGATCGGGCTCCATACGCTGCTGGCGCGGGAGATTTCGCGCGGCCCGGGCAAAAAGCCCACCCAGTTTCCGAGCACCATCTGCCTGGCCGACTACCGGCTGGATTTGCATGGCGGAAAAACCCGGGAGAACCTGGAACTCGATCTGGATCGAATCGAGGATCTGGAGGATGCGGTGCCGGGCCGGGCCGGCCCTTTCGCGATCCCAATGGAGTGCCTGGTGCCGGTCACGCTCGATGGCTTCCTGGCCGCCGAGAAGAATTATTCGCAGACCCGGCTGGTGAACGGCGCGACGCGGATGCAGCCGCACACGCTCAACCTGGGTCAGGCCGTGGGGGCGCTCGCCGCGCTCGCCGTCCGCCACGGCGTGCCCCCGCGTCAGATCGATCCCGTGCTGGTCCAGCGGGCGCTCCTCGCCGCCGGGAGCACGCTCCAGATCACGCCGCTGAGGGACGTGGCGCAGGAGAGTCACGACTGGCCGGCGATCCAGTTGGTGACCGTGCAGGGCATGCTGCCGCTCGAGGAAGGGCGATTCTTTCCCCCGCGCTCCGTGAGCCGGGCGGAATTGGATCTGGTGGTGCAACGCTTGGGCGGACGCGCATCCGCTCAGAAAGCCAATGCCGACACCGTCACGCGGGCGGTTTTTGCCGAGGTGCTGACGGCGCTCGGGTCTCCCGAAGTGAACCTCGGCTTCACTTCCGGCGGCACCGATGCAGCGAGGTCAATCACCCGATCGGAAGCCGCGCAAGTGCTGGCGGAGTTCATGGAGGCGCGAGCCCTTGGGCGGCTGCGGGGTGTACCGCAGACCATGCAGTGGAACTCAATCCGGCCGGCTTCGCGCGCCACCGGACAAACGGACTCGGCGCTGAGCCGGCAGCTCCAGCTTTTGGTCGGCGCGCGGATCATCGCGGACGCCGCCTATTGGAACGAGCACGCCGTCGACGGTCGGGAGTGCGAAGGTGCCCGGGTGGCGGGATTGCTCTTGAATGCCGCGCGGCTGCTTGAGCCGGAGGCCGCGGCGCAAAACGCCGTTGAGGTGCTGGCGCGAGCGCGAATAATTTCGGCGCCCGAGTACTGGGCGAAATCAGCCGTGCCGGGCGGCCGCTGCGCCGGCAAGAACGTGGCCACCGTGATCCGAAACCTCGCCGCGAACTTCGCGGTGTTGAAACGCACCGGCGCGCGCTCCACGTCTCATTAGGCGGCTCCATCAACCGTTCAGCTTCCAAGCATCATGAAAACCATCGTTCATCTCGTGGCCGGGTGGGTCGCGCTGGCGCTCATCCCCGGCGCCCTGAGTTTGGCCCAAGCCCAAAGTGTGACGCCCGCCGGCCCGTCACCAAGCGCCGACAAGTCGGACGAGACCGTCACCTTGTCGCCCTTCATCGTCGTGACCGATCATGACAGCGGATACATTGCTGCGGACACCATCAATGCCGGCCGGATGCGGATGAACCTGCTGATGACGCCCGGCGACATGGAGGTCTTCACGCGCGATCTGCTCGATGATCTCGGCGTCTTCAACATGGACGAAGCCGTGGGCTGGCTGACGAGTTCCCACCCCTACGAAACCGGTGGCATCAATGGAAACAGCATGAACCCGGCCAGCCTGGGGCTGCACGAATCCGGCGGAAACGTCAGCCTGCGTGGGATGGCCACCCAGCCGAGCACCCGGAATTATTTCCTGAGCGCGACCACGCCAATGGAGTACAATGTGCAGCGCGTCGAGGCGGGCCGCGGCCCGAACGCGATCCTGTACGGCGAGGGGGGACCTGGCGGCGGCGTGAACTATATTACAAAGAAACCGCAGGGCCGGCCGTTCGGATCGTTTCGCCTGCGGCTCGACAGCGAGGGTTCCCTCGGGATGTCCCTCGACTTCAATCGGCCCCTCACGCCAAACCTTGGTGTCCGCTACAACGCGAGCGCGCTCGACCAGCGCCACTTCGTCGATCGCGTGAAGATGAAAAGCATGGGCAATGCGCTGAGTGTGCTTTACCGACCGTGGGAGCGCACTCAAATCAACGTGGACGCCGACTTTACCCGGACTGAGCGCCCTGGATTCATCATGACGAGTTTCACCGATCAGAATTCCTCCTGGAATGCGGTTCCCGTAACCACCCCGCTCACCACCGCGCAGGCGACGGCCGCTGGACTGGCGCTGCGCACGGGCACGCACTTCTGGACCTGGGTGGATGGAATGGGAATGTTGGACTTGCGGGGAACGGCGTACACCAACGGCGCGGGGATTCCCCTGGTCTTTTCCTATCCGGCCGGCATCGCCAACGTGCCGCCGCCCGACAAGAGCTTCAACGCGCAACCCGGCCAAATCAACGTGCGGGCCAATACCGTGGACCTGCAGGCGTCGGCGGATCACAGTTTCCGCAATGGGTTTTCGATGCAACTGGCGGGTCAGTACGCCAAGTATCGGGCCAAGGGAGGCAATTACGCGTTCACCGGCGCACTGAAGGATCCCAACGCTTTCCTGCCGGGCGGAATCCCGAACCCGAACTTTGGGAAGATTTACAGCTATTCGTATTACGGCCGGAAGATCGACGGCACGTACCGCGAATCCAAGACGGTCCGGCTCGTCGCGGCGTATCCAATTCGTGGCTTCGGCGGCATCACCAACGTGAGCGCTTTCGCCCACCACCAGGAATCGGACTCCCGCACCATATATTGGGATCCCCATATCGTCGATCCGACGTCGAACCTCTCGATCCTGGACAACTCCAGCCGGATCTACTTCTACCGCTATTGGGATAACATCACGCCGAGCTTCCCCGATTTTTCCCGGATGTACGATCTCGTCGACGTGCCGACGGGGGAGGGCTTCGTGGAGAACAAGAACGACGCGTGGGAAGTGGCGGCTTCCGGCAGCTATCTCAAAGACCGGCTCACGTACGTGGCCGGGTTCCGGCGCGACCGGTCCGACCTGACCACACGCAATGGCGACACCGCGTCACGGGACCGCGTCACGGGGGCGTTCGGCGCCTACACGGTCGATAGCCGCGTGGCGTACAACGACGTCAAGACGTTCGGGGTGGTCTACTTTCCGCTGGAAAAGGTCGGCCTCTATGCGGATTACGCGGAGGGATTCACGATCCAGACCAACGCGAATCCACGAATCGACGGGACGTTTGAACGGGCGAACATCGTCCCCTCCAAGTCGGAGTCACTGGGGCTGCGTTTCCGGATCGCGCGAACCGACCGCCTGGCGATCGTGGGATCGGCCGGCTACTACAAGGCGAAGCAGGAGAACAGCGCGGCCGGGATCAACATTGGATCGATCAACCAACTCTGGGCGAACCACGGCATGCCCGAGCGCTACATCGAGACCTTCAGTTCGGCTCCGACGAGCACCTCGTCCGTGAATGCGATCCAGAGCACGCGCAGCTATTCCGGTTGGGGCTGGGAGGGCAACGTCACCGTCAATGTGGCCAGCCGGTTACGGCTCGTCGCGAATCTCGCGCTGCCCGACACCAAGCAGTTCGACACCGCGCCGGATTACCGGGCCTATGTCGCGACGCACATGCCGCAATGGGAGCAGTGGGCGAACGATCCTGCCAATCCGGCCCGGACGAGCGATGCGAACTCGGTGCGATCCATTCAGAGTTTCATCAATGGGTTCCAGGACGACCGCCGGCAGAACGGCACTTACAAGTATCGATGCAATATAACGGGTGTGTACACGATGCGGAAAGGCGCGCTCCGCGGCCTCCGAATTGGCGCCGGCAGCCAGTTCTATGGTCAGAGGCTCGTCGGCAACCAAATCGACCGTCCCTACGATTACGTTTACGGGCCGGCATATAACCTGGTTTCCGGCTCGCTCGGCTACCAGGTGAAGTTTCCGCACGGCCGGCTGGACCTGCAGTTCAACGTCGACAATCTCCTCGACTACGACGACCCGATCTACCACGGAAAGACCAACTATCAGGGTCGGCTGATCGAGTACGGCTTCCGGCGGGTGAACCCGCGCTCCTTCCGGCTCACGAGCACGCTGAGCTTCTAGCGAGCGATGCTGCCCGGTTCAAGAGAGCCTCATGAGGTGCGGTTGGAATGCACTCGGTCAAGGTTCCATGACATGAGTTCCGGCCGGGGTGAAATTCGAAGTTCGGCGGCCGCACACGTTCGCGGTCGCCGTCACCATATGAAAATTCTTCCGGTCATTCTGGCTTCCGCGATGGCGGGTGCGGTTGCCGCCGGGCGCGGCGCGCGCACCGGCGTCGACGGCGCGCCGAACACCGGAGCGGCCGGGTTGTCATCCGGTCCGATCTGCTCGGTCAAGCGGGAAGTCTATATTCCTTCGCCCCAACCGGGATTGGCGCCCGTCATCAACGTCAAGTACCTCGGCGAAGGCTTGCGCCGCCGGGAGATCATCGGACAGCAGGGCAAGTCGGATCTGGCCGAAAAGATAAAGGCTCGTTTTTCGGATGACAATGGCCGGACGTGGTCACCGCCGGTTCCGCTCGGGACAGGCCCGGATTCGCTGCGACAGGGGGAAAATTTCCGGGAAGACCTCTATTTCGCGGTCAATTTCGATCCGCAATCCCGCCGGACCATCGAGATGGTCTTTCAACGGATCTTCTTGGGCGAGCCGGCCGCCGTCCTGAAGAAATATTGGCGCGGCGAAAAGCAGTTCTATGATCATATGCTGTACCGGTTGTCGGCTGACGAGGGCCGGACCTGGACCGCCCTGCAGCCGCTCGTGCATGAGCCGGGCGCGGCCTTTGATCCGGCGAATTGGGCGAACCCGGGCTATCTTCATTCGAATGAAATGTATGGCAGCTATGCGGTGACTATTCTTCGCAACGGCCAAATCGCCTATCCGGTGTCGCTGCGGGTGCCTTGCGTGGAGGATGAAGAAGACAAGAAAATCCGGGCGAATTTCCCAAAATACGCGTCGGCTCCGGGGTATGTCGGCGGCGTCAGTTGTTTTCTGGGGAAATGGAACCCGCAGAAAAATGATTACGAGTGGACCGTGTCCAACCCGGTCTTCGTCCCCCTCCGGATTTCGACGCGGGGACTGGGGGAGCCGATCATCGCCGAGCTTCAAGACGGCACCCTTTTGCTCGAGATGCGCGGCTCGAATGATGGACTGGATCCGGTGAAGTATCCCGGTCGCAAGTGGATTAGTATTTCCAAAAACGGCGGGCATGATTGGTCGCCGGTGACCGATCTGCGCTACGACACCGGAGAGCAATTTTATGCGCCCGGATCCCTGGCGAAGTTTGTCCGCAGTCACAAAACCGGAAAGCTGTACTGGATTGGCAACATCAGCCGCCAGCCACCGAAAGGCGGGATCCCGCGTTATCCGTTGTACATTGCCGAAGTCGACGAACACATGCCCGCGCTCAAGAAGAGCACGCTGACAGTGATCGACGATCGGCAGCCGGAAGATACGGCCGCCGTGCAGTTCTCGAATTTCAGCCTGCTCGAAAATCGTGAGACGCAAGATGTCGAGGTGTTTCTCACCCGTTTGGGCGAGAAGCCCGGCAGCGCCTTTTCCGCCAACGCCTACAAATATGTTCTCACCTTCCGCTGACGCGCTCGCAGCCGCGTTCCGCGGAAAACTCGCGAGTGGAATCATGACGACGTTGTCCCGCTTCCTCGTCTCCACTCTGCTCCCCATCACCGCGTGCCAGTCGGTTGCTTCGACGGACAGGCCCGGTTCGGCCGTCTCCGCCGCGCCGGCCAGCCTCACCGCCGAGTTCCTTCGCCTTTGTGACCTCGCCGCGCCTGAGCTTAAGATCGCCGGCCGCGACACCCCGTTCTACGCCGAAGCGTATGCCGTCCGCGCCCTCTGCGCCGCTCATGATGTGACGGGAAAGTCCGTCTATATCGACGGCGCCCGCACCTGGGCCGACCGGATGATCGACTTCCAGCGCCGGATGGTCCCGGCCGGCGCCTACTATATGAATTACGGGCGCAAACCCGGCGCGACCACGGGCAACTGGAACGTCGCCGACAGCGCCTCGATCGCCATGGGACTTCTCGCGGTCGCGGTCCGCGCCGGGGACCCGGCTGACCGGGCCCGTTACCTCGGCTCCGTGCGCGCGTTCGCCGACCTCGTCCTCACCAACTGGGTCGGCCCGAACGGCGGCATCTGCAACGGCCACTGGCCCGCGTTCCAAGGCGAGTGGTGGTGCTCCACCTCGAATTTCGCCTCGTTGCTTTTCCTTCTCCACCGGGAAACGCGGGCACAGCGCGAGCTCGAGGTTGCGCTCGGTGCGATCGACTGGCTCAACCGGCTCGACCTGATGACCGCCGGCCCGATGACGATCGCGGAGAAAGGCGCCACCATCCCGTTCTATGTGCTCGAGGCGTACTCTGCCGCCTGGCCGCATCTCGAGGCCGGCTCGTCGCGGCAGCGGCTCGCGCTCGCCCAGCTCGACCGCGCGCTTGCGTGGGCGGACGAACACCGCGCCGGCGCCAAGGGTTCGCCCGCGTGGGATTACACCACGCTCCCCGCCCTCAAGGTTGGCGGCCTCCCGTTCCACATGCTGGTCGCCGCGCGCACGTTTCCCGAGCGCGCCGTACTTGTCGCGTCCGCCAACGAGGAATTCCGCTACATTGCCCACCTCCTCGCTACTCACCCCAACCCGAGCAGACCGCACACCTCGCCCATCCACCTCCGCTCGATGCCGCAGTTGGCCGTCTTTACCATGTTCTCGCTGGCCGAACACGTCGCACCGGGCGCGATCTACCGTGCTGCAGCTCCGGCCCCGCGCTGACCGGTTCTCCAGTTAGCCAGCGGCACTGCTTGAGGTAGCCCGAAACCGCCGGATGGGGATTCCGGAAATTTTCCGGCGCTGCTGACACGATTTGCGTTTGCGCGCGCAGCACCGGACTGCCTATCTCCCTGCCGTCTAGCGCGAACACGCTCGCGACCGGACCGCACATTTAAACCCATCTCTCGGACCCGAGGCTTCATCGCCATGCGACAAGCACCCATGTCCCCGCCCGCCTCCCGACAGATTTTCCCATCGGGGAAAACTGCGGAGGCGTCGTGAAGACAATTCTCGATTTTTCGCGCGCCCGGCGCGAGCAACAGTCGATCGTCATGATCGCGGCCTATGACGCGCTGATGGCGCGCATCGTGGCTGCGAGCGAGGCCGACGCGATCCTGGTCGGCGACAGCGTCGCCATGGTCGTGCATGGCTTCCCCTCCACCATTCACGCCACCACGGAGATGATGTGCACGCACGTCGCCGCGGTCAGGCGGGGCGCGCCGGAGATGGTCGTCATCGCGGACATGCCGTTTCTGGCTGCGCGGCGCGGGGTGGCGGCGGCGACGGATGCGGCGGGAGCGCTGATGCAGGCCGGCGCGACCGCGGTCAAAATCGAGGGCGTGATGGGACACCAGGACGCGATTTCCCACCTGGTCGAGAGCGGCATCCCGGTCATGGGCCACCTCGGCCTCACACCCCAGTCTGTGCATCAACTCGGCGGATACCGGGTGCAGGGACGCGAGCCGCGCGCCGCCGCGCGGCTGCGCGAAGACGCGCGGATGATCGAGGAAGTCGGCGCGTTCTCCCTGGTCCTGGAATGCGTGCCGGCGGCGCTGGCCGCGACGATCACGGAGGAGCGGGCGATCCCGACGATTGGGATCGGTGCCGGGCCTTCGACGGCGGGCCAGGTGCTCGTCCTTGCGGATCTTCTCGGTCTCGATCCCCGTTTCCAGCCGCGCTTCGCCCGGCGTTACCTCGAGGGCCACGAGACGGTGCGCGACGCGATCAATCGTTTCGCGCGCGATGTGCGGACGGCGGATTTTCCGACTCCAGCGGAGGTCCTCGCATGACCGCGGTCATCTCGGACATCGCGAAATGGCGGGCCCAGCGCGCCGGCTGGCAGGGCGCGTCGATTGGACTTGTCCCGACCATGGGTGCTTTGCACGCAGGGCACGAAGCGCTGCTCGCCCGCGCCCGGCGGGAAAACGATCGCGTCGTGCTGAGCGTGTTCGTGAATCCGACGCAGTTCAACGACCCGACGGATCTCGAGCGTTACCCGCGCACGCTCGACGAGGATGTCGCGCGGGCCCGACCTTATGTCGACGCGATTGTCGCGCCGCCGGCCGAGGCGATGTACCGCGATCATTACCGGTATCGCGTCAGCGAAAACCAGCTGAGCCGCCGCTGGGAAGGCGAGCACCGGCCGGGGCATTTCGATGGCGTGCTCACGGTGGTGCTCAAGCTCCTGAATTTGGTGCAGCCGAGTCGCGCGTACTTCGGCGAGAAGGACTGGCAGCAGCTCGAGCTCGTGCGCGGAATGGTGGACGCGTTCCTGCTTCCGGTTGAAATCGTGGCGTGCGCGACGGTGCGCGATGCCGACGGGCTGGCGCTGAGCTCGCGCAACCGACGGCTCTCGCCCGAAGCGCGGGCGCGCGCGGTTGATTTTCCGCGGATCCTCCAAACCGCGGCCGACCCTTCGGTCGCCACGACCGCGTTGCGCGCGAAGGGCTTCGAGGTCGACTACGTCGACGACCACGATGGCGTGCGACTGGGCGCCGTCCGGCTGGAGAGCGTCCGGCTGATCGATAATGTGAAATTGCGCGAGGGCCGATCGTGATCCATCCGATCGCACATTTGATCGCCGCGGATCGCGTAGCAGCCGAGGTAACGAGGCTGGGACGTTCGATGTCTCGTTCGCCAGCCTCCTCACGTCGGCTGCTACGGAAGACGAAAAGCGTAGCAGCCGAGGTAACGAGGCTGGCCGAACGAGGTTTCGAATGGATGACGCCAGCCTCCTTACGTCGGCTGCTACGTGGAGCGATCAATTGTCGACGAGTGTTCCGCTACCGATGAGTGCGAACATCCTCTTCATCCTCTCCGGTTCGATCTCGTGCTACAAGGCATGCGATGCGGTTTCGCAGCTCGTGCAGCGCGGGCACCGTGTTCGCGCGGTCACCACGGCAGCGGCGCAGCGATTTGTGGGCGGGGCGACACTCGAGGGGCTGACGGGCGAAAAAGTCGCGACGGACCTTTTCGCTGGAGGTGCGGCGCTCGATCACATCGCGCTGACCCGCTGGGCGCACGTCACCATCGTGTGCCCGGCCACGGCGAACACGATCAACCGGATGGCGGCCGGGATCGCCGACGACCTCGCGGGTGCACTGTTGCTGGCGCATGACTGGCGGAAGCCGCTGCTGCTCGCGCCGGCGATGAACCCAGCGATGTGGAGTCATCCGGCCACGGTCGCCGCAATTGAGCGGCTTCGCGGTTGGGGCGTGCGTGTTATCCGCGTCGGTTCCGGCCGGACGGCTTGCGGCGAAGTGGGCGAGGGACGGCTGGCGGAGCCGGAGGCCATCGTGGCGGGAGTCGAAGCGGCGTTGACGTCGCCGGCGAACCGTCTCCGGGTTTTGGTTACGAGTGGTGGCACCGCCGAGCCGATCGACGGCGTCCGGGTCATCACCAACACGAGCACCGGCCGGACGGGCGCACTGATCGCCGGCCATTTCACGCAGCGTGGGCATGACGTGACGCTGCTGCGCGCGCAGGGTGCGATCGGATCGCAGGCGGCGGGGGCGGAGGAAGTGTATTCCTCGTTCGCGGATCTCGACGCGACGCTGACGCGGTTGCTGGCGAGGGAGGACTTTGACGCCGTGATTCACGCGGCGGCAGTGAGTGATTTCGCGGTCGAGGCGATCGAGATCGATGGCGTGGCGCATTTGCCCGGGACGACGAAACTGCCGTCAAGCCGGGCGCCGGTGATTCGGTTGCGGCCAAATCCCAAGCTGCTCGATCAACTGCGTGCCCGCAGCCGCAACCCGAACATCCGCGTGGTTGGATTCAAGCTTACGCGCGGAGCCGACGCGGCCGAAATTCGCGCGTCGGTGATGGCATTATTTGTCGGCGGCGCCGCCGATATCGTCGTCCAGAACGATTTGTCCACGCGTACCGAAGACGGCATTTTTCCCGCTGACATCTGGGCCGCGGGCGGTCAAATCGTCCAGCACTGCTCCGACCGCGCCGAAATCGGTCCCGCGCTGGAGCAGCTTCTTACCGTCACTACCGCCGGAGAAATCTCGACACCTGCCATGTGCCGTCCGGATGGGACGAGTCCCGCCGCCCGGGCCTAAACTCCCTGCGCCTTTCCGCGTCTCCCCGTCTTACACGTCTTCCAAGTCTTCCAAGTCTTCCGCGTCTCCCCGTCTCCCGCGTCTCCCCCGTCTCCCCCGTCTTCCAAGTCTTCCAAGTCTTACGGGTCTTCCCCATGCTGCTCTGTCTCGACATCGGCAACTCCCAGCTCCACGGCGGAGTGTTCGATGGCGGGCTGCGGTTCCAGTTTCGGAAGACGACGCACCCGCTCGGTTCCTCCGATGAGTTCGGCGTCTTTTTCGCCGCCGTGCTCCGCGAGAACGGCATCGATCCGCGCGCGATTCGCAAAGTTGCCATCTGTTCGGTCGTGCCGGCGGCGTTGTACCCGATTCGCAGCGCGTGCCTGAAATATTTCCAGGCGGACCCATTCATCCTGCAAGCGGGGGCGAAGACCGGCTTGAAGGTTCGCTATCGCAATCCCCATGAGGTTGGCGCGGATCGGATCGCCGGCGCGATCGGTGCGATGCTGCGTCAGCCCGCGGCCAACATCATCATCGTGGATTGCGGAACGGCGACGACGCTCGACGTGGTCACGGCCGGGGCGGAATACCTCGGTGGCGCCATCCTGCCCGGCATCGGCATCTCGGTCGAGACGCTGGCCGGCAAGACGGCGAAGCTGCCCACGGTGGAAATCACGCGACCGGCGGTGGCCCTCGGCCGCTCGACGATCGAGAGCATCCAGGCCGGCGTCTATCACGGCCATGTCGGTGCGATTCGGCAACTCGTGAGCGAGTTGTCGCGCGAGGCATTCGGTGGCGAGCGGCCGCATGTGATCGGAACCGGCGGATTTGCGCGACTGATCGAGCCCGAGAAGTTGTTCAACGAGATCGTGCCCGAGCTCGTGCTCATCGGCTTGAAGCACGCCGCGGAGATGAATGCCTAGCCGGGAAATTTCACCCTCTGCTCCGCTGCGAACGCACAGCGTGGTCGCTTGTGCCGTGCGCCGGCGCGCGCTCCACGATTTCCCGGCTAAGGGCATTCTGCTGGCCAGCAGAATGCATTTAGCCCGCATGAACGCGGGGCGCTCGCCGGAACATTGGGATGTTGGCGGTCCGACACGGGTGAAGACCATTT
>JAUSID010000211.1 GCA_030648295.1 Opitutaceae bacterium | reverse complement strand
CGAGCATGCGTTCCGCGCCCACGTTGAAGATGTGGATGACGCCCTTCGCGTCGGTGGCAATACTCGAGAAGTTGGCGCTGTCGAAAATCGCGCGCTGCAGGGCGCCCGCCTTGAGCAGTGCCTCTTCCGCCTGCTTGCGCGCGGTGTTGTCGGTGCCGATCAGCAGGTAGCCGATGATGGCGTCCTGCGCGTCGCGCAGCGCCGTGACCGACACCACCGCCGGGAAGCGGCTGCCGTCCTTGCGGATGTAGGTCAGCTCGTAGATGTCTTCGATGTCGCGCGAGGCCTTGAACACCAACGCCTCGAAGCCCGGAGTAATCGGCGTGGAGAACTCGACGCTCAATGACTTGGCGCGCGCTATCAATTCCTGAGGATCGGAAATGTCCGCTGGGGTGATCTTGTTCAGCACGTCGGCGGCCGCGTAGCCCAGCATACGTTCCGCGCCGACGTTGAAGATCTGAATGACGCCCTTCGCGTCAGTGGCGATACTCGAGAAATTGGCGCTGTTGAAAATCGCGCTTTGCAGGGTCCCGGTTCTAAGCTCCTCCAACTCCATCATCAACGCCACCTGCCCCCGGTTGGTCTCGGCGAGTTCCTTCTGCAATGCGCACACCGTCGCCTGCGAATTGCCCAGTTGCTGCTGTAACGTCTCGGCTCTCATGGAATCACCTTTCTGACCACAATCACGGTGGCGTCGTCCTCTTCCTTGGCCAGCAACCGCAAGAACTCCTGGGCGAGGGCCTGGGCCGGTTGTTCCGACAAGCCGGGAAAATCCTTCCAGTTCCAGTACGTTCGCAATCCGTCCGAATGAAGCACGAGCACGTGGCCGGGCGGCCAGGGATGTTCCGTGACCATCGCATTCGGCGCGTTGAGGCCGATGACGCCGCGGCGGATGGAGAAAGAAAACAGCTCGGAACCGGGGAAAACGCGGACCTCGATGTTGCCCACGGAGGCAAAGGCCAGACGGCCCTGCCCCCAGTCAAAGCGCGCCAGAGCCATCACCACGCCGCGAGTCGCGCGGCAGGCGCGACCGACGCCGCGAAAAATCTGGTCGAGGGGCAGATCAAAATGGCTCTCCACATACTGCCGCGCCGCCTGGGCGGCGCGGTGAGCAAACTGGCCGTGGCCCAAGCCGTCAATCACGCCCACCAACGCGATCTCGGCCCATTGCTTGACCACAAAGGCATCGCCGTTGTCCGCGCCGGGCTGGCGCGGGCGTGTCGCCACGCCGAAGGCGAGCGGGCACGGGCGAATGCTGCTCGGGTGCTGGCGCACCCATTTGCGGCAAGCGATGCGCGTGCCCCGACCGTGTTCCGAAGTGATGTCCAGTTCATCCATCAGGCGGTTGACGGCTCCCAAGCCCGTGCCGCGGGTGCCGGCCGTGGAGAAGCGATCGGCCAAGGCCTGCTCGACATCGGCGATGCCCGGGCCGCTGTCGCGCGATTCAATCTCCAAGGCGACACGCCCGCCGTCGGCGTGCGGCGTCAGGGTCAACTTCCCGCCTTGGGCGTGCTTGATCAGGTTGGTGGCCAATTCGGTCATGGCGAGGGCGATCTCTTCGCAGGCTGCGGGGTCAAATCCGATGCTTTCGGCCAAGGCCTTGGCCGCCCGCCGCGCCGCGCCCACATGGCTGGAATGCAGGATTTCAAGGGTCTCTGGGAGTGGAGACTGCATGTTATTTCCTCATCCACTTGCGCACGACCACGGTCGTGCCTTTGCCGACTGTGGATTCAATCGTCAGTTCATCCATCAGCCGTTTGGAGCCGGGCAAGCCCATGCCCAGTCCCTTACCGGTGCTGAAACCCGGTTCCATCGCCTTCTCGATATCAGGAATCCCCGGGCCTTGATCTTCAAACGTCAACTCCAGCCCGTTCTCGGTCCCGCTGTTCAGCACCCGCCAGTGCATGACGCCGGATTTGGCGTAATGGTAGATGTTCCGGGTCAGTTCCGAGGCGGCGGTGACGATGCGGGTCACATCGGTGAGGCCAAAGCCCAAGGTTGTGGCCGCGTCGCGAACGACTTTGCGCGCCATCACGATGTCGTTCTCGGATGTGATTCGGAATTCGCCTTGGTGTGGTTCGTTTTCGTTCATACGCGCCGTGATCCCGAGGGTGCGGCGTTGAGCAGGTCCAACGCCCGGTCCACGTTGAGGGCGGTCAGGGAGTTGCCCACGGTCAAGCCCAGTTGTGTCGACGTGACGGCCACACTGGCGCGCATGCCCGCCAGCACCGTGCGCCCACCCATAAGCCCGACCATTTGGACAGTTTCCGCAACAGTCCGCGCAAAAAAGGAGTCCAAGGTCTGGACCGTGGAGATGTCCAGCACCAAGCCCTTGGCTTCATGCTGCGCCATGGCCCGCAGCACTTGCTCCTGGAGCGCCGACACGGTCTCGTCGTCCGGGTCAGGCGGCACCGTGACCAGCAGCAAATCACGGAGTTTGATGACAGAGATGCTTTCGGAGGCCATACAGTTCCTTTCTCAATGGCTGCTGTCTTTGCTCACAACTTGGAGCTTCAGAATGTCGAACGCCACCTGCAAGCCGGCGGACAGGGAGGCACGCGTCATGATGCCCGACAGGTCAATGCCCAGGTGAACAAGCGTCTGGGCAATGGCCGGACGCACGCCCGTCAACACCACCTGCGCCCCCAGCAGGCGGACGGCACTGATGGTCTCGACCAGGTGCTGCGCCGTCTGCGTGTCAATCGTCGGCACTCCCATGATGTCCACGAGGGCCACGGGTGAATTGGTTTCCACGATGCGGCCGAGCAGCCGCTCCATGAACTGCTGGGTGCGATTGCTGTCCAGCGAGCCGATAAGCGGCGCCACCACCACGCCCTGCCAGACCTGCATGACCGGCGTGGACAGTTCCATGATTTCCTTGGACTGCTGCTGAATCTGCACCTCGGCCTGTTTGCGCTCGGTCAGGTCGCGCGTCACTTTCGAGAAGCCCCGCAGCGTGCCGTCCTTGTCGCGCAATGCCGAGACGATGACGTTGGCCCAGAACTGCTGCCCATCTTTCCGCACGCGCCAGCCTTCGTCTTCAAAGCGCCCATCCTTGGCTGCCGCCTTCAGTTCCTGTTCGGGCAGGCCCCGCTGTAAGGCCTCAGCCGGATAAAAGCAGGAGAAGTGCTTCCCGATTATCTCCTCTGCGCGATAGCCCTTGATGCGTTCGGCGCCCGCGTTCCAACTGGCGACATGTCCGCTGAGATCGAGCATGATGATGGCGTAGTCTTTGGCGCTTTCCACCAACAGGCGGAAGCTGTCTTCACTGCCCAGCACGGTGGCTGGGGATTTGGACGGTGTGTTCATTTCTTCTTTCATGGGAGTCCTTTCGTTGCATTGTTCGACGACACGCTGGACGCACCTTTGAGGGGGTGGTGGTTGGTTTGGTTGCTTTCAAGAATGGTACTTCGGCTTTGAAGACCAATGCCTCAAAGCTCGGAGTAATTGTGGCCGCCAATTCGACGCTCAACGCTTTGGCGCGCGCGATGACTTCCTTCGGATCGGAAATGTCCGCCGGGGTGATCTTGTTCAACACGTCGGCAGCCATGTAGCCCAGCATACGCTCGGCGCCGACGTTGAAAATCTGGATGACGCCCTTGGCGTCAGTGGCGATGCTGGAGAAGTTGGCGCTGTTGAAGATCGCGCTCTGCAGCGCTCCCGCCGCGAGCAGCGCCGCTTGGCTCCGGACTTCGGTAATGACCTTCACCGTGTCGGTAGCCAGAGGTTCGGCTTTTCTACGGAATAGCTGTGGTAGTTTCATGGATCCAATGGGGGTCAAGTGGATCCCGAGATACTCCGCCAGCGCAGGCAGATGCTTGCGCTCCAGGCCGGACTCGCGCTCTTAGCCCACCGATGATGAGACTCCGAGCGGGTCGTGTGTTATCGAGGAGAGACGTGATAGGTATCGGGAACCAATGCGAGATATATATGGTTACCGACGAATCGTCGCCCTGCTGCGCCAGGAGGGCTGGGACACGAGCCGCAAGCAGGTGCAGCGGTTGCGTCGCACGAGGCAAACGACGGGGTCAGGTTGCTAATCTTTCACTTGACCTCAGGGCAAGTGCGGCGTGTGGTCCACGGTAGGGCGCGCAAGCTGCGACTCGTACCGAGCGCAGCGACATCAGCCATTTCCCGGCGCGATTTACCATGTGAACAATCGGGGCCATCGCCGCGTCGGGCCGTTCGGCGCGCCGCGGCCCCGCGACGCGTTCGAGACCTGCCTGTTTGCCGCCTGCGCCCGGTCGAAATGGGTGCTGCACGCGTATGTGATCATGAGCAATCATTTCCATCTGCCGGGTGGAGACGCCGGCGGGCAATCTGGCGGCGGGGATGCAGTGGTTGCAGGCGTGTTTGCGAGCGGCCGGCAAGCCGCGGGCGACGGTGGCCGACGAGCCAAAGGGTGCGGCGTGGAAAGTCGCCGTGGCCGCAGGGATGAAACAGGAGACCGACGCGCCCAACGGCTGGCTCGCGGAGCGATTGAAAATGGGCCGCGCCACCCGCGTGAGCCAGGTCGTCGGTGCCGTCGCGCGGCCGCCAACCTCGCCGGCGGCGGAGATTTTTAAACCGTTGAGTGAAAGATTAGCAACCTGACCCCGTCGTTTTGCCCCTCGTGGTGTTCGCCGCCTGGTAACCGACGTCACCAGGCCGCACCTCGAACGGCGAAAGCTCGATGATTTCGTCTGCGTTGCCGGCGGGCGGCGAACTCATCTGCGCACTCGCAATGGATGAAAGCGTGAATACGGGAAAAGCCGTACGGATGAAGCCTGAGCGTCGCGGTGCTGCTGTTTGCATTGGTGTCGATTGGTACGCCCAGCCGAAAGAGCAACTCGTCTCCGAGTGAGACGTGCGTGCGGGAATGGCGCCCTGGAAGCGGTGAGCCAATCGTGCGGCGCCATGCCGTCGAGAAATTCCAATCGACGGATGATGATGTTAGCGCTGCTACGCTGAGGCATGAGGGTAGCACGCGCAACCGCCGGCGGGCTTCGGCGTTGCAAAGGGGATCAGCCGGCGCGAGAACCCGTGCCGCCGCATACCCCGGCATTTTGCCCGATGAAAATCCCTTTTCGGTCTACCCCGTTGTTCGCCGCGTCCCTGTTGCCTTTACTCGGCGGCGAACCGTCCGCATCCCCGCCTCCGCCCGCGGAGGACACGGTGACCATGTCCGTATTCGAGGTCACGGCCCAGCAGGACCGCGGCTACGCGGCGTCCTCTGCCATGTCCGGCACGCAAACCAACGAGAAGCTCGAAAACCTGCCGAACTCGATCTCGGTGATGAACGCCGACTTTCTCGCGGACATCGCGGCACTGGACTTCTTCGATGCGGCGGATTTCGCGGTCGGCGCGGAAAACGTCTACAACGATCAGGGTACTCAGGGCGCGGCGATCGGAACCCGCAGCGGCAACCAACTCACGTTTCGCGGACTCCCGGCCGCCCGGCAGCTGCGCGACGGCTTCCCCTGGTACATGCCTCAGGACATCTTCAACACGGAGCGGATCGAATTCAATCGCGGCCCGGGCGGCCTTGCGTACGGCGATGTCGACGCCGGCGGAATCATCAACATCGGATCGAAGCGTGCCTCGTTGGGCCCACGGAAACTCACCCTGCAGACGAGATTTGACGACTGGGGAACAAAACGCGCGTCAATCGACGTGCAGCAACCGCTGCGCCCCGGAACTCTCGCGCTGCGGCTGAACGCGGTGAACAGCGATGTGCACCACTGGCATCAGGGGTACGACGCGAAACTCGAGGCTTATGCGGCCGCCGTGCGATGGAGGATCGGCAGCCGGACGGAATTTGCGGTCATGGGCGAACGCGGATTCCAGGACCGGGGCCTCTCCCATCTGACGCTGACCGACATGGCGGCCGCATACATTCGCGGGACCGGTACGAACGCGCTCGATGGCAATCCCAGTCTCGCCGGAGTCCAGCCCGACGGGGTGGGCATGTTTCGCACGCAGGCCCCGGGAAATGTCCAGCGCTGGAATCTGATCGGCGGCACGTTCTATAACCTGGAGTCCACGGCGACGGCGGTGTTTCGCAACTCGCGGGTGCTGCAGAGCAGTGCCGCCAGCAATCTCGGCACGAATCCGAATCTCGTTCCGCGTCGGCCCATTTCGGAGTCGATCGTGCCCCGGGATGAGGATTGGGGCGGGCCGCAGCAGAGCGCACATCCGAACTGGTCGACCTATACGCTCGAACTGCGGCACGAGGTTTCCCGCCGGTTCAATGTTCTTTTTGCCCACAACGCCCAACGGGATCGCACGTCGCGGGATCTGGTCTTTCAGGGGAACAACCAGGACACGTTCGGCGGCCGGGGCGTTTTCATTGACGTGAATCCGGGCCTGCCGAATCCGGATGGCACGGCGACGCTTGTGCCGAATCCGCGCTACGAAGAGCTGTACATCACGCATCATTACGCGCCCGTGGACGACGGCCACGACATCAAGGCGTATCGCGGCGTCGGGGTTTACGATCTACAACTGCCACGGGGAGTATCCCAGCGGCTCGTCGGCAGTGCGACCTATCGCACCGAGCGCTTCTTCCGCAATGGGTACGCGGAGGCGCTGACCCAGGAGGAAATTGCCCGTCGCGGCATCACGGGTGCGGCGGCGACGCTGGCAAACAACTTTGTCTACCGGTACCACTATCTCGCCGACGGGAACGCACCCGCGACGCTGACCGAGGCCCTGATACCCGGCGTCACCCGTCTCTTTCGCAACAATGCCAACGGCACCAACGCGCGTTTCAAGCAGAGCCTGACCACCGTCGCGGTGAACGCCCTGGGTTCCTATTTCCGGGGCAAGTTGCGGACGAGCGTCGGGTTGAGCCGCGACCGTTTTCACCAGCGGTCCGGCAACACCATCAACATGCCGGGCACGGGGGAGATCACCTTCACCGACGACGCCGACAACCCTCTGCCGCCCAACCAATCGGAGTATCCAGTTTTCGAGTTCAGCAAGCAATGGGCGACAAACCAGAGCTACGGGGCGGTCTACCACGCGACGCCGTGGTTCTCCCTGACCGCCGCGTACCTGCAGTCATCGCAGTTTACCGATAATCTCTTCATCAACATCAACGGAGCGCCATTGGGTCCGCTGCTCGGCGAGGGCTACGATGTCGGCGCGCGGTTCAACCTCTTCAACGGCAAACTGTCAGTGGCGTACACGCACTATGACACAATTGGGACGAACTTCCGCGTGGCGGTGCCGAACAACATCCGCGACGAGCTCAACCTCGTCCTCCCGGTGGGCCGCCAGATTTCAGTGTCCGGCGGCAACAACGATTCCCGCAGCCGCAACACGACCGGCCACGAAATCGAAATCTTCTTTTCTCCGACGCGCAACTGGACCGGCCGGATCGCTTACTCCACCGCCCGCGTGGTGAACCACGAGTCGTTTCCGCTGCTCAGCGCCGCGATCGCCGAAGCCAAAGCCGCAGCAATCGCGGCCGGCCTCGATCCGATCACGGCGACGCAGCAATCGGAGGAGCTCATCGCGGACGACCTGGCGGACGCGGCGCTTGCGCGCACGACCGCCAACTTCACGACGCGGTATTCGTTTACCGAGGGAGGGCTCAAGGGCTTTGCCGTCGGGCTCTCGGGTCGCTATTCGCGTGGGACACCGCGCGTCGCGCAAATCATCAACAATGTCGTCGTGCTGCCCGACGGGCTCACCGAGGACGACTACGTGTTCAATCCCTTCGTCAGCTACCGGCGCGCGTTCGGCCGCGTGACCTGGACCGGCCAGGTCAACGTCAACAACGTCTTCGACCGCGTGACGGAGCAGGGCACCGCGTATCGGTTTGTCCGCTACACCAATCCGCGCCAGATCATCCTTACGAACACGTTTTCGTTCTGACCATGCTGCACCTCCGCTTTCACGCGGCTTTCCTCGCTGTGCTCATGCGACTCGGCTTCCTCCTCCTCGGGCTCGGCCTCATGTCCCGGCCACTGCTGGCGGCCCCCGCGACGCCCAGCCGGCCCAATTTCCTCTTCATCATTGTCGACGACCAGTCGCCGTTCGACCTGAAGGCGTATAATTCCAAGACCACGCTGGAGACGCCCGTCATCGATCGGCTGGCCGCGCAGGGGATGACGATCGACGGCGCGCATCACATGGGTGCTTTCATTGGCGGGGTCTGCACGCCGTCGCGCCACATGGTGATGAGCGGCCGGACGCTTTGGCACTTGCCGGCCACGCTCACATCGCGGGTCTTTGCCGATTACCGGAGCGACCTCTGCCCGCCGGGGCTCGAGCAGAACACGATTCCCGCCGTCTTCAACCGCGCCGGCTATGATACGATGCGGACGTGCAAGATCGGCAACAGCTACGAGGCCGCCAACCAGCTCTTCCAGGTCCGCAAGGATGCGTCCAAGAATGGACCGACCGACGAGACCGGCAGCGCGTGGCATGCGGAGCGTGTCCTGGAGTACCTTGCCGATCGCACCCGCTCAGGCGATCGCGATCCGTTCCTGATCTATTTCGGTTTCACCCACCCGCACGACCCGCGGAATGGCAAGCCGGAGTTGCTCCAGAAATACGGCGCGGTCAATCACACTGACCCCGGCGCGCCTCCCCCGGCGAATCCCCACGCGCCGCCCCTTCCGCCCAGCTATTTACCGGAGCATCCGTTTGCACACGGGCATCCGAACCTGCGCGATGAGGTGGCGGTGCAGGGCGTTTGGGAGCGCCGCGACGCAGTGACGATGCGCAACGAACTCGGCCGCCATCACGCCTGTAGTGAAAACATCGATATCCAGATTGGCCGCGTGCTTGACCGGCTGGAGGCGATGGGCGAACTGGATAATACCTACGTCTTTTACACCTCGGATCATGGAATCGCGATCGGCCGGCATGGCTTGCAGGGGAAACAGAATCTCTACGAACACACCTGGCGGGTGCCGTTCATCGTGAAGGGCCCCCGCATCAAGGCCGGTATGCGCGCCCGCGGAAACATCTACCTGCTCGACGTGCTCGCAACCCTGTGTGACCTCGCTGGCATCGCACCCCCCGAGTCGAATGAGGGGCTGAGTTTCCGACCGGTGCTCGAGGGGCGGCGCGACGTCGTCCGCGAGGTCGTCTACGGAGCCTATTGCGGCGGTACGAAACCGGGCATCCGCAGCGTGAAGCGTGGTGACTGGAAGCTGATCAAGTACGATGTCCTCGGTGGGCAGGTCCGCGAGACGCAGCTTTTCAACCTCGCTGAGAATCCCGAGGAATTTCTGGTGGAGCATCACGCAGTGGCGGTGCGGACGCTGACGGGACACCCGCCGAATCCGGATCAGGTCAACCTCGCCCGTGACCCGCGTTACGCCGGAAGGCGGAAGGAAATGGAGGCGCTGCTGTTGGCCGAGGAACACCGACTTCACGATCCGTACCGGATGTGGGATCAGCCCGGGGATGGGCTGACGCCGCCGAAGGAAGCGTTGCCGGTTCGGCCTGCTAAGAAGAAATAGCCATCAGGCGTTCGGGCCGGCATTGCCGGTTTGCCGCAGATCGCGTCCACCGCATTTTCAACATCACTCCTGCCATGACATTTCCACGTCGTGAGTTTTTGCGCGGTGGCGCGCTCGCCGGTTCATCGCTTTTCCTGCCCCGCGGCCTGCGCGGGCAAGGCCGTACTTCGCCAAATGGGCGGCTGCAACTCGCACTCGTTGGCGTCGGTGGGCGTGGACGTGTGGCGCAGAATGCGCTCGAGCAGGAGCAGTTCGTCGCCTTCTGCGATGTGGACCACGCGCGCGCACGAGCGCCGGAAGCCGCTGGTGCGCCCAAGAGCCTCGTCTCCCGGTTTCCCGACGCCAAATGGTTTCAAGATTACCGGGTCATGTTCGAGCGGATGGGCGATCAAATAGATGGCGTGGCGATCTGTGTGCCGGACCACATGCATTTCGCCATCGCCATGATGGCGATCAAGCAGGGCAAGCACGTGGTGGTGGAGAAGCCCCTTTGCCGTTGCATCACCGAGGTACGTTCGCTCCAAGCCGCCGCGAAGCAGGCAGGCGTGATTACGCAGATGGCCAACCAGGGGCGTGCCGCGGAGGGCATCCGACTTGCGCGCGAGTGGGTGCAGGCAGGCTTGATCGGCCAGGTGCACACGGTCCATGCGTGGAGCAACTGGCCGATGCGATACTCGCAGGATCCTGATCCCGAGGATGCGACCAGAAAGGAAACGCCGCCGGCCTCGCTGCAATACGATCTCTGGCTCGGCGTGGCGCCCGAGCGGCCGTACCGCCGCAGCCGGAGTCACAGTTCATGGCGCGGCTTCGTCGATTACGGAAACGGCTGCCTCGGCGACTGGGGCTGCCACCAGATGGACGCGGCGTTCTTTGCGCTGGAGCTGGACGCTCCGACCAGGGTCGAAGCCACGAGCACCGCCCCGAAACCAGACAGCTTCCCGGCAACCAATGCACTGACGTATCGGTTTCCCGCCCGCGGAAACCGCGCGCCCGTCGAATTGAAGTGGTTCGACGGCGGACTACTGCCGCCGCAGCCCGTTGACGGGTTCAAGTTCGACAAGGCCGGTGGCAGCCTCTTTTACGGCGACAAAGGTGTGATGTGGGTGAGTTCGCACAGTGCATCGGCGCGATTGCTGCCGGAGAAGCGGATGGAGGAACTTCGGGGTTCCCTGCCGCCGAAGACCATTCCACGGGTCGCCGGCGGGCCTTACGCCGAGTGGGCGAACGCGATCCGACAGGGAACACGCTGTGGTTCAGATTTCGCCTATGCGGCACCACTGACCGAAATGACGCTATTGGGTGTCGCGGCAATTCGCGCCCGCGCACGGTTGGAATGGGATGCGCGAGCCGGCAGGGTGACGAATCACGCCTTTGCCAACCAATTTGTCGGTCCGGGGTACACCTATCGGCCGGGTTGGGGTGTATAGCGGGAGGGAAGGTCGTGAACTCGACTACCGGCACTACCGGCTTAGTTTTTCCCGCATGACGCTGGCAAGTTTTCCCGAACTACAAAAGCTACCCAAGCGCCAGCGGTTCCAGCTGGCGGAAGAGCTTTGGCTGTCCGGCGTCAGCGACTCACTGCCGGTGACTGCCGCGCAAAAGAAACGGTTGGACACCCGATGGGCCGCATACCGGTCGGGCACCGCGAAGCGGATCACACTGGGCGAACTTGAGCGGCGGCTGTCCCGAAAGTGAAGAGCCAACCGGTCGAGTTCCTCGAGTTCATCGAGGACGACCTACGCTACGCTCGCGCCTACTACGATTCATGGAAGAGTGACGGAGCGGAATGGTTTCAGGAGCATTTTCGGGAGACGGTATCTTGGATCGAATGGAACGCGGAAATGTTTCCGAAAAAGTACAAACGCTTTCGTCGAGCGATCATTCGCCGAACTTACTTTGGAGTGTTTTGCGCCATATTCGCTCTCCGATGACTTCCAGATGATCGCCACGCATTTCGAGCTGGTGTCGCCCCAATGAAGAAATGCCCCAACAATGCGTCAATGCCCCTCGCTGTCACGCCGCGTGGTTGCGCGGGGCCAGCTCCCGTCGGGGCTCGTCTTTGACGCCTCATTTCCACTGTTCATCGAAAAACCCGGCGTCGACGATTTTGCCGGGCCAGCGAGAGCCGGGTGGCTCGCGGAGATCGATGATGGCAAAATCAGGGAGCTTCGGGATCTGGAGCGAGTTGGTGCCGTAGGCATGATCGCGGAAATCAATTCCGCTGTTGAGGACGATGTAGCGGGCCGGGTTGAGTGGATTCGGGAAGATGAACACCGGCGCGTGATTCGCCGCTCCATAGGTTTTCCCTCGGAAGACAATTCTGTTGGCGTCCCATTGCAGCGGGAGTTTCGGCAGGATCCGAGCGAGCAGTCGATTCGACAACGGGTCGCCCCAAAGAATCAGATTCGCGCCGGCGATATGCTGATCGCTGATCGCGGTGTCGTCTTTTACGAGCGCATCCGCGCGAAAGATGTCGCGCCACATCTTGGTCGCGTGTGCGAGTTCGTGGCGAGCCCAAGACCCGACATTCGGGTTGAGCGGCTCTCCGGTCGGCCGAACAAATACGAATCGCTCCATGAACGCGTCGTCGATCGGCCCGGTTCGACCGGGCGTTTTGCGCAACCCGGCCGGCCGGGTCGCAGCCGTCGCGGCTGACGTGGACGGGTCCCATTTCCAACGGCCATTTTCCTTGCTCAGGTTCGCGAGCGCGCCGTCGGATTCTGGCCGCGAGAGCTTTTGTCCATCGATGACGACAGACTCGGGTTGCGCCGACGCATCGCGCGGCCAGGTCAAACTTAACTCGCTCACGTTTTTCGTCGTGACGGTAATGGTCTTACTCTCGACTCGCGCGAGCGCGTCGGCTCGCTCCCAGTGCTTTTCCAGTCCGGTGATTTGGAGCCAGGAGTCGCCGGGATAACGCAGCGTGTAGGTGGTGACGCGCAGCTCGCGCGGCCGCGGATCACGACCCTTGTCCATCAGCGCCTCCAGCGCTGCCGTCAGCTCGTTCTTGGTTTCGGGGTGATATTTGTGCGCCGTGTTCCGACCGATCTTGCGCGCCAGCTTCAGCCCCTCGTCCGCCATCGCCCGCTCCATGAGGTCGGCCGATTGTTTCTGCGGATCAATCTCTCCGCTATAGGCAATGGTCGGACAATTGAAGAGGTTGCCGGCATAGTCGGTCGCGTTGTACCAGCGCCAGAGCTTTTGCTCCCACCCGGTCGGCGGCTCCTTCCCCGGGGCGAACGCCTTCGTGTAGGTCGCCACTTCGGCGAAACCGGCGCCCGGCGAGGCCGCGCACCATAATCCCGCGTGATGGGTGGCGAGGTGCCAGGTGCTGGCGCCGCCCATCGAAAATCCCGCCACGAGCATGCGATCTGGATCGATGGAGTATTGGCCGCGCACGGCCGCCATCGCCTCGAACACATCGACCTCACCCGCAAACTTCGTCGCGTTGCAAAACCGGCCGTAGGGTACGAGCACGATGGTGTCGCGCGGCATCAACTGCGGCGGGCCGGCCTCGCGTTCCGCGATGAATGCGAGCTCGGAGCGTTTTTCGCCGCGTCCGAGCAGCCACACCATGAGCCGATTGGGGCGATTCCGCGGAAGATTCGGCGGGACCACCAGCCCGTATGGTTGAATCGAATCGTCGAGCCGCGACCGATAGCCGCGAATCACCAAGCCGGTCGCCTCGAGCCACGGCGCGGCGCCGCGCCGTAGCTGCATGGCGCGCTCCCGTCCTACGTCGAGCAGGTGGCGTGCGGTGTCGACCTGCTTCGGCGCGAAGAACTCATCGTAGCGCAGAGCCCAGTCGACGGCCTTGTGGTAAATCTCCACGTCGGGCAGCAGTGCCGCGAGTCGGGGCGTGCGGGTGAGCTCGGTTTGCAGCGCGTCGATCTCGCGCCGAAGCGCGGTTGCGCCGGACGTGAGCTCAGCTCGCGCTGCATCCGGAATGGCAATACCCGCGGGCGGCAGCCGCTTCGCGGGGGGAGGCGGAGTCTGCGCGTGGAGCGGTACAAATAGTGAACCGGCGAAAGCGGCCGTGAGCGCCAGCCGCCGGCAACGTGGGATTCTCATGGGGGCCGATCAGGATCATCGAATCGATCGTGAATGCAATTCCGCACGGGACGCTTCGGCGGGCTCGGCGCCGACGCTGGGCGTTCCCTCTGCTCCATCTGAGTGCTCCGGCAAAGTTTCGAGCCATCACGGCCGGAGGCACTCGCCCGCGGCTCGGGGCCGCAGCCAAAGGCCAACGGGCTCGTGATTCGTAATCGTGCTCCTGATACCACGTACCAGCCGAATTGCCGTGCCGCCAGGCGCCAGACTATTGCTCCCGGATGGCCGGCATTCGCTGCGCTGCGGCTCAAAACGACCAGGTCGTCGTGAAGCGAATCTCGCGCGGTGCCACGAGATCGTATCGGCTGTAGGCGACACCACGTCCACCCGGCAGCAGGTAGCCGTCCGGCGCCGCGGTCGAGGTCGAGAGACGCACGGGAATGATGTCGGTCTGGTCGAAGACATTCGAGATGTTCACCTGGAAGCGAAACCGGCCCGGCACGCGGTCGAATTTTCGCGTGTACCCCATCATCAGGTCGTTCGCCGTGATCACCTTGCCGGTGATTTCATTCCCCTTGGAATCCGATCCGATCACATTCGCGCTGCGCCAGCGCCAGCCGCCGCCAAAAGTGAATCCCTTCAGGCGGCCCGCCTTGAAATCGTAGGCGGTAAAGAGGCTGATCTTGTGTGGGCGCACGCCCCAGCGCTTGTCCTGCTGTTCCGTCAGATCGTTATACGTGTCGACCGTGTTTAGGATTTCCTGCGCCACGGTTTGCCCGTTGGAGGTCGTCAGCGTCGCGAGGTTGGCCTCGGGGTGCAGCGCTGCCAATTCGATCCATTTCGCGACCGTGCCCTCCGGGGCGTAGGCGCCGGGATCGACGACATAGTTGCCGTTCGCATCCTGTCGCACGCCCTGGGTCAGGAGGTCACCCTCTCCCTTCTTGAGCCCGTACCAGGCGTGGATCTCCTGCGCCGAATTCTGGCGGCGGGAGTCGGTGTAGGAATAATTGGCCACCAGCCGCCAGTTGCGCGTGAGGTTCGTGGTCACGCGGGCTTCGTAGCCCTTGGCGTCGTATTCGGAGGAGGCGGCCGTCGCCGGCGGGGTATACTGGTCGTAAATCGGATCCCATTGGGCCTGGGTGAAGGGCCGGCCGGGGCCCACCAGCGCGTCGCCAAATGCGTCCATCACGCGGTTGTTTCGGCCCGATGCGCCGCCGAAGCCGGCCGTCGTGATCTTGCCCTGTTCGTTCGAGGTGAAATAGACGACTTTGGCGTGCACCCGGCCGTCGAGCAGATCGAAGCCCAGCCCGTAGTCCTCGCCGTGGCCCTCGGAGGAAGGCCCGAGCGCGCCGTCGGGAAATATCTTCCGAACGAAGGACGGCACGCCCTGATTGGTGGAGCGGTTGGCAATCAGCGACACCCAGGGGAGCACATGGTAGACCGCCCCGGCCGTCCCCGTGTAGCCCGTCGCACTCGTGGTTTTCGATTTGCTGCGATCGCGATCCACGATGTCGCCGACGATCGGGTCGTTGTAGTATCCGAGTTCGATGACATCGACCTTGTCCTGCCGGTAGCCGAGGGTCGTGACGATTTTTCCACCCAGAAAGTAGCTTTGCACGACCCCGAGCATCGACTTCGCGTCCTGTTCGCCACCGCTGTTGTTCGCTCCGCCGACTTCATGGGCGAAGGTCAGCTCGTAGTCGCGGCCGCCAAAGTTGACGGTGGGCGGCAGCTTCCGCCAATCGCCCACCTGGTAGGTCGCCCAGCTCCCCTCGGTGATGTAATTGCGCACCGTGATCCGGTTGTTGGCGTTGTTGGGGGTGTTGTTGAACGGCCGGCCGGCGAGGGCCAGCCACGAGTTGTAGCGCACGTCGAACTGCGACGACTCGGAATACATGCCCGCGAGGCGGTGCCGGCCAAACCACTTCGACTTGGTGTCGAAGGAATAGGAGGCCGACAGCCTTGTCTCCCGGACTTCACCCACATGGGTGTCGCGCCGCCAGGTGCCGTCGAAGTAGAGCCGGCCGGCGTAGGGGTTGGCCACGCCGTTGACCCCGAGCGTGCGGTTGGGGTCGCCCCGGAGCGTGGGATCGGATCCGGTCATCAAATTAACCTCGGCGGTGGTATCCTGGTAATTGTGGGCGAGGTTGAACGCCAGATTCTTGGTCGCCTGCCAGTCGACCGAGAGGGTGTAATTCCTCAGCTTTTGCTCCCGATACATGCCCGGGCCCGCGGCGTTGATGTCGTCGGGGTAAATCGAGGGATCTCTGACGCGCAGCGTCGAGGACGTGATGCCCGGCGTGCCGTCCGGCGCGCGCACCGCCGAGTTGTTGTAACTGCCGGAAAGGAACGCGCCGATGTTGTCGAAGGTGGTGCCGTCGTTTTCGATGAAGATCGCGCGACGGTTGTTGCCCGTCCGGTTGCCATCGCGGGCCGTGACCCCCAGCGCCTGCATCGCGGCGTTCGGCACCGTGTTGTTTGGCGCAAAAGTCACCGCGCTCACGCCCCGGGCCTCGCGGTTGTCGTACCAGGCCAGCGCCGCATCCGATTCCACGGTCGCGCGGATCACGGCGTTGATGTCCCGGCCGGTCTCACCCATGGCGGTGATCTTCACCGTGCGGATTGGGCGAAAGATGACCGAACCGAAGATGCGCTTCTTGTCCTTGAAGTCGAAGGCCCGCCAGCCGCCGTTCTCCTGCTGCACCGCGGCCAGGGAGATGGCGAGCCGGTCCTTCTGCAGCACCTTGTTCGCATCGATCTCTCGCCGGCCGCGACTCCAGGAGCCGGTGCTGAAGCGGAGATTGGCGCTGTCACCGCGGGTCGTCGCCACCTTGGACGACTGGTTGAGGATGCCACCCGGCGAGCCGATGCCGAAAAGAATGCTGTTGGGCCCCCGTGTGTCCTCGAAACGGGTGGTGCGATACGTATCCAGCGGCATGATGCTGACGAAATAATCCATGCCCACGCTGGCATCGAGCCCCCGGACGAGCATCGTCGGCGTCAGGCTCTGGGCGTTGATCACCGGGTTAAGGCCGCTGCCCGTCTGATTGGCGTTGGTGTTCATCTCGGAGTTCACGCTGTACTCCACCAACTCGCTGATGTCGGTGATCGCGAGGTCATCCAGAAACTCCTTGGTGAAGACCGAGACCGAGCCCGCGGTGTCCCGCAGCTGGGTGTTGAGCCGGCTGCCGGCCAAGGTGTTTTCCGCCAGGTAGCCCAGATCGCGGTCGGTTTCGACCGTGAATGGACTCAACTCGACGATCTCGGCATTTTTCACGGGCGGCGGCGCCGCGGGGCTGGATTCGGCGGCGGTCAGGCACGCGGTTCCAAGGATGAGCCAGGCTGACAGCAGGGCACAGGAGTGATTTTGGATATTCATGGTTTTATCCAGAGTTGACGCGACCGGTGGAAACGCTGACTCCGGCCGGGGCGAGGGGTTGTCGGCCTATTCCGGCGCAAGTTAGGATCGGGGTCACTCGGCGTTAACTGATATTCTTGACAGGTCCGGCCACGATTCGGCGGGGTCAGGCCGGCCGGCGACAAACGAAGACCGGGTTGGACCGACGCAGCGCTTCCGGTCTTCCGCCAGGCGGCAGCCGCCCAAAGGATCCCGGTGTATCAGACCTTCAGACCGTTCGGTACCAGCGGCAGCGAACGCAACCGAATGCCCGAAGCGTCGAAGATCGCGTTGCCCACCGCGGGCGCGATGCCGACGATCGGCGCCTCTCCGGCTCCGGCGGAAGTGAGGTCCTTGCGGTCCAGCAACACGACCTGAATGGCGGGCGTGTCGCTGAATCGCGGCACGCGGTATTGCGAGAACCGCGGGTTCAGGATGTGGCCGTTCTCGAACCGGATCGCCTCGAACAAGGCGCCGCCCAGCCCCTGGACGATGCAGCCCTCAATCTGGTTTTTCAGATGGTCCGGATTCAGGATCGCGCCGCACTCGAACGACTCGACCACCCGGACGACGCGAACCTTGCCGGTCGCCTTATCGATGGCGACCTCCGCGCACGTGGCGACGTATCCCGCTTTTTCAAAACCGAGTGCGATTCCGATCCCGCGACCGTCACCACGTCCGTCGCGCCGGGTGGACTGACCCCAGCCGAACGCGCGGGCCGCTGCCTCCAGGACGGCGCGGGCACGAGGGTCGCGGAGGTTCTTCAGCCGGAACTCGACCGGATCGAGCTTCAGCGAACGCGCGAGTTCATCGATGTGGGTCTCGCGGGCGAAGTGATTGGCCGTTGAGGCCAGCGCGCGGTATGAGCCCTGGCGCAGCGGCGACTGCGCGCCGTGGTATTCCTCCTTGCGATCAGGAACGTCGTAGAGGGCGCGAAGACCGGCCCCACCGGAATTGTAGTTGTGGTATTCCCATCGCATCAGCCGTCCGTCCGCGGCGACCGAGCTCGCGATGTCGATCACACCAGCCGGCCGGAAGTACGCCCATGTGAACTCCTCCTCGCGCGTCCAGACGAGCTTCACGGGTTTGCCGGCGGCCCTGGCCAGGCGCGCGGCTTCGACGGCGGCTTCACCCGAATGTTTGCCGCCATAGCCCGAGCCCGTATCCGGCACGATGACACGGACGCTTTTATCCGGCAGCCGGAAAGCCTGCACCAACTCGCCGTGCACGCCAAAGGGACGCTGCGAGCCAGTCCAGACGGTGAGCTGCTCGCCCTGCCATTCGGCGACCGCCGCGCGCGGTTCGAGCGGTGTGTGGGCGATGTAAGCGACGGTGTAGGTTTGGCGGGATGCGCCGGGGGTCGTCGGATCGCTTGCGTCGGCTGCGGGCGCGTTCCGCGCCGTCGAGCGAAGGTGCGCGAACAGGTCCCTTTCCGACACCTGCGGCGCCGTTTTCCATTCGGCTCGCAATGCGGCAACCGCCTGCGCGGCGACGTGCTCGGTCGCTGCCGTGACCCCGACGAAATTCCCATCACGCACCACTGTCACACCGCGCATCGCTTCGGCACCACTCGCATCCAGCGAAGCCAGCGTGGCGCCGAACGCCGCCGGGCGCAGGACGCGGCCGTGAAGCATCCCCGGCCGCGAAATATCGACCGCGTAGGCGTGCTGGCCCGTCACGTAGCGGCGGGCGTCAACCTTGCGCACCGATGTTCCCAGTACTTTCCAATCGGTGGCCGGCTTCAACCTGACGCTGTCCGAGACATCCAGGACGAATTTCTCCCCGCGGGTGAGTTCGCCATAGCCGATCGCGCGGTTGCTCGTGGCGTGCCGGATTTTCCCGTCGGCTGCAGAGAGCGTGTCGCGACCGACCGACCATTTTTTCGCTGCCAGATCGACCAGCGCTTCGCGCGCCGTCGCCGCCACGCGTCGAATCTGCGGCACCATGTCGGGCGTGCTGCGGCTGCCAAACGTGCCGGCATCGTAGGGCACGAGCGACGTGTCGGCGAGCACCGCGCGAATCGAGGCGAGCGGCGTTGCGAGTTCCTCCGCCACGCACGCCGTCAGCGACGTGCGGACGTTTTGTCCGACCTCCGCCTTGCCGGAGAACAGCGTGACGGTGCCGTCGGCCGCAATGTGCAGCCAGGCGGCGAGCGCAGTCGGCCGGCGCTGGCCTCCGCGGCGTCCGCTGCTGCCGGACTCGGCCTGAGCCGCGCGTGCGCGCGGTAAATCCACGAGCCACAGGACGGCCATCCCGCCGGTAAATGCTTTGACGAATTCGCGGCGGCTCCATGGGGCCGCGACCGCCCACGGTCGCTCAGTGGCTGGCCGGTCGATAGTCTGGACGGTGACCCGCTCCGCGGATGATTTCCCGGCTTTCATTGCGTCCCTCCTTTCGCGGCACTCGCGGCAAGTTTGATGGCGTCGATGATCCGACCATAACCGGCGCACCGGCAAATGTTGCCATCCATGAAACGGATAATCTCGGGCTCGGTCGGATTTGGATTCTTTCCGAGCAGCGCGACGCCGGACATGATCATACCGGACGCGCAGTACGCGCATTGAAATGCGCCGACCTCGAGCAGCGCCTGCTGCAACGGATGCAGCCGTCCGTCGCGCTCGAGTCCTTCGATCGTGGTGATTTTTTGCGGCCCGATCGCCCCGACCGGAGTCTGGCAGGAGCGGATGGGCACACCATCGACGAGCACGGTGCACGCGCCGCACTGTCCTTCGCCGCAACCGTACTTCGCGCCGGTCAGGGCGAGATCGTCGCGTAATACACTGAGGAGCGAACGTTCGGGGGCGGCATCGCAGGTCCGCCCCGTGCCATTGACGTGAAGGGAAGTGACGTTGGACATGGCCGGAAGAACGCGAGACGAGAAGAACGCGAGACGGGAAAGACGCGGGAGAACGCGAGACGGGGAAGACGCGGAAGACGTGGAAGAACGCGAGACGGGCAGAACGTGAGACGCGGCTAAATTACGGAAACGGCAGGAAGAAGAAATAAGAAACGCCGGGGGCGGTGCCCCAAACTTTGGAAACAGCAAAAAGGTGAAGAGGGGGGTGCCCAAACTTTGGAAACGGCAAAAAGAAGTGCGGACAAACGCGGGCGGGAAACGGCAAAAAGGGGGCGGCGCCCCTAAAACCTCGGAAACGGCAAAAAGAAGAAAGAAGAAACACGGATGCCAGCGCGGCAGTGGCTGCGGCTTCCAGCCGCAGATGTGATCGAAACTGCGTCCGAGGAACGACCAGGGTACGTTCGCGACGAACGCACCGGGCCGAACCGTTTCTTATTTCTTCTTTCTGCTGTTTCCTCGTTTTCCGTCAGCTTTTTGCCGATTCTTCTTTTATAATTTGCTCAGCAGTTGCTTCAGCCGCTGCCAGCTTTCGGCGCGGGCTTTCTTGTTGGCTTCGCTTGCATCCGGCGCTTCGCCGGCGCGCATGAAGCCGTGGCCGGCGCCTTCGTAAATCACGGGCTCATAGCTTTTGCCGGCGGCCTTCATCTGCTCGGTGACTTGTGGGACCGCCGCGGTGATCCGCGCATCGTTGCCACCGTAGAACCCGTAAATGGGCGCCCGGATGCTCGAGAACTCCTCGGGCTTCGGCGCTGAACCGTAGAAAACCAGCCCGCCTTTGATGTTTGGATTGTGGGTGGCGTAAGCGAACGTTTTGGCACCACCCCAGCAGAATCCGCCGACAACAACCTTGCCGTTGGCGGCGGGCAGCTTGCCGACATAGCTGACGGCAGCGTCGAGGTCGCCGTTAACCTGCTCTTGCGCGAGGCCTTGAATTTTGCCGCGCACGGCATCGGGACTGAAGGAGTCGCTGCCACCGCCGTTCGGTCCCATGCCGGAGAGAAAGTCCGGCGCGATGGCGATGTAGCCGGCTTCGGCGAGTTGGTCCACGACGCCGCGGACCCAGTCGGACAGCCCGAAGATTTCGTGGATCACGACCACGGCGGTGGCTTTGCTCTTCACCTCGGGAAACCCGATGAAGCACTTCACTTCGCGGTCGCCGTTCTTGACCGTCACCCATTCGAGGTGACGGGGGGAGTTGTTGAGGCGAGTTTTTATGGGATCATCCGCCGCACGGACGGCAAGCGTCGTCATCAGGGCAGCGAACAGGAGCAGCAAACGGTTCATGGGGATGTGGGTTTGGGGTGGGAGAGCGGCGCCAGATGACGCCGCGCGTCGCGCAGGACGCAGGAACCAAGCGAATGGTTGCATTCGGCGGACGCAAGCGAAGGCTCGCGCAACGTTCCGGACCTTCGAACCGTCTCTTATTTGCCTCGATGACAAACCAACACCCCGCTTCCGGGTGCCCTCTCGATCAGGGCGCCTTTGTTTCCCCGGCTTTGACGGCATCCCCTTGCGCGAGGGCTGGTGCGGTTTCCCAGCGCCGTCCCGGCCGATGGTGGCGGGCATTTGCGCTGGTCGCACTCGCCGCCCTCGTTTCGGCGCCACTCAGCGCGGCCGACGAGGCGCTCGCCCGTGATGCCCGTGCGGCCCTCGAGAAATCGACCGCGTTCATGCGTTCGATCGCGACGGAGGGCGGTTATTTGTGGCGTTACTCGCCGGATCTGAAGACCCGCGCGGGCGAAAATGACGCGACCGACACGCAGATTTGGATCCAGCCGCCGGGCACGCCCTCGATGGGCATGGCATTCCTGCGCGCGTATGAGGTAACCAAGGACGCGCGCTACCTCGACGCGGCACGCGGCGCGGCCACCGCGCTGGCGACCGGCCAGCTCGAATCCGGCGGCTGGGACTACCTGATCGACTTCAACCCGAAGAAGAGCACCGCGTGGTACCGTCGGTCCGATGTCGGGAAGATTTCGGCGGCGGACGCGGCGAAGCGGAAGAACATCTCCACTTACGACGACGACAACACCCAAAGCGCGCTGCGCTTCCTGCTGGCGTACTGCGACGTGACGAAGCAATCGAAGCAGCCGGCCGACGTCCGGATTCGCGACGCGCGCGACTACGGGCTGGCCAAGCTGCTGGCGGCGCAGCGGCCGAACGGCGGCTGGCCCCAGCGCTGGAACGGAGTGCAAGTCGATCCGAAGGAGTATCCGGTGCAGCCCGCGCGTTTCCCGAAGTCATATCCCCGTGAATATCCCAAGGAAAACTACATGGGCTACTACACGCTCAACGACAACACCCACCGCGATTGCGTGATGACACTGTTCGACGCCGCGAAGCGGCTGGGCAAACCGGAGTTCCGCGCCGCGGCAATCAAGGGCGGCGACTTTTTGCTGATGGCGCAACTGCCCGAGCCGCAGCCGGCGTGGGCCCAGCAGTACAATCCGCAGCTGGAGCCCGCGTGGGCGCGTGCCTTCGAACCGCCGAGCGTCTGCTCGGGCGAAAGCGTCGGCGTCATGCGGCTGCTGGTGGATTTGTATATCGAAACCGGGGACAAGAAGTACATCGAGCCGCTGCCGCGCGCGATCGCGTGGTTCAAGCGCTCCCAGCTTTCGCCCGGCCTTTGGGCCCGCATGTACGAACTCGGCACCAACACGCCGATCTACGGCGACCGCGACGGGAAGATAAAATATCGCGTCGAGGACCTGTCGCCGGAGCGGCAGACGGGATACTCGTGGAAGAGCGATTACGGCGTCGACGCGGCCATCGCCTACTACGAGCAGGTCAAGGCCGATGGACGCGACGCGATGTTGAAGAAGCGCAAAGGCGCGGCGACCGGCGGCCGGAGAGGTCGGGCTGGGGCTGGCGGCGACCTGGAATCGCGCACGAGAGAAGCGATCGCAGCGCTCGACAGCCAGGGGCGTTGGGTCAGTTCGGGAGGGCGTCGCGTCAGCGGCGAACAAATCACGACAAGCGCCTTCATTGGGAACGTGAACACGCTCTGCGCCTACCTCGAGACCGTGAAGTAGGGCTGGTCTTTCGCGGTGCCATACGTGCTCGTCCTGGGAGCGCGGGCCTCCGGCCCGCAATGCGCCGGGACCCGGGCGAGACGCCCGCCTCGCCCCAGGCGCGTTGCGGCTAGCGACTTGAGACTCGCGCCATCGTGGAGAGCCAGACACAAAACAACCGGCTCTCAACGTTCGCGCCTCTGCGCGAGGGGGAGCCGCTGATCATGAAACCCGCCTTGCTCGTCGGTTGGGCCGCGACGTTTGCCATCTTGTCGGCCGCGCTCCTGGCGCAATCGGCACCGGCCGAGAAACCGCCCCGACTCAGGCGCGCCGATAGTTTTCTCGGGATGCATTTTGATTTTCATGCCGGTCCGAACGATCGCGAAGTCGGCAAGAACACGACACGCGAGATGATCGAGCGAATCATCGATCTGGTCGGGCCGGACTACCTCCAGATCGATTGCAAGGGGCATCCCGGCTACTCGAGTTATCCGACGAATGTCGGCAATCCCGTGCCGGGATTCGTCGGCGATCCGCTGCGCACGTGGCGGGACGTGACGGCCGCGCGCGGTGTCGCCTTGTTCATGCATTACTCCGGTGTGTACGAGTTGCATGCGATCAAGAATCCGGGCTGGGCCGCCATCAACGCTGACGGAAAACCAAATGCACGCGCCACGTCGTTCTGGGGTCCATATTCGGAAACGGTTCTGATTCCCCAGTTGCGCGAGCTCGCCGGGAACTACGGGGTCGACGGCGTGTGGGTGGACGGGGATTGCTGGGCAGCGGTGCCCGACTACGGCCCGGCGGCGATCGCGGCGTTTCAGCAGGCCACGGGCATCTCGACGGTTCCGCGGAAATCGGGTGAACCGCATTGGTTCGAGTTCCTGGAATTTCACCGCGAGGCTTTCCGCCGTTATCTGCGAACCTATATCGCGGAGGTGAAGAAGACTCATCCGCGTTTTCAGATTTGCAGCAACTGGGCATTCACGGATCACATGCCCGAGCCGGTCAGCGCGCCGGTCGATTTCCTCTCCGGCGACTACTCACCGGACGACAGTGTCAATTCCGCCCGGATCGCCGGCCGGTACCTTGCGCGGCAGAGCGTGCCCTGGGATTTGATGGCCTGGAGTTTTTCCCGCAAAGCCGCGGCGGAGGCCGGTCAGAAAGTGCAGAAAACCGCGGTGCAATTGCAGCGGGAGGCGGCGGTGGTGCTCGCGCTCGGCGGCGGCTTCCAGGCGTACTTCAAACAGAAACGCGACGGCTCGATTTTTGACGAGGAGATGCCCGTGATGGCTGAGGTCGCGAAATTCTGCCGCGAGCGGCAGGCGGTCTGTCATCACTCCGAGGCCATGCCGCAGATCGCGGTGCTTTTTTCCACGGTGGATCAATACCGGCGAAGCAACGGACTGTTCTCGCGAAATCTGTCGCGGGTGCGCGGCGTGTTGCTGCCGCTCCTCGAACGCCAGTGCTCGGTCGAGCTCCTTGGCGAGCACCAGCTCACGGGGCGGATGCGCGAGTATCCGCTGATCATCGTTCCGGAATGCGAGCATCTGGCGCCGGCCTTCCGGAACGAAATCGCGTCGTACGTGCAGGCGGGGGGAAACCTGCTTCTCGTAGGTCCCGGTTCCGCGAAGCTGTTCGAGCACGAACTCGGCATCTCATTGAAAGGCGTGGTCGAGCCCATGACGGCGCTCCGGCTTGCGCACGATGGCGTGACTTCCGAGATGAATGGCCGCCGGCAGAATTTTGTTCCCGGCCGAGGCATTCGTACCATCGGCCAGCTGACCACCGTGAAGAATCCGGATGCGAGCCCCCAGCCGGCAGCGTCGATCACCAGCCATGGTCGCGGAAAAATCGCCGCGATCTACCTGACGGCCGCCGAGATTTACGCCAAGGATCGCCCGGCCGGGCTGCGCGATTTCGTGCATGAAATCGTGCGCGAACTTTTCCCGCGCCCGCTCGTCGAGGTGAAGGGTTCGCCGGATGTCGATGTGGTGGTCGCGCGCAATCACGGCAAGTTCCTCATCCATCTGGTCAACGCCTCGGGCGAGCATGCCACGCGGCCAATCGTCGAAAACATCGCGCCGCTCGCTCCACTCGAAATCACGATCCGCCTTGGAACGAAACCCGCACGTATCACGCTGGAGCCCGGTGCGCGGCCGGTGCCATTCATGCACGAGCGCGGCGAAACCAGGCTGATTATCCCGCCGCTCGCAATCTACGATATCGTGACGGTGCACGAGCGGTGACCGCCAACGCGCTTGCGTCGATCGCGGCCGGCGGAGATGCTCGCACGCATGAGCGCACCCACGCTGCACATCGTTCACGGCCAGCCGTCCTGGTCTTTTCGGTCGAGTCACGTCCACGCGCACCTCACCAAACTGGGCGGGCACTTGGGCCCGGTGGCATTTCGTCTGGGCCGCCGGCTGGTGTCGCCGTTCGCCGTGGCGCCGTGGGCGGAGGAGAAACTGGCGACTGACACGCCGGCGCTGCTGCGGGCGCTGCGGGGCGATTTTTTCTGCGCACCGTTCGGTGGGAACGGAACGCCGTGGCGCGGCGAGCAGCACCCGCCGCATGGTGAAACCGCGAATTCCCGCTGGCATCTCACGGCCTTCGAGCGCGCGCTGGATCGAATCACCGTGCATGCGGCGCTCAAAACGACCGTGCGTCGCGGGCACGTCGATAAATATGTCACACTGATCGACGGCCACGCGGCGATCTACCAGCGGCATGTGGTTTCCGGCGCGCGTGGACCGATGCCGGTCGGTCACCATGCGCTGATCAAGTTTCCCGAACCGGACGGTAGTGGAATTGTCACCACGAGCCGTTTCGAACACGCGCAGGTTTTCCCGGGTGCATTCGAATCGCCGGAGAACCGCGGTTATCAGTCGCTCCAGCCGGGCGCGACGTTTGCTTCGCTCGGGCGCGTGCCGCTGGCCGACGGCCGGCACACGGATGTCAGCCGGTTTCCGGCCCGACGCGGCTACGAAGATCTCGTGATGCTGACGGCGGATCCGAAGCTGAAGTTCGCGTGGAACGCGGTCACATTTCCGCGCGAGGGCTACGTGTGGTTCGCGTTGCGCGATCCGCGCGTGCTCCGGCACACCATTCTCTGGATCTCGAACGGTGGCCGGCATTATCCGCCGTGGAACAGCCGCCACACCGGCGTGATGGGGATCGAAGACACGACGAGCTACTTTCATTACGGGCTCGCGGAGTCCGCCCGGTCGAACGCGCTCTCGCGCTGCGGGATTCCGACCGCGCTGGTATTGCATCTGAAAAGACCGACCAGCGTCCGCACGATCATGGCGGTCGCTGCGATTCCTCCCGGGTTTAATCGCGTGAAGCAGATCCGCGCAACGAAGGATGGCGTCGAGCTGGTGGCCGCGAACGGGAAGCGTGCCTCTGCTGCGCTCGAAACGGGATTTCTCCGTTCCGAGTAGCGCAGCGGCAATGTCAGCCTGATTTCCCGCGGCGCAACGCCCGAATCCGCTCCACGATCTTCTTCTTCTGGTCCGCCGCGAGCGCCGGACTTTGCTGAACATGATCGGTGGCACGCTCCAACTCGGCGCGTGACCAAATTTCCGCCACGTGCTCCATGGCATTGGCGCGCAATTCGCGGTCGACGATCAGTGGAATCGCTTCGAGCGCGAGAGATCGCTGCACGTAGCGATAGGTCGTGTCGGTGACGAAGAGCCAGACCAGTTCGTCGAGGTCGGCACGCGGGGCGCGGACGTGCAGCCACTTGACCGCCGCCGTGACATCCCGATCCGTCCACCGGCTGAAAATACGCCCGATCGCATTCGCGCGTGCGGCGCCGGGCGGCAATTTTTCCGCCCAAGCCATGGCCGCGGGGGGCGCTGTTTCCGCCCACAGTGCCGCGATCGAAGCGACCGCGAAGTCGCGCGCCGCTGACGGAGGCTGCGCCGTCAACGACCGCAGCGCGACCTCGGGAGTGGCGGCCGCCGCCTCCAGCCGCGCCTTGGTTTCCATCGGCGCATTTTCGATCCCCGCGGCACCGACGCACTGCGCCGACACGTCCTTGTGCTCCACGTAGTCATCACCCATCGGCGCGTTCACCGCGGCACGGCGGTACAATCCCCATTTCGGCCGATAGGAATCGGCCTCTGGTCGCGAGAGCGCGACGTTCGTCTTGCCGACAAACGCGTCGCCGTCGACCGACACCATCAACTCGCCGTCGCGATTCGGCGTCGTGCGTACGCGAATGCGGACGGTCTGCCACGTGACAGGTTTCCAGCCGAATTCGCGCGCGACGATTTTGGGTCCATCGGGATTCGCTTCGACGACTGCCTTGTCGCCGCGAATCGACAGCGTGACGAGCGGCGCGCCGCTGTCGCCGTTGATCGACTTGAGTTGAAACAGATGGCAGAACCCGGTGCTGCCGCGAAAGCGGGCGTTGGAACGCCACGTCGTCGTGTACTCGTACGCATCGCCGTGCCTCTGGTGCGGCCCGAGCCCTTTCACTTCGGCACGCTGACGATCACGATTGGTGGTGTCGCGATCTCCGTCCCACCACTCGGTGCGATAACGTGCGGACATGCGGAATGTGCCGGGTTCGACCTCCGTGATGTTGATGAACGAATCCGGCTCAAACCGGCCGCTTGCCGGGTGGAATTGCACCAGCGGTTCCTCGAGCGCCTCGAAGCTGCTCAAGCCTGTGGCGACGGCGGCGCGAACGATCGCCGCCAGGCTCACTGCCGCCGCGATGGCCGCGGCGCCAGATGCCCACGAGTTCATCGCCGGGTCGGGTTGGGCGAGACCGCAAAGGTGGGGGCGCTCGGTTGATAGAGCAGCGCGGCGCCGCGCCGCTGCTCGAACTTCGACAGTCCCTCTGCCCAACTGGCCTTGATTTTCGCCCGTGATTCACCGGCACGCAGCGCATTGAGGGTCGCATCGTCGCCGAGCAGCCGTGACATGTCATCCACTTTGAACTGCGTCGGGTACAGCCGCCGCAGCACGAGGGCCAGCTCGATGCCGATGTCGACGACCGGGCACGCGTCACGGCCGGTGAGTACCGCGCGAACGCCGCCACATTCCTGATCGCGATATTTCAGCGATGTCGCCGGTCCCGGATAAAATGCGGGCTGCGGCGTAAAGCGCACCGGTTCGAACCGCACGCCGGGGATCGCCGCGCGATTCATCTCCGCTGCGAGCTTTTCGCCATCGACATAGGGCGCACCGACCTGCTCGAACGGTTTTTCGGTCCCGCGACCCATCGAGATCGACGTGCTCTCCAGCAGGCAGAGGCCGGGATAAAGCGTGGCCGCCGTGAGGCTGCGCATCGACGGCGAAGGGTTCACCCACGGCAATCCGGTTTGATCGAGCCACTGGTTGTGGGTCCAGTTCTCGCACCGAATCACGGCGAGGTCGGCGCCGTAACCACGCTCGGCGTTGAAGAGCCGTGCGAGTTCACCGAGCGTCATGCCGTGCCGCACCGGCAGCGGATGGAATCCGATGAAGCTCGGGTGCCGCGTTTGGATCGGTCCCTCGATGTGCGTGCCGGTGATCGGGTTGACGCGATCGAGGACGAAGAACTTTTTCTTTTCACGTCCCGCGGCCTCGAGCGCGGCTCCGAGTGTCGCCGAGTAGGTGTAGAACCGCGCACCGACATCCTGAAGATCGAGCACGAGTGCATCGATTTCGCGGAGCTGTTCGGGCTTCGGCGCCCGCGCGCGAATCACCGCGAGGTCGTAGTCAGCAGCCGACTGCCCTGCGCCACGCCGAGGCGATTCGCCATAAAGGCTGTAGATCGGCAGCTTCGTCTTCTCGTCGACATCATCGGCGACCTTCGCGTCTGCATTGCCGCGAATCCCGTGCTCGGGGCTGAACAGCGCGACGAGTTTCAAATCACGGGCGGCGTGAAGGAGATCAATGGTGGAGCGGCCCTGCCGGTCGCGGCCGCTCTGGTTCGTGATCAGCCCGATGCGCAATCCGCGCAGGGGCGCAAAATCGTCCCGCACGAGTACGTCGATGCCGTTCAATACCGCGCCGACGTCGCGTCCGATCGCCTCGGCGGCGAGGGTGCCGATTTCGCGGCGCAGCGGGACCACGTCGCCCTTGCCGGCCGGGTGGACGCGGTTGCTGAGGAAGATCACGAAACTGCGCGAGCCGGGGTCGATCCAGATGCTCGTGCCGGTGAATCCGGTGTGGCCGAAGCTCGCGCCGGCGGGAAACCAGCGGCCGCGTGGACCCGAGTAACCCGAGTCGATGTCCCAGCCCAGCCCGCGGCGGTCTGAACCGTCGATTTGGGGCCGCGTCATCTGCGCGACACTCTCGGTGCTGAGCACGCGCACGCCGTCGAGTTCGCCTCCATTGAGCAGCATCCGGCAGAATCGCGCCAGATCAGCGGCGGTCGTGAACACGCCCGCGTGGCCCGCCACTCCGCCCATCATTCGCGACGAGGGATCGTGCACCACGCCGCGCAGCATGTTTCCCTCCGTCATCTGCGTCGGCGCAATGCGAGCGAGTTTCGCGGCCGGCGGCAGGAAGCCGCTGTCGGTCATCTGGAGCGGGCCGAAGATTTCGCGCGCCGCGTAATCGTCGAGCCGGCGTCCGCTCGCGATGCGCACGAGTTCGCCGAGCACGATGAAGTTGATGTCGCTGTAGATGACTTTCGCGCCGGGCGGATTGCGCAATGACTCGGCACACGCCCTCTGCACCGCCGGCTCGATACCGGACCAAGCGGGCTTGTAATCGAGGTCCGGTCGCAGCCCCGAGGTGTGGGTGAGCAGGTGACGCACCGTGACCGATTGTTTTCCGTTCGCAGCGAAGGCGGGCAGGTAACGCGTCACCGGCGCATTCAAGTCGAGTGTGCCGAGTTCGATCAGCTGCATGATCGCCGTCGTCGTCGCGACGACCTTCGTCAGCGAGGCGGCGTCGTATATCGTGTTTTCGGTGATCGGTTCGGGCGCCGGCGCGAGCGCGCGATTCCCGTAGGCTTTCTGGTAAACGTCACCGTTGTGCTCGAGCCAGACAACGCCACCCGGAAGCTTTTTAGCTTCGACCGCCTCGGCAATTACCGCGTCGATCGCCGCCAGCTTCTGCGGCTTGAACGCCGGTTCGCGGGCAACCGGTTTTGTGGTGTCTGCCCTCGGAGTGGATGACGTGGTGCAGGCCGCCAGCACCAGGAGGGCGGCCGCAGCCGGCAGCGTGGCGAAGAGTGAATTTCGGGCCGCGGCTCGGGTGCGCTGCGAGGGAATTCCGATTAACACGGGGGCGATGGTTTTCACACGCTGGCGAGTACCTTTTCCAGGAACAGCCGGTTGGCGCGGGCATTGGCCGTCGTTTCATCGGGTGTCGCGCCGACCCGGCAGCTCTCCACCATGATGGGCCCGTTGAAGCCCGCCGCCTTCAGTTTCTTGAACACGCCGGCGAAATCCACCTTGCCCTCGCCGAACTGGATCATGACTTCACCGCGCTGCTTCGGACAATCCTTGGCGCAGAATCCGGTCACGTGTTGCGCGATCGATTCGAGTTCGGCGACGGGATCCTTGCCGGTGTAGAAGATGATGTTTCCGGCGTCATACCAGATTTTGAAATTCGGATGGCCGACCTCCTTCATGCTGCGGAGGATTTCCTCGGACGCGCCGCTGCCCCCGCCGTGCGGCTTGAGCACGACATTGATCCCGCGTTCCTGGGCGAACGCCGCCGCGTCAGCCATGATCTTGTAGTACTGTGCGTATTGCTCCGGCTTGTTCACGCCGAAGGTGAGGGCGTATTTCAGGCCGAGCGTATGCGCGTTCTCGAGCTGCTTGCGCAGATCCTTGATGGCATCGGCGAGCGGCGCGTCGGTCTTGGGCCGCAGTGCGCCCATGTTGGCCTTGAGTCCGCGCGAGGCGATTTTCTGTTTCAACGCGGCGAGATATTCCGGCGTGGCCGCGCTGCCAATCAACGGGTCGGTCTTTGTGGCGCTGAGCAGCCCGGTCCATTGGTAACCTGCGGCCTTGATCCCATCGAGCGCTTGATCGTAGCTCCATTTTGTCCATGGGCGATTGAAGCAGCCGACCGGCCAGCGCGACGCGGCGGATTTTTGCGCGGCGGACAGGGCGCTCGGCAGCATCGCGACAGCGGCGACGGCGGAACTGCGGATAATGAAATCGCGACGGGAGAGGCTGGGGGTGTTCATGCGATAGGCTCGCCATGAGAATTGCAGCGTCCCGGCCGGCCGCAACTCACAACCGGCAGCCGGAACTCGCGAGGCGAGGGGATGCCAGTCTACACCAACCGGCGGCCGCCTCAGAACACGGAAAGCGCTTTCGCGCTCTCTAATACGACCCACGCGCACCCGCCGGCGACCGCGATTCGGAAAAGGTTTCGGGCCAGCTTTCGGCCGCGCAGGATCGCGTCGTGGAAATCGGTGTCGAGCGGCTTCCGATTGCTATCCGCGATAAAACTCGCAAAGCGCGGGTCCCGGAACCGGCCCCGCGGATCCCGCTTCAACCCAAATCGGATCGCAGGCCGATGACAGAGGTTGAGCAGGACGCGGAGCACAGGCCCGGTGATCTGATTTTAGGTTGGTTTTTTCAATCTGAAACCCGATAGGTTCGCGCCTTTAACAGGTTTTTACCGAGTTCCCATGCATCACTTTCACTATTCCGGTCCCGATCTGCACTGCGAGTCCGTCGACCTCGCGGCGGTGGCGAAGCTATACGGCACGCCGACCTACATTTACAGTGCGGCCACGATGGAGGACAATTACCGGCGGCTTCAGCGCGGGCTATCTGGCCTCGACGCGCAGCTGTGCTACGCGATGAAGGCGAATTCGAACCTGGCATTGCTGCGCCATTTCTCGAACCTGGGCGCGAGTTTCGACCTGGTCAGCGGCGGCGAGATCCAGCGGGTGCTGGCCGCCGGAGCGAATGTGCGGTCGAGCGTGTTTGCCGGGATCGGCAAAACGGAGCCTGAAATCAGGCTGGCGATGGAGAACGGCGTTTTTGCATTTCATGTTGAAAGCGAGCCGGAGCTCGCCCGCATCAACCATGTGGCCGGCAAGGTGGGGCTGAAAGCGCCAATCGCCATCCGGGTAAACCCGGACGTCGATGCGAAGACGCACGCCAAGATTACGACCGGGAAGAGCGACAACAAGTTTGGCATCCCGCTGAAGTATGCCGGCGCGGCCTACGAGGCGGCGGCGAAGTATCCCAACATCGCGATCAAGGGCGTACAGATGCACATCGGCTCGCAGCTGACCTCGGTCGCGCCTTACGTCGAAGCGGTCGAAAAGATGGCACCGTTCGCGGCCGATCTGAAAACGAGATTCGGGATTACCTACTTTTCGATTGGTGGCGGCATGGGCATCGTCTATCGCGATGCACTGGCCAGCGGTCAGCAGGCATGGTGGGACGCACAACCGGCTGACAAGCGGCCGCTGACGCCGGAAAGCTATGGTGCCTCGATGGTTCCGCTGTTGAAGCCGCTGGGGCTGAAAATCCTGCTCGAGCACGGACGGTTCATGGTGGGAAATGCCGGCGTGTTGCTCTCCCGCGTCGAGCACCTGAAGCGCGGTGCCGGCAAGAACTTCCTCATTGTCGACGCGGCAATGAACGATCTCGTCCGGCCGGCGATGTATGAGAGCTTCCACGAAATCGTGCCGGTGCATCGCGACTCCTCGCGGCGCGCGTTAACGGCGGATGTAGTCGGACCAATTTGCGAGAGCGGCGACTGTTTCGCGAAGGACCGCCAGCTCCAGGAGGTGGGCGAGGGAGAGTTGATCGCCTTCATGAGCGCAGGTGCTTACGGCTACACGATGGCGAGCCGATACAACACCCGTGCCATGCCAGCGGAAGTGCTCGTACGCGGGAGCGCGTTCGAGTTGATCAACGCCCGCGAGACCTTCGAACAGATGGTCGCCGGGGAAAAAATTCCGGCTTTCCTGCGCTAGCCGGCCCGCTTTCGCCCTGTTCACCCGTTCAATGTGCCATAGTCTCCGGCCATGAAGTTCGTGGTCCTGGGTGCTGGTGCGTGGGGGACGGCTTTTGCGATTCACCTCGTGCGGGCGCGTCACGCGGTGACGCTGGTGCCGCGCCGTGCCGAGCATGCAGCGGCGATCGCCGCGGCGCGTGAGAATGCCGATTACCTGCCGGGAATGCGGCTGCCGCCGTCGATTGCGATTGATGCGGATTTGAAATCGGCCGCGGCTGACGCCGACGTCGCTTTGCTTGCCTGTCCAGCGCAGGCATTGCGCGAAACGTGCGAACGGTTGCGACGAGCGCGATCCGCGGCGAAGGGCCCACGGCTCGTCCTGAGCCTTGCCAAGGGGCTCGAGTTGGGCACGCACCTGCGGCCGTCCGAGGTGATCGCGGAAGTGCTGGGCGAAACAGCGGCGGGCTCGCTCACCGGGCCGACCAACGCGCTGGGCGTCGCACGTGGCGATCCGTCCGCGATGGTGCTAGCCGTGACCGCGGCCGATGGCGGGGCGGAGAAAGTGCAGGCCGAAATCAGCGGGCCGACCCTGCGGATTTACACGAGCGAGGATTTGGCCGGAGTCGAGTTCGGCGGCTGCCTGAAAAACATCTACGCCATTGCGGCCGGTTGCTGCGACGGATTGCGACTTGGCGACAACACGAAAGCTGCGCTGCTCACGCGTGCGCTCGCCGAGATGGTGCGCGTCGGCGTGGCGTTGGGCGCGCAGCGCGAAACCTTTTACGGCCTGAGCGGTTTTGGTGACCTCGTGGCGACCTGTTACGGCGGATGGAGCCGCAACCGCGAGTTCGGCCACCGGATTGGCGAGGGACATACCGCAGCGGCGCTGCTCGCGAACCGGAAGACGGTGGTCGAGGGTTTCAAGACCACGGAGGCTTTTGCCGAACTCTGCGAAGGGCGCGGTATCGACGCCCCCATCCTGCGCGAAGTCCGCGCGATCCTTTGCGAGGGCAAGAAGCCAGCTGCCGCGCTCGCTGCGTTGATGACGCGAGAACTCAAGCCGGAGGTCCCGGGCAACGCGGCGAGATAAACGGCCGTTCTGCAACGCCGGATACGCCGCGCGCAAGGCGCGATGTAGTGTCTTGCCTTCTCTGGCTGTCGAATGGCGGGCGCCACTTGGCCCAGCTAATGCGAAGCGCCGATGTGCTCCTGGATGTGTTCCTGAATGTACTCCTGCTTGAGCCCGAGCGTCTCGGGCGCGTGCAGCACGAGCATCTTCATTCGGATATCGGCTGGCACCTGCTCCGCGGTCAGTTTTGAGACTACAATCATCAGGCCGATTGCCAGCGGCACCGTCCAGATCGCGGGCTGTTCGCAGAGAATCCGCGCAAGCGGGTGGGCGGCCCAAAACGCGTTGAGGTCGACCTTCTTCAAATCGCTGAGATTGATCACCGTCGTGCAGGCGAGGGCCGCCAGGCCGCCGCCAAGCATTCCGGTGGCAGCGCCCTTCATCGTCATCCCGCGCCACCAGACGCTCATGAACAGGAGCGGAAAATAGCTCGCGGCGGCAATGGCGAACGCCTGCCCAACCATGAAGTTGATCTGCAATTGTTCGACGCCGGTGCCGAGAATGATGGCGACTGCGCCCACGACCACGGCTGAGACCTTGAAGGCGAGCAGCCGCTCGGCTGGCTTCGCGTGCGGCCGGAGCATCCGACCGTAAACGTCATGCGCGAGCGCCCCCGTCATCGATACGAGCAGCCCGCTGAACGTGCTCATGAACGCCGCGAACGCACCGGCGCAGGTGATTCCGCTCATGACTGAGCCCCACACCCCGTAGCGCTCGTTGATGATGCGCGGCAGCTCGAGGACAATCTTGTCGGTGCCCTTGGCCCCGGTCGCGGCATACAGTTCCGGCAGGAGATTCCGGCCCAGCACGCCGAAGATTGGCGGGAACACGTAAAAGACTCCGATCAGGATCATGACCCACATCGTCGTTCGCTTGGCCGCGACGCCGTCGGGGTTGGTGTAGAACCGCACGAGGATGTGCGGTAATCCGGCGGTCCCGCACACCAGCGCCATGATGAGCGAATATGTATATAGCAGCGAATAGGAGCGCTGGTGTTCCGCCAGGAATGCGGCGCGCTCCTCGGCTGGCCGGGCGGCGGCCGCAGCGGTCACCGCTTTCGTCGTCAATGGACCGAACGGCGAAATCCACGATGCGTCGGTCGGCGCTTTTTCAACCAGCGGTTTGCGCGCCACGGAGGCGACGTCGACGGCCGGCGACGTGGGCGCGGATGTCTCTGCCAGGTGGCCGTTGTAGAACCCGAAGACGGCCATCAGGACGAAAACGGGCACGCTGATCGCGAACATCTTCGCCCAATACTGAAAGGCCTGCACCAGCGTGATTCCCTTCATTCCGCCGAGCGCGACGTTGAAGGTGATGACGGCACCTACCAACACGACTCCGCCCCAATAGGGCATTCCCGGGAAGATGTACGCCAGGGTGACGCCGGCACCCTTCATCTGGGGCATGGTGTAGAAAAACCCGATGAAAAGCACGAACACGACGGCGATCTTCCGGAAGACGGGCGAGTCATAGCGGCCTTCCGCGAAATCAGGAATCGTGTACGCGCCAAAGCGCCGCAGCGGTCCGGCAATGAAAAGCAGCAGGAACAGATAACCGCATGCGTAGCAAACCGGATACCACAGCGCATCGTAGCCACTGGACATCACCATTCCCGCCACGCCCATGAATGAGGCGGCGGAAAGGTATTCGCCGGAAATCGCCGAGGCGTTCCAGCCGACCGAGACGGAGCGGCCGGCCACAAAAAAGTCGCTGGCCGTCTTCGACCTTCTGGCGGACCAGAATCCCATCCCAATCGTCACCACGACGGTGATGAACGAGAAGGTGAAGATCCACGGGTCGACGCCACCGAGAAAAGCGAAAGAGGCGGTCATGCTCAATGCACCTCCTTTCGCCGCTGCACCTGTCGGAGCTCTTCCTCTTCAAGGGCAATCGAGCGCTGGATGAAAATCCACGATATGATCCAGACGAAGGGAAAGAAGAGAACGCCGACCACGAGCCAGCTCAGAGTGAATCCGGCCACGCGTGTCGCCATCAGGGCGGGCGCGAAGTAGTTCAACAGCGGCAGCCCGATGAGCGCGACGAGGAAGGTTGCGGCGCAGGAGACCGAAAGGCCGAGCTGACGCCGCATCAAGGAGCGGAGAAATGATTCACTGTGCACCACGTCGTCGTGGGCGGAGGTGGGTGGGGGCATGCGGGGCAGCAGATTGGGAGTTGGAGTGCGCGGCGCAAGCCCGGCGAACAACGGCCATTCCGCCGCGGAAGCGGCGGCTCCCGGCACGCGCGAGGTTCTCAATCACAGCTTCACGCCGCGGTCGAAGGCGGGGCGACGCGAAGTCGTCTCGATGTGCGGGCCGATCAAACCTCGGCCGCGGACGCCGATTCGTGTCCTCACCTGAAGCGGCGTCGGAGTGATCCGATCGAGACCAGACCTCTAAAAACGGACCGGCCGCAGACACCCACATGTCTGCGGCCGGTATTTATTGGGGTAGCTAACATTCCGCTTACGCCCGGAGTCTACGGAGACCGTAGGCGCGAGCGGTTCACGGAAATTCAATAAAGCATGGGCAGTATACGGATTCTCGTGGGTTTGGCTGCGCGTTGCTTGCTCAGAATGCCGCAGAGTTTGTCGTCATGATCGGGGCGAGTGACTCAGAACTTGTACTGCACTTTCGCATAGAGAACGTGGGCGTCGAAGTCGTTCAGATTGTAGGTCTGATCCCGATTGGTCACATAGGCATACTTCATCGTGTAGACCAGGTTCTCGCTCTGCCGGCGCACCCAGGTGAGCGATGCCGACTGGAACTTCTGGCTCGCAAGGTACGGAACCGAAACGGCCCAGTTGTCGAGGAAGTTGCGGGAGCGATACCAGGAGTAGTCGACGTACAGGTCGTCCTGCTTGCCCGCCGCGTAGCCGCCGCCAAGCGTGCCGTTCACGTAGTTGTTGTCGCTGTTCTGCACGGTGGCGAAGCGGAAAGGCGTCTCCATCTGGTCATACGTCACATTGACGTTAGCCATCAGGAATAGCCGGCCGCTCGGGCTCCACGTCGCGTTCTGGCTGATGATGTGCGACGTGATCTTCGAGCTCTGCACTATCGCGAGACCTTCGCCGCCGGTCAGGATCTTCGACTGCTGATTGTCGTAGCGCGTAACCAGGTTGACTGCCGAAACCGGCTTCCAGGTCATCCGGACGTTGAAGTCGTTCACTTCGAAGTCCTGGTTGGCCAGGAACGACGGGTAGCGGTCGCTGCCGGTGTTGTCCGTGCTGTCGACGCGGGAATTGAAGTCGTTCTGGTTGTTCTTGAGGTAGTACTGGGCTGCGAAGGTGAGCCCGGGCTTCACGTACCAGTTGGCGCTGAGGGAGTACTTCTGGCTGAAGCGCTCGTTGTCGACGTCGCGATGGATCAGCTCCTCGCCGTGCTCGATGATCGCCTCGTTCAAATCGCCTTGGCCTTGGATCCACTCGGCCTTGACGCTGAACGTCCAGTTGGGCTTGCCGGTGTAGCGCGCTTCGATCGCCTCGGCAAACTCGTCCCACTTCTTCGTGTGCTCGCCCTCGAGTTCTTCGATCGCGGTCACTGACAGCGGCACGTTGCCGACATTTGTTTCGACGAACTCGGACATGGACTCCTGGTGCAGATTCTCGAAGCGGATGCTCGGCCGGATCGACCAGTTCTTCTGCGGCAGGTAAACAGCGTTCAGATTGAGCACCGTCTGCTTGAGTTCGGCGTCCCCGTGAAGTGACGGATAGCCTTCGTCGTGGTACTGGCGGCGGACGGCGACCGGGTCGAACACCGGATCGAAAGTCTGCCCGAAGATTCGGCTTCCGCGGATGGCGGTGTCGAGGTTGGTCCGCAGCGCGCCGGCCGAGACGGTGAGTTTCTCGTTGACCTTCCGGGCGTAGTAGCCGTGCACGGCGAAGATGTCGTTTTCCGTCGTATCCTTGGTGACCGTGATCCGGTCGGCGGTCGGCTCGTAGGGGCGGCGGCGGGTGACCTTCTTGTTGTCGAGTTCGGTCTCGGAATACCGCGCGCCGACGTTCCACTTCACGTTTTCCTGCGACTCGTTGCCGACATCGAAGGTGATCGTGGTGGTGACCTCATCCAGATCGTAGAACGCGGGAGTGATGCTCCGCGTGCCGAGGTTGCCGGCGAGGTTGGTGTCACCCCAGTGGGTCGAGTCCTTCGTGCCGTCGCGCTCGTTCCGCTGGAGACGCAGCTTGATCAAGGTCTTGTTCGCGGTGAAGGCGCCGATCTCCGCCCACAGCTTGCTGCGGATGAGGCTCAGGTCCTCATCGAACATGACGAACGACGTGCCCGTTGGCGCGACGAGGGCGCTGCTGCCGTCGTAGTAGACGCGGAACCGTTCGTAGCCGGCATCGAAGTAGAACCGATCGGTCTTTTCGAAGCGGGCTCCAAGTTTGTATTCGCCTTCGCCCACCAGGGCGCGGGCATTGAATTTGAATACGGAGTCCTTGTCTTCGCGGATGAGGCGGAACTCTTCGATGCCGCCGAATCCGTCTTTCTTTTGCTGGAGGATCCGCTGGAAGGCGGGGCGATCGCCGTCGAGCAGGGTGCCGCCGGCGGCGACCGACAGGGTCCCCTCGGTGGTTATATCTTGGGCCAGGAGCGCCGCAGGAATGAGCAGGAGGAACCAAGGGGCGCAGGAGCGAAAGCTATGCATGGTGGGCGTAGTTTTAAAGTTGTGTGGCATGGTTAGAACCGGAGCGACGAATTGACGTGTGAGCCGTGGACGCCCTCATGGCAGCCGGAGGTCCAGCACGTTCCGCGGGGTTGGAAGGACGCGTGGTCGCGCCCGCCAATCATCAGCTGGCCGCTGGCGGTCTGCTGCTGCGTGTGGCACTGGAGGCACAACGTCTGATTGCGCGACTTGAGCATCTTGGCGTTCATCGTACCGTGCGGGTTATGGCAGCTGGTGCAGCCGTCCCGCGTGGCCTCGTGCTCGAACACGAAAGGCCCGCGTTGCGATTCGTGGCACTTGAAGCAGAGATCGTTCGCCGAGGCCAATTTCGTGCCGCCACCCACGATGGCGTCGCCCTTGTGCAACTCGTGGCAGTCGCCGCAGGACATATCCCCGTGCAGCACGGGATGGCTGTTGGCCAGGCTGAATTCACCGCGCTTGTCGAGGTGGCACTGGAAGCACGTTTCCGGGTTCTTCTCCGGGTTGATGATCGTGCCGGCTCCGCCGCCCTTCTGCGAATGGATGCTGCCCGGGCCATGACACGACTCGCAGCCGATGTCCTTGGCGTTTTCCCCCGGCGCCTTCAGCTTCGAGTGCGTCGCGTCATGGAAGCTGGCGGATTTTTCCTCGTGACATTGCGCGCAGTCCTTCGAGCCGACGAATTTGGCGCCCGCAATCTGCGGCGGCGCAATCATCATGGCATTTCGATTGACCATCACGCAGGAGACGAGCAGCAGACCCCAACAGGCTGCGCCTCCGAAGATGAAGGTGTTTTTTGTCCAGCGAGGGCGATTAATCATGGCGGTAAGTTTCGGATTGGCCGGTGAAGGTAAGAGTTCGAATCCGGTTTGAACCATTCACACTATGCCGGAAAGGACCCGCCATTGACTGCGCATTCGTTGCGCAGGTTTGCGCGCCGATTACCGTCCGGGCGCGCATAATCCTCCCTCTGGCACTAGAGGGAAGGCCGCGCGAAACAATATATGCGGAAACGCACCGGCCGCGGGCATCACAGCCCGCGGCCGGCGGTTTTACCGGACAACTCGGAACGCGTCATCCGCGACGCGACCGGCAGCGAGAACCGCCTCAGGCGGTCAGCCGTGCCTGGCTAGAAGTGGTATTGGACTTTACCATACACGACGTGGGCGTTGAAGTCGTTCCGGCCGACCCACGTACCATCGCGCGCCGTGATATAACCGTACCTCATGGTATATATAAGGCGATCGCTCTCGCGGCGAACCCACGTCAGATAGAGCGCCTGCTGCTTCATGCTCACGCCGTACGGCTGCGTGAACTCCGAGCGATCGATGAAGTTGCTGGCGCGGAACCACGACGCATCAACCAGGAAGTCATCCTTCTTCGCCGCGGCGAAACCGCAACCGAGCGAGCCGTTGACATAGTTGTTGTCGCCGTGCTGGACGAACGCGATCGCCGGCGTGTTCATCTGATCAAAAGTCACATTCACGTTCGCATTCAAATATACGCGCGCGGTCGGGCTGAACGTGGCAGCCTGGCTCACGATGTGCGACGTGAGCTTGGAACTGTCGGCCATGAGAAGGCCTTCACCGCCGGTGTGAATCTTCGATTGCTGGACGTCGTAGCGGGTGACCAGGTTGAGCGTCGGCGTCGCCCGCCAGAACATGCGCATGTTGAAATCATGGGTCTCGAAGTCCTGGTTGGCCAGGTAGGCGGGGTAGCGGTTCGATGTTCCGGCGGGCGTGTTGTCGCGCCGGGCCTCGTAATCGTTCTGGTTGACCTTGTAATAATATTGCGCCGCCAGCGTCAGCCCGGGCTGCGCATACCAGTTCGAGGTGAACGAATACTTCTGCGAGGTCCTTTCGGTGTCCGTGTCGCGGTCGATGCTGACAATCGCGCCATGTTCCAGCAGCCGCGTTTCCTCCAGATTGCCGCTGCCCTGGAGCCACTCGCCCCGGGCGGAGAACGTCAGATTGGGCAGGCCGGTGTGGCGGATTTCCACCGCCTCGGAAAACTCGTCCCATTTCTTTTCGTGCTCGCCTTCGCCATCCTCGAGGATGGCCACGAACGCCGGGCTCGGACCGATGTTGGTTTCCATGAACTCGGCGATGCTCTCCTGGTGCAGGTTTTCGAACCGCAGCGAAGGCCGGATCGACCAGTGCTTGGACGGCGCGTACGCCGCATTGAGATTGAGCACCGTCTGCTTCAACTCCGCCGTGCCTTCGAGATCGTAGTAGCCCTCGTCGCGTTGCTGCCGGCGCACGTACGCTGGATCATAGACGGGATCGAAGGTTTGCCCGTAAATGCGGCTGCCCTCGATCGTGGAGTCGACGTTGGTGATCAACGCACCGGCCGAGACCGAGAGCTTTTCGCCCCACTGGCGCTGGTAGTAGCCGTGCGTGGCAAACAGGTCGGTTTTCGTGTCGTCATGGGTCGTGACGATGCGATCGGCGGTCTCCTGCGGGCGGCGGCGCGTGTGCCGCCGGTTGTCGAGCGTGGTTTCGGCATAGCGCGCGCCGACATGCCACGCAGCGTTTTCCAGAGCGCTGTTGCCGATGTCGAAAGTGAACACATTCGTCACTTCATCCAGCGCGTAAAACGTCGGCACGATACCGCGCCCGCCGAAGGTTCCGGTCAGGTTCGTGTCGCCCCAGAAGGTCGAACTTTTCGTGCCCTCGCGTCCGAGGCGCTCGTAACGAAGTTTGACCATCGTATGGTTCGCGGTGTGCAGCCCGACTTCCGCCCAGAGCGTGCTCCGCTTGACCGAGAGATCCTCGTCGAACACGGTGAACTCGGTGCCAGTTGGCCGGAAGTAGCCGCCCGAGCCGTCGTACCATACGCGGTACTGCGTGTAGCCGGCTTCGAAGTAGGCCTTGTCGGTTTTTTCGAAGCGCGCGAGCAACCGGTAGTTGTCGTCGCCGGGCATGGCCCGGGCATTGAAGGTGAAGACGGTGTCTTTCCTTTCACTGGTCAGCTGGAAATCTTCGATGCCGCCGTAGCCGGTCTTGCGGTGTTGGAAGATTTGCTGGAATGACGGGCGGTCGCCGTCCTGAAGGGCGCCGCCGGCGCCGACGGAGATGGTGCCGCGGGTGACGATGTCATCGGCGGCAAGGCAGGGGGCAAGCAGCAGGAGTGCCCACGGGGCGGAAGTACGAAAGAGGTGCATGGCGGGCTGGGTTGAGCGTTGGTGTCAGAAGCGGAGCGAGGAGTTGACGTGCGAGCCGTGGACCGCCTCGTGGCAGCCGGCCGACCAGCAGGTGCCGCGAATCAGCGAGCCAGCGTGATCACGGCCGCCGATGACGATTTGACCGGTGGCCGTCTGCTGCTGGAAGTGGCATTGCAGGCACAGGCTCGCGTTGCGCGACTTGAGCATCTTCGCGTTCACCGTCCCGTGCGGATTGTGGCAGGTCGTGCAGTTTTCGCGCAGCGCCTCGTGTTCGAACACGAACGGGCCCCTCTGGCTCGGGTGGCACTGGAAGCAGGTGTCGTTCATCGACGCTAGATTCCGGGCGCCGCCTCCGATCACCATTTCGCCCTGGTGCGGGTTGTGGCAGTCGGCGCAGGACACCTTGCCGGCGAGCACCGGGTGGGAGTTCGCGAGCGCGAATTCGCCGCGCTTGTCGGCATGGCACTCGAAACAGGTGGCGGGCGACTGGCGCGGATTGATGATGGTGCCCGCTTCGCCGCCGGACTGCACATGTTTGCTGCCCGGTCCGTGGCAGGATTCGCAGCCGACGTTCTTGGCGTTTTCGCCCGGAGCGAGCAGCTTCGAGTGCGTGGCCCCGCCGAAGCTGCGCACCTTTTCCTCGTGGCACTGCGCGCACTCCTTCGAACCGACGAACTGCGCTCCGGCCATCGGGCCGGCGGTGAACTGGGGCGGCGAGAACATCGGCCGGCGGACCATCACACAGGAAACAAAAAGCAGCCCCCAAAGTGGGAGGCCGCCGTAGAGGAGGGCGTTGAGGCACCGGCGCAGTCGTGGATTCATAGGTGGCGTGGTTCTGGTGTTGGCGTGAGGTGTTGAGCGGAACGGGGGCACGCGGCTTTCAGGCGCGCCTCCGTGGCCGTCGGGCAGGGCACGTGCTCATGGATTACCGGCTTTCCGTATCCGGATTAGCTGGACGATGACGAAACTGTAGGTGCTCCAGACGATTCCCAGCAGCAGCACGAAGGTGAACACGAGCCCGAGCGGCGCATGCGGCGACCAAAGCGCACGCGGGAATGGATCCGCCGTAATGGCGGCGGGCTGGCCCGCTTTTATTGTCGCCTCTCCGGCCTGAGTGGCATGCGCGGCGGGTGATTTGATTTCCGCGATTACCTCCAGTTCGCCTCCGTTACGTCCGGGCAGATCACTGGGCGAGGGAATCATGGCCACGCCATCGGCGCCGGTTGCCTGGGTGCCGAGCGAAAGCCGGCCCAATGCGCGTCGGACGAAGAACTCGACCTCTGCGCCCGCGAGTGGCTGGCCGCTCAAGCGGACGGTGGCGGCGAGCTGCGGCCCCTCGTCGGTGTCGCGCGACGCGACTGCGATTTCAACCCGTGCGGCGGACGCCGCAACCACCGGCTTTTCATTGGTTGCGGCGCCGAACGCAGTGGTACCGAAGGCGAGACCCACCAGGAAAAGAATGGCAACGGCCGCTGGCATCGCGAACCGACGACGTGAGTCGAGCCGCCGCGGTGGCGGATGTAGCGGACGGTCGAGGTCAACCCCGATATTTTTCGCCCCCAGTTCCGCCACGCCTTCGACCGTCTCCCAAACCGATATGATGGGGAAAAACTTCGCAAACAGGGTGAACAGCATGAGGAACGTCGCGAGCCCCCCCAGCGTCACCGTCCACTCCACCCACGTCGGCATGTAGCTCGGAGTCACACCCGCGGCCTCCGGGGCTATATAGGGCGTCATCAGCGTCGGTACGATGATGAGGTACCGTTTCACCCACATCCCGATGTTGATGATGATCGATGCGACCAGCAGCCGCGGGATCAGGCTTTCCTTCAACGGCAGCATCACGATCAACGCGGGCAGGAACAGGCACAGCGAGGCCCAGGTCCAGAATGCCACGCCATAGGGGCTGTGGCCCATGAGGAGGTTGAGCAACCGGTGGTCCGACTCCTCCGCGCCGTACCAGGCGGTCAAATATTCCGCGAGCGTGAAGTATATATACAGAAGATTCAGCGCCAGCATCAGCCGGCCCAGGTTCTTGAACTGGCGTTCGGTCAGGAAATTCTCCAGATGGTACACCTTTCGGAAAACGACCATGGCCGTGATAATTCCCGCCGTCCCCGAGAAGATCGCGCCGATGACGAAGTAGGGCCCGAAGATCGTGCTGTGCCAGCCCGGCCGCAGCGTCATGCCGAATATCCACGACACCACCGTGTGCACGGAGATTGCCACCGGGATGATGATCACCGCCATCGTCGCGAGCGCTTTCTCGAGTAAACGCCGCTGCTCGGGGGTGTCGCGATAACCCAGTGACAGGACCTGGAAAAGTCGCTGTCGCAGGGTTCGGCGTTCCCACATGGGAGCGCGGGGCGCGAGCAGGGCGAAATCCGGAATCATGGCCACATATAAATACAGCAGACTGCCGGACATATACGTGCAGATGGAGCATACATCCCAAAGAATCGGTGAGTTCATCCGCCCATGGATGATCACGTTGAGCACGCGATCGGGACGGCCCATGTCGATGATGACCATGGGGGCGCCAATCATCAGGGCGAAAACCGTGATGGCCTCGGCCATCCGCGTGATCGACCGGCGCCATTCCGCGCCCGTGACGCGGAGGATGGCCGAGATGAGCGTGCCGGCATGGCTGACTCCGATGAAGAAGACGAAGTTGGTCATGTATACGCCCCAGAAGACGTATTCGCGCATGCCCGTGACCTGTAGTCCGTAGGTGCACTGCCATATATAGGCACCCGCGCCCGCAAGGATCAACGTGCCAAGAAACGCCAGCCACAACCGTTCATTCCGGTTTGGCGTGGCGAGCGAACATCGCAGTTTGCCCAGGATGTCGTCCCTCAAGCGGTCATGGTCGATTGCCGGTGCGCCACCGTTGTGGTTCGTGTCCGCGAGCTTCATGTGGTCGCCTTCTGATGGACGTGGCTCGCGTGATCTGGCGCGATGGGCGTGGAGGACTTCGCCTTGGGCGCCAGCGACGGAGCAGGAAACTCGCGGTTCTTCGGCGGCAGGTAATATACGCGCGGCTCCGTGCCGAGCTCCGCCAGATACCGGTAGGCCGCGCGCTGCTCCAGCAGTCGCGAGAGGCGGACTGTTTCCTCGGAGTTCGAAACCGCGTCCTCGTTTTCGTCCCCAAAATAGATCGCCGCCATGTCGCAGCTGGTGACACACGCCGGCAGGATGCCCTGGCTCGCCATCTCCGGGCAGAAATCGCACTTCTCCACCGTGCCGATCCGGCGCGGTACGCCCGTCTCGGGGGAATACGTTTTGCCGGCATGAACGGTGTTATCCGGCCGAGCCCAGTTGAAATAGCGTGTCGAATACGGGCACGCGGCCATGCAGAACCGGCATCCGATGCAGCGTTCGTTGTCGATGAGTACAATCCCGTCCTGGCGTTTGAACGTCGCGCCGACGGGACAGACCTTCGTGCAGGGCGGGTTGTCGCAATGAAAACACGGCTTGGGGAACCAATACGGCGCGGTGTGCGCGCTGTCCTGCATTCGGAAGACGCGAATCCAATGCCGATCCGGCGAGGTGGCGTGCATTTTGTTGCACGCGATCGTGCAATTGGCGCAACCGCTGCACTTCGCCAGGTCGATCACCATGACCCATTTTCGTCCGGGCACACCCTGGCGGGCGGCCTCACCGACGGCGGGTGCGGGATGGGCGTGGACCGTAGCGGTCTCGGCCGGCACGCGCACAAGTTCGCCCTTGGCCGTCAATGCCGCCACCAGCGTGGTGGGCGGCGACTCCGGTTTCTTGAGCTTGCGGATCAACCTGCTGGCGCCGAGTCCTGCGCCCAGTGCGCCACAGGCGATCAACGCGCCTCCGACGAATTCACGGCGGGTCTCATTCATGCGATGTCTCCGGATGAGGGTTGCTGCGTCGCGTGCCGGTGCCGGTTATTTGGCTATTGGCACTCGCGGCAGCGGAAATGTCTCCGCGGGCGCCGAGCCGTTGCCGTTTCCTCCGGCCAGGTTCTTGATGAACGGCGCGAAGAGATCGATCGGGATGGGCAGGAAGGTCGTCGTGTTATGCTCGCTCGAAATTTCCCGCATCGTCTGGAGAAACCGGAGCTGAAGCGCGATCGGTTCGCAGCGAATCATCCCGGCGGCCTGCACCAGTTTCTCGGCGGCCTGATACTCGCCTTCCGCATTGATGATTTTCGCGCGCCGCTCGCGCTCACTTTCCGCCTGCGTGGCCATCGTGCGCTTCATGTCTTCCGGCAGAATGACATCGCGGACTTCCACCGCGCTGACCTTCACGCCCCATGGATCGGTATGCCGATCGATGATCTCCTGGAGGATGTGGTTGATCTTGTCCCGATGCGCGAGCAGCTCATCCAGTTCCGACTGGCCCAACACGCTGCGGAGCGTTGTCTGGGCGATCAGCGAGACCGCCTTCAGGAAGTTCTCGACCTTGACGACGGCCGCAACGGGATCGACGACGGAAAAATATACGACTGCGTCAACCGTGACCGGCACATTGTCCCGCGTCATTGACTCCTGCTTCGGGACGTCGACCGTCACCACGCGCAGGTCCATCCGGACCATCCGATCGACCCAGGGAATCAGGAAAATCGGCCCTGGACCCTTTGGGCCGACCAGCTTGCCCAGGCGGAAGATGATTCCGCGCTGATATTCACGCAATATACGGATCGATTGCGACAATATGACCAGGACGATGATCGTGCCGACCACCACTCCCACCGTATCGGGTAATTTTGACAGTGATTCCATAAAGTTTCAGGGTTTATTTGGAGCTCAGTTTTCGAACGTGATTTATGAGGGCGGTGATTTCCGCGTCGGTGACGTTTTCGGCCGGCTTCATCCGGATTTTTCCCGTCGCGTCCTTGACGCCGTCCCTGATGTTTGCGCGGATCTTTTCATCCGTGGCCTCGGCTTGAATCTTCGGGTCGGTGAGATCCCGGATGTTCAACTTTTTCCCCATTTTCGTGAGTCCCTTGCCGTCGGCGCCGTGACATTGGATGCAGTGCTTTTCCCACAGCGCTTTCGCATCGACGGCGTGCGCCACCCCGGCGGAGAACGCCGAGAGAACAGCGCCGGCAACGGCAAAGGTGCCGGCCCTCATCGTGATGGCCGCCGACTTGCGGCCTGCGGTTGACGCTCGTTCGGGGGTGACTTTCGTGCGAGGTGCTTGTTTGAGCATGGACGGAAAAGTACCGGCGGCGGCTGGTTTAACATGGCCCGCTGGACTTGTGTTTGCTTCGCACGGCGGGTGCCAACTGCCGCACGCGGGCGATTTGGTGCCATCTTCACCGGACATTTTTACCGGAAAGCGCAGATCGTGCTGCCGACCAGGCAGCTGTGTAAGCCCGGCGTTTCTATATATATTTACTCGGCCGCCGCGCCACGACTTTGAAATACAGCGATCTGTCACGTTGTCGTGACAGAATCAGCGCCGGCTTGGATCCGGACGCTCGGTCGCCGGATCAGCCGACGCGGTCTCGCCGCTCACACGCTGGGGATGCCGGTAGATTCGCCGACCGCGTTACTGCCTGTCACATCCGCGTGACAGAGTTCATCGTATTTCACGCGAATGATACAGCTGGCGATGCCGCCTCAGCCCGGCGCATCGATGCCCGCGGCACCTCGGAAACCATCCGGATCGAGTCCGTGTTTTTTGAGCAACCGATATAGCGTTCCGCGCGGCAACTGGGCTTCCCGGGCGGCACAGGTCACGTCCCCATGGCATGCCTGCATCAGGTCTCGAAAATACTGGACTTCAAACGTTGTCATTCGGCGCTCGCGGGCGGCGAAAAAACCGCCGCTGTTTGCCCCCGCGGATTCGCCGGCGCGGCTGACGATTTCATCCGGGAGGTCGTGGAGCGTAATCACCTTTCCCGGAGTCAGGGCCAGCGTCCGTTTGATCACGTTTTGCAACTCCCGCACGTTTCCCGGCCAGGAGTAGCAAGTCAGGACTTCCATCACCTCGGGCGCGAGTTGGATGGACCCCTTGCCCATCTCTTTTGCATGTCGCGCGAGAAAATGGTCCACGAGCAGCGGAATGTCGCCCATGCGTTCGCGCAGCAACGGCAGTTCGATTTTCGCCACATGGATCCGGTGGTAGAGGTCCAGCCGGAACCGTTCCTTTCGCACCTCCTCCTCGAGGTTGAGCGACGTGGCCGCGACGATGCGGACGTCGAGCTCCAGTTCCTTCATGCCGCCGACCCGGCGGATTTTTCGCTCCTGGAGGACGCGCAGCAGCTTGGCCTGGAGCCGCGGGGGCAACTGGCCGATTTCGTCGAGGAAGAACGTCCCGCGGTTGGCGAACTCGAGCAAACCGAGGCTGCGGGTCTGCGCGCCCGTGAACGCGCCGCGTTCGTGGCCGAAGAATTCGCTTTCCATCAGCTCGTTTGGAATCGCACCGCAATCCACCGGCACGAACGGGTTGTTTTGCCGCTGGCTGCGTTGATGAATGGCCCGTGCGACAAGTTCCTTGCCGGTGCCGGTCTCGCCCACGATCAGGACGTCAACGTCGCTGCTCGCAATGCGCTGGATGCGATCGAACACCTGGCGCATGGCGAGACTTTGGCCGATGAGTTCACCAAAGGCGAACGGCCGCTCCACCTGACGGCGCAACAACCGGTTCTCGTCGCGCAGGTGTTTGCTTTCGAGCAGCCGGCGGACGAGCACCAGCAGTTCCTCGGGCTGGAACGGCTTGACGATGTAATCGACGGCACCGAGCCGCATCGCCTCCACCGCGGTTTCCACCGTTGGGTATGCGGTCAGCATCAGCACGGCGAGGTTGGAATCGTGCTCGCGCGCCAGCCGCAGCAACTCCACGCCGTCCACCGTTGGCATCCGAATGTCGGCGATGAGCAAATCGAAGCTTTCGGCCACCAAGCGTTCCGCGGCGCGGGCGCTTTGCGCCTCGAGAATGATTTCCGTGTCGGGGCAATGCTGAAGCGTGTCGGCGACCACCTCGAGCATGCCCTCCTCATCGTCCACCACGAGGATGCGCGCCTTAGCCATGGCGGTGGTCCTCCTTCACGACCGCAGAATCGATGGGCAGCTTGATCGTGACGCGCGTGCCCTGCCAGACCTTGCTCTCAATCTCGAGTTCACCGCCGTGGCTGCGGACGAGCCCGAGGCAGATCGACAGGCCGAGGCCGGTACCGCGCCCCTGCTTCTTGGTCGTGAAAAAAGGTTCGAAGATGCGCTCGCGGATCTCGTCCGGAATGCCGGAACCCGTGTCGGCGACCACAAGGGTCACCGCCGGCCGGCCATCGGGCAGCACCGGCTGTCCTGCCGGAACTGATACATCAAGCCATCCTCCCTTCGGCATGGCGTCGAGGGCGTTGAGAAAGAGGTTGAAGAACAGCTGCTCGATTTCCTGGGGATTGGCCTTTACGGGCGGCATCTGGTCGGGGAGCCGATCCTCGATGCGAACGGCTTCTCGGCGGGCCTGCTCGTCCAGGGTCGCGAGGGCTTTTCGGATCGGCCCGCGCAGATCGAGTCGGGTGCGCATCGCGCCCGACGGGCGGCAATAGGAAAGCAGCCCCTGCGCGATTCGGGCCACGCGGGTGGCGAGATCGGTGATTTTCGCCAGCTCCTGCGCGATCTTGGGCGACATCTCGCCCGCGTGGTTCGAGAGCAGCAGGCTCGCCTTGGCGCTGATGATTGAAATCGGGTTGTTCACTTCGTGTGCGACCTGCCCCGCGAGTTCGCCCACCGCGGCGAGTTTTCCCGCCTGGAGCATCCTGGCCTGCGCCTGTTTCTGTTCGGTGACGTCCTGCGCGAGTTCGACGATCTGTGCGACCTTGCGGTCGGCATCGAGCAGCGGCGCGGTGGTGACTTGAAATACGCGCTGGGCGCCGCAGCACGGCAGCAGCCGGGCCGGGGAGTTGGACGGTTCCAGGACGATCTCGGTCAAACGTACGCGGCCGTCCTGCAGGCACTGTCGGGCGGGCGAATCATCGCGATGGAGTACCTCGCAACCGGGGCAAAACTCTCCGGCCTGACAGACAAACCATTCGTTCCAGTGGTTGCTGCTCCAATATGGCCGCAGGTCGCGGCCCAGCACACGCAGACCCGCGCCGGTCGTCTCGAGCGCGCGCTCGAGCAGCTGACGGTCGGCCACGGCATGGTCGGCGAGCGCAACGATCTGGACCTCGTTATCGTGCAGCCGTCGCGCGAGTGTCGTGACGAAATACGCGGTGAGAAACAGCACCGCGGCCTGGAGCGTGGCCCAACTGACGACGTACAGGCTGTCATGGGCGGGATGGACCACGTGCCCGTGGTGTTCCAGGTGCGGCAGGAGCTGCAGCGTGTAGTGGTCGATGGCATGGGCCCACTCGGCCCATGCGAGCAGGGCAAAGAGGCCGCTCGCCGCGGCCGCCAGCCCATAACACTGGCGGCCGGAGAACAGGATGCCGCCGATGATAACGTGAAAAATCATCATCATCGAGAGCGGGTTCTCGATGCCGCCTGAATAGTGCAGCAGGACGGTGAGAATCAGCAGATCGATGTAGGCCTGCGCCAGCAAAAGCATGGCGATGCCGCGGCCGTGCCGGAGCAGATATATATATAGCAGGTTGCATCCGACCAGCACCACCACGGTTTGCGCCAGCGGCTTCCACACTTCCAGCGGCAGCCAGTCGAGCAACTGCACACTGATTAATACAAGCATTCCGGCGAGGAGCGCGGCGATCCAGCGCATGGCGATGAACCACCGCGCATAGGTGGCGATGCGTTCCTCCGCGGTCGGCGGTGCGAGCGGCGGCCACGGTTGCGCCGGACGTGCAGCATTGGGAAACGCGGGCGACGTATGGATGATTACCCAGCCGATCACCGCGGTGACAAGCAGCGCACTCGCAAGTCCGCGCATTTGATCGAGCCGGTGGACCGCACCGGAAGCATCGGGCCACACCTGCTCCGCCACTTGAGAGGCGAAAAGAGTCAGCAGGGTGATTCCGAGTGCGACCAACAGGGGTGCAGTAACTCCACGCCAGCGAAGATTGCTCGCGGTCAACCGCCTTTCCGCCATCAGGGAATGGCGCGGGGCGTTCATGGGGTGGTTTGGAGGCGGGGTGAATGCCCCGCGGGCGGCACAGCTCAGAGCGGCTGTTTGATTATTGGAATATACGCAGACGGACCACGTTCATATAGAACGCGAATTGGGTCGTGAATAGCTGGGGTGGCAACCGACGCACCGGCGAGTGTGCGCAATTTCGCGGCCGAGTCGAGACGCGAAGGATGACAAGAAGAGAGCAGTCTGCTCTGGGCGGACTCATGGCCCGCGACGATCACACGCAACCTTCGGCAATGCACGCAGTGTCAACGCAAGAAATGCATAGCTTTCGGCAACGTGCCGGTAGTGCATTCCCGACGGTTGGCCATACTCAACGCGTCACCTGAAGCCGCCTCTTTGGCGGCTCAATTTCACCCTAACTAAACCTGTCATGAAGAAATCCGTTGTTACCGCCCTGATCCTTGCCACGGCACCGCTTACCGTTGCCCTGTCCGCCTATGCCGCGGATGTCGCCGCCAATTGGGGCGAGCATTGCGCGAAGTGCCACGGTGAGGATGGCAAGGGGCAGACGAAAATGGGCAAGAAACTCGGCATCCGCGACCTCACTGATGCCGCGGTCCAGGCAAAGTTCACCGACGAGCAGGCACTGAAGGCGATGAAGGAGGGGGTGAAGGATGAAAAGGGCAAGCAGACGATGAAGCCCATCGAGGGGTTGTCGGACGCCGAGATCAAGGCCCTGTGCGCCCATGTGCGCAGCCTGAAGAAGTAAACGCGGATTTCCGCGCCACCCATGGATAGCGACATCCAGCCTCCCACGCGTGCCGGGAGGATCCAGACCAACTGGATCCTCGCGGCGGTGTCCGCGACCTTCCTCGTCATGGCGGGGCTGTTTGTCGCCAACTTATGGGGGCGGACCGCTGCCACGCCAAAAGTACCGCTCGTGGACGTGCAGTTCCTCGACCCGGCGCCATGGCGGCAAACCTACACTGATCTGGCCAAGGCGAAGGAGGATCTCTCCGATTTCGATTGTTACGGATGCCATGAGAAGAAGAAGCCGCCGGTGATCGAATATGATGAGAAGCACAATATCGTCCTGCCGAAGGAGCATTCGAATCTCAAACTGGGACACGGATCGCACAACCGGAACAACGTCTGCTACAACTGCCACAACGAGCAGAACCTCGTCACATTTCAGGCTCGGGACGGCCGCGAGTTGAAATTCCAGGACAGCACGGCGTTGTGCGGCAGCTGTCACGGTCCGACCTACCGCGACTGGGAAGCCGGCGTGCACGGCCGCACCAGCGGGTACTGGGATCGCAGCCGCGGTGAATTGCAGCGGCTGAACTGCGCCAATTGCCACGATCCTCACTCACCGCGGATTCCGACGCGCGCCCCGGCCCCGCCACCGCGTGGCTTGCACGAGCCCGCCACCGGCCCCACCCCCACCGCGCACTAACATGGCCGCGTTGCCTCCTGATTCATTTCACCCCGACAAGACGTCTGATCGCGCGATGACGCGGCGGACCTTTCTGCGCTCGACCGCGGCGCTCTCGGGCCTCACCGCGCTCGCGGCCAGCCTCTCGCCCCTGCGCGAACTGGGCGACTTCACCTCGACGGAGGAGTTTCTCCAAAAGTATTACAAGGAGCTGAACCCGGACGAAATGGCGAAGGTGCTGAAGCGAATCGAACGGGACGTCGAACGCCAATACGGCATCCGGCCGCATGTGCGTGATCTCAAGCCGATGGATGGCGTCGAGTTCGTGTACTGTTTGAATCTGACGCGGTGCATCGGCTGCCGGAAGTGTGTACATGCATGCGTGGCCGAGAACAACCTGTCGCGCTCGCCGGAGATTCAATATATTCGGGTGCTGAAGCTGCCTCACGGATCACTCGACGTCGAGAAGGCCGACCACAACTACACGACGAAACAGGTGCCGGAAAAAGGGTTCTTCTACATGCCGGTGCAATGCCAGCAGTGCAAGAATCCTCCCTGCGTCAAGGTGTGTCCCGTGAATGCGACCTGGCAGGAGTCCGATGGAATCACGGTCATCGACTACGACTGGTGCATCGGGTGCCGATACTGCGAGGCCGCGTGCCCGTATTGGGCTCGCCGGTTCAATTTCGCCAAGCCCGAGGTGCCCAAGGAGCGGGTCAATCCAAACATGTCCTATCTCGGCAACCGGCCGCGCAAGCAGGGCGTGATGGAGAAATGCCATTTCTGCATCCAGCGCACGCGCGCCGGCCGCTATCCGGCGTGCCTCGAGGTGTGTCCCGTGGGTGCGCGCAAGTTCGGCAACATCCTGGATCCCGAAAGTGAGGTTTCCTACATCCTGAGGGAGAAGCGCGTGTTCATCCAGCTGAAGGAGGAAATGGGGACCTCGCCCCGATTCTTCTACTATTTCGAAAAATGATCCTGGCGACCCGCAATTACCTTCGTTTCCTCTGGCGCTGCGGGCGAATCGCCTTTGTTGGCGACTGGCGTTATTACGCCTGGATGGCTGTACTCACGGCCATTACACTCCTGGGGTTGAACGCCTACTGCAAGCAACTCGTGCACGGGCTCATTGTCACCGGCATGAGCGATGAAGTGTCATGGGGGGTATACATCGCGAACTTCACGTTTTTGGTCGGCGTGGCGGCGGCCGCCGTGATGATGGTCATACCGGTGTACATTTATAAGAAGGAGGAATTGCACGACCTCGTTATCTTCGGCGAACTACTCGCGGTCGCGGCCATCATCATGTGCCTGGCGTTCGTCACGGTTGACCTGGGGCGGCCCGACCGGTTCTGGCATCTTATTCCCGGACTCGGAGAAATGAACTTCCCGGCATCGATGTTGAGTTGGGACGTAATTGTCCTGAACGGTTACCTCCTGCTAAATGTACATATCTGCGGATATCTGTTGTATTGCCGCTACCAGGGCTGGAAGCCGGCGAAGTGGTTCTATATTCCCTTCGTCTTCATCGCCATCGTCTGGGCAATCTCGATTCACACCGTCACCGCGTTCCTTTATGTCGGCCTCGGCGGCCGGCCGTTCTGGAACTCGGCCATCGTTGGCCCCCGGTTCCTCGCCTCGGCATTCACCGCCGGTCCCGCGCTCATCATCCTGGCATTGCAGATCGTGCGACGCGTGACCGCCGTTCCGGCCGGCGCCGGCACCACATCAAGCAACGGAAATCTTTCCCCGCGCATGGCGGTGCGCCGCGACGCCACGCTCAAGGATATGGAAATGCTCGCGCAGCATCTGCCAGAGCTCGCCTCGGTGCCGATTGTCGACCGTTTAAGCAGCCTGCCGGGCGCGACGGTAAGCGAGGTCGATCAGGGCGACGTGCTGCTGCAACAAGGCACCACGGATAACGATGCTTTCTTTGTGCTCAGCGGACGCGTCGTGGTGAAACGTGAGGAGGGCGGCCGCGTTCGCATCACACGAACCGTTGGGGCCGGCGAACAATTCGGCGAAATTTCCGCGCTGACGGGTACACCGCGGGTGGCGACCGCCATCGCGCAGGAGCCCACGCGGGTGCTGCGCATGCCCGCCGACGCGTTGCGCATGCTGATGCGAAATCCGCGGATGAACGACATCATCCGTTCGCGCATGACCGAGCGGCTCATGATCACGGACCGCGGACTGCTCATCCTCCGCGGCATCGTCCAGGTGTCGATGCTGATCAATGTGTTTCTGCTCCTGAACGAAGTGTTCAAGGAATTCTATTCCGGAAATCTCCACGTCGCCTCGTCCCATTACCTTTTCCTCGGCTTGCACGGCTACGATGGGCTCGTGCCGTGGATCTGGACGGCGGTGGCCTTCAATCTCACGGCCATGGTGCTGCTGGTACTGCCGGTGAGCCGGAGCCTGCGCTGGTTGAACGTCGCGTGCGTGCTCTCCATCGTCGGCATCTGGATTGAAAAAGGAATGGGCCTTGTCATCCCGGGCTTCATCCCCACTCCGCTCGGGGCGATCGTGGAATACAGTCCTTCGTTGAACGAGACGCTGATCTGTTTCGGCATCTGGGCCTTTGGGCTGCTTTGTTACACCGTTTTCCTCCGCATGGCGGTGCCGATCCTCCAGGGTCGCCTGACGAAGGCGAACGAGGACCATCCTGAATTCGCCGAAAGTGACACGCTGTTGACGACACCCGCACCGCGTCCGCCGTTGGCGGCCGTGCGTTAACGCGGCATCTGCCTTCTCCCATGGCCACCCAACTTACCGCCGAAGGCGCCAGGCAGTCGCTCACTGCGCATGTCGCGGCCAAGGGAGCGGAGCTTTTCGCGAAATATGGCCCGCGACTAGGGTGGGCCGAGTTGCAGCGGCTGCTGGAGGATCGGGCGCAGGTGCGGTACCCTTGTGAGATTCAGTTTGATGCTTCGTCCCTTCAGCCGGGCGAGTTCGCCTATCCGATGGCAAAGGGGGAAACCCCGGAGGCAGGATTCATCTTGTATGTGCATCCTGTATACATGCTCGAGCTGGATCGGGTGGCGTGGCTCGTGCTCTATCAGCTCGTGGCGGTCAATTACGGGGCGTTTGCGTCGGCCGACGATGCGGAGGCGTTTGGAGCCGCTGCGCTCGGCATCACGCGCGACGAATATTATGCAGGCGTTTGCGAGCTCGCTGATCGCCTTGCAGTTGGCGAACCAGCTGCCGCCCACATGGGTGGAGATGGTGAGAGTGGCGGCTGCAATTGCGGATCGCTATAAACACGGCGGGGATCCGGGCGACCAACGGTTCGCGGACTCGCGTGCCAAGGGCAGGCGGGAACAGTGGCGCGGACCTGCGCGTTTTTTGTGTTTTCAGACTACGAGGCGCGCGCCTGCGTCTTTTTTGTGCTGCCGACAACAAATGCGTCGCATCAGTCAATATACGGTTAGCCGGAACCATTAGGGTTATACATACTGCGCCAGCCGCTTGGTTCGCTTTCTGATGTCCTTTCCTGCCCGTCCATGCACGCGCACTGTCTGGTCCATTGCTTCCTGAAGACGCCTTCCGGCGGATGCCGGACTTGGCCGCTGGCCCGCGCCGATTCCAAAACGGCGCCCGGGCACTTTGTTCGTCGGGCTGCGCGCGTTTAAACCAACCCAGCCACCCGCGATTGCCGCCATGAACCGTTTCGGACTGCCGCCCCAGATTCTCCGGTTGGTTTTGCTGACCGCGCTGATTGTCGGAACCTATGCCGTCGCGCGCACGTTGCTCACGCCGGCGACGTTTGGCCAGTATGGCCATTATCGCGGCGCGGCACTCGAGGAGACCGCCAGCCGGAAACCGCTGTTTGCCGGAGCGAAGGCATGCGACGAATGTCATTCCGACGTGAGCGAAAAGGCGACGAAGGGCCACAAGCTGATTTCCTGTGAGTCGTGCCATAGCGCCAGCAGTGCCCACGTTCGCAATCCGGACATCACGACGGTCAAGCTGACGGACAACTCGTGTCTGCGGTGCCACTCATCCGACCCGGCACGCCCGGCGCGGCACAAGCAGGTGACCACGATCGAGCATTACCCCGGCGACCATTGCATCGAATGCCACCTGCCTCACCAACCGAACAAATCGCCATGAAACCGTCATGCTCCCGCCGACGGCTGCTGGGCCTGCTTGCAGGCGGCGCCGGCTGGCTCGCATCGCTGCCGTTTGCCCGTACCGCGAAAGCGGCGGTGAAGAACGTTTTCGCCTCCGCGAAGACGCCGGACGGGTACAATCCGACCAAGCACCACTGGTTGATGTGCATCGACGTGGATCGGTGCATCGGCTGCGGTTTGTGCGCGGAGGCTTGCAAGGCCGAGAACGCGGTCCCGCAAAGTTCCAATTACTTTCGCACCTGGATCGAACGCTATATCATCAAGAAGCCGGCGCCGGGCGTGGCCGCGCTGCGCGGCGACGTGATTGTCGATTCGCCCAACGGCGGTCGAAATGGTTTCCCGCCGACGCTCGTGCCGAAGGCGGAAATCCTGAAGGCGTTTTTCGTCCCGAAGCTGTGCAATCTCTGCGAGCATTCTCCCTGTGCGCAGGCCTGCCCCGTGGGGGCGACGTTCGACACGCCCGACGGCGTGGTGCTCGTCGATCCCACTTACTGCATCGGCTGCGGCTTCTGCATTCAGGCCTGCCCGTATGGCTGCCGTTTCATGAACCCGGATACGCACACGGCTGAAAAATGCACGCTGTGTTACCACCGGATTACGCGAGGACTCCAGCCAGCTTGCGTCGAAGTCTGCCCGACAAAAGCGCGCATTTTCGGCGACCTGAAGAATCCAACCGAAAAGGATCCGCTCCAGGAATTCATCCGCCACAACAAGGTGTTCACGCTCAAGCCGCATTTGGGCACCGAGCCGCGTGTTCTCTACGCCAACATCGATAAGGAGGTAAGGTAGCATGGAAGCGGACCTGAATGTCTTGCAATGGAGCGCCGAGGTGCAGGCCGCGCTGCCGCACGTCGAGGGGTATGCGTACCCGAACGAAACGCATGTCCTCTGGAGCGTGCTCATCGTGATATATCCTTATATCACCGGCCTCGTCGCGGGCGCGTTCATCATGGCGTCCCTCGTGCGCGTTTTCAACGTGAGAGCGCTGGCGCCGGTATATCGACTCGCCCTGCTCACCGCCCTGGCCTTCCTGATTTGCGCGCCGCTCCCCTTGCTGCTGCACATCGGGCATCCCGAGCGGTGTCTGCAGGTGATGATGACTCCTCACCTGAGTTCGCCGATGGCGATGTTCGGATTTGTGTACGCCTGGTATATGATGGCCGTGCTCCTGCTCGAGCTGTGGCTCGATTACCGCCACGACTTTGTCGTGTGGGGACGGACCGAACCGGGGTTGAAGGGTGCGTTTTATCGAATGCTCACCCTGGGAGCGAATGACATCTCGCCCAAGGCCCTCGACCTGGACGAGCGGATGAGCGTGGCGGTGACGATTATCGGCATCCCGTCGGCCTTCCTGCTCCACGGCTACGTCGGTTTCATATTCGGTTCCATCAAGGCGAACCCATGGTGGGGCAACGTGCTGATGCCGGTCATCTTTATCTTTTCGGCGATCGTGTCCGGTATCGCGCTGTGCGTGTTCATCTACACCGAACTCAGCTGGTTCCGCCGCAAGGACACCTGCGACGCCTGTCTCGATGCGATGGGCAAGTTCTTGTTTTTTGCGCTGCTTGTCGACTTTTCCGTGGAGGCCCTCGACTGGCTGCACCGGCTTTACTCGGCTGACGAGTCGATCCACGTCCTCAAGCAACTGGCCGCCGGCAAGCTGTTTTACACGATGCTGATCGGGCAGCTGTGTCTCGGGACGTTGATTCCGCTCGGTCTGCTCGGTGCAACCCAACTCTTCGGCGCGCAGATTCCGAATTTCGTCCGCCGCCGCATTTATTACTTTAGCGCATTGTTGATCATGGCCGGCGTGCTGCTGATGCGGTGGAACGTGGTCATTGGCGGGCAGCTTTTCTCCAAGAGCCTCCGCGGATTCACGACCTTCAAACTCGAGCTCGCCGGGCAGGAAGGATGGCTGGTGGGACTTGGGTTGCTGGTGCTACCGTTCCTAATCCTGACGCTTCTGGTTCGCTTGTTTTTGCCGAATGAGAAGGACCAGCCGGCGAATACACCGACGATCGCGCAGCTGCCGCAGCTGGCGCGCGAGGGCAACGGGGCAGATGACCCGGCGCACGAGCGTCCATCGGTCGCGCTCTGAGTCGCGTCCTTTTTCGCCCGAGCTGTGGTCGCGAGCGCCAGCGCCTCGATTTTATCCGACAGGCTCGTTGCTCCCCGGGTGGAACAAATCGAGACAAACGCCCGCGTCGCCCCGAAAACATGACGATGCCGTTCCGCCCGATCCGAAGTTGAGCCCACGCTCGGGCCGGGTTCCACGCCAGATGGGCCGCCACCAACCAAGGTTGGCAGCTAGTTCGCTTCCTCGGACGATACTCTGCCGCGCTGGCGCAACCGCAGCCGGGTGAACGAAAACGATACGATCAACAAGACGGTGCCGAGCACGAGAAACGAAATCACCCGATATACGGGATCGAACTGCCGGCTGCCGATGATCATCAGGTAAAGCGCGGTCAGCAGCAGCGTCGCGTGACCCATCCACCGGTGCTTCTGGTTTCGGACGATGAGATTTAGGATGTAGTAGAACAACGCGAGGCCGACCCACGCGAGCGCCACGTAGTGGCCGGCGAGCAGGTGGTAAAGGGCATACGGCAGCACCACGAAGGCACTCAGGAGATACGCGTTGCGCATCAGTTCCGTCTTCAATTCCAGACGGTGTTTTTGCCAGTTCAACAACCGCGCGCTGATCAACGCCACGATCCCGAAACCGATGCTGATCCCGGTCTCGCGATGGTTTACCAGCACATACGCCAGGACCACCGCCACATAAATCGCGAAATTCGCCACCACAATGAATCGCGAGCGGAACCAGATCGCGGTCGCGACGACCAGCATCGACTGCAAGGACAGCCACACGAACACGTCGGGCGTCGACGACACTTTCAGGATGGCGACGCTGAGCGCCACATACCCCGTCATCGCGTAGAAGAAGGTGGAGCCGTAACAGTGTTGTTTGGTCCAAAATAGCACGGCGAACCCGAGGAACAGCAAGGATGCGGCTGCATGGGCCGGGGCGAAGACAAGGTCGAATGCCGCGAGCGTGTGGAGCAGAAACGCCCCATATCCCAGCGCGCAATTCAGCAGCGCGCTGCCGTTCTCCAGCAGCGTTTCGTCGGGCGAAGTTCGACGAAACAACGGCGCCGCCCCGAGGATCATCATGCACGCGAGCGCGAACACGGGCGCAAGCGCTGGCTCCGCCGCGAGTCGCGGCGCAGTGGTGCCACCGTGAACGATCGCCCACGTGAGATAGGTTGCGAACGTCAACACGATCCCGGCCGGCATCAGGCCGGGCCAGTTCTGCTTCCAACTCACAACGACAACCGCGATCGAGAGCACGAGCAAGAGCCCGAGCACAAACCAGCCCGACCCAATCGCAATGGCCGTCATGTAACCCATCGTGAGCGCGAGTCCAGTGAGCCAGGGCGACTGGCGGCTGAGCGCAATCGCGAGGTTGATCCCCACAGCCAGCACCAGGAGCCCGCGGCCGACATAGCTATCCGTGCCCAACGCCTGATGCGCGCCGAAGTAGAAGAGCCGCAGAACGGCGAAATACAGCAACGCCATGCCGGCTACGCGGAGGCAGCACGACACGACTTCGAACGAATGCGCCAGCACGCGCGTGAGCCCAAACGCCAGCGCCGCCACCACCACGCCGACGATCGTGGGCAGGGCGGATGGGAGGTTGGGATAGGGAAGCGTCAGCATGAATGCGCCGCCGGCGGCGAGCGCAAGAATGCCGACGCGCGCAAACCAGTTTTGCCCGACCTCGAACTCGAGTTCGTCCTCGCGCCGCGTTGGCGCGGGCGGCTCGACAATTCGCGCCAATGGTCGGCGGGCCTGAGTGGCTTTCTCGGTTTCGAGCAGGCCGATATGCGCTTCAATCCGCGCCAGCCTCTCCTCGAGGTGAGCGAGCCGCGCCGCGGTGGATTCCTCCTCCGCCGATTGAGACGAACCGGCAATCATGCTCCGAGCGGCAAGCTGGAAAGGGGTTGGGGTTGGCACGGTTGAACCGCGAACGGCGTAGTATCCGGAAAAACCCATCGAGCGACTACGCTCTGGTTGTTCGAAGCACCGCGTTTCTTGGCAGCTGCAGTTGCAGCTGCAATCGGCGCCTAGTTTTGGTCAACCGATGCAAGGAGACGCGCCGCCGATCCCACTAAGATGGCACACGACTGGAAAGGATTTCGCCCATGCTTCCGAAACGGATGGCCTTAGGAGTGTCTCAACCGTGCCTCGTCGATCGACGCACCAGCCACCACTGGGGTTGGCTGCGTTGGGCGACGATCTTCGCCGTGGCGGCCGCGGGCAAACTGCACGGCGCCGACGCGGCGGCCGCCGCTGCGCCGCCGGCGCCCAAACCCAATTCCAACGCTGCGTGCATGGAATGCCACAGTGACGCTGAGCTCTCGATGCGCAAGGATGGCCGCAAGCTGTCGCTCTTCGTCGACGAGAAAGTTGCCGGCGCTTCGGCCCACCGGTCGCTCGACTGCATCGACTGCCACGAAGGCTTCGATGGCGAGTCGTCGCCCCACCGCAAGCCGATGGTCGCGGTTGATTGCGCCTCGTGCCATGAGGATACCGGCAAGAAGCATGCGTTCCATCCGCGGCTGGCGCTGAGGACGATTCCCGCCGGGGAGGACACCTCGTGTGTGGCTTGTCACGGAAAGCACGATACGGTTGCGGTGAAGTCGCCGGCCTTTGCATTTGCCAACGGCCCGCAGCCGCAGGCGTGCGGCAAGTGTCACGAAAAGGCGCGCGATCACTTCAACGCCTCGGCCCACGGCACCGCGTTTGCGCGCAAACAGCCCAACGCCCCTGATTGCCTCACGTGCCATAAGAAGGATGTCGTGCCGCTGGCCGACGCCAAGGCGACGCTCGAGCAGAAGCTGACCCAGACGCAGCAATGCGAGGCGTGCCATGTCGGCAAGGAAACCGTCGCCGGCCAGGCGTTGCGCGGAGCGAAGTTCGTGACGTCGTTCGATCAGAGCGTGCATGGTGCGGCGCTCCAGGCAGGCAAGGCGGAAGCGGCCAACTGCGTCGATTGTCACGGTGCGCACGAGATGAACCGCGCAATGGTATCGGACGCCCGCCTGAACAAGGTGCACGTCAGCGCGACCTGCGCGCAATGTCACGAAAAGACGGCGGCCGAGTTCGACGATAGCGTCCACGCCGCCGCGCTGCGGAAGGGCAATCTCGATTCGCCGGCCTGCATCGACTGCCATGGCGAGCACGACATCCGGAAGCACACCGACCCGCTGTCGCCCGTGCACAAGGCGAACGTCGCGCAGCAGGTGTGCGCCGACTGCCATGCTTCGCTGAAACTGACGAAGAAATACGGCATCGCATCGCACACCTTCCAGACCTTTTCCGACAGCTTTCACGGTCTCGCCGTGCGCGGCGGTTCGGTTGAGGTCGTCAACTGCGCGAGTTGTCACAGCTCGCACGCGATCAAATCACAGGACGATCCCGCCTCGACCGTGAACAAGGCGAACCTAGTGAAGACCTGCGGCCAGTGCCATCCCGGGGCGAACAAGCGCTTTACGGTGGGCAAAGTCCACGTCAGCCCCGAAGCGAAGAAGGGCGTCGGCGGCAGTCACCCGATTCTGTACATCATCTCGACGCTGTATGTGTTTCTCATCATTGGCGTCGTCGGGGCGATGTTCCTCCACAACCTGCTCGATTTCGTTAAGAAAATCCGGCGAAAGCTCGCGATCCAGCAGGGGTTGATCGAGGAGGAGCACGTGGCGCACCGGCTTTATTTGCGCATGACGGCCCACGAGCGGGTGCAGCACGCGGTACTGGTGATCAGCTTCGTGCTGCTCGTTGTAACCGGCTTCATGTTATGTTACCCCGAGGCATGGTGGGTCGTCGGCATCCGAAACCTGAGCTCGGGCGCCTTCGAGTGGCGCAGCCTCGTGCACCGGATCGCCGGTGTCGTGCTGATTGTCGCGGGGGCGTGGCACATCGGCTACCTCGCCTTCACCGTTCCAGGGCGCTCGCTGTTCCGCGATCTGCTCCCGCGTTGGCGGGACGTCACCGATCCCTGGGGCGTGCTGAAGTACAACCTCGGGCTCGCGCCACAGAAGCCGTTGTTCGGCCGGTTCAGTTATATCGAGAAGGCCGAGTACTGGGCACTCGTATGGGGCACGGTTCTGATGGGCATTACCGGCGCCGTGCTCTGGTTTGAGAACACATCGATGGGCCTGTTCACCAAGCTTGGTTTCGACATCTCACGCACGATTCACTTCTACGAGGCAATCCTCGCGACGCTGGCGATCATCGTGTGGCATTTCTACTTTGTGATTTTCAATCCGGACGTTTACCCGATGAACGTCGCCTGGCTCACCGGTCGGATGTCCGAGAAGGAAATGCAGGAGGAGCATCCCCTCGAACTTCAGCGGCTGAAGGCGCAAACCGAGAGTCCGGCCTCCAACGCGCCGCCCGGCCATCCGCCGCAACCACCAACGGGATGACGCCCGCGGCGCGAGCGCCAGCTCGAGGCGGAGGAAAACCGGGATGAAACGCGCGCCAGGGTTGCGGCATCGGGCGGTTTGATGATCGTTGCGCCTTCATGCCATCGGATACGGAGCCGCTCCTTTACGAATCGCACTGCCATACGCCTCTCTGCAAACACGCCATTGGCGTGCCCGCGGAATATGCGGTCGTGGCCGAGGCGCGCGGATTGCGCGGCATCATCTTCACCTGCCACTGTCCGTTGCCGCAGGGGATATCAGCCGGCGTGCGCATGGCGCCGGACCAGTTCGACGACTACATCGAAATGATTGCGGGCGTGCGCGACGAGTTCGCCGGTCGGCTCGATGTCCGGGCCGGCTTGGAAAGCGACTTTTTCCCCGGCGTGGAGCCCTGGTTGGAAAAACTTCACGCGCGCGCTCCGCTGCATCACGTCCTCGGTTCGGTCCACACCCAGGTGGCCGAGTACCGCGGGCGATTTTTTCGGGGAGACTGGTTCGAGTACCAGCAAACCTATTTCGAACATCTGGCGCAGGCGGCGGAGACGGGACTCTACGATACGCTGGCCCATCCCGACCTGGTGAAAAATGAATCGCCGGCCCACTGGTTCCTCTCGCGCATTGAGCCGAGCATTCAGAAAGCGCTCGATCGGATCGCCAAGACAGGCGTGGCCATGGAACTCAACACCTCGGGCGTCAACAAAGCGCTGCCCGAGATGAATCCCGGCCGGCGCATGCTGGAGTTGATGCGCGAACGCGGCATCCCGGTCGTGCTGGGCGCCGATGCGCACCGGCCGCAGCGTGTCGCCGACGGATACGGCAGTGCATTGCGGCAGCTGCAATCGCTCGGGTATCGCGAGGTGAGTTACTTTCTGGACCGCAAACGCCACACCGTGCCGCTCGACGCCGCGCTGGCTTCGCTGCGCTAGCCGGGAAATCTCATCCTCGATTTTGCCCTCCGGCCCCGCGGTATCCCGTCCTCTTCACTCCGCCGGGGCGACTCTGGATTTCCCGGCTGATCACAAAACCGCCAAGCGGTCTTGTCCTGGCCCGCATGAGAGGACGCGCGCGCGGAAGCGGCGCGTTGGACGACGACAGTGAGACGGCCGGGACAAGCCACGGGCAAGAACTTCGGGCTGTTAGTGGCCGAGCCGCGAGACCATGGCGTAGACGATCAAACCGAGCAGGATCAGCCCCGTGCCGAAGAAGAGGAACCCA
>JAUSID010000209.1 GCA_030648295.1 Opitutaceae bacterium | reverse complement strand
TGGGAGCGCGACCGCCCCCGGTCGCTCGGTCAATTGCGACCGGGGGCGGTCGCGCTCCCATGAATCACCTGCAAGCAGGCTTGTCTCCGACAAAGCAGCGCCTTCGCCTCGCGCTCCCACCGGCTTCTTGACTCGCCGCCGCGGGGCTCAACAAGTGAAGAATGATTTCCCACCCGACTATTCGTGTCGTCCGCTGTTTCGCGCTCCTGGTACCGCTCGCGGTTTCGCTGCTGCTCGCCGGCTGCGGCAAGTCTCCGTCGAAGGTGGCGCCCGGCGTGAAAAGTTCCGGCGGCTCCCACGCCCTCATCGAGACGGACAAGGGCACCATCGAACTGGAGTTTTACGAGAGGGATTCGCCGAAGGCGGTGGAGAATTTCCGGCTGCTCGCGGAAAAGGGTTACTACAACGGCGTGACGTTTCACCGGATCGTGAAGGGGTTCATGATTCAGGGTGGCGATCCATCCGGCGACGGCACGGGCGGCGAAAGTGCCTGGGGCGGCAAGTTCGATGACGAGATCAAGCGCGAGTCCGAGCTATACCGACGCAATTACCGGCGCGGGGTGGTCGCGATGGCGAATGCGGGGCCGAACACGAACGGCAGCCAGTTTTTCATTATGCACAAGGATTACCCGCTGCCGGGACAGTATGTGATTTTCGCGAACGTCACGAAGGGCATGGAGGTGGTCGACGCGCTGGCGGAAACACCAACGCGGCTCGGCCGTGACGGACAGATGAGCGATCCGTTGACGAAGCCGGTGATGCGAAAGGTGACCATCAAGCCATAGCAGGTGGCATGGGCGTCCCATCATGATGGGGAATTCCTTTCACGGAGCTTTCCCCTTCAGTTCATTGCTTTATTGGTGTCACGGTCAGCGGCGTAAAACCATGTGCGCCGACGCTCCTTGATTTGCCGGCAGCCGGCTGCCACGCTCCACCTGTGAATCGCCGCGAATTTCTGCAGGCCACCTCCGCTATTGCCGCAGTGGCTGCCCTCCCCTCGTCCGTCGCCGCCGCCGGCGCCGGATCGCGCAAGATGACCATTGCGCTCACGCCCGGAAGCATCGGCGTAACGATCAAGACGCAGAAGGAATCCATCGATCTGGCGCACCGGCATAAGTTCGAGTCGGTGGAGCCGCGCGGTGAGGAACTCGCGTCGATGTCGCGGGAGCAACTCGCGGACGTCATGGCCGATCTCAAGTCGAAACGCCTCGTGTGGGCGTCCGCTGGCCTGCCGATCGATTTTCGCAAAGACGATCGCACCTTTGGCGATGGCCTCGCGAAGCTGCCGCGCATTGCCGCCGCGGTCCGTGCGGCCGGCGGAACGCGCATGTCGACGTGGCTGTCGCCGAGTCACGACCAACTCACGTACCGCGCGAATTTCCAGCAACACGCGACGCGCCTGCGCGAAGTCGGTCGGATCCTGAAGGATAACGGCCTCCGGTTCGGGCTCGAGTACGTCGGCACTCAATTGCTGCTCGTCGGAAAACGATATCCGTTCCTGCACACCATGGCCGAGGCGCGCGAGCTGATCGCCGAAATCGGTACCGGCAACGTGGGTCTCGTCCTCGACACCTGGCACTGGTGGACCGCCGGCGACACCGCCGCCGACCTGCTGGCGTTGAAAAACGAGGATGTGGTCAGCGTTGATTTGAACGACGCGCCGAAGGGCGTCGCGAAGGAGCAGCAAAAGGACAATGAGCGGGAATTGCCGGCGGCGACGGGCGTGATTGACGTGGCGACGTTCCTCGGCGCGTTGGTTAAAATCGGATACGACGGCCCGGTGAGGCCCGAACCGTTCAACAAGGCGCTCAACGCGCTCGACAACGACGCCGCCTGCGCCGCGGCTTCCGCCGCGCTGCACAAGGCAATGGCGACGATCACCTGAGGTGCGTGGTTTACTGCTGTTTGGGCGCGAAACTGGGCCGGCGTACATTGCCGCGCGAAAGTGATGCGAATACGCCGGCCACGCAGAATGCGGCAAATAGAATGAAGGCGACATGCATCGCGCTCATGAAGGGCGCGTGCAGCGCCGGCGTAATCGTCGCGCGTCCGACGAAAACGCCAAGTGTCGCGGCGGCTATGCCCATGCTGACGATTTGGCCCAGCAAGCGCATCGTCCCCAGCGTCGCCGACGCGACGCCGTAATGCGTTTTCTCGACTGAGCTCATGACGGCGTTTGTGTTCGGTGACGAGAACAGTCCGAACCCCACGCCAAGTGTCACCAACAACACGACGATCGCCGGGGTGGGCGTGTGCAGTCCTACGAGCACGAAGCAGCCCAGGCCGACCACGGTCAGCGCCATTCCTGCGGTGGCGACCGCACGCGGTTCCACACGGTCCGAAAGCCAGCCGGCAAAGGGGCTCACTACGGCCATCGCCACGGATTGCGTCAGCAGGATCAGTCCGGTGGTTCGTGGCGCAAACCCGCGCACGGATTGCAGGTAAAGGCTCAGGAGGAACGTGGCACCGAAGGTGGCGCTGTAGTTGATCAACGCGGCGAGATTCGATCGAGCAAAGAGGGCATTGCCCGCGAGCAGCGGCAAATCGAGGACTGGATTCGCGACACGTCGCTCCCAAGTTGAAAACATCGCTGCACCGATAACGGCCACGATCACCAGCAAAGCCCCGCGCGCGGTCGGCAATGCCGAAAGTCCGAGCATGGCCGTGGTGAGGGTGAACGCGTAGATCATGCTCCCAACGAAATCAAAACGCCCGCCGGGTGTGCCGGTCCATTCGCCTTTCAAGCCGTAGGTCACCACGAGGATCGCAACCAGCCCGAGCATCGCGCTGCTGAGAAACACGCTGCGCCAGCCCCATTGCTGAGTCAGGACGCCGCCGACAAATGGTCCCACCGAGAGGCCGATGTACACGGCGGAAGCATTCAGGCCGATGGCGCGGCCGCGTTCGCGCGGAGGATAAACCGAGGTGAGAATCGCCAACCCGGTGCCGAAAAGCATCGCTGCACCCGAGCCCTGCAGCACCCGAAACCCGATCAGCGAGTTCGAACTCCAGGCCAGCCCGCAGCCGATCGACGAGACCGTGAACAACGTCATCCCGAGCAGAAATATCCTCTTCCGGCCAATCATGTCCGCGACCCGGCCGAACGGGACGAGGCAAACCGCCGAGGAAAGCAGGAATCCGGTGGCAACCCAGCTGAGTTGCAGGGAATCCATCCGCAACCCGGCGCCAATTGCCGGCAGCGCGACGTTGACCGATGAGCCGACAAATGGGGTCAGGAACGAGCCCATCGTCGCTGCGATGAGCGCCGACCTCCGCACGGCAATCTCTGCTGGAACGGGTACCATGCGATCCCAGTCTCGGTTGAACGATGACGAAGTCGACACCATGCGGTGTCGGCCGGACCCAAAGATGACAGGGTGAAATCAACCTTTGGCTGCGGGGCCTTCAACGATCAGCCGAATCGCATCCAGCCGAAGTCGTGCGTGTGCGATCGCGGTGCGCGTGTGCTCGAGCTGCTGCTGCGCCAGCGAAATCTCTTCGGGGCGCACGTGGTCGTTGATCTTCTGGAGATCAATCAATCGCTGCACGTCCGAGCTCAACGCGGCGCTTGCCTTCGCCCCAGCGGCTTCCTTCAGGGCGCGCGCCCGCTCGTCCGCCCGCTCCGTCGCCGACTCCAGCATCGTCTTCAGCAACGCCGCGTTGAAGCCGGGGCGCTCCAGGAATCGGTGGATGTCCGCGTCGTCGGTTTCGCCCGCGAGATAAAGCGCGTCACGTTCCGTCGTCAGATCGTTGTGCCGAAGATCAACCACGACCCGGACCGGCGTCGGCGCAAGAAACTGGTCCACGTGCCAGCGCGATTCCGCCACGGTCTCGAGCATGAACACGGCCTCGAGCAGCAGATTGGGCGCATCGGAGGGGAGAGTTCCAAATGCGGTCGTGCCCGACTTTGATTCGGTCAAGAGATCGATCGCATCCTCGACCAGCGGATGATCGGCGGAAATGAACCGGATGTCCTCGCGGGCGATGGCGCGGGGCCGGCTGAAAGTCGCGAGCATGCCGTCCGCTGGTATGGACGGGAAAGCCTCGATGTAGGCATGGCTCGGATCAAGGAACACGTCGCCTTCCTCGTGCTCCTTGATCCGGACACCGAAATGATCGAGCAGTTCGAGCAGAAAATTCCGCAGCGAGGTGTCCGCATCAGCAGCTCGAATCCGCGAGATGACACGGCCCGCCGCATCGGCGTTGAACGAATTGAGTTCGAGCAGCCGATCGCGTCCTTTTTTCATCTTGGCCGTCAACGCGCGTCGAAATGCCTTTGTCTCGTCAATCAAGGCCTCGAGTTGCTGCTGGTGCGCGGCGGCGCCGCCGGCCGCATAATGCAGTGCGAGCACGAGCACGCGTTCGCGGAATTTCGCCTGGTATTCGTCGCCGCCCTGCAACGGCGTCTCGAAAGCGTCCAGCCCGTGATGATACCATTCGACCACCGCCTCCTCGCTGCCACCCGCAATAAAGGGCACATGGATCCGAATCGTCTGGGTCTGGCCGATGCGATCGAGCCGGCCGATGCGCTGCTCGATCAGACCGGGGTTCAGCGGCAGATCGAAGAGCACGAGGTGATGGGCGAACTGAAAATTGCGACCCTCGCTGCCGATCTCGGAACCGATCAGCAGTTGCGCACCCTCCGGCTCGGCAAACCAGGCCGCGTTGCGGTCGCGTTGAATCAGCGGCAATCCCTCGTGAAAGAGCGCGACCTTCGCGTTGATTTTTTCCTGCAACGCGGCCGCGATCGCCGCAACTTTCCGCTCCGACCGGCAAATCAGCAGGACCTTGGCGGTACGATGATGGCGCAGGAATCCGGCGAGCCATTCGAGGCGTGGATCGTCGCGGAACGAGTAGCGGATTCCCGCCGCGTTTCCCGTTTCCTCGGCTTCGAGCTCCCGGGCGATACGCATCAGCAGCGTCGCGCGACTTACCGGTGAACTGGAGGGCAGCGGCGCTCCCGCGCCTTCCGGCGGCTCAGCGTCCGGATCCTGAGCCACCGTTGCTGCATGCGCAGCGGCGGCCGCGGGTTTGCAGGGCTCGGGGCGGAATTGGCGTTTCGGAAACCCACTCATCGCGGCGCGGGTGTTGCGGAACATCACGCGACCGGTGCCGTGTTGATCGAGCAGCGTCTTGAGCAGCGCCTCGCGCGCGCCGGGTCTGCCCTGCGCGACGCCCTCGAGGTGCTGGGCGAGCCGTTCGGGATCACGGTGGAAAATGGTTTTCAATGCCGCCGCGTCTTTGGCCGACAACGGTTTTTGCTCGACGATCTTCTCCGCGATCGCCGCGACCTCGGCGAATCGCTCCGCTTCCTGCCGGAACGATTCGAAATCATCGTAGCGACTCGGGTCGAGCAGCCGCAGGCGCGCGAAATGACCCTGCTGGCCCAGCTGCGTCGGCGTGGCCGTGAGCAGGAGCAGGCCGCGCGATCGCGCGGCGAGCTGCTCGACGAACGCATACTCCGGGCTGGCGAATTCAGGCGTCCACGTCAGATGATGCGCCTCGTCGACCACGACGATGTCCCACGGCGCAGCCTCGACCTGCGGCCGGCGGGTTTCGCTGCCGGCCAGAAACGACACGCTCGCGAGGGCGAGCTGCGAGGCGAGAAACGGATTCTCTCCCGGGCTGCTTTCCTCCAGCGCGGCGCAGCGCTCCTCGTCATAAATGCTGAACCAGAGATTGAATCGCCGCAGCAGCTCCACGAACCACTGGTGAACCAGCGATTCCGGCACGAGCACGAGAACGCGCCGGGCCTGGCCCACCGCGAGCAGCCGCTGCACGATCAGACAGGCCTCAATCGTTTTCCCGAGGCCGACTTCGTCCGCCAGCAGCACGCGTGGGATCTGTCGGGACGCCACCTCGCGCAGGATGTAGAACTGGTGCGGGATCAGTTCGATCCGGCCGCCGAGAAATCCGCGCACATCCGACTGGCGGAATCGCGCCTGCGCCTGGAGCGCGCGATAACGCAGGTCGAACACTTCGCCGGGATCGACCTGGCCGGCCAGCAACCGCTCCTGCGGCAGGCTGACACTCGTCACGTCGGAAATGACATCCTCGCGGATGCGGCGGCTGCCAGTCATGTACGTGAGCAGTCCGGAGTTTTCTTCGACTGACTCGATTACCAGCGAATCGCCGTCGCGGGTCGTGATCGTCTCGCCCGCCCGGAACTGCACGCGCTTCAGGACCACGGTGCCGAGCGCATAGAGCCGCTTCTCACCCGTCGCTGGAAAATCGATCCCAATCCGGCGGGCGGCGTGATCAACGCTGGCGACGACGCCGAGCCCGAGTTCGGGCTCACGTTCGCTCATGCAGCGCTGGCCAACAATGTCAGGAGACATGACGCCATCAGACGCCACCTGACCCGCGTGACAAGTGGCGAGTGCGGTTTGCGCCGGTCGTATTGCCGTTAATCGGACAGGGCTTTCGACCGCTCCGGAAATTGCGGGCGAGACGCCCGCGCTCCCAGGGGACAGGACTTCGTTATGAACCTCGTTCGGCGAAAATGAGACTGGTGCGGGCTCGCCGTGCCCGCTTTGATTTTCCCGCCCCATGTTTCCTTCGCCGCGCCCCGTGTTTCGTCTCCTGCGTGTTGCCAGCCGGTCGCTGCTGCTCGCGCTTCCGCTCGCACTCCACGCAGCCACACGCAGCCAGCCAAACGTCATCTTCATCCTGTCCGACGATCTTGGATACTCTGACATCTCGCCGTACGGCCAGAAGCAGATTCAGACCCCGCAGCTCCAGCGGCTCGCCGACGAGGGCATGCTGTTCACCAACGCCTACTCCGGTTCCGCCGTTTGCGGGCCGAGCCGAGCGGCACTGTTTCTCGGGCTGCACAACGGCCACAATCCGATCCGCCACAACCCCGGCGCGGCTCGCGGATGGGACCGGACCACCCAGGGCGATCCGCCATTGCCCGAAAACGTCCCAACTTTCGGAAAAGTGATGAAGCAGGCTGGGTACGCGACCGCATGTTTCGGCAAATGGGGCATGGGTGTGCCTGGCCAGGCCGGTTCACCGCGCCGGCTGGGTTTCGACACGTTCCTCGGCTACGCGTCGCACGTCGACGCCCACACCTACTGGCCGGACCACCTCTGGCGGAATGACGAGAAGGTGCCGATGGACGGCAAAACCTACTCGCACGATCTGTTCACGAAGGAGGCGCTCGCCTACGTCCGCGGGCACCGGGATCAGCCCTTCCTGCTCTATTTGTCCTACGCGATTCCGCACGTCGCGCTCGATCCACCGTCGCTGGCTCCGTACGAGAACCAGCCCTGGCCGGAAAAAGAGAAGGCGTTCGCCGCGATGGTGACGCGGATGGACACGGATATCGGAAAACTCGTCTCGCTGCTGACGGAGCTGAAGATCGACAACAACACGCTCGTCATTTTCGCCAGCGACAACGGTCCGTGCACCGCCGGCGGACACAAGGCATCGACGTTCAAGTCGACGCCATTTCGCGCGGAAAAGGGGCAACTCTACGAGGGCGGCATCCGGATCCCCTTCATCGCCCGCTGGCCGGGTCGAGTCGCCGCTGGCTCACGCTCGGATTTACCCATCTGCTTTTATGACATCCTCGCCACGTTTGCCGATGTGGCGGGACAGCCGCCGCCGGCGCGGACCGATGGGATCTCGTTTCTCCCGACGCTGCTCGGGCGATTGTCGGCCCAAAAACAACATGAGTATCTGTATTGGGAATACGGCGCCGGGAATGGGTTTCAGGCGGTTCGAATGAGCGATTGGAAGGCCGTTTTTCTGAATGTGTCCCAGCCGGGCGAGCCGAAGCTCGAGTTGTACAATTTAAAAACGGATCCGCAGGAACAGCACGATGTCGCGAGTCAGCAGGCGGCGATTGCGGAAAAAATGAAGCGGATCGCGCGCGAATCACACACGCCGAACCGGATGTTCCCGCTCACGCACGCTGAGTTCCAGACCGCGCCGCCGAATATTGTCACGCCGAACAAGAATCAGCTGAAACGCGCCCATAAAGCGGGCAAGGCGGCCAAATGAGGCAGGCACGCTGTCTTCTCGTGTTGGGCGGCTGGGTCGCACTCACGTCGACGTGGGCGGCAGACAGTTCTCTCCAGGGCATTGCGGGCGGGACGCCCGCGCTCCCGGGAGGAGCATCGCTCGTCATCCAGACCAGCGACGGACTCGCGCTCGGCGTCACCAACTATGGCCGGCCGTCGCTTCAACTCGACGGGCGAAACGTTCCGCTTGCCACGGATGCCGTCTTGTTTCGCGTGCGCGAAGCCACCGCGGGACTCGCTTTTGCACCCGTCGCCTCGAACGCGACGACCACCTCCGGCCGGCTGGTCGTGCAATCCGTCGGTAATCCGTACGATTTGGGCGTGACGGCGCGAATTTCGAGTCGCGGGGATTTTCTTCAAATCGATGGCGAGGTGATCGCGCGGGAGCCGATCGAGCGGTGCGTCGACCTGAAGATTTCACTGCCAGTCAGCCCGGGCAGTTTTGTGCGCGACACCGGCTTGTTCAATGGCCCGCCGTCGAATAATCGCAAGTCCGGGAAGAGAGCAGCCGCGAAGGATGCCGATGTCGACGTGGCGGGCGGCGACGACAATGCGCTGTATCCATTATCGCCGGTCAGCAATCACGCGGCCGGGGTTGGTTTGACGCTCGCCGTGCCGCCGACCCATCCCACGCGCTTCAACACGGGCAGCGACGGTACCGGCGTGTACGTCATTCTGCGGATCGGGATTTCCCCCGCGGCGGCGACCCCCAACCGCACGCCGTTTCGCGTCATTGCGTACCGACATGATGCCGCGTGGGGGTTTCGCTCCGCGCTCGATCGTTATTACGATTTTTATCGCGAGGACTTTTTCACCCGGAAGGTGAAACGAATCGGCGCGTGGACAACTCAGAAGGCCTCGAAACTCGCGAACCCGCACCTCTACGCCTACCACGAAGCGGGTTTTGGCACCTGGCGCCACCCGGCGGGAACGGAGTCGGGGATCAACGTCAAGACGACGCTCGAGCACCTGGACGAAGGGCCCATCGCACGAACGCTCGAGGACTACGAACGACTCGGCGAACTGGCGCTCGATGAGAACCACGGGATCTATTCGCTGCCGTATACGATCGTGGGCCAGCGGCAGTTGCTCCAATTGCCGGAGCTGCCGAAGGACTACGATGAGGCGATGCGCGTCCTGGAATCATGGTCTCCGCGCGAAAACATCCTCTTCGATGGACCGCCCCAAGCCGTCAGCTTTCGATCTGCCGACGAGTTGAAGGCAATCATCCGCAACTCCACCCTGCACGACGCACAGGGCCGGCTCGCCATCATGCCGCGCGCTTATCGTGGCCCGACGCTCACTTTCCCGCAGAATCCGAATCCGAATCTTCATCACGACGCGCCGAAGCCGACGATCGCACGCTACACGCTCGATTATTATCTGCCGCTGATGCTCGGGTCGAAATACGTCGATGGCCTGTACCTCGATTCCCTCGGACGGTGGTGCGGTTACTACAATTTCCGCCGCGAGCATTTCAAATACTCCACCGTCCCGCTGACCTATCATGGCCACAAGCCGCAGGTGTGCATTTGGAACCTGCAATCGCATGCGGAGTACATGTGGGAGGCGCGCCGGCGGCTGCACGCGCAGGGAAAGATTCTCATGGCCAACGGCGTCCACCCCGAGCGCGTGATGCTCGGGTTCGCCTGCGACGTGATGGGCCGCGAAGGCTCGCCGGCCTACACGGTCGGCGAGGAATTTTATGCGCTTCGGGTTGCGGCAGGGGTCAAGCCGTATTGCCTGCTGAACGCCTCGCACCACGTGTCACCGCGACTTTGGAACTCGTGCCTGTATCTTGGATACCTGATGGGGTGCAACGACCCGAAAGGGCTCCCCGATGAAGCCAGATACCTGCCGCTGATCATCAAGTGCAACGAGGCGGGCTGGGAGGCGGTGACGCACGCACGCTCCGCGCCGGCCGTAGTCGGAGTGGAACGGTGGGGCGGCCAGGGCAAGGAGGCGCCGCTGTTTTTCACCGTGATGAATCGGTCAACGGCGCCGGTGGAGGCGGAGATTGCGATCGACCTCGCGGCGTTGCGCCGGACCGGGGCAGTCCGCGCGACGGCGCTGCTCGGTGACCTCGCGATCAAAACCGAGACGACGTCACGGCAGCTCCTCGTCCGACTCAAACTCGGTGCCGAGGAGGCAAATGTGATCCAAGTGAGGGCGGCCGGCAGCGAGTGAGGGCGACCCGCAAGGTTGAACGCCGTCCATGCTTCCTGAATACAGTTGCGGGCGGGACGCCCGCGCTCCCAGGGCAATTGCGCGCATCCGGCTGGTGACTACCGCAGCGGCGTCCACGACGCCTTGCCGACCTCGGATAGCGGGATGCAGCCCTGGAAGGCACCCGGGATCGGGTCGTAGCGCAGCACAGTCTTTCCCACTGTCTCCGAGGTGAAATAGCCGACGACCGTCAGCTCCTTAAGCACATAGAAAAAGGTCTGCTCCCTGCCGCCGCCGGCTTCGGCGTGATCGCGCAGCAGCGCGTCCTGCTGCGCCGGCGACAGCGCGCCGAAACTGCGCCCTTTGGCGGCGGTGCTCGCGCGATCGAGTTCGGCCAACCCGTCGGCAAACACCCGCTTTTCCTCGTCCGAAAGGTATTCGCCATACATCAGGTCCATAAACGCCGGCACGCCGACGTCCGTCGCGCCCGGCGTATCCGTCCGGGGGATGATGCGTTCGGCTGCAGCCGCCGCCGTCTCGCGCTCCTTCGGTGTCAGGTAATTCTTTGGCGGGGCAGCGGCGACCGCCTGCCCCCGCATCACGCCGGCGAGAATCGAAGGAGAAATCGCGACGCCGAGGATCAAAGCCGCACGCTTGATCGCTTCGCGACGCGTGAAGCCGGACGGACCGGAAGGCGGGATGGAACTCGGGGAGGAATTCATGATTCGGGACGGAAGTGAGATCACAGGTTGTTCTTCTTCATCTCGTCCACGGCGTGATTACAGGCGCGCGCGGTGAGCGCCATATACGTCAGCGACGGATTCACGCAGGCGGACGACGTCATGCACGCGCCGTCGGTGACGAACACGTTCGGGCACGCGTGGACCTGGTTCCACCCGTTGAGCACCGAGGTCTTGGGGTCACGACCCATTCGGGCGGTGCCCATTTCATGAATACACAGTCCGGGCGCGCTGCCGTCGTCGAATGGCGTGACATCCTTCAGTCCCGCCGCCTCGAGCATCTCGACCGCCGCGGCCATCATGTCCTTTCGCATCGCCAGCTCATTCTCCTTCCAGTCGCAATTGAAGGTGACCGTGGGCTGGCCCCATTTGTCGCGTCGCGCGTGATCCAGATACAGCCGGTTCTCGTGATAGGGCAGGCATTCGCCCCAGGAGCCGATGCCGAATCGCCACGGGCCGGGAGCAATCAGGTCGGCCTTCAGCTTGGTGCCGAAGTAATTCAGTTCCTTGATCCCGCGTGTCCAGTCGGCACGGCTGGCGCCACCCTGGTACCCGAAGCCGCGGATGTAATCTTTTCGCGCGGTTTCACGGTTCAGGTTCCGGAACCGCGGAATGTAGATCCCGTTCGGCCGCTGCCCGCGGTAATAGCGATCCGCAAATTGATCCGACAGGCCGGTGGCCCCGACACGAAAATGGTGGTCCATCAGGTTGTGGCCGAGTTCGCCGCTGTCGTTGCCGAGCCCGTTCGGAAACCGCTTCGAGGTCGAGTTCAGCAGGAGCGCCGTCGACGCGACGGCCGAGGCGCAAGAGAAAATCACCCGCGCAAAGTACTCCATCGTTTCGCTGGTCTGCGTGTCGACCACGCGTACGCCGGTGACCTTCCGCTTGGCCTCGTCGTAGATCAGCTGCGTGACGATGGAGAACGGCCGCAAGGTCAGTCTGCCCGTCGCGTAAGCGGCGGGCAGCGTGGCGGCATTGCTGCTGAAATAGGCGCCGTACGGACAGCCGCGGATGCAGCGGTTTCGAGACTGGCAGCTGCCGCGGCCCAGGTGCGGCTGGGTCAGGTTGGCCGCCCGGCCAATCGTCATCACGCGGCCACCAAACTTCGACGCGATCCGCCCGCGAACCTGCTGCTCGAGGCAGTTCATCTCCATCGGTGGCAGGAACTGGCCGTCGGGCAGCTGCGGCAGGTTTTCCTTTTGGCCGCTAATGCCGGCGAAACGCTCCGCGTAGTCGTACCACGATGACAGGTCGCGGTACCGGATCGGCCAGTCCACCGCGACGCCGTCCTTCGCGTTGGCCTCGAAATCGAGATCGCTCAACCGGTACGACTGGCGTCCCCACAGCAACGAGCGTCCGCCGACATGATAGCCGCGCATCCAGTCGAACCGCTTGTCCTCGTTGTACGGATGCTCGAGATCGTTGACGAACCAGTGCGCCGAGGCGGGAGCGGTCGTGTAGCCCGTGCGATTCTGCTTCAGCTGCTTCGCCACGTCGGCCTGCGAGATTTTGGTCCGGCCCGAAAACTCCCAGGCATCCGACATCGCGGTTGGATAGTCGCCATGCTTCACGTCGCGCCCGCGTTCAAGCACCAGCGTCTTCAGCCCTTTTTCGGTGAGTTCCTTCGCGGCCCAGCCCCCGCTGATGCCCGAGCCGATGACGATCGCGTCAAAGGTGTTCTGCTTCGTGCCTGCGCCTTGGAGGGTGGCCATGGGAAAATGGGTCGAAAAAAAGGTACTGCCGGCGGCAGCCGGGGGGTAAACGCAACGCGGTTGAACCAAAGATCGCCCAATTTGCAAACGCAGAGCGCGGCGAAAAAACGCGCGCAGGAAAATCTCCGGCCAGCCTTGCTCGCACGGCCGTCCCGGCGGTGATGTGCGCATTCGATCGGCTCGTCATGGGCGGGACGCCCATGCCACGCCAGACCACGTTCGCAACGCGCTACACGATCGCTTCCTTCACCGGATCCCACTTCACCTTCGCGTCGCGACGATACGACTCGACCGACATGATGAGCGCGACGGCCTCCTCGAAAGCGCGGTCGACGCCGCAGCGCGGCACGGCCCGCGAGCGCACGCAATCGAAGAAATTCTGCATGTGCGACGTGACCGTCAGCTCACCGGCGCGGTAAACATAGTCGGGGGCGACCGCGGTGGGCGGCGGCGGCAGCCCGAGCGTCTCGGCGGCCTTGCGCACTTCGCCGGCGATCTTGCGGCCCGCCAGCACCCGCTCGTTCGCCTCCGGTTTCCAATCGGCGATGTAGGTCCGGCAGAATGAGGACGAAACCTCCATCGTCATGTCGCGGCCGAGAAACTGGATGATCTCGCCGACATGCTTGTTGTGGAAACTGCAGCCGAACGAGACGGCCATTTCCTTCTTCGGGTAATCGAACAGCACATGCCACATGTCTGGCACCTCGCGATCCGCCTTCCAGAAATATTTTCCGCCCTGCGTCATGGCGCTTTCGGGGATGCCCATTCCGGCCACCAGGTTGATCGCATCCCAGATGTGCGTGAGCAGATCGCCGGCGATGCCGGTCCCGTAATCCCAATAACGGCGCCAGGTGAAAAACCGTTCCGCGTCGAACGGCCGGTTCGGATTCGCCGATCCCGCCACGAACCGCTTCCAGTCGATTGTCTGCGGCGATGCGTCCTTGGGCATCTCGCGGATGGGATAGTCCGTATAGAACTTCCATTCCGGGAGCGCGCTCGTGCGATCGATGTAGCCGCGGACGAGCGGCACCTTGCCCAACGCGCCGGATTTGTAGATCTCGAGCGCCTTGTGCATCTGCGGTATGCTGTTCATGTGGTGGCCGAGCTGCATCACCACCTTGTTCTGCTTCACCGCCTGGCGCATCTGCTTCGCCTCGGCGAGCGTCGTGCACCAGCCCTTTTCCACGTAAATGTCCTTGTGGTTCTTCGCCGCGGCGACGGTCAACGCGCAGTGCCAGAAATCCGGCACCGCGATGATCACCGCGTCGATCGCCGGGTCCGACATGACCTTCTCCCATTCCTTCACGATGCGCACGCCCTTGTTCGTGCAGAGGCCCTTCGCCCGCTCGATGTTTCCCGTGTAGAGATCGCAAATGACGCTGATTTCGGTGTCGGGAACCGTCTGCACCGCCTGCAACAGCCGATGGCCTTGGGTGCCGACGCCGATGCACGCCACGCGAATCTTGTTGTTGGGCCCTTTGCGCTCCAGCTGCGCCGGAGCTTGACTGGCTCCGAGCACGATGCCCGCTCCCGCGGCGGCGCCGGTTTTCAAGAACGTGCGCCGGTCCATCGGATTGATCGCATTCATAGGTCCTCCGAAGATGAAAGTCGTTGCTGAACCGGAGCCACGTCAGCAAAAGCCGGCGGAGTGGGCAACGGCAATCGCGGTCCGTTGCGTGCCGGCCGCGCAACGGATCATCTTTCAAAGGCCACCGGCAAGATGCCGGTGCCACTGCGACCCCGCCGGTGAGATGCGTGGGCCACAGGACAGACGAGCCCACTGCGGGCGGCGAGCCGAGGCGTTTGACACCCCTGGCGCAGCGTCGCAGATTCGCCGCGTGCGAAGCCCGCGTTCCATCATCGGCGCATTGCTTCTGACGGCGTTGGCGGCCGCGGCACCGGCCGGCACGGAACCCGCTGTGACCACGGCGACACCGCTGTTCGCGCTGTGGCATCACGCGTTCGACGTGCCGCTTGAAAACGACGCACCCCAGGTCGTGATTTACGAGGATGGGACGGTGATTGCGCGCCGGCGCGGAGCGAGCGCGACCAGCTCTGGTCGCACGGGCGCGCCAGCCCCGGGGTTCATGCTGAAGCGCCTTTCGCTCGCGCAACTCGGCCCATGGTATGACGACGTTGGCGCGATCCTTCGGCACGAGGAGCTGAAGACCGTTTATACCGTCGCCATCGGCAGCCGTGCGCCGACCGCGGCATTTTATTTTCAAGCCGGCCAGCGTGGAGTTTTCATCCGGGTGCGAGGCCTTTCCGACGCCGCGCTGTCCCCCTTCGGTTCGCTGCTCAACCTCGACGCCGAGGAGGTACCGGCGCGATTGCTGCGCGTTTTCCAGGATGCACGCCGGCTGAATCTCGACGGTGCGGTCGCGTGGAATCCGCCGTCGGTCGAGGTCCGGCTCATCCCCTCTCCCACCCCCGTGGCGAACGCGCGCGCGTGGCCCGCAAGCTGGCCGCCTCCGCCGACGGACGCCGGTTCGTCCACCACGGGGTTCGCGGCGCTCCGGTTGAATGGGGCGGAGACCGGGGTGGCGCGGTTCATTCAGCAACCCGGATGGTATCCATTTACCGTGGACGGCACGACCCGGCTCGCCTGGTTTCGACCGGTGTTTCCCGGCGAGGCGCTCTGGCGCCGAGAGATCGAATCTGATGCCGAACAGGCCCGCGCCACTCTGGCGGAGAGCGCGCGCCAGCAGCTCGACGCGCAACGCGGACAAGTGCGTGACGCGTTGCAGGAGCGCGTCGACGCGGGCACGTCCCGGCCGCCCGAGGTCCCGAGCATTACCGCCAATGCGCGCGTACAACCGCCACCAATCGATCGACCCGATATCAAACTGGATCCCTATCCCATCGCTCCGCCGGTCCCGAATGGGAAGATGAAGTCGCGGTAGTGTTGCGCTGTAGCGCCGCCGAGCGTGAGCCCGGACATTGGGCAGCAACGGGCTACTTCTCCCGATTGCGCGGATGAAATTTGGCGTGATGGTCGAGCAGCCGCTGCGGTTCCACTGCCGTGTAGATTTGCGTGGTCGAGATGCTCGCGTGCCCGAGCATTTCCTGGATCGCGCGCAGATCGGCGCCGCCGGTAAGCAGGTGAGTCGCGAAGGAGTGACGCAGCGCGTGCGGCTTGACGTTGCGGCTGATGCCGGCGCGCTCCGCGTGTTTTTTCACGATCATCCACAGCGCGACGCGCGACAGGGCGGAACCGCGCGGGTTCAGGAAGAGTTCGCTGCCCGTGCGCGGCTTTACGAGGTGCGGCCGGCCGGAAGTGACGTAGGTCGCGATCGCGTCCCGCGCCCGCGAGCCCACCGGCACGACACGTTCCTTCGCGCCCTTGCCGAACACCCGGAGAAATCCGTGCTCGAGATCAACCTGCTGGAGCGTGAGCGAGGCGAGTTCCGACACCCGGAGCCCGCTCGAATAAAAAAGCTCGAGCAGCGCGCGGTCCCGCAATGCGCGCGGATCCCCGCCGGTCGGAGCGGACATCAGCCGCCCCATCTCGGCTTCGGAAAGCGTGGCCGGCATCTTGCGCACGAGTTTCGGTCCCGTGAGCAGCGCGGTGAAGTCGTCGTCACGGAGCTTTTCGCGCACGAGAAAACGCGCGAACATCCGCAGCGCGCTGAGTTTCCGGGAGAGACTGGCGACGGTGTAACGCGCGCTGCTCAACGAGTGGATCCACGCCGCCGCCTGTTCGCGGGTGACATGCCGCCAATCCGCCGCGCCGTGGCGCGCGAGGAATGACGCTGCCTGATCCAAATCGCTCTGGTAATTCGTGCGCGTGTGGCGCGACAACCCCCGCTCGAGATCAAGGTAGCCGATGAACGCGTCGAGGTCGGGCGCAAACGCCCGTGGCGATTTGCTGGCCGGAAGCGCCCGTGCGGCGGAATGCGACATGGCAGCACTGTACGGTTCACGTCCGGCGCGACAATCAATTCCCCAAAATGATCGGCGGTCATGCCGCGACTGATGCGCGAACCAATCGAGCCGCGCGCCGGCATGCCCCTCCGGCGGCCGTCCATATCACTGTTCGCTGAACAAGGCGGCGCGGTTGCGGCCGCCTTGCTTGGCGGCGTAAAGGGCCTTGTCGGCGGCCGCGACCAGAGCCGCGTCCACCTGCGCATCCTGCGGCAACGCCGACGCACCGGCGCTGACGGTCACCGTTAATGCGAGCGCATCACCGGCCTTCACCGGCGTTTGCTCGAGCGCGCCGCAGACTCGCCGCGCGACATCGAGTGCAGCGGGGGCACCGCTTTGCATGAGCAGCACCGCGAACTCCTCGCCGCCGAAGCGGGCCACGCGATCGACCGTCCTCACCTCAGCCGCCAGCCGCCGAGCCACCTCGCGCAACACCACGTCACCCAGCGGATGCCCGTGCGTGTCGTTGATGGCCTTGAAGTGGTCGATGTCCACCATCACGAGCCCAAGTGAATGTCCGAATCGCAGCGCCCGCTCGCATTCCTCGGCCAGGATGCGATCGAATTCCCGCCGGTTGAGCAGTCCCGTGAGTTCATCCCGCGTGGCGAGTTGGTGCAGCGCCTCGAGGGTCTCACCCAGTTTCAGCGCGTACCGCAATGATCGTTCGATCATTCGTGGCGTGATCTCGCCCTTGACCAGATAATCGAGTGCACCGGCGTTCATCGCCTCCACGTCAACGCGGTGCGCCGTCTCGGCGGTCAGGAACACGATCGGGGTCCGGCAACCGCGGCCCACCGCCTCGCGAATCAGCTGCAGCCCGTCGCGTTCGCCCAGCTGATAGTCGAGCAGGCACGCGGCGTATCCGCCGGACAACAACCGTTGCAGGCCGTCTTCATACGTTGGCGCCCAGTCGAGTTCGTAGGCTTTTGCGGCGAACTGCTCGAAATGCGCCTGCGTGATCCGGAACTGCAACCGGTCATCGTCGATCAGCAGTATGCGTCGCACCATGCCGCACTCAAATGACCCCCGCTCCGTCGCCCGCAAGGCCAAACTCGGACACGCCTTTCGCCTCGTTGCCTGCGCTGCGCATTCGGCCGACGCGAGGCCAGGGCTGTTTCTCTTTTCCGTTCTCTTAATCTTTCCCCACCGCGCGTGAGGCCAAGCGTTCCATCGAGAGAAAGAGCAAGAGCAAGAGAACGAGAAAGTGGGACACAAAATTGCCCTACGAGCGCTGAACGCCGGCCACAAGATCAGCGGTCCGCCTGGCGATCGCATCCAGAATTTTTCCGCGCTCCCCGAGGTGATCGCGCACGCAGTTCACCAATGCACTGCCAACCACGACTCCGTCGGCGTGCGCCGCGACTTCGCGCACCTGGGCGCGCGTGCCAATGCCGAAACCCACGACCATCGGCAGATTCGGAGCGCGCGAACGGATCCGTGCCACCGCCTCGGGGATGTTGGCGGCAACTTGATCGCGGACACCCGTGACGCCTTCGCGCGACACGTAATAGAGAAACCCCGTCGTCACCGCGGCGATTTTTGCGATCCGCTCATCGGGCGTGGTCGGCGCGATGATGAACACCGTATCCACCCCATGGGAACGACATGCCGCGCTCAGTTCGCCGGCTTCCTCCGGCGGCAGATCCAGGGTGAGGATACCGTCCACGCCCGCCTGCCGCGCGGCGCGGACGTAGGCATCGACGCCGCGGGCAAACACGAGGTTGTAGTAGGTGTAGAAGACGATGGGCGCCTGGCTGAATTCGCGGATCTTTGCGACCAGCTCGAACACCCGCGCCGCGGTCATGCCGCTCTCCAATGCCCGCTGCGCCGCGAGCTGGTTCGTCAACCCGTCGGCCAGTGGATCGGAAAACGGCACCCCGAGTTCGAGGATGTCGACGCCATGGTCGAGCAACGCCCGGCAGACGGCCACCGACGTGTCGAAGTCCGGATCGCCGGCGCAAACGTAGGCGACAAAAGCAGCCCGATTCTGAGCCCGGGCCCGGGCGAAAACTTCCTGGAGGCGGGACATGGAACGAAAACGTTGGCCGGAACCCGGCCCAAAAGACACGCTTTTTCGAACACGTCGATTGCGGCCGGGCCGCCCGTTGCTCAGTCGGCCTTCACGTCGGCGAACTCCTCGGGCTGCTCGCGCAGCCAGGTCTTGAAATCCAGAATCTGCACCGGCGTGCCGAGGACGAGAATCTCGTCGCTGGCGCGCAACGTTTCCTCGCCCGAGGGATTCAGAATCCTCAACCCGCCGCGATGGATGCCCGCCACCTGGATCCCGAATTCGCGCGCCAGCGACAGCGCCCCCAGGCTCTTGCCGGCCGCCCGGCTCCAAGCCGGTACCACGACCGCCTCCATCCGGACTTCTTCGAACACCGAGTCCGCCGTCTTGGTGCCGGAGACGCGGCCAAGGAAACCGCGGCCGGCATTCACCTGCTCCGTCGTTCCCATCAACAGGACCTTGTCGCGCGGGTAAAGCACCGCTTCCGGCGGTGGCAGGGGGATCATGAATCCCTGGCGTTCGATCCCGACCACCGAACACCCGAACCGCGCCCGCAAATCGAGGTCGGCGATCGCCTTGCCCTGGCAGTCGGCGAGATCGGGTAGCGTGCAATCGATCATGTGCAGATTCCAGTCGCCATGCGGCTGGAGCCATGGCGCCGTCGTCGCCGTCATCTTCATATCCGAAGTCTCCATCGCACTGAGGATTTCGATCTCCATTTCGCTGTGCCAGTAGATCAGCTTTCGCCGCAGCACGAGCAGCGCCAGCACGGCGATCACGGCGGTCATGACCAGCAGCCATTTGGCCGTTCCCTCCGCCGGCAGGATTGACGCGAGCCACACGTACATCATCGCTCCCGCGCCGATTTTCAGGGCGTTTTCAATTACCGGCCGGAGTCGTTTCGCCTGGGCGTGGCCGCGGGTCGAGACCTCGGCATACAGCATCGCCATCGCCGAAATATTCCGCCAGATGGCGACGACCGGCGCGAGCATCACGAGCACGAGGGCGATCCAAAAAGTGATCTCGAGCCCGTACGGGAAAAGCCAGTCGCGTCCGAGCCACGATTCGAGCATCGCCAGCAGCTGACCGGAAAAAACGACCAGACCCGTGACGAAGAGCACCCCGATGGCGACCTGCGCGACCCGCTTGCGACTGAGCTGCCAGAGAAGGTTTCGGGCGCGCCGCTGCCGCAACCGTTCGAGCCAGCCATGATAGGCCTGGAACCAGTCGGCCAGCCAGCGCGGCTGTCGCGCCACGATGCCGTTCGCGATTTTTTCCGACCGGCGCGTGAGCCAGGGTGCCGCCAGGGTCGTGACGAGCGAGACGCCAACCGCCAGCGGATAAAATCGCGGCGGCACCACGGCGGCCGCGACGCCGAGTTGCGCGATGATGAACGAAAATTCGCCAATGGGAGTCGCGGTAAGGCCCGTCCGAAGCGCGTCCTTGAGTGGCGTGCCAATCAGCGCGAGCCCGGTCGTCACCGCCACCGGCCGCACCGTCAAGGTGAAGGCCGCGACGCCGAGAATGAGCAACCCCTCGCTGCGGAGGTCCCGCGGATTGATCTGCATTCCGATCGCCACGAAAAAAACCGCGCTGAAGATGTCGCGCATGCCTTCGAACGTCCGCTCGACCTGATGCCGGTGCATCGTCTCCGCGACGATGGTGCCAAGCAGGAACGCACCGAGCGCGAGCGAGTAGCCGGCGGCATCGGCGACCACGGCCAGCCCAAACAGCATGGCCGCAATCCCGAGGGTCTGGAGTTCCTCGTTGGCCGCGATGCTCATGCGTTTCAGCAGCGACGGGATGAGCAGCAATCCCGCGATGCCGGCCAGGACAACGAATGCGCCAAGGAACAGCAGCGTTTCGCCGACCTGCGTGCGCGCCCCCGTGCCCATGTGCACGAGCGAATTCAACAGCGTCAACATCACCACGGCGACAACGTCCTCGAGCACCGCCACGCCCATCGCGAGCTGCCCCGAGCGTTCGTGATTCGTGCCGGTTTCGTGCAGAATCTTTCCGATGATGGCGGACGACGACACCATCAACATGCCGGCGAGAAAGAGCGACTCGCGCCCGCTCCACCCCATCGCGATGCCGAGCAGCCGCGAGAGGTAGTAGACCATGATCGCGCCGACCGCGGTCGCGAGCATCAACGACATTCCCAGCCGCCGCATCTTCCGCAGGCTGAGCTGCAACCCGATCGAGAACATCAGGAACACGAGGCCGACCTGCGCGAGCGTCTGGATCCGCTCCGTGTCAGACACGAGTGTGACGCGCGGGTTGAACGGTCCCACGACCATGCCGGCGACCAGGAAACCGACGACCGCCGAAAGCCCAACCCGCTGGCACAGCCAGCCCACCACTCCCGCGACGATCAGGATGATCGCCAAATCCTGGATGAATTCGATTCCGTGCATCGCAACGTGGGCGTCACAAACACGCGGCGAACCGTGCGCAGCGTCAAGCCCGGCGCGACGTAACGCCGCGCGGCTCGAGTTCTGGTCTTGGCCTTTGGATTGCCGCGAAAGTGGCAGTAGGGCCGCGACCCGGAGGGCTGGAATCGGCCGTTCCGCACCCAAAGCCTGAAACTCAAAACCAGTGACCGGACCTGCCGTTCGCAGTCACGCCGTGCGTGTTCCCAAGGCAAAACAGTGTATTTACCTCGTTGACACTTTTATGGGCCGCCGATTCGTTTCCGTCGGCGGCACGCCGCCCTCCGCTTCCGCACCACATGGCGAACATCTTCGGCTATTTCTCGAACGATATCGGCATCGATCTCGGCACGGCCAACACACTCGTTTACGTCAAAGACAAGGGCATCGTCCTACGCGAGCCCTCGGTGGTCGCACTCGACACCACGACGCGCAAGGTGCGTGCGGTCGGTGACGAGGCGAAACGGATGCTGGGGCGCACCCCCGGCAACATCACCGCGATCCGGCCGATGAAGGACGGCGTCATTGCCGACTTCGATGTGACCGAGGCGATGCTGCGGTATTTCATCCGCAAGGTCTCCAGCAACGCGTTCCGGGCTCCGCCCCGCGTGGTCATCGCGATCCCGTCCGGCATCACCGAGGTCGAAAAACGCGCGGTGAAGGAATCGGCCATGCACGCCGGCGCCCGCGACGTCATCACCATTCCGGAACCGATGGCCGCCGCCATCGGGGTCGGGCTGCCGATCGACGAACCCACGGCCAACATGATCGTGGACATCGGCGGCGGCACGACCGAGATCGCGATCATCTCGCTGAACGGCATCGTATTCTCAAAATCGATTCGCGTCGCTGGTGACGAACTCGACCTCGCCATCATCAATTACATGAAGCGCGCGTACAACCTCCTCATCGGCGAGCGCACGGCGGAGGAAATCAAGATGCGCGTGGGCTCGGCCTACGCGCTCGACGACGAGCTGACGATGGAGGTCAAGGGCCGCGACTCGGTGGCCGGCCTGCCGAAGACCATCCACGTCACTTCGCAGGAAATCCGCGAGGCGCTGGCGGACACGATCGCATCCATCGTCGACGCGGTGCGCGTCACACTCGAACGCTGCCCCCCGGAACTTTCGGCCGACCTCGTCGACCGCGGATTCGTGATGGCCGGCGGCGGCGCGTTGATTCGCGGGATCGACAGGCTCCTGAGCGAAAAGACGGGCCTGCCCGTCACCGTCAGCGAGGATCCGCTGTCCGCCGTCGCCAACGGCACCGGTGCCGTGCTGAACGATCTCTCGTGGCTGATGCAGAACGCTTGAGGGCGCGCGGGAGCGCGCCCGTGACGTGTGACGGTGATGAGTGACGGGATTTGCCTGCTGGCGAAGCGTCGTTTCCACTCGTCACTCTTCACCGATCACCCGTCACTCTGACCGTGCCCACGAAACGCTTCGACCAGGCCCGCCCATTTCTGACCCTGGGTCTTGTTGTCGCGGTGTGGCTGCTGCTGCCGGTCGTCCTCAAAACTTTCGCCCGGGCGAGTTTCTTCGAACTCACGGCTCCGGTCACCATCGCGGCGTCGCGCATCCGCGATCTCCAGGAATTCTGGTCGTTGCGGCTGCACTCGAAGAGTGAACTGATCGAGGCCGGTCGCGATCTGGCCCGGCTGAACTCGTCGTACGAGATGGCGGTGCAGCAGAACGCCGAGTTGCGGACCGAGATCGCGCGGCTGGAAAATGTGCTGCGGCTGCCCTCCTTCCAGGAGTACCGCTACGAGCATGCCCGCGTCGCCCGCCGCGATTTTTCCGGCTGGTGGCAGCGGATCGTCATCCGGAAGGGTCGCAACTTTGGCATCCCCGTCGGCGCGCCGGTTGTGTTCACCGGCGGCGTCGTCGGCCGGGTCAGCGAGGTCCACCTCACCACCTCGGTGGTCGACCTCATCAGCAATCCCGGCGTCCGTCTTGCCGGTGTGATTGAGGGCGATCCGCTCGGCCGGCCGATTAGTTTTCAGGGGGGGGTAAACCCGACTTTCGCGCCGCCGACCGGCATCGTCGAGTTCGTGCCCCTCGACATCATCGCGACGCCGCAATCGCCGAAGCGGCTGGTCACGTCCGGACTGGGCGGCGTTTTTCCGCCTGGTCTCAGCCTCGGCACGATCACCAAGGCCGAACTCGGCAGCGACGGTCTCTTCAAGTCCGGCGAGATCAAACTCGATGAACGGCTGGGCTCGGTGTCCGAGGTCACGGTGCTCGTGCCGCTCACCCCGGGCACCGACTGAGGACCATGCGCCGAATCGCCGTCATCTTTGCGGGCCAGTTGCTGCTCTGGCTGATCATGGCCGAGCTCAATCACCTGCTGACCGGCACCCGGGTGTATCTTTTCGTCGCCGCGCTTTATGTGGTTCACGGCGCCATGCTCCAGCCCTGGCGGGCCGGCTTCACCGCCAGTCTGCTCGCGGGGTTGCTGTGTGATTCGACATCGCCGGTGGTTTTTGGCACCCACCTGGTGCTGTTCGCAGCCGCGCACGTGGCCGTGTTTCACCTGCGCGATCGGCTCCCGCGCGAGGACGTGGCGGGCAACGTCGTGGTGATGCTGCTGGTGAACCTCGGCCTGTTCATCGTGTTCTCCTTCACTCAGGTGCACCACTCGCCGGCCCCGGGCGCCGCCTGGCTGCGGCTGGCGGTCGATCTGTTATGTTCCCAGGTGTTTATCGCGCTGGTGACGCCGTGGTTTTTTGCCTTGCAAGCCCGCGCCCTTGTGCTCGCCCAGGTCGAGCGCGAAAACTTCGCTTGAGGTTTTCGGTCGGGGAAAACCTAACTGGACGCGTGGCCACCACCGACATCAATCTCGCCGACCGTTCCGGCAGCCTGGTGGAGTCGCACAAGGGCTACGATCCGCGGATAATTTTCTTTTATTTCATCATCGCCGCGCTGTTGCTGACCCTCGCCGGCGGGCTGGCTTACCAGCAACTGTCGAAGACGGGGGAACACGCCGACGCGGAACGCCAGCAGAACCAGCGTCGCATTCTCGTTCCCGGCCCCCGCGGCAACATCTACGATCGCAACCAGAAGCTGCTCGTCGGTAACCGGCCGCGTTTTTCCGTGCGGCTGCTGCTCGACGTGCTGCGGCCCGAGATCCGCCGCGAACAGATTCGGATCCGCAAGAACTACCGCGCGATGGACGACCAGAACGTCCCCTCGCCCTGGCAGCTGGAGCAAATCGCGCGCGTCTCGGTCGTGCAGCGTTACCTCGACGAGGTCAACCGGGTCATCGGACGCGAGGAGAGGGTCGACGCCCGCGAATTGCAGCGCCACTTCAGCCGCGAACTGCTCCTGCCGTTCACGTTGATCGACGACCTGGAACCGAAGGAGTATGCGCGGCTGCTCGAGAAGCTGCCGGTAAACTCACCGGCCAACGTGTACTCCTTCAGCACGCGCTACTATCCCTACGGTTCGGCCGCGTCACATACGCTTGGATACGTGGGGTCGACTGACGATCTCGAGGTCGAGGACCTCCCGGGCGACGACCTGCGCACCTTCAAGATGAAGGGCACGATGGGGCGTGACGGCATCGAGAAGCGATTCGACTCGTTGCTCCAGGGTGAGGCGGGCGGGTCCATCTTCCGCGTCGACCCCGCGGGCAACCGCATCAACCCGGCGATCCAGGTGGTTTTGCCGAAGCAGGGCCGCGACCTCACGCTGTCACTCGACATCGATCTCCAGCTGGCGGCGGAGAAGACTCTCGGCGAAACCGAGATGGCAGGAACGGCCATCGCCATGGACGTGAACACGGGCGAAGTCCTCGTGCTCGCCAGCAAACCGGATTACGACCTGTCGCAATTTTCGCCGCGCATCAGCACCGCCACCTGGGCCGACGCCAACGCCCGCGGCGCGCTGTTCAAGCGCGCCATCCAGGGCACCTATCCACCGGGTTCATCGTTCAAGATCCTGATGACGATTGCAGGGCTGCGCTCGGGCGTGATCACGCCCGAAGGCACGGCGTTTTGCCCCGGATTCTTCCGGCTCGGGCGCGAATTCGACTGCCACGATCGCCATGCCCATGGCGAACTTGCCATCGAGGAGGCGATCGAGCGGAGCTGCAACGTGTTCTTCTACGAGCACGGCTACAAGATGGGCCCGGACGTGATTGCCGCGGAGGCGCGGCGTTTTCATCTCGATCAGCCGACCGGAATCGAGCTCACCGACGAGACGCGCCGGATGATCATCCCGAACCCGGAGTGGAAGCGGAAGACGCTCAAGCAGGCGTGGGTCGGCGGCGATACGGTGCTGATGTCAATCGGCCAGGGCTACGTCTCGGTGAGTCCGCTTTCGATGGCGTGCTTCATGGCTTCGGTCGCGCGGGATGAGGTGTGGACGCAGCCGACGCTGCTCCACCAGCCGAACCGGCCGCGGCAGAAGACGGAATCGATCGGGCTGACGCCGGCGCAGCGTGCCGCGTTGGTGAACGGCATGGAACGCGTGACCACGGGTGCAAGCGGCACCGCGCGAATCCTGCAAAACGGACGGGGTGGATTGCCGCCGCTCACCGGACTGAGAATCGCAGCCAAGACGGGCACAGCCCAGGCCCACACGGTGAAGGGTACCATCAACTTTGCGTGGCTCATCGCATTCGCGCCGGTCGAGAATCCCCAAATCGCGATCGCGATCGCGATCGAGGGCGACACGCCCGGTGAGGAAACTGGGGGCGGACGCTACGCCAGCCCGGTGGCGCATGCGATCCTCCGCACCTGGCTCGACAAGAAAAACCAGCCCGCCGGACCGCCGGTGAAATTCAAGACGGAGTGATGGCGGCGCTGCTGCGCCGCACCGGGAGTACGACTGACACTTCCTCGACCGGCCGCCGGGTCGTCGGGGAGCTCGTGGTGAACGTCCATTCCTCCCCTGCCCGGCCATCGATTAGAAAAATTCCGGCCGGCGCGCGCGCCGTGGGCGACGAATGTTTTTCGCTGTAACGCAGCCGTACCGTCCCTGCCGCGCATCCGTCCGGAACTGCACCCGTGCGCCGGGATTGGCAGCGCGCGCAGGCTTGGCGCGAGACGTGTCGCTTGGTTCATTGAGGAGGTTGCGATACCGAATCTATTTCGGCTTTTTTGGCTTTGAAGACCGCCACTTCATTTGGCCCACCATCCAGCAACGCCTCAAAAAAACGCGGCTCACACCACTCGGAAGGGAGAAGCGCACCGTCAGGCCAAGGTCCACAACGCCACTGAAAACGCCACCCTGGTGGAATCGCCTCATCAATCACGTTAAAGAAGCCCGCGAACTGGGGCTTGGGATATTCCGCTTCGTCATCATCAACGACAAGATACCACGGAAGCCCCGCCCGGAGAACGACGCCATACACCACATAGCGTTTACCGCGCACAAGGTGCAGGTCATCTGAATGCACGTGTTCACCTACGTGCGCTCTCTCAATTTCCGGCAAGTCGCCGACTCGGTTGGTTATGCATTCAAGAAGCATGGTGGTTTAGCGGTTCCCGGAAGAGACAGACGGTGGCACCGACGTAGGCATGATACGTGCGCGGTTCCCGCCAGAAGTGGAGCGGGTCCCACCAGTCCCATGCGATGGTGATATAGGTTCCATTGGTTTCCGCCGCTTCGCCCCGGGAAAGTACGGCAAGACACAGGAAAACCGTGCACTTGATGAGTCGTGAAAGGCTCGGAGAGCGGGTCGGTCGCATGCTCTTGTCGGATGAGAAGGGAAATGTCGGCGTCGGGATCATGGCTGCAGCCTCCGCTCAATCACCACCCGGATCCGCCGGCCAAACGCCGGCCAGCCCACGCCAGTCGCATCGCGAACCGTAACTTCGGCAATACTGCCAGGTCCCGACTGCATCCCGTCCACGCCGGCGCAAACGACCGATATGGACGCTGACGGCCTCGGACCGGCCCGTATGGAACCGATCGGAAAGCCAGCTCTCGCGGCATCGGCGGCATGCGAGCGACACGAGGTTTTTAGCGTCAATCACAATTGTTTAAACCCGACCGCTTTTTCCACTCCGACGGCCTGATTTCCGAGCGGGTGCCCACGCACGCATTCGGCGTGGAACGAGCCGTCGCTGAAGACCCAGAGCGGATCGAGTTGGCTCACGACGAAGGGCGAGAAGCTGATTCGGTCGCTATCGCGACGCATCGGCTGCCCGCAAAAGTGGCACGTCATGCCTTCGATGAAGATGGCCATCAAACTTCTGCCCCATCATTTCGCGCTCAAGTTAGAAGCGGACTTGGGTCGCCGTGACTTCCCTCGTCTTCGTGAGTCACCACGATTCCGGCAACTACATAACCGCGCACCCCATCGCCGGTGATCTCAAACAATTCGCGCTCCGAGCGCCCCAAGGTTCCGAGTTCTAAGGACGGTGCCGCGTCCGTAGAGCGAACCGTCATGCCGTTGAACACCGTCGGCATTTGGATAGCGGCAACATTTTTGAACAGCACATCGACTCTCGTCGGATGCTCGGTGGATTTTGTGCTCCGAAAGAGAAGCTGCCCGTGTCCCACTTCGTAGCGCCACATCTGAAACATGCGCCCTGGATAATTTATTTGAGTGCTCATGGACCGAAAGGATTTGGGACGACTGACCCGCCACGCATGAACGTCGTTGTTTCCAATCGCTGCGCTTGGAACAACTGCGACATTCCCCACTCGGTTAGCCGCCCAAGTGGCGTGGCACCACGCTGCGCGGCACCCATGACTTGGGTGTAAGTCGAAGTGCCTTCAAAGCCGTCGAGGAACACGGTGAACCGCGTGGACGGCGTTTGAACCGCCGTCTGTAACGTCTCACGCCAAACAGGATCCTTGAGCAGAGTTCTAGCTCCCACCTGAGCGGCTTGTTGTTCTAGACCCATATTTTTAATGCCGAGGGCAATGTGGTCACCGACCGCTGCGCTCTCTGCGGCTAGAGTGAAATGACCGTCGTAAGCTAACGCTCTCGGCCCCAATCCAACGCAACTAAGCACCAGGGCGAAGGTTAGCCGTAGCGCCATAGACGTAGGGACCGTCGGGCTTACAGGACCTTCAGTGCCGCAACCGTGCGCTTCGCACTGGCAAGAAGCCCTTCATCGTCGAGACCATCCGCGGACCGAATAAGAGGATCGGAGCTGTAAGCGTCCACATCTCCAAACATTCGATCCAGCTCTTCGAAGACATGCTGCGGCAACTGCATCGATTCATTCTTGAACTTGTGAAGGTAACTCCTCTCGAACGTTGCTGCGTCAATCTTCCCACTGATGAACTCGGCGAGAAGAGCAGCATAGCTTTCGACACACTTTTTTTGTTCGTCGGTCATATTAGCCTCCTCCGAGTTTCCCTGTGGTAGTGACGTGCTGTAGTTGCTGAGGGCTCAACTTCCAGCCGCTCAGAAAATCTCCGGCCGAATTGGACATCACATTCAGCCCGGTCTGTGGGTTGACGTAGTGAGTTACAGGAGTTCCGCGATACGTCCCTTGGATCACCTGAACACCGGGGGAGTTGATATGTTGATTGATCGCGGATCGGAATGCCGCGCCGTTGGCGGTGTTGTAGTTACCTTGAATCCCAAAATCAGCGGCGTGCTTAAACTTACTTTGTAGCTGTTGGGTCGAGGTGCGCAGAATTTGGCTCGATGCACCCTCTGCGGCTGTCGTCAAAGTGCCGAGTTCAGACAATCCTTTCGCACCGAGAATCTGGCCGCCGAGCCGGCCAAGATTCCGCATGGCCCCTTCCTGACTCGACGTCCAACTGTCGACGATGCCGTTCCAAAGGCTGCTGCGTGCCTCTGCATCTGTAACAAGCGAATAAATCGCGTTTGCCGCCATGATCTGGGCGCCGAGATCGCTCGCGAGTTTAGCCAGCTCCGCAGCCGCGACAGGCAAATCCACGAACGCTCCCTGCAGGACGCCGTATGCGAAGAAACTGACATTCGCATGAACCTGGTTCCAATACTCGCCGTCCGTGAGAACATCCTTCGCCGCCAGGCCGAATGGATCGATCAATGAAACCGGGTTTCCGTTGGCGTAGGCGAAACGGTTCAACGATGCCGATCCCGCGATCTGGCCGAGCACGATGTCCTGATTCAGGAACCGCCGGAGCGTCGGGTGATAATACCGGGCTCGATGGTAGTAGATACCGTTGGCGTCGGTCTGAACGCCCCAGCGGCCGTTGAAAAGAAACGGAGTGGCTGTCGTCCCCGTTCGGGTGACCATCTCGCCGTATACGCCGTAACCCACCCGGTCCGTCACGGCTCCGGCTCCGTCCGTGAGCGCGACGGTGTCGCCGCGCCGGTCATAATGGTAATACCGGACGACTGCACCCGTCTCCTCGTGCAGCAGCCCCAAGCCGTAAACATAGAACGTCCTGGTCCCGTCCGGCCCCGTCCGGACCAGGACTTGATCCGGCGACGCATTCGGGTTGACGACAAATGTTGTCACGCTGGCCGCATCGGTCACCGCCACCCGGCGGTTCTCTGCGTCGTAGCCATAGCTCAACCCACCCGCGGCGGTGAGCCGGTTCCGGGCATCATAGGCGTAGCTGGAGGGCACGACTCCACTTGCAATCGAAAGCAGATTCCCGTCGGCGTCGAAGCTCGTCGCGGCGCCGTTGTGCGTGAGCAGCCGGTTGTCGCGGTCGAACGTTTGCGCCGCGCTGTAGAGCGCGGGCGCAAGGGCCGGCGTCAATGTCTCGCCGATCAACTGCCCCGCCACGTCGTACGTCACCGCGTCATTCGCATGGATGATGGTGACCCCATCCGCGGCCATTTCCCGCAATTGCATGAGCTGGCCGGCGGCATCGTACGTCCGCACCTGCTTCGTGCCGTTCGCACGCTGCGTCTGCATCAGCCGGCCGACATCGTCGTACGTGTACGTTGTCACCCGGCTTGCCCAATCGGTCACCGCCTGCAACCGCCCCGCGGCATCGTAGGCATACGTGACCTCCTTTAGATCGGGGTACGTGAGCTTCGTGAGGCGCCCGATAGGATCGTAGCTGTAGCGAAGCACATTTCCGCCGCCATCGACGAACTTCGTCAACCGTCCGGCGAGATCGTACTCGCGCGTTAGCGTTTTCGTGCCCTCGACCACCGTCAGTGTCCGTCCCATGGCATCGCGGGTGTAGCTGACAACCCCCAACGGATCGGTCAACGAGCTGAGCCTCATCGCGTCGTCGTACGCAAATGTCGTCGCCTCGCCCGATGGCTCTGTGACGGCAAGCGGCAGATCGCGGGAGTTGTAGGTCTGCCCGGTGCTCCGACCTTCAGGCGTTGTGGCACTCGTCAATCGGCCTCCCACATCGAAGCCGAAGATCGTCGGATGGTTCGCGCCGTTCGTCAGCGATGTCCGGTTTCCGTCGACGTCGAAGCCCTGACCGGTGACGACGCTGGCCGGATCTGTCGCGCCGGTAAGCCGGTGCAGTGCATCATACGCGAACGTCGTCGTGCGATTGAGCGGATCGCTCGCCATCACCCGCCGTCCAAGATCGTCATACGTGTACGTCGTCACGCGGCTCAACGGATCGCTGAACGCCACCGGCAATCCGCGGGTATCATACGTGGTCGTGGCGCGGCGCCCGAGGGGATCCTCGCCAGCCTTCAACCGGCCGGCGCCGTCATATTCGTACTTCGTCATCTTGCCGTCTGGGGCAACCGACTCCTTCAGCCGGCCGGCGTCATCGTAGTTGAACGTCACGACCAGCGGATCGCGGCCGGGACCGGTCTGCGCTGGATCCGGATCGGGCGTCGTCACCGTCTTCAGCCGATCCTCGCCATCGTAGGTTCTCAGCGTCACTTTGCCGAGCGGGTCGGTCACGCTGGCCACGTTGTTGTTGTGGTCGTAGGTATAACTGGTGACGGCCCCATCCGCCGTGGTCACGCTGAGTTGGCGGTTGCGATGATCGTACGTATAGGTGGTCGTCTGGTTGAGACCATTGGTCACCGTCAGCACATTGCCGACGGGATCATAGGTACGAGTCACCCGCTTCAGTGTCGCATCCTCGCGGAAGAGCAACCAGCCGTTGGCGTTGTAGCCATACTTGGTGATGACACCATTCGGATCGGTCACCTGCGTCAGCCGGCCAGCGGTGTAGACGTAGGTGTAGACGCCCATGCCGGGCAGCGTCATCGTCAATGGCAGCGAGTTCGTGTCGTACGTCCACGTCGTGGTCCGGCTCAACGCGTCGGTGACGGTGAGAACGTTGTTGGCCGCATCGTACGTCCGCGTGGTCGTCTTGTTCGCGGGATCGGTGCTGGTGAGGAGGTTGTTCCGCGCGTCGTAGGTGAAGGTCGTGACCTTCCCGGCCTCGTCCGTACGGGTGAGCACATTGCCATTGCTGTCGTAGGTAAACTGCACGCTCGCGCCAAGCGGATCGACGATCGAGGTGACATTTCCCTGTGTGTCGTACGTGTAGGTTGTCGTCTCGTTGGCGGCGTTCCTGACCGAGCGCAGCCGAAAATCCGGATTGAACGTATACGTCGAAACTTTTCCGGTTCGATCCGTTGCGGTGACCACAATGCCCGGTGCCACCGTCGTGGTGCTGTTCGCTGGATCGGTGACGCTGGCAATGTTTCCATCGGCGCCGTAGGCGACGCTCGCGCTTTGCGTCCCGTTGCTGGCCGAGGAGAGGCGCCCCTGCGCGTCGTAACTGTAGGAGACGGTCTGGCCGTTCAATCCCACGAAGCTGCTCACCGAAAGCCAGCCGGGAATCGATGCCACCAGCGGCAGCGCCTGTGCGGTGTCGGAGGGCGCGTACAAGACGTTCCCCGGAAGAGCGGTCTCGGCCCACGACAACTGCGCCGGGCTTCCCGGGATCCCGTCCTCCTGCTGACGCACGCGACCACTCGAGTCGTAGGTATTCGTCGTAAGAACGTTGCCCAGGTGATCCGTGAGCGTCAGCAACCCCCGGTCGGCGTTGTAGGTGAAGCTCGTATCCTTGCCGTTCTGGTTGGTGATTTTCGTCAGCAGCCCGCTTGTGTAGGTGAACGAAACCACCGCGCTCGTTGCGTCCGTCAGCGTCGAGACCCGGCCGTTGCCGTCGTATGCAAGATCAAGCCTCGTTGCCGAAACCGGATCCTCAATCCGGCTGAGCCGGTCGCTCGTGTAGGTGAGCACAAGCTTTCGGCCGTTGGGGTCGCGATCCTCGGTGAGCCGTCCGCTGCCGTTGAAAAGCAGCGAAGATTGATCCCGGCGGCTCAACAGCCAGCCGCCGCCGGATTGCACGGTCAGCGTATCGTAGCGGACCGCATCCTCGGTCGAAACGTACACCCCGGGCACGCCAGGCTTTGGGTTGAACGTGTTCGAACGCGAACGGCTCGACTCCAACACGAGGTCGGAACCGGACGCACGTACGCGCGTTTGAAACGGGTGCGACCAACCGAAACCCAGGTCGTCGACCTCTGACTGGCTGGCCGCGAGGACGGAGTGATACGAGAGGGCGAATCGCCACGGCCTGGCTCCGTCGAAAGCAAACAGCGGCCGGGAGAAAGACTCCGCACCGGTCGCAAGCTCGATCGGCCCCAGGATCGTCGTGAACCAATTCCCGGATGCCTGCCGCTTTGCAGTCGCGGCCGTGCCCGTATTCGCCCCAGGGTCGCCGGGCTGAACCGTCGTGGCGGAACCTCCGACGAATGACGCGCCCAGCACAAGTTTCCTCATTGGCCGGTTGGGCGCGGCATAGTACGTATAATACGCGTAAATGGCACCGGTATAGTTCGTATACCGGGCATCCCCCTGCACGGGCATGCCGTCCGCATGAACCCACGCGACATTGGTGCCCCCAAACGAGAAATTTCCATTGGTGACGGTGGCACCGATGTACGCATGATACGTCCGCGATTCCGTCCAGAAGTTGATCGTGTCCCACCAGTTCCATACGACCGTCGTATAGGTTCCATTGGTTTCCGCCGCTTCGCCCCGGGAAAGTACGGCAAGACACAGAAAAAGCGTGCACTTGATGAGCCGTGAAAGGCTCGGAGAGCGGGTCGGTCGCATGCTCTTGTCGGATGAGAAGGGAAATGTCGGCGTCGGGATCATGGCTGCAGCCTCCGCTCAATCAAGACGCGGATCCGGCGCCCAAACGCCGGCCAGCCCACGCCAGTCGCATCGCGAACCGTGACGTCGGCGATGCTGCCATTGACGGTTGTGCTCACGTCGATCGTGGCGCCGGAACCGGCCGTCCATGTGAGCCCGTCGGACGATACCTGCACCGTATATACCAGGTCGACCGGTGCGGGATGTGGACGGCGGTAGCGCAACGTAAGAAAGCGTGAAGTCCCAATTTCAGTCAGGGTTATGACCGGCTGGTCGGTCGTCGTGGTCGTTTGCGGCACCAGGCCAAACGCGTACTTTGCCAGGTTGGGAAGCCCGTCGGCCGCCAGAACAACGCTGTCGGCGCCATTGCCGCTGCCATCGGCGGGCAGGCTGTTAGCCTGGCGCCATGCTGCGATCGGTTGCGCGCCGGAAGCCCCAGTGGTCGCATTCGTCAAATTGCTCGCCGCATCGAGGGTGAATGCGGCAGTGCTGCCGCTGCCGTACGCTGCCGTCACGATTCGGCCGGACGCGTCATACGCGTAATATAGGGACCCGTTGCCAGGCGTAGTCGACGAGAAGGCACGGCCATTGAAGTAATCGACCGGGTTCGTCTGGGCGGCCACCTCGTCGGGATCGGAAACGCCATCGCCGTCGGAATCGATGGGCGGCGGATAAGCAAACGTCCCGCTATAGCTCGACGACCCCGCGTAGGATCGCGCGTTCACCCGGTAAGTGTACTGCTGCCCCTCCGTTACGGTCGTATCGGAGAAGACCAGCGCATTCGCCACCTCCGCGATGGAGGCGAACGCCCCCGCTCCAGTCTTCCGTTCAATAGTGAAAATCACGCCGGTTGCAGGCAGCGCGGCCGTCCAGCTCAGGTCGGCACGCGTCGGTGAAACGATTGTCGCGGCGAGGTTCGTCGGAGTTACCGGCACCGGGATCCCCGCCAATGCGTATCGCCGTGTCAGGTACTCGCCCACCTTCTGATGCTCCAATGTCGTGAGCACGCGATCGAAAATAATGATTTCCGAAATGTCCCCGTTGAGATTGTAATATGCGGTGTTGTTCGAAAGGTAACCCGTTCCTAGCTGCGCGTTGTTCGGAAACACGACCGTCGCGTTGGCCGACGTGCTCAACAATGCGCCGTTGAATCGCCCGGCTCGCTCCCCGACGCGGCTGGAAACCTCGTACAAGTGGTAGCTTGTAATGGAGGCCGGCGGCATCCCCATGTTGGACGCAGTTACCGATCCGAAATCGTCCACGATTTCTCCGCCTCCGGTGGGATAGCGGGAGCTGCCGGCGCCGGAACCGTCAGTATATCCGCCAAGGCGCCACAAACCATGTGAAGAGCTGTGCGTGGCCACGGCGCTCCTCACGACAACGAACGCGTCGGCTTGGGCAAGGCCGCTGGTTAGTGCGGCGGGCCATTGCATGAAATCATTGCTTCCATCGAAGCGGACTATGGGCAGGCCACTGACTGCGTTTGCCACGAGGGCAGGCTGATAGGAGGAATTCGTCTGAGTCGCGTGATGGCCGAGCCCGCTTTGGTCCCGCCAAGTCGCAACCAAACCACCGGAGCTCGTGATTCCCGCATCTGCACGCAGCCATAGTCGCATCCCATCCATGGGCAGCTCGGAACCAGCTCCTATAGCTGGCAGGGTGATGAATGCCAGGCTCCCATAATTGGAATACCCGCTTTCGTACCGCGCTCGTACCCGATAGGTGTACTGTGTTCCCGCGGACAATCCACCGTCGAGAAAGGCGAGCCGCCCAGTGGATTCTCCGACGGTGACAAACGAACCGCCTGCCAGCTGACGCTCGACGATGTAACCGAGGACGCTGCCTGATGCAGCACCCCAAGTAAGCGAAACCTGACTTGTCGAAATGGCCGATGCGGTGAAGTCCGGCGGACCGAGCAGGGAATATTTCTCGATTAGACTAGCTTCGATTTGTTGGCGCTCGGTTGTCGTGAGGGCGCGATTGTAAACGAGCATCTCCGCGACATCGCCATTGAAGTAGCGGGATGCGGAACTGGCGCCGACGGCGCCGACGCCAACGAATCGCGGAACATTGGCGTGCATGGTATCCGGAACGCTTGCCGAGAACTTCTGTTCCGCATTGACATATCCGGTTTGGACGGTGCTGGACTTCACTATAGCTAACAGTTGCCCGACACCGGACGAAAGCGCGGCGGTTGACGCGAGTCCCTGCCATCCCCCGTTATACCACCAACCGAGTCCAAACTGGTTCAGCGCGTCGCCGTTCTGCTGGAGAACAAAACCGCCGGACGGCGAGGTGGTATGGTCGTAATCGAGAATGTCGGCATACGTCGCTTGAGACGTGCTGGGCTTGATCACGGCGATGACGCTGATGTCATTGCTGCCTTTCACGAGGTCGGCGGAGGCAGAGGATCGCAGCCTTCTTGTCCCGTCGAACCGTACCGCCGGTTTGTTGCCGAGACCTGCAGCGACGGCCAGAGGCTGGGCCGATCCGGTGCTTTGCTCGACGTGGGCGCCGTTTCCCGACAAGTCGACCCAGCGGCTCACGTTGCTACTTACATCCTTCGTCACGCCGAGATCCGCACGATACCAGAGTTGCAACCCGCTCGCGACGGTGGCGCCGGGCCACGGATTTAGACTCTGCTGGTAAGACTGCAAAAGCGTGCGGCCGACGCCACCCGGATCATCGCCCGCACCGTAGTCGAGCGTACCAAGGTATTTCAATTCCCATGCCCCCGGAAGCGAATCCTCGTCGTCGAAATAACGCGCCGTCAGCGCGGCCTCCAGTTGCTGCCGCTCCGTCGCTGACAACGCCCGGTTGTACACGAGCACCTCGGCGACATCGCCATTGAAGTAACGTCCGATCGAACTCGCACCAACCGCAAATATCCGCGGCGGGTTGGCGTGCATCTCCGCGGGAACGGAAGCGCCGAACTTTTGTTCGCCGTTGACATAGCCATCTTGCGCCGTGCCGGATTTCACGATCGTCATTATCTGTATGCTGCCAGCCGCGACCGGCATCGTCGGCGTCAATCCCTGCCACCCACCGTTATACCACCAGCCGAGCCCATATTGGTTTTGGGCATCGCCATTCTGCTGGAGCACAAAGCCGCCATATGGTGCTGTCGTGTGGTCGTAATCGAGTATGTCGGCGTAGGTCGGTTGCGAAGCTCCCGGCTTCGCGACCACAACGACGGTCACATCGTTGCTGCCCTTAATCAGGTCCGCCGCGGCGGACCTCAGCGTTGTCGCGCTGCCGTCGAAACGCAGGCCTGCGCGCCCGGCAACCGGCAGCGTGGTCTGCAGCGGCTGCGCTGACGCGGTGCTCTGCATGCCGTGTACGCCGTTACCCGACAAGTCAACCCAACGGCTCACCTTGTTGCCTGCATCTTTCGTAACGCCGCGATCCGCCCGATACCAGAGTTGCAGGCCGCCATTGAGCGTTGCGGCCGGCCATGGATTCAGGCCCTGGCGATACGACTCCGCCAGGGTCCGTCCGACGCTGCCCGGATCATCGTAGGCTCCATGAGCGGTCGTGCCAAGATACCTGTTCTCCCAAGCGTCTTCGATCCCGTCGTTGTCGGCGTCGACAAACAATGGGTTGATCGATGCCACATAAAAATAATCGAGCGTCGCGAGGGCGTTCGCTGGCGCCTGTGCGGAGAAAAGCGAGAATGCGACGGTGGAGTCGTCTATGAACCGCAAGCCCGACTTCACCATGGTACCATTCACATAAAGATCCGACCGTTTCGCGGTGAAGTCATGCCGGAGGGTGTACCGCGCCCAATCTTGGGCCTGAGCATTCGCGTCGATCGGAATCAGCCGGCCGGTTGCAATCCACGAACCGCCTCCTATCCCGTTTCCGTCGTACGCATAGATCTCACCGTTTGTACCTGCGCTCACGAAACCCAAGCGCGTCGGTCCGGTATCAAAATTCGTCGACTGCGAAACGTCCGCCGTTGCACTGGGTCGCGAATAGAAGTCGACGAATACGACGGCCTGCCCGGCGAACTGGGAAAAAACACGCTGAATCTTCGACGAAGGCGAGTTCGCAGCCAAAAGCACGGATTGTGTACCCGAAAATGCGCTGCCCGTAGCGACGTTGGCAGCGCCCTGGTCCACGAGCCAGTTGGATTGGGAATTCAGATCTCCCACGCTGTAACCCTCGGACACCTCGAAATCCGCGGTGTAGATGACAGTTTGCGCTCGGAGCGTGCTGGCATGGCACGCCACGAAAAAGGCGGCCAGGACCAGCAGAACTGCTGCTGAAGAGCTGGAGTAGGAAAGGGTGCGGACGGTTTGCCGTTTCATGGATGTGTACGACGATTTAATCGGGCAGCATCGTTCGGCGTCCCGCGTCGTGACACAACGACAGCCATTCAACAATTCAGTTGAATATCCCGGCTTGACAATGACTCGCCGTGCAAATTTTCCCGCGCAATCGGTTCGCCGCGGGAGACAAAGTCCTTCTCGAGCGCCCACCGCATGAGGTCCGGTGTGCGGTGAAGGCTCAGCTTCCGAAGGATGCTCTGTCGGTGGGAGTGAACTGTCGCTTCACCGACCCCAATTTTTTCTGCGATCTGCGCGTCGGATAATCCTTCGCCGAGGAGGGGAATCAAGTTGAGTTCGCGGTTCGAGAGAATCTTGAAAAACGCATTCGGCGAACTGGTAAATTGCCGAAGCGCAGCCAGTACATCCGGAGGAAAGAATTCCCGCCCCGCGGCGAGTGCCGCGAATGCACGGCGTAATGCATGAGCCACATCCGGCGCCTTCCAAATCAATCCCGCAACGCCGCTTGGCCTCAGACGCGCCAAGGTTGCCTCATCGTGTCGGGCAGAAAACACGAGAAGGCGAGGCGGGTGATCAATCCACCGTAATTCGTGGGCGAGCCGAAGACCGTCTCCATCGGGGAGCCCGAGATCCAAGAGTACGATTTGAGGGCGCATTTTCCGGCATTGGGCCAGCCCTTCTCGGCCGCTCGCGGCAGATCCGAGATACAGGATTTCAGGCCACTTGGAAAGAAGCCGCGCAATCACGTCGGAACAGAACGGATCGTCCTCGATGTGGAATACGGTTACTGGACCTGATGGGATCTTATCGGCGCACATTTAACGAGGAGTTCAGCAGTGCCGGGCCGGATGGGCGAGCCGGGGTCGCATTTCCGGAGCAAGGGCGTCCGGAACCGTGCCCGGATAACAAATTGCAAAGAAATCTCTGGCCGATCCCCGACTGGGTCGGGCGTGTCGGGAAGGGTCACGGCCGTCGAGTGACGGGTGCAATCAGGTTTTGAGCGGATTGGAAAGTGGCACGGACGTTACCCGTGGATTTCTTCGGGCGGAGTCGAGATGCTTGCCACGGGAGTTGGCTGCGCGCCCGCGAATGTCGCCGCAGTGGCAGCGAAGAGTGCGAAGATTACCTTGCAGTACGATTGGAGCGCAGTTGCGAGCACGGGCGTCTCGACCGCATTGATCCTATGGCGGGCGGGACGCCCGCGCTCCCAGGGAAAGCGCTTCACGATCATCCGATCGAATTACTCACGGTTCGACAGGTTGCACCGCCAGCGGAATCAGCCGGATGGGGCCGAAGAGCCCGGCGGCAACCGGCTCGAGATCCTTCCAGGATTTGCGCTGCGACTGCACGATGTTCGTTCGCGTCCACCGCGGCACCGCGCCGCGCGCCTCGCCCACCAAACGATTGTGCCAGGTGCCGATCACCTCGACGACGAGTTCGTTCGGCCCGTCCCGCAGCGCGGCCGTGCAATCGACACGGAACGGCGGCGTCCACATCACGCCCAGCGAAGAGCCGTTGATCCAGACCTCGCCGATCGACCACAGCCGGCCGAGGTCGATTTCGACCCGTGGCGCCCGCGCCCGCCAGCCCTGCGGCAACACGAACGTACGGCGATATTTTCCACTGCCAGCAAAATACTTCAGTTCGGGCGCGGGCTGCGACGTCCACGGTCCCACCCGCTGAAGTGTGAGCGGCGGCGGCGAACCCGCCGGCGAGGCGAACTCCACCTTCCAATCCGAATCGATCATCTGCACGCCCGGCAGCGGAGCGACGCGGACCTCGGTGCGGCGACCAAGTCCAGTGGATACCACGTATGTTCCGGGCCTTTCGGCGACGAGCATGGCGTCATCGCCGCTGCCCTCGATCCGGGCGGGTGGACTCACGGCTGCGATCGAGTCCGCTGGCAGCCGCCGGCGAAAGATCACGAAGATCGAACCGTGCGGCGCCAGCGTAAGCGGCACTTCAATTCCGCCGTCGACACGGCGGAACATCCCCGCCGGCGCGATTGTTCCCGTGCGCGGATCCCAGAACTCGGGCGCACGCTGACCGCCGCGAAATGTGGCGCTGCCGCTGAAGGCGGCCGGCTCGCGGTTGCGGACAAAATAGATGTCCGCGTCGCCGTCCCGCCGGTGAGTAAAATCGAGCGCCACTGGCGCAGTGAAGTCCGGCGCAATCCGCATCGCCGCGAGAACGTCGCGCTCGGTCTTGCCCTGCACGACGTGGCCCTTGCCATGCGACCGGCTCGTGCGCGCGGTGCCGTCGAGATCGCCCCACAGCCGCGCCGCGAGTTCCTTCACGCGCGCATCGCTCGCCGGGAAATCCTGCAACCCGGGCGCGCGGACAGGACGCGGACCGATCACCGTCGCACCGTCGGACACCAGTTGCTCGATCCGCGCGAGCACCGCGGGGTCGATGTCATCGCGCTCGGGGAGCACGAGCACCGCGTAGCTGGTGTCGTCGGGCAGCGCGAGACGGCCGTCCCGCACGCTGAGCCGGTTGAGGATGACATCGGCGTTCGTGACGTCGTAGTCGTAACCGGGGCTGAGGCTCGCGGGATTGCGCCGCGGTCCGACGAAGCTCGCGCCGCCATCGCCATAATAATAGAGCACGTCCGCGACGAAGTTGCCGCGCTGGAGCAGGAACGAGCCACGCGCGAGATACGACAGGAACGCCGGCGCTTTTGGCCACCACGTCACGTTGCGGTTCAGGTGCGTCCCGGCGCCGTAAACCCACCCAGGCGCGCCGGACTCGGGACTCTGATGCGTCCACGTGTGCCAGACAAAATGGTTGCCGCCCTCGCAGAACACACGGTCCGCGCTCGCCTTCAAATCCTGAGGCCCCTCGGCCCAGTGTTGGAACGAGGTGAACGACTCCAGATGCACGCGGGGCTTGCCGTAGATGTGCGCGGCCGACGCCGGCTCCTTGATCACGTTGAGCGCGTCGCTTTCCGGCCGGAACGGCCAGAACTCGCCCTGCACGTTGTCGATCGCGCCATTCGCCAGCAGCGCATCCACCGGCGGCGTGTGGATCGGCGGGCCGGGGCCTCCGGCCTCAGACTTGATTTTCAATCCCGCGGCGCGGGCCACCTCCGCGGCGGTCCGATAATACGCATCGACGAAAACCTCGCCGAGCGTCTTCTGATAATCGAAGAGGAATCGCTCCGTCGTGTCCGCGCCGCCAATACGCGCCCCGAAAATCGCCGGCAGGTAGCGCGTCAGCTCGTAACCACGGCGCCGCTTGAACTCCGCCGCGAACACCGGCGACCACACCTTGCCCACAACCTCGTAGCTCGCGAGGTAGAGGTTCGTGATGCCACTCTTCGCCAGGTCGTCGCCAAAGGCCTTTTTCAGCTGCGCCACGACGTGGTTCATGTGGACGCGCGTCGCCTCGGGATTGAGATGATCGCTCGCGAGCCCGTCGGACGCCGGACTCGGCACCTTGAGTTTTTCGCCGGTAATCGCGCAGACGTAGCGGAGGATGGTCCATGCTCCCGGCGGCGCCTTCCAGCGGAGCCGGCTCTCGCGATCGACGCGGTCGGTGATATCGATCAACTCGCCGGCGTCGGCAATGTCGAACGACGGCAATCCCGCGGGCGAAAACACGCCGCCGGCTCCGGTCACGCTGCCGTTGTGAATGTTGCCGGCCTTCCAATCGTAATAGGTCAGTGGCATTGGCGCACGAACGAGTAGCGCGCCATCGCGATCAGCGTTGACCGCGTGCGAGGCGGCGAGGTTGCGTCCGGCCGCGTCGTGCACCTCGAACTCGCCGAGCGTCCAGCGTGGCCGCGCCTCATCATGTCCGCTCGAGAGCCGGAGCCGGACGTAGCGCGCGCGCACGCCGGCCGGCAGCGCGAATCGCTGTCGCCCCGGCTCTGCCGCGAGATTGCCCTCGAGCACTTCTCTGAAATCGGCGTCACGTGTGCCGTTCTCGGATACGGCGATGCTGAACCCGCGCGCCGGCGTCATGGTGCCCGCGAGTTGCGCGGACGCGTTGGGCCGGCCCTGATCGAGCACGACCGCCGAGGGTGCATTGATGCCTTCCGGCTCGAGCTTCAATACGAACTCGTGCGCGGGTAATCGCCGTGGCTGTCGCACGGCCAAGACTGCGACGTCAGTCCAGAACGCGGGCCGGCCGTCGGGCCCGAGCGGCGCGGTTCGTTCCGGCGTGGGAAATGGCAGCGCAACGTCCACGTCCCTGCCGCCGTCGACCGTCGTCTCCGTGGCGTAGAGCGCCATGGTGGCATGTCGCGGTTCAATCCACGGCCCGCCGAGATCCCAGCTGCTGATGACGGACATGTCGACCTGCAGCCCGAGCGTCCGCGCCTCGTTGGTGGCGACCTTCAATTGCTCGAGCCACGGTTCGCTGAGGAAGGCCGGCCCGGGCGGCGGAAACGCGGACTTGTCGCCCCGCGCTCCCATTTCGAAGAGAAGCACGCCGCCGAGTCCGGCGTCCTTCATCGCGCGCAGTTCCTCGAGCGCCGACGGCGCGTGCATGTAACCGTTCATCCACAGCCAGTACGTGTGCGGCCGCGCCTCGCCCGGCGGATTGCGAAACCCGGCCTCGAGCGGATCGGTGGCCGAATAGACCGGATTCACGACTGCAGCGGCGAGCGCAAGGAACGCAAAGCAGCAGAGGAGCGGTTTCTCTGCGCTCTTTGCGTTCTTTGCGGTTAACTCATGCTCGCGGCTTGCGTGCATTTTCAGGGATAAGACAAACATGTTGGTTTCTACAGACGGAGAGTCAGACAGAGGGAAATGGAGGTCTGTGATTCTTTCCGTCACGTTCACTTCTCCTGGTTGACGATCACCGTTTCGATTCCCAGCGCCTCGCCGATCCGGCGGAGCGCCGGCGCGCGATGCCCGATGCCGAGCGCGAAATGATGCGTCGGCCCCTCGGCCACCCAACGCCTGAGGAACGTCCTCACATCGGGCCGGAAAAATCCCCGCGTGTTCGTGTTGCCGGTGGCCGGAATCGGCCCGTGCCCGCTTTCGCCCTCGGCGATGATGAACTTGAATTTCCCCTGCGCCGTCACGCCGACGCTCAGCATCGTGATCGGACCTTCCTTGATCTTGAATTCGACGCTGGCCCCGTGACCGGGCTTGCCGTGGTACGTCGTCAGGCTGCGCAGCACGGGCTTGCCGTCGGCGATGTTGATGTGATGCGGGCCGTCATGGCCGACGAGCACGAAACCCTCGCGAAAATCGATCGGGTGAAACTCCGCGAAGCTGCCGCCGATCCCGAGGCGATCCATGATCAGCATCGCAAGGCATGTCTTGAGATCGGATTCGCCGCACATTGGAAATCCGGCGGCGGTGAGCAGCGAGTTGCCGACGATGAGATTCGTCACGAGCGTGCGCAGCCGTGAACCCGGTTCGCCCTCGTAGTAATAGGCGAGCCCATCGATCTGATGGTGCGCGATGAACCGGTCGAGCGCGACGGCCACGCGCGCAGCGGTCTGAAGATCCTCGTCCGTGAGTTTGCGGGTGACCGGATCGGACTTCGGGTCGGGGGTGTCGAAGAGCGCGAGAATCTCGCCGCACTTCTTCTGCACTTCGTCCGCCGTGACTTCACGCTCGTGGCGCAGCAGGTCGTCGGCCTCGGTCTGCACGATATGACAGCCGAAGGCCGCGGTCAGTGCGGTCTGGTCGGTCTGCATGTCCAGCATGTGCTCGATGGGGTGGCCGAAGTGCCCGATGCGCGCGCGCTTCACGTCATGCAGCGCCATCGCGATCTCGCACCACTCGACCAGCTCGGCCTCGGCCGCGGCGTCGTTCTCCAGCGTGCCAAGAATCACCTCGGGCGGGCGCCGGCCCATCCGAATCGCGACGCCGGTGAACTCCGGCACCGAGCAAAAATCATCGTTCGCCAGCTGCATCCGGGTCGTGGCCCGCGCGTAGTCGAGTGCCGCCAGCGGCTGCAACGCGACGAGCACAATCGGGATGTCGAGCGAGCGGATGACGATGCCGAACGTCGCCGACGTCGCGTACGTGACCATGTCGCAGAATACGAGGTCGAGGTCGGCCGCCTTCAGCTGCGGCACGAGCGCGTAGGCGCCTTGCGCCTGATCGATCAGTCCGAAGTTCGTCACCGTGACGCCGGTGGCGGCGACGCGCCCCACGAGCACGTCGATTTTCGCGAGCATCTCGGTCCGCAGCCCCGGGAACTGTTCCCAGTACGTGTGGTGGCCGACGCCGAACACGCCGATGCGCGCCGTGCGCGGTTTCCGCCGCGCGATCCGCGGCGCGGCGTTCCGCTCGCGAACGTCCGGCGAGCCTGGCGCAGCGGGTGAGGACGCAGGGACGGCAGGAAGCGCAGTCATGGTGAAATCGGCGAAAGATTAACGCGTGGCTGGTTCCAACGCAGGATGAGCCACGCGAGCGGATAGACGAGGGCGGAGGCGAGGAAGATGGGCGTGAAGGAATAGGCCAATATGCTTCGCCGTCCACACCGTCAGCGGGGGCGCCAGGACGGCCCCCACCGCGGCCCCGCTGCTCGCCAGTCCAACCGCGAGCCCGCGGCGCTTCAAATCCATCCACTCGACCGCGCCCTTGATCGCACCCGGAATCGCGGGCCCCTCGCCCACGCCCAGAAAAAAACGCGCTGCGCCCAACGTGATCGGCCCGGTTACAAACGAATGAGCGGCGCTCGCGACTGACCAGAAGCCCACCGACAACGCCAGGCCGCGCCGGGTGCCGAGCGCATCCATCACGCGTCCACCGAGCGCGAGCATGATCGTGTAGCTGAGCACGAAGGCGAACACGACGCGCGAGTAGACGGTGTTGGTCATCGCGAACTCCGCGGTGATCGTGGGCGCGAGGACGCTCAGCACCTGGCGATCGAGGAAACACAGCGCCGCCGAGGCAAAGAGCAGCAGGCACAGGATCCACGCGCGGAGAGGGGCAATCATGCGACGCGCGAACTGAGCGAACGGGCGAGCACGCACTCAAGCCAATAACTCCGACCGGGGGCGGTCGCGCTCCCAATCGAACTCGTGTCGTACCACGATCAGCGTCCGACTGCAGAACGTTCAAAGCCGTGTTTTCAAACCTCGTTGCAGAAACTCGGCGTAGCGGAACGCGTGAGCCCGCCGAAGGCGGGTAAACGCTTGCCCGCCTCTGGCGGGTTTCGTCTGGATGACGAAAGCCTCACGGCTTCCGCTGCACCGGCCTTCGGGTTAGAAGACACGCCCTCGTACATCCGCGGCGGGGGCGCCGCGGCTCCATTCGCGGAAGGTGAACCGAATTATCGATCCGCATTACCCCGCGCGCCGCCACGGTTCTTTCTTCTCAAACGCGGGTGCGAGGCTCAACGTCGCGGACATGTCTTCCGTCGACCCCAGCCGCCGGCTCTTCCTCAAGCAGTCCGCCGTCCTTCTCACCGCCCCGTTGATTCTCCCGCGCCGCGTTTGGGCGCAGGACACTGCGCCGAGCAAACGGCTCACGCTCGGATGCGTCGGCATGGGCAAGATGATGAAGGGCCATCTGGGCAATTTCCTGCCGCGCGATGACGTGCAGGTTGTGGCGGTGTGCGACGTGGACACGACGCGGCGCGAGGCGGCGAAAAAGCGCGTCGATGACTTCTACACCACCAAGGCCGGATCGACCTACAAGGGCTGCGACGCCTACAACGATTTCCGCGAGCTGCTCGCGCGAAAGGACATCGACGCCGTGATCATCGCGACACCCGATCACTGGCACGCCTATGTGGCAATCGCGGCGGTGAAGTCGGGGAAGGACGTCTATTGCGAGAAGCCGCTGACCTATAACGTCCATGAGGCGGTGGAGCTGGTGAAGGCGGTGCGCGCGGCCAATCGCGTTTTCCAGACCGGTTCGCAGCAACGTTCGTCCAAGGAATTTCGCGTCGCCGCCGAGCTGGTCCGCAATGGCGTGCTCGGAAAAATCAGTGGCGTGCACGTGTCGTTCGGCGATCCCGCGGCGCCGTTCAAGGAACCGGCCGAGCCGGCTGAGCCGGGTCTCGACTGGGATCGCTGGTGCGGCCCGGGCCCGCTCGTGCATTACAGCTCCGTGCTCTCGCCCCGCGGCCTGCATGATCATTTCCCGCACTGGCGCCGGACGTGGGAGTTCGGCGGGGGCAGCATCACCGACTGGGGCGCGCACCACATCGATATCGCGCAGTGGGCGCTGAACATGGACGAGAACGGCCCGGTCGAAGTGCGGGCACCGCAGAACTGGCAGACAGCGAAGCGTGGCGCGCAGCTGATCTATGCCGACGGGACGGTGCTGACCCATGTGAAGGGCAAGGGCGTTTCGTTCTACGGCACCGAAGGCGAGCTGCACGTGAACCGCGGCAAGTTCGAGTTCCTGCTTGGGGGCAAGACGCTGCACAAGTTCTGGGACAAGGAAACGGACAAGGGCACGTCACTCGAGCGCGAGGTCACGCTGACCGAGCGCGAGTACCTCGCCGAGGCAAAGGTGAAGTTGTACAACAGCCGCAACCACGCCCAGGATTTCCTGGATGCGGTGCGCACGCGCAAGCGGCCGATTTGCGACGTAGCGATCGGCGCGAGCTCGGCGATCGCGTGCCACGTGATGAACTTCGCCTATCATTACGGCGCCACGGCGAAGTGGAATCCGGCGAAAAACAGGTTCGCCAGCGGTGGCAACTCGAAGTGGCTGACCCGCGACCGCTATCGCGGCGGCTGGGTGGTGTAGGCCGCGGCGGCGCAGTGATCGGAGCGGCCCACGGTCGATCGTAACGTGCGCCGCGGAGAAGGGAGAAGGACCAAACTGGCGAGTAGCGGAAAGCGTGAGCTTTTCGCCGAATCGGACTCCGAACAACGAAACGCTCACGTGTTCCGCTAACCTGGTCGTCGTCACCAGCAGCGAAGCGTCACGGGCTGCACCGCGATTCGCGACGCGCTCGTTGCGGGGCCCCATTCAGCTTCGCCCAGGGCAGGCGAGCGCGAACCCTACCTCTGCGAAATCGGCTGCGCGACGGCGGGCGGGCGCGGTTCCGGCGTGATCCACGGGAGATCGCCGCGGCGTTCCTTCCACGTCCGCGTCTTCATGTTTCCGATCCACGGCTGGTAGATTTTTTCGTCGAGGTGCAACTCCGCGGTGGCGACGGGCGAAGCGGCGGTCGCCTCGGCGAGCATGTTTCCCACCGGATCGACGACACAGCTTTTCATGCTGTAACTCGACGAGACGATGAAGGCGTGATTCTCAATCGCGCGCGCGGGCAGCAGCCGTTCGTCGCCGCCCCAAATCGGGAGCAGCACCAGTTCCGCGCCCTGCAACGCCACGGCGCGCCACGGCTCGGGAAACTGGAGATCCCAGCACACCAGCACCGCCACGCGGCCGAAATCCGTGTCGAACACCGGATAGCTGTCGCCCGGCGTGAGCCCACCCTCCCACTCCTCGCGCGGCAGGTGAGTCTTCCGATAAGTGCCGGCGACGCGGCCGTCGCGATCGATCAGCACCGCGGTGTTATAGACCGCCGGCGCCACGCGTTCGTAGATTCCGGCCACGACATAGGTTCGAAGTTCCTTCGCCAGCGCACCCAGTCGCTGCGTGGTCGGACCCGGAATCGTCTCGCCGACCTCCGGGTAACTTTTCCCGGTTGAGACGACGGTGATACCTTCCGGCAGGCAGACGATGTCGGGCTTCTGCGCCGCGGCCTGGCGGACGAGCGCGTAAAACTCCTCGACGTTTGCCGCCGCCGACTTCGAATTCCGCGGCCGGTGGTGGACGGTCATGGCGCGAATGATACGGCCCGGGGTTGCCGGCACCTCGGTCAGAGAAACCTCGTCCCAGCTGACCGAGCCGCCCGGCGCGAAGCCGAGCGAGAGCTGCACATCGAGCCCGGCCGCGACCTCCGGCGCACGGAGGATTGTTTCCATCCGCGCCCAGCCGGCCTCGTGGGCGACGTCGAGCGGATACTCGGGAGGCTGGGCCGACGCCTTGACCGGCTTGTCCTGCGCATCGAGCCATTGCAGCCGGGCGATGACCGAGCGGCGCTCGTTCTCGACCCCGCTGGCGCGATACCAGGCGGCGAACCGATACGTCGTGCCGCCGCGGAGATTCGGAATCTGGCGGCGCCACGCGCCAAAATCGGACGGCAACCGCGCCGCGAGTTTCAATGCTCCGCCGCCATTCCGGCCGCCCGCGGGGTCGAAGGAGAACTGCGGGGATATTTCATCGCGCGGTGACCACGGTTTCCAATCCGCCGCCGCCGCCGGATCCGGGAATTTAAAAGCGATCGACACCGGCGCAGCGGCAGATGCCGCGAAGGTAGAGGCCGCGAGCCTGAGCAGGACAATACTGGCAAAGCCACGACAAAGGCTGCGCAGCGAGAAAGACGCATCTCCAGGGGCGTCGGGGTTCATGGAGGAAAAGTTTCATGTCCGCGCGACGTGTCAACGGGCCAGCGAGATCCCGGTGCACCGTGAAAGGCGCGTGGACTAATCGAGTTCGCCATATGTCCATTGAATCGCTCCGGCGGCTAAGTGCTGTTTTCGATTCGGCCCTCGGGGTGCGTGCACACGATCGCGGTTCGCGGTGCAAACAATGCACGCGCAGCGCGGCGGAACGAATCGGATCGCGGACGTGACGCGGGCTCGTTCCGCGCAACCGCCAAGCAGCGAGCACGTTATTCCGCGCGTCGAAGTTCCGGCATGTGCCATGCAACTCATCGCGCATGAGAAAAATAATCGAGCTCCTCCATGCCGCGCAAGCGACGCTGCTCAAGCATGCACCCGGCACGGCCGAGCACCGTCTCGCGCTCCAACGGCTGCGCGCCCAGATTCCCGCTCCGATCCTGGCGCATTATCTCCGTCTGGTGGAACAGGGACGGAGTGGCGTGGCGCTCGTCCGCCACGGTGTCTGTTCGTCGTGCCATATCCGCGTCGCCTCCGGACTCGTTGCCGCGCTCGTCAAACCCGAAGATGTGCACCTGTGCGATCAATGCGGATGTTATCTGCTGCTCCCGGAAGAGGAGATTCCGCCACCCCACGCCGCCCCACCTCCAGTCGTCGAGCCGCGCCGGCGCGGCCGAAAGCAGCGTAATGCCGTGACCGCCTGACCTTCCACCGCCGTGACGCTCGCCGAATTCACGCAGGCCAACCTGTGCCTGCCCAGTCTCCGCGGTCGGGATCCCGCCGCCGTCTTGTCGGAGCTCAGCCGGGCCCTCGAACGCGAACACCTGGTGCCGGCGTCGCTGTCGCTCTTCAACGTCGCGCTCAACCAATATTTTTTTGCCAACGGCGACACGATTGGCGCCGCCGCGTACTCGCTCGGCCGGCTGGCGTCACTCCACACCACCGCCTTCGCCGTCGGCCAGGCGCGCGAACAGTTCTGGTGGCGCAACGGCTGTGCCTCCGTCTACCTCGTGTTCCTCATCGCTTCGCCGCCCAACGATTCGCAGACCGAATCCGCGATTATTGGCGGCGTGAAAAGGCTGGTCGACGATCGGGTGACATTGCAGATGATTCATTCCGCGACACGGCCCGCGACGATGTTCGCCGCGCTTTCGCGGATCACGTTGTCGGACGTTAACGTGAGTTCCCCGCGCACCGCGGCGACCGCCAGCGCGGTCAAGTCCGCGTAGGGATTGGATTCGGAATCTCATTCCTGGAGGGACGGCCTCCGCGCCGTCCGACACCGAAGGTTTCCGCATCACCCCGGGTTGAACGGGCGCTGAAACGCGGATCCATCCCGGGATTGCAGGTTCGCCATTGGGCTGCCAACGGTGAGGCCCATGGCCTGGAATGAATCCTTCTCCGCACTCTGCTCGCGAACGATGCCACGCGAAATCGCGCCGCGCCATTTCTGGCGCTGGTTAGCTCCCCGTTCGCTCATGCTGGCCGTGGCATGCGCCGGCGTGGTCGGCGTGACCCGCGCGGCCGGCGAATGGCAGCCGCTCTTCAACGGCCGTGATCTCGCGGCTTGGAAAACGTACGGCAAGCCGGACGACGCACCCGTCGGTTGGGCCATCGAGGGCGACACGCTCGCCTGGCGCAAAGGCGCCGGGGACCTCGCAACCAAGGAGCTGTTCGGCAACTTCGAACTCGAGCTGGAATGGAAAATCTCCCCCGGGGGAAACAGCGGCGTCATGTTCGGCGTCGACGAGAAGAGCACGAAGCCATGGCACTCCGGCGTGGAAATTCAGGTGCTCGACAACGGGCGGCACAAGGACGCGAAGAATCTGCTCACCTCGGCGGGGGCGCTGTATTCGCTCTACCCACCCGCCAAACCGGCCGCGAAACCCGTGGGGGAATGGAACACCCTGCGCATCCGGCTCGAGAAACGCCACGTACAGACGTGGCTGAACGGCACGTTGACGATCGACGCGCAGATTGGGAGTGACGACTGGAACGCACGCGTGGCGAAGAGCAAGTTCGCGCCGTTCGCCCAATTCGCGCGCGTTCACCCCGGAAGAATCCTGCTCCAGAATCACGGCAATCCGGTGTGGTTCCGCTCGATTCGGGTTCGGCGGCTGTAAGACCTTCCATACCGGCGAAGCATTCTTCCGCCGGTGCTAAATACAGTTCGGTCCGGCCGATCTATCGTGGGCGGCCCGTCAGTCTGCGCTGGTTCGCAGGGAGCTAGCCCGCATTTTTCACACTTGAAATGGTCTTCACCCATGTCTGACCGCCAACATCCCAATGTTCCGGCGAGTGCCCCGCGTTCATGCGGGCTAAATGCATTCTGCTGGCCAGCAGAATGCCCTTAGCCGGGAAATCGTGGAGCGCGCGCCGGCGCACGGCACAAGCGAACACACTGTGCGTTCGCAGCGGAGCAGAGGGTGAAATTTCCCGGCTAGCCCTGCTCGCCCGACGCCCGGGCACGCCTTGTATTCACCGAATCCACACCACGCCTCCGCGGCTCGCCGCCTCATTCACTCCCGATGAACGTAAAACAAATCACCGCGTTCCTGGTTGCCACGCTCGCCACCGCCCATGTGGCGGCAGCGGAACCGTACGAATGGGCCGGCGGCAGCGTGTTCCGCGAATACATCTACAACAGTGAGGCGGTCGACACGGGCAAGGCGCCACGAAAGCATTTTTCGGAAATCGATCCGGGCAGCAAACGGACCGAGATGGCGGAATTGAAGGCCAACCCGCGCGCGCCACGGCTGATGACGCTTTCGACCAAAGGCGTGGAGCGGGCCGAGTTGCTGCCGGAGTATTGGAGCGGGCACAGCGGCACCACGGCATGGCTCCAGGTGAATCGGCGCCCGTGGGTTCCGCTGCCACGGCCGGCCGGCACCCCGGGGCCGGCAGAGCACTATTATCACACGGTGCTCGGCAGCCGCGCGGTGCCCGTCGCCCTCAAGGATTTGATCGACGGTGAAAACACGTTCCGGTTCACCGCCGGGCCGCAGGTTTGGGGCAGCTTCGACTGGGGATTTTATTGGATCTACGCCTTCACGCTACGGCTCTACCACCCGCGCGCCGCGGAACATCCCACCGCGTCGATCGCGAACGTGAAGAGTGGCGACGCGCTCGGCGAAAACCCGCCAATCACCGTCGCGGTGCAACCCGGCGGCGCACCGATCAAGCGCGTTGACGTCTTTGCGTATTACGAGGACTGCAACTATTCTGGCAGCGGGTTTCACCGCGAGTGGCACGGCCAGACCATCTACGGCCGGCCGCACCAGCATGTCGGCTCGGCGACCGCCGCGCCGTGGACCGTGCACTGGAACACCGAGTGGGTGGCGGACCAATCGCAACCGATCCGGCTCGCGGCGCGTGTCGTGGACGAAGCCGGCTGGCACACTGTCACGCCAATCGTGGAGAACGTGAGGTTCAGCCCGCGCGCTCGCAAGGTGACGCTCATCCGCGCATCGGAAATGCCGCCCGGATTCGGCGTGCGGGCCGGCCGCGAAATGACCTGCGTGCTCGATGTGCCCTCGCTGCCGAAAAAGCCGGCGCACGCGCGAATCAAGCTGCTCACGTGGAGCGGCAGCCACGTCGAGCGGATCCGGCTCAACGGCGTCCAGCTCTCGCCCAAGATCGGCCGCGAACACGATTTCTCCATCGATACGATCGAAGTTCCACCCGAAGCGGTGAAGCTGGGCCGAAACGAGTTCGCGATGTTCAGCGCGACGACTCACCACGCGGCCGAGGTCGACTGGCCCGGTCCGGTCCTGCTGCTGGAATTTGGGGAGAAGTGACAACATCAAGCTGCCGCCCTGAGACGCACAGTAATTCGCTGCGCGGATTGCGTGGAACACGCAGATGAACTTTCCCCTTTGTCATGCGAGCGTAGCGAAGCATCCAGTGGCGCGACCGGTTGCGGGCATGGTGCCCATTCGACCAGCTCAGGGCCCCGAGCCCGCCGAGGGGCTGGATTCTTCCCCTTCGCTCCACTCAGGGTCAGAATGACAAACAACGACGTTCATTGGCAGCGCAGCGAAGGATCCAACATTGTCATCGTCTGCGTACATCTCACTGGATCCTTCGCCTTCGCTTCCGCTGCGGCCCAGGATGACAGCAAAGAAAAGACTAGCGAGGCATGGCCTCAGACCACACAACCACGGATTTCACGGATCGGCACGGATTGGAATTCCATCCGTGTTGATCCGTGTGATCCGTGGTCGCTCGGGTTTCGAGAGAACTTGACCTCCGCACAACGCGTTTCGGAGTTCGAGGACTCTAGCGCTTCGAGGGTGAGCGGCGGCGGCACGATGCCCCCGTGCTTCAATCTCCCACCCGCGTGATCGTCCACGTTCCGGCCGCAGCCTCGAACCAGCCGGCGCCGGCGTCGCGCGTGACGGTGAACGATCGCGTTTCGTTTCCGCCGGTGCGGCGCGCCTGCCAGCGGCCGGGCCCGAGATCGGTCACGAGCACGTGACTCGGTCGATCGCCAGTGACGGCAAACTCCGCACGTTGGCTCGATCGCTGGTTGTCCCGGCGGAAAAGCACGACCCATTGCGCTTCGGGTCCGGACAGAACGCATCCGACGCGCTCTCCCGCATCGAGCCGGCGCACCGGCCAGCGCGCGCCCGACCGCCGATCCGTCGTCTGCATCACCGTCAGGAAAAGATCCTCGGCGGCCGCCGCCTTCGGCGAAAGTTCGAGCCGCCACGCGCCGGCCTCGATCGACGTTTTTTCCAGCTTCGCCGGCTCGACGTCGTTGGCGAAATTTTGTCCGAACACCCAGTACTCCTTTCCAGGCCCGCCAATCTTCCCGAAGTCCGCACCCTGCGCCACCGGCAGCAGGACATCCACGTTGAGCCGGCCGCTCGAGCCATGCTCCGCCCGGTCGACCGTGCCAGACGTCCCCTTGACCTGCGGCTCCTCCATGCTGTGCAGCAGCCAGTATTTTCGGAACGAGGGATCCGCACTGACGACGCGGTCGAAGGTGATCAGCGCGGCGGGAACCTTTTTGTCACGGAGATTCAAGAACACGAACGATCGCGTCACCTGCCGCACCTTCTTGCTGTAGGCATCGGTGATGTCGCCCTGGAGCAGCGTGTAGTCCGGCGTCTGCGCGTCCGGCCCAAACCCATGCGCGAGCACGCGACCGGTGCGATAGCCTTTTTCCGGCGCCAGCAAATCCGCCAGCGTGCGCGGCTCCGAACGATTGTTCGGCAGCCGCTGCCCGCCGTCGTTGCCGTAGTCGTCGCGCGTCGTGAACTTTTCCGCGGGATCGCGCACGAGCAGCGAATTGTGCGCGATGGTGCGCCAGTAATAATTCTTCCCGTGCGGGCTGCCATACGCGCCGGACGAGCCGCCCTGGTACAGGCCGGAGTCGATCGCCAGCGCTCCACGATGGTAAATTTGAAAGGCCCCGGCGTCGGCGTGCTGGTGGTTGCCAAAATTGTACTCGTTGATCTTCATCTCGGCGACGACGGCATCCTCGCCCCACCCCGTGCGCGCCACCATCCAGCCGAACGGCGCGCCGAAGTAGCGTGTCAACGGCAGCGACTCGATCGGTTTCGGCTTCAGCGCCGGATCCCGCCAGAGCAATTCGAAGATCGCGTCGTCGTCGCTCGTGCCGCCCTGCTTCAGGAACTGGCTCAGCAGCACGCCGTCGCCATAATAGCTCGCGGTGAAAAGCGTGCCGACGAACTCGCTCCAGGGTTTTCCCCGGGCCGTGCTGACCTTGAACGTATCACCAGCGCGGAGACGCTGGCCATCGGGCCGCGTCGTGTAGACCCAGAGATACGGGACGAACCGCTGCTCGGGATTGAAGACGTTGCCGGCGCCGAGCCGGTCGAAGATGAAGAGCGGAAACGTGTCCCAGCTGTAGCGATGCGCACCATAGGAGTCACCCTGGTGATACGCGTGGCCGGGATAAAACCAGTTGCGGGCCGGCACGTGCTCGCGGAAGAACCGGCCGGCGGCGACCTGGTACATTTCGGGAAACTCGTCGTAGATCGCGATGCCCGCCGAGATCATGTCGCGCATGATCATGGCCTCGGAACTGTGGCCCGTGACGGAGCCCTGCTTCGTCGGCGGATACCCGCACTCCTGCGTTTTCGCCAGCCGGACGAATTCGGCGGTGAACGCTTTCTTCTCCGCCGCCGTGAGCAGCGGATACAACCAGTCGAACACGATCGCACCGGTAACCATCATCCGTCCCGTGACACGGCACGCGTCATTGCGATCCGGCAGCTCCGACTTCTGCAGCAGGCCGAGCGTTTCCTCGATGATGGCGCGGCCGCGTTTTGAATCGGGCCAGGCTAGATATTGCAGCGCCTGCCACTCGACGCGCAGCTGAGCCGAGCGTTTTGCGTTCTGCTCCAGCCGCTGTACGACGGGTTGCAGGACAGGATCCTTGAACCGCTCGGGCAGCTTCGCGACGTGCTCGGAACGCAAATACAACCGCGGACGCTGCGGCGGCGGAATGGGAAGCGCCGGGGCACCGCCACCCGCGGCGGCGCTGGTCCCGGTCGCGGCCGCCGGGGCGACGAATGCACCGACGGCAACGGTGAACGCGATGGCCGAGACGGTGACCGGACGAAACGCTTCACGCGCCAGGCCGAGACAGAAGCTGGATTTCACGCGGCGCACACTGGCGCGCTGGAGTGACGCATGCAATGGCCGGTTTGAGGGCGTCCTGCAGGAGACAAGCCTGCATGCCGGCGATTGGGATTGAATGGGAGCGCTTCGTGTTCCCGTCGACCGGGGTAGCGAAAGATCACGCGGCTTGCGGGCGGGACGCCAGTATTGTTCGGCGCAATACGTGCTGTGTGCGGAGCGAAACGCATTTTTGTTTGGCCGGCCGGTGTAACTGCGCACGGTGATCATCGGCGCAAAATATTTTTCATTTCTTACTGTACTCATTGATT
>JAUSID010000208.1 GCA_030648295.1 Opitutaceae bacterium | reverse complement strand
CTGGTCCGCGGCGGCGGAGAGCTGACGAGCATTGTTCAAGACCGCCTTGTCCTGCGACGACTGACGGACCTTCTGGAACGCCGGGATCGCCATCGCGGCCAGGAGGCCGATGATGACAACGACGATCATGATTTCAACGAGGGTGAAGCCCCGATTGGAGCGATAGGTTTTCATATCTGGCTTTTGGAGTTGTCGATCGTACATGGCGTCGCGACGTGCGATGCGGGGTCGGAATAAGTGGCAGACAAATGGGCCCAATACGACTCCCGAAGTGTAAAAGAACGATGAGCCTTCAATAATCCGCGGAAAACGTCACCTTGAACGAACGCGGCTCGCGCAGGTAGATCCGCCGCGGGCCCGAAAAATCGGAGTTGTATCGCGCCAGACTGTCGCGGTCGGAATTGAAGATGTTGCGAATGTTGACCTGAATGCCGACCGGCACCTGCCGCCAGGGCAGCCGGAAGCGATAGCCGGCAAACGCGTCGGTGAAGAGCGTGGCTTTCGTATGATAACTCTTCCCCGTCCCGCCTGCACTGGGCGCCCGGGTGTCGGTCTGGCTGAACGTGCCCGACTGGTACCGCACTCCGCTGCCGACATAGACGCCTTTCAACTGCTCGCCCATGAAGCTGCCGGTATCGAACTTGTACCGCGTGGTCATGGTCGCCTTGTGCGGGACCGAGCCGAAGCCCTGCTCCTGCGCCACTGCCCGGCCGTCGAGTTCGTTTTGCTGGATGGTGGTGATGTTCGCCTCGACGAGAGCAACGAGCGTTGGATCGCCGGCGGCAAGTGCGCGCCACTCCGGGAATTTTTGCGCGAAGTAGGCATAACCTTCGGCGAAGAAGTTTTCCCGGTCCCGCGACGAGTGGGAGTAGTTCGCCCGGATGGTCCAGTTCCTCGTCGGGTTGGCGATGAGTTCGAGTTCCTGGCCGCGGCTCGCCGTGTCGATGGTGGCGGCGTTCCAATTGAATGTGCCGGCATCGTACTGGGCCTGGGTAATCCGGCCGGCGTCGCGCAGCGCGCCCAGGACGGCCTTCGTCTGCGAGCGGCCCAGCGCCGAAGCATCGAGCACCGCTCCGCTCGGCGACACGGCGGCATCGCCGATCTGCGCCGTTTCAAAATACGTGATGCGGGCGAAGAATCGATCGTCGCCCAGCAAATCGATCATCGCCGTCGGGTGTGTGTTTCGGCCGGATCGTCGCGTAACCGCGTTCCTTGAAATGCAGGTCAATCAGGATGCTCCCCAACAGCTTCACCACATCCGGTGGATAGCCGTCTTCCTGCAATCGTGCGATCGGGCTTCGTAGCAGCCGAGGTAACGAGGCTGGAAAACTCGTCCCACCCGTCTGGGTTTCGCGTTCCGCGTTTCGCGTTCCGCGTTTCGCGTTTCGGGTGTATCCAGTCCTTGGTCTCCAGTCCTTGGTCTCTAGTCCCTGGTCTCTGGTCTCTGGTCCCTGTCCCTTTCAACGTTCCCTCCGGGAGGGGTCTTGGCCGGGCGTCAGCATGAGACTTCAACCTCCGGCGCGGCGCCGTCTTGCGATGTCACGTGGACCGTCGACCGGATTGCAGCAGCGGTTTGATGGTTCACCTCGCCGGCGTGGCGGGAGACTTGTCGAGATACCGGCCATCCTGGAAATCGATGATGGTTCCCGACGGCTGATACGTGATGGGCTTCGGTTCGAGCCACTCGACGAGGGCCTTTTTAAGCGCAAAGGCGAAGAACTGGTTTCCGGCCGGCGAATAGTGCCCGATGTAGAGCCGCTTGATATAGTCGGCCGGCGAGATCCGGAACTGCGCGAAATCGGCCACGTGCGCATCGAACGCATCGACGGTCGGTATCCCGCGGTCCTTCAGCCATTGCAGCAACTGGACGTCGGCCCCGAGCTTCGCTCCGCCCTCACAGGCCCGGAGCGCGGCGCGTGTTCCATAGCTCAATACGACCATCAACTTCCGGTCATGTTGCCGGGCGAATGCGAGCAGCTTCTCCATCACGTGCAGCGTGCTCGCTCGCGCCACAACGTCGCCGAGCTTTTCCGCCGAGGCGCGGCGCGTGGCCGCATCGATGAAGTCGAAGCGCACCTTGGCCCAGTCCGCCAGCCGGCGAATCCGGTCCTGCGGCACGTCGGGCACGCCCTCGAACATGGCCTGCAACTGGATGATTTCGTGGTTCGCCACGACGGCTCGCGTCCGTTCGAAGGAGAGCAGGTCACGCAGCGCCGCCGGAGTTGGGCAGGGGCTGGCGGATTCGTCCCACCGGCCGGAGTCGAGATTGATCCGCAGGTGGGTCCAGGGGTTGGCATGGTACATTTCCGCCGTGCGCGTGTAGTTAACAATGAAGCCACGCCATGGCATCAGCGAGCGCCGGTGATCGTCGTCAAAGATGTTGAAGATCAGATAGGGAGCCTTGACCGCGGTTTGCTCCATCCGCCGGAGCCGGGCAAAGGCCTGGAACACGCCGTAGCCGCCGACGCCAAAGTTCCGGATGGGCTCGCCGAGATGCGCCGCCAGGTACTCCTGCCATGTCTCGCCGTCGCTGACCTGATGACACTGGGTGAAGCTGTTGCCGTACGTATTCACGCGGCACGCACGATCCGCGTAGCTGATGAGCCGGCGTTCGCCCGCCGGCCCGTAGCGATACACGCTGCGCGAACCGTCCACCCCGTCGCGCTGGATGCTGTCCTTCGGAACGTAACCGAGCTCGGAGTCGAACTTCGCCCACTGGTTGTTCGACGGTGGCTGCAGGAACGCGTCGAGATGCGCGGCCACGAGCACGCGTTTGTGGCGTGCGGCGAGCCAGTCATCGTAACGCATCGCCGGAGTGGCGGGCGTCGGTGAGGACTTGGCGCTCTCATTGGCGGCCCGCAGGCGGCCGCAAAGGACAACGGATGCACCGATGGCTGTCGATTCGAGGAATTTGCGACGATACATGGTAAGGTGGCTGTCGTGGGTTTTCCGCCCCGGCCTCAATGCGACCCGATCGGAGGTTCGCGAGCAAGTCCGCGCCAGCCGGAATCTTCCCTCGCGAGGCTTGGAGAAATTCTCCTGCATTCCAAACCCGTGTCCGCCGGAAACGTAAGGGCCTGATGCGCCGCGTTGCCGGTGCCCGCACCACTGCGCTTCCACCACTACGCGGGGCACACCCGGTTGACGCCAGGGCGTTGTATCCGCCCACTCACCGCCCAATGAGGAAGTATCACGCTACAATCCTGATGGTGGACGACGATGCGGATTATCTGATGTTCGCGGAAAGAGCGTTCCGTCAGAACGGCGTGAACGGGCCGATTCATCAAGTCCACGACGGGGAGGAAGCGATCGCCTATATGATGGGCGAAGGTAAATACGCGGACCGGACGATTTACGAATACCCGACCTTCATCATGACTGACCTCAAGATGCCAAAAGCCGATGGCTTTGCGGTCCTCCAGCATCTGCAAGGCAATCCGGAGTGGGCTATTATTCCATCCGTCGTATTCACTTCCTCGTCCGATTTGGATGACATCAAGAAATCATATATGTTGGGCGCCAGTTCCTTTCATGTGAAGCCGCACTCCATGGACCAACTTCGAAAGCATCTGAAGATTCTCCACGACTACTGGATGACGTGCGAGACGCCCGAAGTTGATCGCACCGGAAGACAGCTCCACACGGACAGCGCCGGCAAACTCGGCGAACGTTTCGCTCAGGCCCCTGCCGACCTCGCCAGATTGTAACTCAAAGTAGTACTCGGTTCTGAGTTCTGGGTTCTGAGTTCTGGGTTTTGGGTTTTGGGTTTCGCGCTTGCCCGCCTATGGCGGGTTTCGCGTTTCGGGTTTCGGGTTTCGGGTTTCGGGTTTCGCATCTGGCGTCTGCCGTCTGGCGTCTGCATTTCGGACTCGGTTGTCTCGCGTTCTCGCGTTCTCCCCCGTCTTTCGTGTCTTCGCCGCGTTCTCGCGTTCTTCCGCGTCTCGCGTTCTTCCTCTGCCGTCTGCCATCTGGCCCTGGCGGGAGGTCCGCGCCTCGGTCGAACCTGACAGGTTATTCAGGGAAATACGGTTGTCGCGAGCGGCACGTGTTTCATGGTGCCGTTTCCCGCTCGCCATAGGTGGGACTCAACCCCGACCACTGTGAATTACGAATTGGCGGATTGCCTGATCGCTGTCTCTTCGCGCCCGCTGCGCCGCTCGCTGCTCTTTCTCGCCGGCTTCTTCCTCGCCCTGCTGTCGCCGGCCGCGCCCGCCGCCGACACGGGCATCATCACCGGAACGGTGAGCAATACGGCCACCGGCAACCTGCTCGAAGGCGCAAAAATCGAGGTGCCGCAACTCCGGCTCGCCACGCTCACCGACACCACCGGCCGGTACGTTCTTACCGGCGTGCCGGCGGGCACGCATGAGCTCATCGCGTCCTACATCGGCTTGGACCCTGACCGGTTGCAGGTGACAATCACCGCGGGGCAGCGAGCCGTGAGGAACTTCGATCTCACCACGGCAATTTATCAATTGCAGGAGTTCAAGGTGGTCGGCGAGCGCGAGGGTGACGCCCTCGCGATTACCGCGCAGCGCAATGCGGAAAACGTCAAGAACGTCGCCGCCACCGACTCGTTCGGAAATCTGCCGAACATGAACGCGGGCGAAGTCGCGATCCGGTTGCCGGGGATTTACGGGGAACTCGACGCGGGCGGCAACCTGTCCGGCTTCAACGTCCGCGGCATGGGCCCGGGGCTCAACATGGTGACGATGGATGGCGCACTGCTCACCGGCCAGAGCGCGATGAGCCGCTCGATTTTCGTCAACAACATCACGGGGGCGATGTTCGAGCAGGTGGAGTTGATCAAGGGCCACACGCCCGACAAAGGCGCGGACTCGCTGGGCGGCACGATCAATTTCAAGAGCCGTTCGCCACTCAGCATGCGCGAGAAGCGCCGGTTCACCTACACCTTGTCCGCACGCACGGCGCCGCCATTCACCCAGCAGATCCCGCTGCGCGCGGCGAACCGCACCCATGGGCTCGCCAACTTTTCATACCAGGAGGTGTTCGACGCGTTCGGCGGCGACCGCAATCTCGGGCTGGTCGTGAATGTATTCAACAGCGAGACGGCGATGGGATCGCTGATCACCCAGCGCGATTTCCAAAATACGACGAACCAGCCGGCGTACGTCTGGGACTACCGCACCAGCGACCTCTACAACCACCGGCGGCAGAAAAATGTGAACACGAAGATCGAGTACCGGCTGTCCCCCTCCACGAAGCTCAAGTTTCTCGCCGCGTACATCGATCACTCGGAGGTGTATCGGCGCCTCTACGAAACCCGTGCATACACGGGCAGCCAGAACCAGAATTTCGTGCCCAACGCCACGAACTCGAGCATCGTGCCCGGCTTCACGGACCGCGTCACCACGGTGCGCCCGGTGCCCACGTCCACGATCGACATCACGATGACCGGCCCGAACAATTTCTTCAACCGGTTGCGCCGCGCCGACATTGGCGCCGAGCACGATTGGGGCCCGTGGCAGATCGAGTACAACGCGCGGCATACCCAGACGCACATCAACATCGGCAACGGCGAGGGCGGCGTGCTGGTCAACCGGCTGACCGGTGCCGGCTGGATTCTCGATCGCACCGAGTCGGATCTGTACCCGAAGTTCATCCAGAACGGCGGCCCGGACTTCACCGACCCCAACAATTATCGCCCCGCGCCGAACGGGCTCACGAATGGCAACAACAAACAGGTTCATGAGGTGAGCGAGCTGCGCGGTGACGTCCGGTACGCGCTGCCGCTGCGTTTCCCCATGCACGCGAAGGTCGGTTTTCACTGGCGCGAGCAACTCGTCGCGCTGCAGAGCGCCTCGCGCCGCTGGAGCTACACCGGCACGTCCGCGCTGCCGGCGGAGGCGCCGATGGTGCCGATGGACCGGGTGAAGACGGGCCGGCAGCTGCCCGTCTGGGAGGCATCGCAGTTCATCCGGGCGCGCGCGCTCATCGATCCCACGATTTGGAATGAGGATCTCTATTATCATGAGCAGGTGAAGTACACCGGAACGAGCGAGGTGACCGAGACCGTGTCGGCCGCTTACGCGATGACGCAGGGCCGGTTTGGGCGCGACGGCTGGCGGGGCCGCACCGGTTTTCTTGGTGGCGTGCGGTTTGAAAGAACGGAAAACGAAGCCATGGGCTGGGTTCGCGCCCGGCGGCTGAGCACGAATGCGCAGCGAGTGGCGGACCCGGTTGGTACGGCCCAGCGCGATTACGCCGACAACCGCCGCGAGGTCACCGGCAGCTACACGAAGGCGTTTCCGAGCGTGCATCTTTCGCACGACGTCACCGACAACCTGAAGGCGCGGCTCAGCTGGTCGTCCAGCTTCGGCCGGCCGCGGTTCAACAATCTCGTGCCGAACGAAACGCCCAACGAGAACAACCAGACGCTCACGATCAACAACCCGGCGCTGCTTCCGCAGACAGCCGAGAACTGGGATGCGACGCTCGAGTACTACTTCGAGCCCGTTGGCAGCCTCTCCGTCGGCTGGTTCCACAAGACGATCGAGGACTATATTGTGAACGGGATCGAATCCGGCACGATCGGCACGGCCAACGACAACGGCTTCAGCGGCGAATATCCGGGCTGGACGATCCTGCACTCGGCCAATGCCGGCACCGCCATTGTCCAAGGCTGGGAGTTCAGCTACCAGCAGCAGTTCACTTTCCTGCCAGGCATCCTCAAGGGCTTGAGCGGCATGATCAATTACACGCTGCTCGACACGCATGGCGATTTTGGCGGACGGACCACGCTCACGACCGGCCAGGTGGCGGGCTTCGTTCCACGGACGGCGAACGGCAGCCTCACGTGGCGTTATCGTGGATTCAGCACACGGCTGCTGGTGAATTATGCGAGCACGTTTCTCACCAGTTACTCGGCGAACGCGCTTGGTCGGAACTTGTACCGCGTCGAACGTAAACTGATCAACGTCGGCTTCTCGTACCAGGTGCGACCGGGGCTCAACCTCACGCTCGACATCGACAACCTCACGAACGTGCCGCAGAGGCGCTACCGTGGCGTTCCGGATCAGTTGCAGTATTACAACTATCCCGGAACGGCCTTCACGGTCGGCGTCAGTGGACGGTTCTAAACACAACGTCATTAAATTTTGGAAATCGATGGAGGGCCGGCCTCCGCGCCGGCCGATCGCCTTCCGAAGGACATTCCACTCGGGAAAGTCGAAACGTGTGTTGGCCCGGGAGCGGACGACGCAGAGGTCGTCCCTCCATCTTATGTCTAATTATCAAGCGCCCCTGGACGATTTGGGCGTGGAAATTTTTGCCGAAGACGGCACGGTGACGCGGGCTATCGGACCCACCGCCAATGAAACCTCTTTGTGTCATCCCACGTATCGTTATCACCACGCTGGCGGCGCTGGTTTCTTTCGCCGCGCCCGCCGCCGCCCAGCGCCCGCTGAAATCCGTCGGGCTCACCGTGGGCGACCTTGGCAATCCGTTTTTCGTGCAGGTCGCGAAAGGCGCCGAAGCCAAGGCGCGCGAGTTGGGCGGTGCCGGCGTGAAATTCAGCGCGCTGTCCGCGAATTATGATCTCAACCTGCAGACGAACCACATCGAGGATTTCATCGCGGCGAAGGTCGATCTCATCGTGCTTGGCGCAGCGGACACGAAGGGAATCGCGCCGGCGGTGAAAAAAGCGCGGGCCGCGGGCATCATTGTGATCGCGGTCGATGTCGCGGCGGAGGGCGGGGTCTCGGCGACGGTGATGTCCGACAATCTGCAGGCCGGCCGGCTCGCGGCCGAATTCGTCGCGCAGAAACTCGGCGGCAAGGGCCAGGTCGTGATCATCAACGGTCCGCCCGTTTCGGCCGTGATGGATCGCGTGGCGGGTGCGGAGGAAGTGTTCCGGCGGCACCCGGGAATCAAAGTGCTCTCGCGCGATCAGAATGCCGGCGGCAACCGGATGGGCGGGATGAATGTGATGACCGACCTGCTCACGGCCTATCCGGAACTCGATGCCGTCTTCGCGATCAATGATCCGACCGGACTCGGCGCGGCGCTGGCGATTCGGCAGGCCCGGCGGGATAACGTTTTTGTGGTCGGAGTGGACGGCGCCCCGGATGCGGAAAGAGCGTTGCGAGATCCGAAGGGCGCGTTCCTCGCCACTTCAGCGCAAGATCCGTTTGCAATGGCGGGCAAGGCACTCGAAGTGGGTTTCGAGCTCCTGCAGGGACGCAAACCGGCGCAGGATCCGTTGCTCGTGTCGGTGTCGCTCGTCACGCGCGACAACATTGCGAAGTACCGGGGCTGGTCGTCGCAGTGAGACGGCGGTCGGGACAGCCATCCGGATGAATGCACCTGTTCCCGCCGAGGCAGCGACACCGGCCGGCAATTCGCGACCACGCTGGCTGGAAACGCTCGGTATTCTGCCGATGCTTCTCGCCGTGGGCGTTCTGTTTGCCTTGCTCACGCCGAATTTCCTGACGGCGGCGAATCTGACGAACGTCGCGCGGCAGGCGTCGATCAACGTGGTGCTGGCGGCCGGGATGACATTCGTCGTGCTCACGCGCGGCATCGACCTGGCCGTTGGTTCAGTGCTCGGCGTGACGGCGGTGATCGCGGTGCAACTCTCGCTGAGCGCCGGATGGGCCTGGAGTGCGGTGCCGGCGAGCCTCCTGACGGGCGCCGCGGTCGGAGCGCTGACCGGGCTCGCCGTCGTGCGCGGCGGCCTGCCGCCATTCATCATCACACTGGGCACATATACGGCACTTCGCGGGGCGGCCTATCTCCTGGCGGGCGGCACTTCGGTAATCAACAACGACCTCGGATTTGGCTGGATCGGCAACGATTATCTCGGGCCCGTGCCATGGCTGGTGGTGGTGGCCGCGGCCGTGGTGATGGCGAGTGCGTTGGTGCTGAAGCGGACGGTGTTCGGCCGCGACGTTTACGCCGTCGGCGGCAACCCCGAGGCAGCGCACCTCGCCGGCATCAATCAGGCGGCCGTGATCACGAGCGTCTACGCGATTAGCGGCACGCTGGCCGCACTCGGCGGCGTGATGAGCGCGAGTCGGCTTTACAGCGCCAATGGTCAATTAGGGACAGGTTATGAACTCGACGCCATTGCCGCGGTCATCCTCGGCGGAACCAGCTTTGCGGGCGGCATCGGGTCCGTCGTTGGGACGCTTTACGGCGCATTCCTGATCGCAGTGCTCAACAACGGGCTGACCTTGATGAACGTGTCCTTTTTCTGGCAACTCGTCGCAAAAGGATCGCTGATCGTGCTTGCGGTGGGGATCGACCGGTTGCGCCGGCGGGAGGAATGACCGCCGGGCCTGCTGGCCCCTTGGGTTTGTGCCGATCTCAGACTTGTCTGATTGCACAAATCGCGCGGGAGCGTTTTGTGGGTTCTCGCTACCCCCGGGGTCCCACTGCCCCGCCCTCAACCCCACCCCCTCCCTGCCATGCAAGGTCTGCCGCTCCCAATGTTCGCGTGGTTCGCCTCCGGCCGCCGTATCCGGCCGTCCCACCTCTCCCGACTCGCATTCGGTCTGTTCCTGCTCGTTCAGCTCGGCCTGCGCCCGACCGGCGCGCTCGCGCAAGCGCCAGCGGCCGGCACGGGCAGCATCTCCGGTTGGGTGAGCAACCAGGCCACGCGCAATCTTCTCCCCGGGGCCACCGTCGAACTGCCCGGACTCAATCGCACCACGCGTACCGACGACACCGGTCATTACGCCTTTCACGGCCTGCCCGATGGTCTGCATGAAGTCGTCGCGGCCTACACCGACTTGGACGCGTCGCGCGACACCGTAACCATCCGCGGCGGCGCGACCGTCACCCGTAATTTTGATCTCACCAGCAAGGTGTACCGCCTGGGTGAGTTCACGGTCAGTGCCGACCGCGAAGGCGCCGCCGCCACGCTCACGGCGCAGAGGAACGCGAACAACGTGAAGAATGTCATCGCGATGGATTCGTACAGCGACCTTCCCAACATGAGCGTCGCGGAACTTGCCGGCCTGATGCCCGGGGTGGCCGTGAACTTCTCCGACGATGGCGTGGCGAGCGGCATTCAGGTGCGCGGCGCGCCGGCCACGCACAATCGCGTGACGATCGATGGCGGACTCAAGGCCGGTTCCGGAGTCACGCGGGCGTTCTCCTCCGCGCACTACACCGGCGCCGGATTTGCGGAGGTCGAGCTGACCAAGGGCCATCGGCCCGACACCGGCGCCGACTCGCTCGGCGGCACCATCAATCTCAAGAGCCGCTCGCCGCTGAGCATGAAGGAGCGCCGCCGGATAGATTATAGCGCGTCCGTCCGCTATGCGGCGCCGTTCACGAAACAGGTGTACTTCCAGCAGCAACATCGCGAACACCCGCTGCTCAATCTCGGATACCAGGAGGTTTTCGACGTGGCCGGCGGAGAGCGGAACCTCGGAATCTCCGTCAACGCGTTCTACGTCGAAAACTCCAACGGGCTTTTCGTCACCGACCGGCTGTTCCAGAACACGACCGACGTTCCAGCCTTCAACTATGACTATCGGGTGATGGATAAATACAATAACCGGAAGATCTATAGTGGCCGGTTCCTCACCGACTTCCGACTCTCACCCGCCACCACCTTCCGTTTCATTGCGGGCTACGTGCACAACAACGAACCCAACGTGCATCAGTATCAGGCGCGGATTTTCACGAACCAGGTGGTGGGCACCACGGGCACGGCGGGAATCCTGCCCGGTTACACCGATCAAATCACCACCGCGCGACAGGTGGCCGCCACCCAGGTGACCACGACGGATCAAATGATCCGGACGTATCGCCACTACGGGGACCTCAGCCTCGGCGCGGAGCACAAGTATGACCGGCTGACGATCGATTACACCGGTGCATATAGCTGGAATCGCTGGAACCGCAGCACGGGCAAATCGGGCGGCAATCTCGTGAGCAGCGTGTCCAATGTCGGCTGGATCGTCGATCGTTCCGAATCGGACCTCTATCCGCGTTTCGTCCAGACCGGCGGTTTGGATGTCACCAACCCGGCCAACTTTCGACCCTCGGGAAACAACCTGACGCTGCGCAACCAGGACGACTACGAGGAGGTGACTGGCTTTACGGGCAATGCGCGGCTGCAGGTTTTCGCCCAGCAGCCCCTTTTCCTGAAAGCCGGGTTCGACTGGCGCGAGGTGGCGGTCGAGGAGTTCAGTCGCGATCGCCGTTATATCTATATTGGAACCAGCGCCCTGCCCCACGACCCCTCGGCGCGGTTGCGATCGAGTTTTGGCATCCCTCACTGGCACGCTGGCATGCTCGTGCGCAACGAGAAGCCCGTCTCGCCTGAACTGTGGCGCGAGAACGTGTACTTTTTCGAGCAGCAGCGTTACACCGGCCGGCAGTCAGCGCTGGAAACGGTGACGGCGGGATACCTCATGGCCGACGGCCGTTTCGGCAATGAAGGCTGGCGACGCCGCACCAGTTTCCTGGCCGGCGTCAGGATGGAGAAAACCGAGACGGAGGGCCGCGGGTATGGCCGCGCCCGTGTACTCAGCACCGCGGCCCAACAGGCCGCGGACCCCATGGGCTCCGCGGAGCGCGACTACGCCGGCCGGTTTCGCGTCGCCGCGTCTGACTACACCAAGTCGTTTCCAAGCGTACACCTCGCGCATGATATCACGGCGAATATGAAAGCGCGGCTGAGCTGGTCGACGAGCTTCGGCCGGCCCAACATGACGAACATGTTTCCCAACGAGACACCCAACGAGACCGGCGGCTTCGTGACGGTGAACAACGCCGGCCTGCTGCCCCAATCGAGCCGCAACTGGGACGCGAACCTCGATTACTATTTCAAGCCGGCCGGCTTTGTCTCCGTCGGCTGGTTCCACAAGACGATCAAGGATTACATCGTGACCGGCGCGACGGTGGGCCAGATTGACGACAGCGCGGACAATGGGTTCAACGGCGAGTATCGCGGCTTTGAACTGCGATCCTCGATCAACGGCGGCACGGCCACCGTGCGGGGGATTGAACTGACGTACCAACAGCAGTTCGTTTTTCTGCCCGGCCTGCTCAAAGGGCTCAGCCTCATGGCCAATTATACCGCGCTGGAGACCTACGGAGATTTTGGCGGCACGGCCCAGCTGAGCTCCGGCTCGGTCGCGGGATTCGTTCCCCGGGTCTACAATCTCGTTCCCGGCTGGCGGTATGGACGCTTCAGCTGCCGCGTGCGGATCAGTTACACCAGCGGTTATCTCGACACCTACAACGCCGCGAATCCGGCCTTGAATGTGTATTCGATCAGCCGGGTGCTCGTGAGCCCAAGCTTTGCCTTCGATCTCCGCCGTTCGCTGACCCTGACCTGCGAAGTCGCAAACGTCACCAACGAGCACCAGGTGCGTTATCAGGTCCGGCGGAATCTCGTCCGCCAGGAGCGGGACAATCCCACGAACATCACCCTCGGCGTGAAAGGCAGGTTTTAGCGCGCGCGCCGCGCCGCGCACGGTTTCGGGTTTCGCGTTTTGCGCTTCGGGTTTCGGGTTCAACTCCGAATCGTTGGCGTTTCTTCTTTCTAGTTTTCGGATCCTTGGACTCGGTTGTCTCGCGTTCTCGCGTTCTTCGAAGTCTCCCCATCTTCGTCCTCCGCCGTCTGCCGTCTGTCGTCCGTCCTCTGTCCTCTGGCTTCCGGGTCTTGCGTTCTCGCGTTCTTCAAAGTCTCCCCATCTTCGTCCTCTGCCGTCTGCCGTCTGCCGTCTGCGTTTCGGACTCGGTTGTCTCGCGTTCTCGCGTTCTTCAAAGTCTCCCCATCTTCGTCCTCCGCGGCCTGCTTCACTTCTTGATGTCGATCTTCGTCATCTGCATCATGGCCTGCATCACGCGGGCCGCTTTCGCGCGGTCCTTGCTGCCCAGCAGCTCCAGCAGCGCCGTCGGCGTGATCTGCCACGACATGCCGTATTTATCTTTCAACCATCCTCCTGCGCCGTCACGGCCGAGACGTTTCGTGCGCGCAACGCATCTGTGATGCCCTGCGGGACGTGAACGTCCATGTAAAGCCGCAGGCTCAAGCGGGCCGTTTAAGCAGTCGCAGACGCCGGCGTAGAGGTGACTCGGCCGTCGCCGAGGCCGAGCGCTCGGCCTCGGCCAGACTCTTCGCCATCTCGGCGTCGAACGCGGCCTGATGGTCGTAGTAGTAGCCGAGCGTTGCGTGAATCTGTGCTAAAGACAGATGTGGGTGCTGGCGGTGGATTTCTTCCGCGCTCCAGCCATAGGCCACGTGATCGAGCGCCACCTCGATCACCTTTACCCTCGTGCGATCAATCCATGCAACGCCGGCAGCATCCCGGTAAATGTGGGCGATGGGCTCGGCGGTGCGCATGGTTGGGGGGTGAGATACCCGCCGGATCGTGTCAAAACTCGGTTTCATTGGAAGCGCCTGCGTCCACACTGGAGCCTTATGGCGCTTCCCGACACTGAGGGGCAGGCCGCGGCCCGCCCCTCACGGTGTGGGCTTAACGCGCAGCACCTCACCGACCCGCAACTTGTCCCACCGGCCGCCGGGATTCGCAGTCAATATCTCCGCCAAGGTAGTGCGGCGAAATTGACCTGTCCCTTTTACGTCTCCGCATCCGCGATCTTTACGCTCAACGCGCCCTCCCTCAACCGCGACCTCAATGACTCCGATTGGCACGTTACGATGACGCCGCGCCATTTTCGGCAACTTCAACATCGCATCAAAAGCCTTTCTCCGGGAAAACCGCCTGCGCAGACATGTCGAGCAACAATCCGATCCTGAACAATCCCTACGAGGAGCCGATCGCGCACTACGCGACGAACCTCGATGGCGAACTGGATTACGAAAAGGTTGTTCCCGGACGGCGGGTCTTCACGCCGGAAATCCAGAGCGTGCCGGTTCGAGCCGGTGCCCAGGCGAGCCTGCTTGAAGTCAATGATGCCGCCGCCGACTACGGGGACCTGCTCGTCAATCTCGCGCGCCACGAAGTGAAGCAATGGCGCCTCGCTTCCTACCCCAACACCACGCGGGTCACCAAGGAACTGCTCACGTATTGGTTCCTGAACCCGGAGCGCGAAAACCGGCTTTTCTTCGCCCAACGCGAAGCCATCGAGACCGCGATCTGGCTGAACGAAGTTGCCGACCGCTCCAATCCCGGGCAGCACATTCTCTCCCGGCTCGCGAAAGCGCAGCATGTGAACGGCGACGCCGCCGCCAATCTTCCGCGCATCGCCTTCAAGATGGCAACGGGCGCCGGCAAGACAGTCGTGATGGCCGCTTTGATCGCGTACCATTTCTGCAATCGGCAGGAATACCGCAGTGATGTGCGCTTCGCCGACAACTTCATCGCCGTCGCCCCCGGCATCACGATTCGCGACCGGTTGAGCGTGCTTTGCGTCCAGCGCGAGACCGGCACCGAAGGGACCGGCGATTACTACTCCGAGCGCCTGCTCGTGCCGCCGGGTGACATGCGTAAGAACTTCGCCAGCCTCAACGCTCATCTCGCCATCACCAATTTCCACGCCTTCCAGCCCCGAACGCTGCAAGGCAACAAACGCTCGCCGTTCGATGGAAAGATCGGTCCGACCGGCGAGAAGACCGAGGCGCTCGAGGATTACGCCCAGATCATCAAGCGGCTTCTTCCCGGCTTCCGCCCGGGCTCACGCCTGCTGATCCTGAACGACGAAGCGCATCACTGCTATCTTCCCAAACAAGGAGACAAACGGAAGGAGGAGGGCGAAAACACCCAGGAGGAAAACGCCCGCGCCGCCGTCTGGTTCCGCGGCCTCGTGGAGCTTGCCCGTCGTTTCAAGGTTCGTGCGGTGTACGATCTCAGCGCCACGCCCTATTATCTCACCGGCTCCGGCTACGATCCCTACAGCCTCTTCCCCTGGGTGGTGTCGGACTTCGGCCTCACCGAGGCAATCGAGTCGGGGCTCGTGAAAATTCCGTTCCTGCCCACGAGCGACGACACCGACAAAATCAAGGAGCCGGTTCTCCGCAATTTATACGAGCACGTCCGCGAAGGTCTCTCGAAAGCCGGGCAGCGGACGAAGCGGGCCCGCGCGTCAGCCGAAGGCGAGAAATTCAAGGAGGCTCCACCGCACCTCCCTCCCACGTTGCAGAGCGCGCTCGATCAGTTCTACCGCCACTACGAGGAGGACTTCAACCGCCCCGGTCAGCAAACTTTCGAGGCGCCCCCCGTTTTCATCGTCGTCTGCAACAATACCTCCGTTTCAAAAGAGGTCTTCAAGTTCATGGCCGGTTACGAGCAGTCGGCTGCCAGCGGCGATGCGGCGCCAGAAGTCGTCACCGGCCGGTACGAGTTGTTCTCGAATTTCAATCCGCAGACTCTGAAGCCACTCGCGCGCCCTCCCACGCTGCTCATCGACTCCGACGCGCTCGAGAATTCGGGGCAAATCGACGAGGGCTTCAAGCGCGTCTTCGCCGCGGAAATCGAACAATTCAAGGCGGACTATCGCGTCATCCATGGCGCCGCCGCGGCCGAGGATATCAGCGACGCCGAGATCCTGCGCGAAATCGTCAACAACGTCGGCAAACGCGGCACCCTCGGGGCACACATTCGTTGCGTGGTTTCCGTGTCGATGCTGACCGAGGGATGGGACGCCAACACCGTCACGCACGTCGTCGGGATCCGTAAGTTTGGCTCCCAGCTTCTCTGCGAGCAGGTCGCCGGTCGCGCGCTGCGACGCAAAAGCTATCAACTCGCCGCATACGATCCCGATTCCGGCGCGCTGCTCAGTGACGCCGCGGTGGTTCGGCGCAAACGTGACGCGCAACGCGCACGGCAGGCCCCGCGCATCCATTGGAAATTCCCGCCGGAATACGCTCACATCATTGGTGTTCCTTTCCGGCAGTTCAAACCCGGGTCGGCCACGCCGCCACCCGTGCAACCGACGACGAGGGTTCACCCCTTGGATGAACGCACCGGCCGATATGAAATCGTATTTCCGAATCTCGATGGTTACCGCATCGAATATCCTGAAGGCGCACTGAAGGCCGACTTCAGCGCGGTTCCCGATTACGAAATCCCCGGCAACGAGATTCCCACTCACACGGTCCTCGAGAACGCGTTTGCCGCCGACAAGGTTAAGCTCTCGCTCGACGACCTCCTCGCGCTGCGCGACCAGCCGATCATTTTTCGGATCACAAAAGATCTGATTCGCGACCATTTTTCCGACGATCCCGCCGCGCCTGCCTTTCACCGGTTCGCAGAACTGCACGCGATTGTGGCCGAGTGGTATCACACCAAGGTTCGTGTCCTCGGCAAAGGGCCCGAATGGAAAAAGCTGCTCTATTACGCTGACCCGAAAAAGCTGGTCGCCGCGGTCGCCAAAGGCATTGCCACGGGCCAGCCGGGCGAACCCGCGGTTCGCGCAATCGTCAATTTTCACAATCCATCCGGCTCCACCCGCTTCGCCCACGGGAACACCAGCCGGGAAACTTACGCGACGCGACACAGCCATGTGAACGTGGTCGTAATCGACAGCGGATGGGAAGGTCAGGCGGCAAAGGTTCTCGACGATCTCGCGGAGGAAGGTCGCATCGAAACCTGGGTGAAGAACCACTTCCTCCAGTTCCGGATTCCCTACGTCGACGACGAAGGTGAGTCGCGCGATTACCTGCCCGACTTCATCGTCCGCACGCGGGATCCCGATGGCACGGCGCATCACCTGATCGTCGAGGTCACCGGTGCCCGTCGCGACAAACCCGCCAAGGTATGGACCGCCGCCGAGCGTTGGGTGCCGGCGGTCAACGCTCTGCCCGCCTCGCGCGGGTTCGGTCGCTGGGATTTTCTGGAGCTCGCCGGTCAGACGCAGGTCGCCGATTTCCGAAACATCCTGCTCAAGTGGCTCGATGCTCCCGCCGATTCGAAGCCGCGCGTGCGTGCCGATGTGTGGAGCCTCCGCCGCGAGGTCGAGGCAACAGAAGGACCACTGACTGAAGATATAGATTTGCCTGAACGAAAGAGCGGCGTGCCAGGCTTTGGCGTGTGGAAGTCCAAGGGCGTCGACGGCCTGACCTATCAGGAGCGACTGCGGAAAGAGTGGGAACGATGAAAGCGGTCTTCGATACGAACATCTTGGTCGACCACTTGAATGGGATCCCTGCAGCCGCTGTCGCTTTTGCCGGGTACCCTGAAAAAATTATCAGTCGGATCACCTGGCTGGAAGTGCTGACCGGTTGCACGCCGGCGGACGAGGCGACCGTGCGCGCCTTTCTGTCCGGCTTCCGGCTGGCAGAGATATCCGATCCGATCAGCGAAGCTGCACTTGTGGTCCGTCGCGGCCCGAAAAAGATCCGCCTTCCGGACGCGTTGATTTTGGCGACGGCAAGGGTGGAGAACTGCGATCTCGTCACCCGGAATACTCGTGACTTTCCCGCCACGACGGCTCGCGTCGTGGTGCCGTATTCGATTCCTGCTCCATCTGCGCCTCCCACTCGCCGTCTATTTCCGCCGACTCCATGAGCGCCCAGAAGCCGATCAAAGCCTTCAAGCACAAGCACGCCACGCGTGCGGCGATTCCCTCGCACGAGGAGGCTGGCGCCGAGGCTGCTTCGCCCAAGGTCGCCCAGGGGCCGACGACCGCATCCTACCCGAAGAACCCCGTCGTCCATCGCGGCCAGGATCCCGAGCTTTTCTGGCTTAATAAATATGGTGCCAGCGATGCGGAGGACAAACTGCCGGTCGACATCCGTTCGCTGTATCGCCACGAGCACATCCAGCCCGAGATGCTGCTCCCAAGCCTGATGCGGGTGGTGAAGACGGAAGCCGACCAGGGCGACCTTTTCGGCTCCGGAGATTTTTTCACGCAGGTCTTCGGCCGCGGCGACGAACTCACCAAGCCCGGTGAATATTATTACAAGCACAAGGAGTGGACCAACCGGCTTATTCAGGGCGACTCGCTCCTCGTCATGTCATCGTTGCTGGAGCGCGAAGGCATGGCCGGGCAGGTGCAATGCATCTATATAGATCCGCCCTACGGGATCAAATACGGCTCTAACTGGCAAATTCGGCTCAATAACCGGACAATGAGAGATGGCCAACCGGATGAAGACCTCTCCGGCGAGCCCGAACAGATCAAAGCCTTCCGCGACACGTGGGAGCTCGGCATCCACTCCTATCTGAGCTACCTCCGCGACCGGCTCCTCGTTGCCAAGGAGTTATTGCACGCCTCCGGCTCCTGCTTCGTTCAGATCTCCGACGAAAACGTCCACCTCGTCCGCTGCCTCATGGATGAGGTATTTGGAAGCGAAAATTTCGTCAGCCAGATTTTTTTCCAAACAACCTCAGGCTTCGATACGAAGACCTTGGCAACGCTTGGCGACTACATCATCTGGTATGCTCGCGACAAGACACAGCTCAAGTGCCGTAAACTTTACGAGGAGCAGCCAGCCGTCCTGGGCGATGGAAATTCAAAATGGCTTCTCCTCCCCGACGGCACTTACCGAGGTGTTACTGCTGAAGAACGGCGTGGAGAAAAGAAACTGCCACCGGGAGCACGGTTATACAGCCCAGGCGATTTACAATCGCAAGGTCCGGCGCGAGTCCCCCAACCATTCACCTTTCAAGGCAAGACCTATTTGCCTTCGACTAATGCCCACTGGAAAGCCAATTATCCCAAAGGCATGGAACGCTTGGCGACTGCCGGTCGAATTCACGTAGCTGCAAATAGCATCCGATATCGACGCTTCGCAGACGACTTTCCATTCACAGAACGCGGAAACAACTGGACTGACACATTAACGGGCAGCTTCACGGCCGATAAACTTTACGTTGTCTGGACGAGTCGAAAAGTCATCGAAAGGTGCATCCTGATGACCACCGATCCGGGTGACTTGGTGCTAGACCCAACATGCGGCAGCGGCACCACTGCTTATGCGGCTGAGCAGTGGGGACGCCGCTGGATTACAATCGATACCAGCCGTATCGCGATAAGCATCGCCAAGCAGCGGATTTTAACTGCGAGTCTCCCCTATTATCGTCTCTACGATCAGGCTACTTGCGACATTCGCCAAGGCTTCATCTACCGCGAAGAAATCAAGACAACACTTGAGTCCATCGCGAACGACGAACCCAAGAAACCGATTAAATTCTACGATCAGCCCGAGGTGGACACAAAGCGCCTGCGGATCGCCGGCCCGTTCACCGTCGAGACGCTCCAGAACTTCGAGCCCGTCTCGCCCGCCGCGCTCGCCGCCGCGCGCAAGAGCGACGCTGAGATGGGCAAGTTCGAAGACGTTGTCTTCGAACATCTCAAAAGCGCGGGCGTTAAGACCGGCGACAAAAAGGAAAACGCCGTCTTCCATCGCGTCGACCGGCTCGCCGACGCTGATCTCCACGCCGAAGGTTTCTATAATACCGCGGAGGGCGAAGCCAAAGCGTACCTTCATATCGGCCCCAAGTTCGGGACGGTATCGAAACAGGCCGTCAACAACGCCACCAAGGCATGTCGGCGCCGGGGCGATGCCGACTGGCTCATCATTCTCGGGTTCAGTTTCGAGAGTGATATCGAGAGCAAGTCAGTCACGACGAGCCAGGGCCAGTTCCAAGTCAGCAAGGTCCGGATGCACGACGATCTGCTCCAGGAAGGCCTGCTCAAGCGCGACAAGAAGGCCGCGAGCTTCGTCACGATCGGCGAACCGGATATTGCGCTGCATCTTTCCCGTAGCAGCCGACGTAAGGAGGCTGACAGCCTCGTGACCTCGGCTGCTACGGACCAGACCGCCACCGTCGAGATCAAGGGCCTCGACATCTACGATCCGATCAAGGACGAGGTGAAGAGCCGCGACGTGCACGACATCAACTACTGGATGGTCGATACGGACTACGACGGCGCCAACTTCATCGTCCGCCAGGCGTTCTTCTGCGGCGGCGACAAGGACGAGTTCGAGGAATGGAAGAAAGGCCTCTCCAACCTGGCGTTGCTCGGGGCGAAGAAAAAAGCCGAGAAGACGCTGAAGATCGAAATCAACGAAGAAGCCTTCGCCCGGCTCTACGGCCACGTCTCACACCCCTTCCTCGTAAACCCCGGCCAGCAAATCGCCGTCCGCGTCATCAGTCAGTTTGGGGAGGAGACGACAAAGATTCTCGAAGTGAAATGAAACGCGTCTTGTCGAATCGCGGCACATGGGCCGACGAAGCGCTATCGCATCATGAACGCCTCAGGCCTCACCCTTCACCTTTTGCAGGCACCGTAACATCGCGAACGCTTGGCTATCCGGTGGCCGCCGCGTTAGCCCGACATGTTTGCCTACGTTGGCGGCCGAGCCCAGTGGTGAGGGGCGAGGCCTGACGTGTTCGGCCTTGGCCCGCGCCAGTCGATTTTGAGGGGAGCCATCGGGTCTTCACGATCAAGAGCCCCGCGGAGAAGCGCTGCGCTTTTCAGCCTGGAAACGGCAGTGGCGTGTTGGGCGCAACGGCGTCCTTTGGCCAGGGATTCCTGGCGTTGAACACGTGCATGTCCTCTTCCGCCTCGACCTTGGCAAAGGTCTCGTTGATCTGTTCCTCCTTGGCCCAGGCGCGCAGGCTGTCGAGCCCAAGGTGGCGGATGAAGAAGGCATAGGCGGCCAGACGCTTGCTCGGGCCGTAGTCGTGGCCTTCGAGCGGAAAATGGGCGTTCACCACGCGGTCGGCCGCACCATACAGACTGTAGATGTGCATGATGTAGGGAAACTCCATCTCCGGCACATGCTTGGTCCAGTCCGCGCCGTTGGAGATGACCAGCTGCGGACGTGGCGCGGTCATGGCGGCGATCTCGGCGTTGTTGGTCTTGTGGTGCGGCCCCCAGTGGATCGGCATCCCGCTCTCGCAGGCGCAGCCGCCGAAGAAATGGGCGGACACCTGGCAACTCGGCACCGCGACGGCCACGCGTTCATCCACGGCGGAGAGCATGAAGGTCTGCGACGCGCCGCCGGAGTTTCCGGTCATGCCGATGCGCTTCGGATCCACCCCCTCGATGGAGGAGACAAAATCCATGGCGCGGATGCTGTTCCACAGCGTCAGGCGCAGGATCTCGGGCACTTTGGCATGGCCCCAGCCCGCCCGTTTGCTGTCGCCATAGCCGACCATGTCATAGTGAAACACGACCGTACCCATGCGGGCGAGGACGGCACAGCGCGTTTGCCGCGAGGCCAGGAAGCGACCGCCGTGGCCATGGGCGGACACCATGCCGGCATACGGCGGTTTCATACCGAGCGGACGATAGAGCGTGCCGGTAATATAAAAGCCCGGCCAACTGCGGATATAAACGTTCTCGGCCGTGTACCCTGTATATTCACGCTGGTTGGAATAGACCGGATCGAGCGGCGGCTTCTCCGGCAGGTTGGTCAGTCGCACCGCCTGCAGCATGCCCTGACGGATGGTGGCCTTGCGCTTCTCCCAGCTCGCCAGATCGGGCGTGGCGGCCTGGAACGCCTTCAGCTCGGCCCGGGCCATCTCCGGCGTTTGAGCATGACCGACACGCCGGTGCCAGCCGTCCGGCGGTGTCTGCGCCAGGGCCAGCGCGCGGCCGCCCAGCGCGCCTCCCAGCATCGCGATCGAGGTGGACTTGATAAAGTGGCGGCGGTTGGTGGTTGGCATGGCAGGGATGGCGGAAAGGCGGTTTGGTTACGGTGCTGAGCGGAAACTGAACCACACCGGTACGCCGCGATGAAGCTTCAAAGCACCTTCGTCATTGGCAAGAACTTCCAGGGCTCTGTCCCGGTTCGGAGTTCGTCGGCCAGCCTGGAATTCTGAATGTACAACAACAACGGGCGTCTCTTCAGCGGCCTCGCTCCCGGAGAACTTTCTCCCGGCTGTAATTGATGGTCATGAATTCCGCGGTCTGCAGGGGTTGGCCCTCCTCCATTCGTTCCACCGCCACGCGGTTCAACACTGCCGGCTCGTAGCGAGGGTTGATTTCCAGGGCGCGATCGAGCTCGGCCAGCGCCTCCGCCTTGCGCCCCAACTTGGCGAGACACAGACCAAGGTTGCCGTGCGTCGGAGCGTTGCGGTCATGCTTCGCGGCGCTCGCGCGGAAGCCGGCCAACGCACGCCACCAGTCTCCCTGCTCCATGAGCGCAAACGCTCGGTCGAACGCTTCTTGCGACTCAATATAGATCTCAAAATCGACGCCCTCGGTCTGGCGGATGATCGCGGCGATTTTACCCAGGTTTGATCGGGCCTGTTTGGCGGGAGTGTCGTTCGAGTCGCCGATTTCGACGACCTTGCGAAAGCCGCGAATGGCACCAGCGATGTCGAGTTGCTTCTGGCACGCCGCGGCCCGGTTATAGTGAGCTTCGGTGAAGTACGGGAAGATCGCGATGGCCTGATCGAAGTATCGGATCGCCTCCTGGTGTTCCCCCTTGATGGCGTGCAGAGTTCCCATGCCATAGCGTGCCATGTGATCTCGCGGATATTCCTGGAGCAGGCGCGCCAGGGCGTCGCCGGCCCGACGCACGTCACCCCGTTCGGCGAGTTCCAGAGCGGCGTTGACGGCTTCTTCAGCTTTGGGATTGAGCTCGATGATGAAGTCCTTGCCCGAAGGCGCCGCCGACGCCCGGCGGGCACTGTCATATTTCTGCGCTTCACCGTAATGCGGGCAGTTGCCGCATTCGGTGCCGCGCATTCCCGCGCAGCACAGCGGGCAGATCTCCTCCATGTTCTTGCGCCAGCAACGGCGTTTCGCGTTGCGCTCGTTGCAGATTGGACAGGTCGTTTTCATGTGCGACTAATCGATCGGGAACTGAATGGAGATCGCGTTCTGTTGGAGGCAGCCAAGGGGTCAACCTGCAATTTCCTACCCGCCTTCAGATCCGGCTCAGGGGGCCCCGGTTTGAGCTTAGGAGAGACCAGAAAAAGCAGGGGTCAGGTTTCTTGTGCTGAGCGTGATGTAGTCCCGGTCCGCTTCGAGCCGGCGAGATAGTGGCCGACAATCCGGAGTGATGGGTTAACGGATCGAAAATTCCAGCCATCAAACCTGGGGCACAGGGCGCCCAGCGCGGCGCGGCCCCTCGGCAGGCTCGGGGCCTCGAGCCGATTCGACCCCTTCGACAGGCTCAGGGCAGGCAGGCTCACGGCCAAACGATGTCCGGACTGAAAGGCCTCGAGCTTGTCGAGAGGCTTGTCGAGACGGCCGCAACCGAATGGAAATGGATTTACCCGCAAAGAACGCACAGATCGCAAAGATTCTTCTATGCGCTCTTTGCGTTCTCCGCGGTTGAATGGTTTTCGTGGCTTGCGTGCATTTTCAGATATAGCAGCACGGGGAACAAACAGAGGTCACAGAGAAATGCCTTGCCGTTTCGACGAGCTCAAGGCCCCGAGCCGGCCGAGGGGCTCCGTGTCCTCCGGATTGGCCTCTGTGCGCTCTGTGTCTCATCCGAGGTTTATGTGCCGAATAAGGGCGGCGAAACCGGCGGTTTGAACATCGACGCGGGTCATCCCGCCGGGTAGATGCACCATCGTTAAGCCCCGCCTGCGGATCGACCAACCGGTCACAAACGCTCCCGCCATGCACTCCAGCATCTCGCTGCATCGCCACCATCCGCCCACCCTGCTCTCATCTGTTCTGTTGGCGGCGGCGATCGCCACCGCCGGTTTCGCACAGGACGCGGCGCGGATGGCTGAGATCATCAAGACTCACGCGGCTGGCGATCGATTCATGGGGTCGGTGTTGGTGGCAAAGGACGGCGCCGTCGTCTTCGAGCAGAGCTGCGGGTGGGCCAACGCCGGATGGAAAATTCCCAACACTGCGACGACCAAGTTCCGGTTGGGCTCCGTCACCAAGCAGTTCACCGCCGCCGCGATTCTGTTCCTGGCGGAACAGGGAAAACTCCAGCTCGACGATCCGCTGTCGAAATTCGTGAATCTACGTGATCGAACGTGGCGGTGCCGTGGTTTTCGACACCGAGCCGGAAACGAAAGAGGCCAGGTAGCTGCGGATGGGCGGGGACCGGAAGGTCGGATGGCCGGAGGGGCGGATGGTCGGAGGGGCGGAGGGGCGCATTCTCAAACCTCGGAGCAGAAACTCGGCGCAGAGTAACGCGTGAGCGTATCGATCCGCATATTTGGAGGGACGGGCTCCGCCTCGTAAGCGCTAACTTGTTTTCGTCGGCTTCAAGATATCCCACGGTACCGTCTGGGCCGACGACGTGAGCGTGGTTGAAGTCGGAAAGGAAGCCGTAGCAGTTCAGCGGTAGCCAACGATTCAGGCGAGGTGCGTGCGTCACCTGGGAGCGCGGGCAGCCTGCCCGCCGAAGCCTTGGCGAAGGTGGGTCTCGCCCGCATGATTGAAATCGCACGGGCGAGACGGCCCTTGCCACACTCAGGCCGCTCGGCGCATTCGGCCTCCGTCATTGCGGGCGGGACGCCCGCGCTCCCAGGGCGGGCCGGCAAGTTATCACGATTCTCTCCGACAGAATCGGCGTATCGAAGTGGCCGCGGCATCCCTTCGACAAGCTCAGGGCAGGCTCTGCCGCAGGTTCATTCGAGTGTACATTGAGAACATCTGCGGCTGCCCCTCGACCGGCTCGGGGCCTTGAGCTTGTCGAACGGGGAAGCCGCAGCCACTTGCCTTGCGGATGTCCCGCCCGCATGGATTGAAGTCGCACCGGAATCCTGCCCGTGGACGGCATGGCGCGCCAGAGGCCCAATAGACAGCTTCAATAAATCGCAAACGTCGCCACCTTCCCGTCTCTCACCCCAAGCGTAAGGACCGCGTCAGGACTGCCGTCCCTGAAAACCAGTTTCCATCGGCTCACGCGCACCTTCCCGCGCCACCGGTCATCGAGCGGCACCAAGTCGTATCCGCTCCGCAAGCGTGGCGCATGGCGCTCGGCCAGGGAGCGAAAATGTTCGACGCGCATTTTTCGCACGCTCTTGTCGGCCTGCGCGATAAACGCCTCGTAGTCCTCCGACGCCACCGTCTTGAGTACCCGCTCGGCGATAACAACGTTCGTTCCCGCTGAGTCCGCGGAGGAGTGCCACCGGAGCGCCAGCACGATCGCGCCAAACAGCACCGCGGCAGCAATGGAGTATTTCAGGATCATCGAACGGTGCCCACGGCCGTCCACGTTCAACAAATGCGGTGCCAGGTCGCCAGCCTCAAATGACAGGCCTCGAGCTTCTCTGAATTGGTACGGCGGCGGCCACTGCGCCAATTTCGGCCGTTCACACGTTCCCACATTATGACGGTCCGACGCGGACGAAGTTGAAGCGCACTCCAACCCGGCCTCCATACGCACAGGGGTCGGCCCCACAAGCGCCCTCCGCTGGACGGTCGCGCCCCACCCACAAGCAACCCCGATACGGCAATGAATCGCAACAACCCCAACCGTGTTGCGCCAGCCCGGCTGGCGCTTGTCGCGCTCCCGGCTGCGGCGATGCGAACCCGCTTGTCTCTGCGGGCTCGCAGGGTGTTGGCTTGGCCGCAACGCGAGCCCGCGACGAATGAAACTGCATTACTCCCCCACTCCCGAAGCGACGAACACGCTTTCCACGGATGACCTCCGCGCGCGTTTTCTGATCGGCGATCTCTTCCAGCCCGGCGCGGTGAACGCGCATTACACCGACCTGGATCGGATGATTGTCGGAGGGGCCGTGCCGACCACGGCGCCGCTGCCGCTGCCTGCCGCGAAGGAAACCGGCACCGCGTTCTTTCTCGAACGCCGCGAAATCGGCATCCTGAACCTGGGGAGCAACGGAACGGTTCGCGTCAGCGGCGCCAATCACGAATTGGGACCGCTCGACTGCCTCTATGTCGGTCTCGGCGAAAAGGACGTGACGTTCGCGTCCGGTGCCGGCGGCCCGGCCGCGTTTTTCTTCATCAGTGCGCCGGCGCATGCCAAGCATCCCACCGCCGTCGCCCGACGCGCGGATGTCCGCACCGATCCCATCGGTGACGCGGCGAAGGCGAACCGCCGCCGGATCAACAAGCTCATTCACCCCGATGGCGTGAAGAGCTGCCAGCTGGTCATGGGCTTCACCGAGTTCGAACCCGGCAGCGTCTGGAACACGATGCCGCCGCACACCCACAGCCGCCGGAGCGAGGTGTACCTGTATTTCGATCTGGGTGACAACGTGGTCTTCCACTTCATGGGCCAGCCGGCCGCCACCCGTCACCTCGTCGTCCGCGATCGCGAGGCGGTGCTTTCGCCCGCGTGGTCGATTCATTGTGGCGCGGGCACCGGCGCGTATCGATTCGTCTGGGCCATGGCCGGCGACAACCAGGCCTTTGCCGACATGGACGCCGTGTCGCCAGCCGAGCTGCGATAACCCGCATTTTTTCCACCGCGGCCTTTCGCGGCTAAATCCAATTTCCAAGCTGTCGGTTTTTTCCAATGACAGATTTCAGATGACCGATGACCGATTTCAAGATTCCCCAATCTCTTCAGTTGCGGCCGCGGTGCCACGTTGGGAAATTTTCCACCTTATGAGCTCCATCCTCGACCGCATGTTCGGACTGAACGGAAAGGTGGCGCTCGTCACCGGCTCCTCGCGCGGGCTCGGCCGAGCCATGGCCGGTGCGCTCGCCGGCGCCGGCGCGAGCGTAGTCGTCAACGGCCGCGATGGCGCGAAGCTCGCTTCCGTGGTATCCGAAGTGCGCGCACTCGGAGTCGACGCGTGCGCGGTTGCCGCCGACCTCGGCCACCGCAGCGACGTCGAACGCTTGATCGAGCAGGCCATCGCGTGGCAGGGGCATCTCGACATCCTTGTCAACAACGCTGGCATCATCCGGCGTTCACCCGCCGCCGAACACGGCGACGCTGACTGGGATGCCGTGATGCGCGTGAACCTGGACGGCGTGTTCACCGCGTGTCGCGCGGCGGGTCGGCACATGATCGCGCGCGGTTCGGGGAAGATCATCAACGTCGCCTCGCTCCTCACTTTTTTTGGCGGCATCACCGTGCCGGCCTATGCCGCGAGCAAAGGCGCCGTCGGCCAGCTGACGAAAGCGCTGTCGAACGAGTGGGCGGCCCGCGGCGTCCAGGTGAATGCGATCGCGCCCGGCTACATGCGCACCGACAACACGGCGGCGTTGCAGGCAAACGCGGATCGTTCGAAGGAAATCGTCAGCCGGATCCCGGCGGGCCGCTGGGGCGAGCCGGCCGACCTCGAAGGCGCCGTGGTGTTTCTGGCCTCGCGCGCAAGCGACTACGTCAACGGCCACATCCTGGCCGTCGACGGCGGCTGGTGTGGACGGTAGGCGAGCAGTGGCTTCCCCTGGGAGCGCGGGCATCCTGCCCGCAACGTGTCACGGGCGTCTCGCCCGTGAAAACCGTTCATTGTGCTTTTCACCGGCAGGATGCCGGTGCCACTCGGAGGATCATGGGCGAGACGCCCATGCCACGAGGCTGGAGTCCCGCGCTCCCAGGACGGACTTGTTTCTTTTCAACTGACAACCGGCCGCGAACCGCGCGGCATATCGACTCTTGTCCCGTCCCATTCCCGCCCTGCCCCGTTTCGGAATGCTCGCCGCCATTGGCGTCGTCGTCGGCATGCTCGTGTTCGAAGCGATCGCCGCGATGCTGATCGGGAAGTTCCATGCGTTCGGCACCTTCACGGGACTGTATGTGTGGGCTGGAGACACGCCGGGCCGGGAGTCGACGATCCTGATCCTCGCGAAGCTTGCCGGCGGCGCGACGATCACCGCCCTCGTCCTGCATCGCGCGGGTGAACCGTGGCGCCACCTCGGAGCACCCGGATTCAGGCCCGCCGCGCTGGCCGTTCCCTTCCTGCCCATCGTCGTCGCGCTCACGATCTTCGTCTCTGAAATCGACAACCTGATCCGGCTGCTGTTCGGTTCCGACGGGCTGCACGGATGGAATATCGCGCCGGGCCTTGACCGGGTGATTGGCGGTTCCTGGCAGGGAATGCTGCTGGCCGTGATCATCGGCCCGCTGATGGAGGAAATCATTTTCCGCGGCATCATCCTGCGGGGGTTTCTCGGACGCTGGCGGCCAGCGGTTGCAATCGTCGCGTCGGCCGCGCTCTTTGCGCTCACGCACCTCAATCCCGCGCAGCTGCCCGTCGCGTTCGGGCTCGGGGTCGTGCTCGGCTGGGTTTATTTCCACACGCGATCGCTCGGGCTTTGTTTTGCCGGCCATGCGATCAACAACGGCGCGGCATACTTCGTCGGGTTCTTCCCGTACGAAATCGCCAACTTCAACACCGTCGCGAAGTCCGCCGGCTCCATGCTTCATCCCTGGTGGTTCGACCTCACGGGCGTGGCGCTGCTCGCGGGCGGCATCTGGCTCCTCCACCGGCTGGCGCCGCCGGCCACGCCGTGGACGGTGCCCGCCGAACCCGCGCCACCTCCCGCCGTTCCACCTGAGCCAGCGTTTCTTGGGTCAACGACCTCGTCGCCCGCGCCAGCGGCCCCTGCAAATGCGCTTGGCGCGGAGCCTCCTTTGCTCGAACCTCGCGACCAAATGTCGGCCGAACTCGTCCAGCTCATCACCTCGCTCGCTCAACGCGCCCGGGCCGCGTCGCTTGGGCTCGCGACCGCCCCGACGGCGAAAAAGGACGCGGCGCTGGAGAAACTCGCCGAGTTGATCGACGCCTCGCATTTCGAACTGCTCGCGGCAAATCAGCGCGATCTGCTTTCGCCCGAAGCCGGCGCCCTCACCGCGGCGGCACGGGAACGGATGAGCCTCGACGAGGCCGGGCTGCGAAAACTCGCGCAGTCCGTGCGCGAGGTCGTCGCGCTGCCGGATCCCGTCGGTGAAGTGCTGGAGGAATTCACCCGGCCCAATGGATTGCGGATTCGCAAGCTGCGCGTGCCGATCGGCGTAATCGGCATCATTTTCGAATCACGGCCCAACGTCACCGTGGACTGTGCGGTCCTGTGCCTGAAGAGTGGCAACGCCTCGATTCTGCGCGGGGGCAAGGAATGCTTCCACACCAACATGGCGCTGGCGGCGTTGATCTCGCAGGCATTGACCGCCGCGGGGCTGCCGGGCGACGCCGTGCAACTGGTGCCCACCACCGATCGCGCGGCACTGAACACGCTGCTGAAACTCGATACGCTGATCCATTGCGTGATTCCGCGCGGCGGCGAGAGCCTCATCCGCTATGTCGCCGAGAACAGCACCATCCCGGTCATCAAGCATTACAAGGGCGTGTGCTTCGTTTACGTCGACGACGCCGCTGATCTCGCGATGGCGGAATCAATCACCGTCAATGCGAAGGTGTCGCGCCCCGGCGTGTGCAACGCAGCCGAACAGCTGCTCGTGCATCGCAGCGTCGCGGAGCAATTTCTCCCCACGGTCGGTCGCGCGCTGACGGCGAAGAACGTCCAGTTGCGCTGTGATTCCACCAGCGCCGAAATCCTTCAACGCGCGCAGGTCCCGACCACGCCGGCGGTCGCGGCGGATTTCTCGGCCGAGTTCCTCGACACCATCATGGCGGTGCGGGTCGTGGATTCGCTCGACGCGGCGATTCGTACGATCAATCGCGACAGCTCGAATCACAGCGACGCCATCGTGACGGCGAATGAAGCCGCCGCCCGCCGTTTCCTGGCCGAGGTGGACAGCGCGACGGTTTACTGGAACGCGAGCACGCGTTTCACCGACGGTTTCGAATTCGGCTACGGGGCGGAGATTGGAATCAGCACCGATCGGCTGCACGCGCGTGGCCCGATGGGATTGCGCGAACTCTGCAGCTACAAGTTCGTGATCGAGGGCACGGGCCAGATCCGCGGCTAGACCGGGCGTCACAAATAATCAGACCCAAAATGGAGGGACGACCTCTGCGTCGTCCGCTTCCGGGTCACACCCATTTCGACTTTCCCGAGTGGAACGTCCTTCGGAAAGCGACCGGCCCTGCCAAAGGCAGGCAAGCCGCGCCGCTTGCCCGCCTGCGGCGGGGAGGCGGGCCCTCCATCCATGTCCAGGACTTAATGACGTTGTGTTTCGGCGCGGATTCGCGTCGCGGCCCGTCATGCCCTCATTCGAGCGCGACGATCTTCTCGATCGGAAAGTGCTCCAGCAGCTTTTCCGGCTTGCCGTCGGGAACGCACCGGTACACCGCGCGACCGTCGGTGTAGATAATGCTGCCGTCCGGCGTCACGTCGTAGCCGAGCACGCCGCGGCCCATGATTTTTTCGGAGCCATCGGCCGCGCGTCGCACCAGCTCCCAGGAGTCCGGCACGAGCACGCGCGGTTCATCCGGTTGCGCGCCAGCCCGGCCGACTGGTAGACGATGCGATCGTCAGACTTGCACGCAGGCCGACACCACTTTCACGGATAGTGAACTGCGTAACGGCCGCCCGATGAGCAGGACGCCAGCACGCCCGCCGGCGCGCGACCCCAGATTCTTGCCGCGCTGCGCGGCATTTAGCCGCCCGTCTGGGGACGCACGCGATTGGCTCAGAAGATTGTTTGCCCAAAACCTCAGGCGTCCGGCGCAAGTCCGACGGGCGGCTAGGCCACGCCGGCCATGGCTCGCTCCGGCCGCCGGGCCGCCGACGTCTCCGACGTCGTCGGATCGATCACGGTCCGGACTTCGGAAACGCGATTCGCCGGAAACCCACCCTGCTTCGCATGCTCGCGGACGAGGCGCTCGTTCGCCGCGATGTAAACGCAGTACACCTTGTCGTCGGTCACGTAGCTGTGCAGCCACTGGACCTCAGGTCCCATTTTTCGGAGCACGTCACACGATTTCTGCGCGATCGATTTGGCCACCAATCCAGAGCGGCGCTGTCTGTGCTCACATGGCTCACGCAAATTTTTCCGACGACATCGGTTCCAAGATCAGCATGCAGGGCGTACACATCGACCTCACGCCAGCCATGCAAAACATTATCCGCGAGAAGTTCTCGGTCCTCCTGCGGCACAACGAGTGGATCGTGCGCGTCGACATCCGGCTGCATCAGGATCAGCAGCGTGGTCGCAAGCACCACTACACCGCCACGGGACTGATCGCGGTGCGCGGACCCGATATCATTGCCTCGGTGAAGGGCGATGACGCCTATAATGTCCTCGATGGCCTCGTGGAAAAACTAGACGAGTTGATTCGCGAGCGGCACGAACGTTTCAAGGACAAGCGGAACCACCCGCACGACGTCGAGATCGGCGCCGAGTTGCCCAAGGTGCGCGAATGAATACCGTCCGGTTCACGCAGGTGGTGGAGAAATGCGGCCGGCCGCACGTTCACACCCTCTGGGTCACGCCGGAAAAAGATTCCGAGTTCATGCGGGCGCACAAGGCCGGCCGGGTCATGACGATTAGCCACTCCGGCGGCAAAACCGAGGGAAATTCGGTGGCCGCCTATCGCCGGCTCGAGTGCGCCGTCAAGGCGGCCGAAGCGGATTCGGAGTGAGATCGCTTTTCGGTCTAAGCTGCAAGTCGGCTTTTCCCGGGAGCGCGGGCGTCTCGACCGCATGATCCGAAGCGGGCGGGACGCCCGCGCTCCCAGGCGGAACAGCACCGCACTCGTAGCAGCCGAGGTAACGAGGCTGGATTTTCGACTCACCGTTCGGCCAGCCTCCTAACGGCGTCCGCTGCGCTGTTCGTACTTCCAGTTCCGCGACTTGCCCTCGTTCAACCACTCCACGGTGGTCGCAAGCCGTTTCTGGCGCGTTTCGTCCCGCTTCGCCTCCGTGATCCACTCGATGTATTCGTCGCGGTGACTCGGACTGAAGCTCTTGAACGTGGCAGACGCGGATTTGTTTTTCGCCAGTGCCGCCGCCAGTTCCCTCGGCACGGGCAATTCACGCCGCGCACCGGTCTTCTTTCGCGGCCGCGCGGGCGCCGTCGCGTTCAATTCCGCGGCGCGCTTGATATGGCGGATCATCGCGAAGTCTTCGGGCAAATCGCTCCGGCTCGTGATGCGGCCGAGGCTGCCCATGGCCGCGTCCGCGCGTGCGCCATCTTCCCCGAGTTCTTTTTGCATCTGCTGATGCCAGAACCCGAACGCGCAATGCTCCTTGAACGCGGCCATGCTGCAGAGGATTTTCCCGTCGATGACGAAATGAGGCATGCTCCATTTCATCGTCTCTTCGACTTGTGGGCACGCGCGGTGCACGAGCTTGCGCAGGTGTTTCAAAATCGGCTGCGCGAACGCAGCCGAGTTGTCGATGCAAGCGTCAATCCGGGGGTCCAGGTTCTTCGCCATGGTTTTTCGTGTAACGGCCGATCAGTCGCCGAACCAGTTCTTTTTTGATCGTAGTGAAACGCATCGCAACAGGCGCGCTTCGCGCAGCCGTGGGTTGCGCGCTCGTCGCGCAACGAAATTTGGAGTGCGTCACGTTGTTGCGACACGAGGTCGCAACCTACAGCCGGTTTTCGGTAGGATAATTCACCGATGTGCAAAAAAGTCCCGGGCGCGCTTTCGCACGCCCGGGACCCCGTCAACCCACCAGGGCAAGGGCACCAGCGACCGAAGGGAGGGCGATAAACGGATCGTGAAATGATCCGAGCGCGCCGGGCCGAGGCCCTGACGCACTGGCACGGCGTCGCGCCCGTGATCCCGCCCGCGTGCCGAAAAGTGGCTGCGGCATCCCTTCGACAAGCTCAGGGCAGGCTCTGCCGCAGCGACGTTCGAGCGAACTTTCGATCCCATCTGCGGCTGGAAGCGGCAGCCACGACGCTTTTCCCCTCGGAGCGCGGGCAGCCTGCCCGCCGAAGCCTTGGCGAAGGTGGGTCCCGCCCGCATTGAGATCAAAAAACGAATGCAGTGGCGGGCAGGATGCCCGCGCTCCCGGGGAAACGTCGTTCGCGAAATACCCAACGATCAAAGTTCACGGGCGGGATGCCCGTGCCACTCTCAATCCAAGGGCGGGACGCCCGTGCCACGCTGAAGTCCGACGGACCGAAAAGTGGCTGCGGCTTCCCCGTTCGACAAAGCCTTTCGACAAAGCTCAAGGCCTTTCACTCGAACCACGCGATGGCCGCGAGCCTGTCGAACCGGCTCAGGGCCCCGAGCCTGCCCGCCGAGGGGCAGCCGCAGATTTTCATCGGCATCAGGTCCATTTCTCCCTCGCCAAAAAAAATCCCGGGCGCACCGCTTCGGTGCGCCCGGGACGAATCTCAACCTATAACGAGTGGGGATATGACTAACCTTCGGCCGAGTTTATCGAGGGGGAGGACACACACCCCGGCCGAAGATTATCGGACCATTATGGGTTGGGAATTTCGTAGACCTCGACGAGGCCCGCGCCGGTGGAATTGTTCTTTCCACTGACCACGGCGCTGTAATTGCCCGGCATCAGCGTGATCACGATGGCGGCGTCGTTCGTCGCGGAGAGCGGGAACGCACCGGTTGCCATCGCTGCCGCGATGATGTCCGTGGCGGACGCCATTTCGCTGCCGACCGCCGTCTGCCAGTTGTCGTTCTCGGCAATCGCGTTTGCATTTCCGGCCGTGTAGATCCGGAGCATCGGATCCGCAAGCACACCCGTGACACCGAAAGCACTCAGGCCGGCGCCGATACCACGGATGAGGACGCGCTTGGGCGCGTTGCCCGTGACCACGAAGCCCGCGATGAGGTTGCCGTCACCCGTGTCCACGAAGCCGCGGGTCGATATGTTGACCAGCTGCTGCGTCGAGAGCTGCTCGCTCGTCGCCGCGTCGTAGACTTCGATCAGGGCCACGCCGTTGCCATTCACGCCCGTGACCACGGCGGTATAACCGCCCGGCGGAAGCGTGGCGACGATGGCGGAATCGCGGCTACCGGCGGTGAGCTTGAACGCACCGACACGGTCGCCCGTCGTGCTGATGTCGCTCGTGCCGTTCCAGTCGTCGTTCTCCGCGATCGCCTTGCCCGTGCTGTCGAACAGCTGGAGGCGCGGATTGTCGAGCGCGTCGCTCACGCCAAACCCACGGAGGCCGGGGCCGATGGCGCGGACGAGGACCGGCTTCGACGTCGAGCCAGTGATGACGAACCCGGCGATGACCGAGCGGCTGGCGTCGCCACCCGTCACGCGCAGGCGGGACGAGAGGTTGACCATCCGATCGGTGCGCTGGGCGGAGTTGCTCAGGCCGACGATGTCGCGGGTCACGCCGGCGGCGGTGACCTTGCCCGTGAGGGCGGCCTCCGCGACATCGAGCGTGGCGGCGATGGAGCCGTTCTGCGAGAGCGTCACATTGACGGCACCATCGGCATTGACGGTGCCCATGCCCGACGCGATGCCGGCCGAAGTGACCGCGAGGGCGTAAGCCTGACCGCTCGGTCCGACGACGATGTAGGTGTCGCCGGTGGCAGAGCCAGGAACGTTCGCGATGTAGAGGCCGGCGAGCGACGAGGTGGAGCCGGTGGCCGGCTGCACGTTGGCCGTGAAGCTCGTGTCCAGTTCGGCGATGCTACCCGTCAGCACACCATTGGATACCGTGCCGGAGAGCGTGAGATCACGTGCGGCGGCGGCGGTCGCGGGAGCGTCGGCCAGCTGCACGTCGGCGGACGACGGGCTCATCGAGCGCGACGTGGCCGAGAAGGAGCCATCGACATTGATGTTGAACCGAATCACAATCGCTTCACCGGTGCTGGCGAGGCGCGCGATGAACACTCCCTTGTTGTTGTCCTTCGACACCGCGGTGGCGAAGTCGTCGGAGCCGAGCTTGCCGAAGAACACCTGCTGACCCGCCGCGAGGACGGAGAACGAGCGGATGACCTCAACCGCGGAGTTGAACGAATCGCTGCCACTCTGCGTGGCGCGGACGACGACCGTGCCCGGTGCACCCGTCAACGTGAGGACGTTGCCGCTGAGTGTGGCCGGGCCACTGACCAGCGTATAGGTGATCGGCAGGCCGACGCTCGAGGCGGCGTTCAGCGTGATCGTGCTGTCCGACGTGACCCGGTTGGCCATCGACGGGAAGTTGATCGACTGCAAGCCCTTGGCGGCGCGGACCGTGATGTCGGCCGAGGCGGCGTTATACGTGCCGTTGCCATCCTGGATGGCGCGCACCACGACGAGATTGGTGTCGCGGAGCGTGAGCATGTTACCCGAGACCGAGGCGTTGCCCGTGGCGATGGTGAACGTGACCGGCAGACCCGAGCTGGCCGTGGCGCTCAACGCGACCGGGTTATTCACCAGGAGCGCGCTGACCGGCGAAACGAACGTGAGCGTCTGGCCCTGCTTCGTGACCGGCGGCGGGAAGAAGACAATACCTCCGCCACCACCACCACTCGGCGGAGGCGGCGTGCCCGTCGCGTTGCTGAACGTGCCGCTGGCCGCGCCGCTAACGAGCAGATTGCCCGCGGCGTCCGCAATGCCCGTTCCGCTGTTCTTCAGTATCAGGTAGAAGCTGACGGTGCCGGTATAGTTCGCCACGACCGTGTACGTCGTGCCGCTGCCGGTGACGCCCGTCGTCGGGATCGTGACCGTGCCGCTGCCCGTGACGGTGAAATCCGTGCTGTTGACTCCGGTAACGGACTCGCTGAACACCAGCGAGAAGGTGACCGTGGAGGCAGTATTCGACGACTTGACGAAGCTCGTCGCCACCGGTGCCGTCGTGTCGACCGTCGGCGGCGCGGGATTGATCGTGATCGTGAGCGTGGCGTTCGTGCTGCCCGTGGAGTTGGTCGCACGCACGGTCACGTTCGTGGTTCCAGTGGCGGTCGGGGTGCCGGTAATGAGACCCGAACTGCTCATCGACAAGCCAGCCGGAAGCACCGGGGTTCCGACGATGCTGAAGCTCGTCGCACCGGTGGCAACCACCTGGTAGCTGAACGCCGCATTCTGCGTGCGCGTGACCGTCTGGTTGGCGATGGTCGGAGCCGAGCCCGCGGGCGGAGCCGCCGCAATCGTGATGGTGACGGCCGCGCTGTTGCTGCCGGTCGCGTTGGTGGCGGTGACATTGACCACGGTGCCTCCGGTCGGCGTCGCCGCCGTCGGGGTACCACTGATCACGCCGGCAGAGCTGAGCGACAAGCCCGCCGGGAGCGTGCTCGTCGTGCTGAAGCTCGTCGCGCCGGTTGCGACCACCTGATAGGTCATCGCCGTTCCGACCGTGCCGCTCGTGCTCTGCGCCGCGATCGTCGGAGCCGTGCCGCCACTGCTGCCGGGCGTGAACGAAACGCTCCCGTTTGTCGTGCCGCCAGCAAACCAGTTGCCGGTCGCATCCCGAATGTCAGCGGTCGCGCCACCAACCACGGTCACCTGTACCGCGCTTGTCCCGGTATAGGTAACGGGAATGTTCCACGTCGTGCCGGAACCTGTCGGCGTGCCGACGTTGGCATTCGACGAAGCCACAAAGTCGCCGGCACTGACGCCGGTCACTGCCTCAGCGAAGGTGAGAGTAAGATTCACCGGCGATGCCGAAACCGTGCCCGGCGCAGTAAAGCTGCTGATGGCCGGCAGCGTCGTATCCGCCGGCGCTCCATTGTTGACGGAGTAGGTTGGAGTCGCAGCAGCGCCTTCACCGAGGAACGGATTTGACGCCGCGTCGGCGATGGCTGTACCCGAGCTCTTGATACCCATCTGAATCGAACCGGTGCCCGAGTAACTGAAGTTCACATTGTAGCTGTTCGGCGCCGAACCCGCCGTCACAGTCGTGACGGTCGCGCCAACGCTGCCGGTGAACCGGAAGTCAAAGTCGTTCGCATCCACGCCCGTCACGGCTTCGTTGAAGGTGACGATCATCGATGCGGCCGTCAGGGTTGCATTCGGGATATCGAGTTCGAAGCTCGTGACGCGCGGACGAGTCGTGTCGCCGCCACCGGTCGCCGCAATCGTCTGGGTGGAGGTGTTCGCACTGCCCGATGTCGCAGCACCGGCATAGAAGTTGTTGCTCGCGTCCCTGACCGACGTGTTCGCCGTACCGTTGAGGCTGAGGACGACTGAGCCGCCGGAGCCCGAGTAACCGACCGTGACGACGTAGTTCGCGCCGCTGCCGGTGACAGAGCCGGCGGTCAGCGGACTGGCAGTGACGCCGCCGCCGCCCGTCGCCGTAAACACGGAACTCGTCACCCCGGTGACGTTCTCGCTGAAGGCAACATTGAAGGTGACAGTCGTGGCCGACGTCGCGCCGTTCGTGACGGCGACGGTCGGGGCCGTCGTATCGCCCGCGGGCGGCGGATTCAAATCCCAGATCTGCACGCGGTCGTTGCCGAAATCGGCGACGTACGCGCGATTCGTCGCCGGATTTACGACGACGCTGAACGCGGTGTTGAATTGTCCGGTTCCAGTGCCGTCGGCACCGAATGTGAGGTCGGCGGTGGTGGCGCCGGCGGGGAATCGCTGCACGCGATTACCCGAGGGACCGTCGCTCGTCTGGGTGGTATAAAACGGGCCGGTGCCCCCGCCGGAGATGCCGGTGACAATCCGGCCGGTGGTGATGTTTCCGGCGGGGAGCGCAGCGCCGGCGCTGGAGTACTTCTTGATCGTTCCGCTGCGGTCGCCCACGTACACATTATTGCTGGAGTCGAACGCGACGGCATATGCGGCGGCGGTAAACCCGGTCACGGGCCAGCCGGTGGTCACGGGAACAAGCCCCGATGCCCCCAGGGTGAATTTCTGCACCCTCACACCATCATGCTCGGTGACATAGATGGCGCCGGTGGAATCGCGGGCGATTCCGATGGGCCCTTGGAACTGGCCCGCCGCGGATCCCGCGCTGCCGTAGGTCCATACGACGGTGCCGGTGTTCGTCATCCGGAGAACCCGGTTCTGACCGCGATCGGTAATAAGTAGATCGCGCGAGGTGGGCTCGATCAGGATGCCGTTCGGGTTGGTGAAGGTTCCGGACGCGGGTCCGACAACCACGGGCGTGGTCGAGCCGGTGGTCAGGTTATACGCGACGATTTTGCCGCCGTTGAATTCGGGCACATAAAGGAAGGTAGAACCGCCCACGGTGTCGATCGCGAGGCCGGTCGGTCCCAGCGCGCCGAGAGTTCCGGCGGGGGTCTGGGCGAAGCCCGGCACGGCCGAAAACAATAACGTAACAAGGAGGCTCACAAACGCGGGAAAACGCGTGAGCCTCCGGATGACACAAAGAGGCTGCGCGGTTCGCGCGGCCTCAGGGGCAGACAACATCGAGTGCATGTGATGGGAATTTTCCGGGCGGGAGTATTTCTTGGGACCTGGTGGATGTCCTACGTGAGAGGTAGGTTTGAGATTTCGCCGGCCATCGTAGGCCAAACGGGCCGGCGCGACTGTTGGGTGGTCACCCACATTTGCGGTAGGTGTATGCCCAGTCCGTGCGCCTCAGGCTTCACCGCGGGCGGGGCATCCTTCTTTCGATCAAAAAGATAACGAAGCCTCGGATCGCACCGCACCGCCCGGCACGAGATCCTGTATCCAGGAATAAATCACCCATCGGCCGCGCGGAACCACACGGATTCCGGAGAATCGTCCGGAATTTTCCTGCCACCGCGGGCACTGCCGCCGCCGATTGGGTTATTCACCTACTCGCGGCTACGCGTATTGCCTACTCCGGCGGTTTTCCCCGGGAGCGCGGGCGTCTCGCCCGCATGTGGAGTCCGAAATTCGGATCACGGGCAGGATGCCCGTGCCACTTCCAATCCATGCGGGCGAGACGCCCGCGCTCCCAGGCAATCCGCAATCCGAAATCCGAAATCAGACAGACGCCCGCGCTCCCAAGGAAAGACCGTGCTACGGCGCCGCCGCGAGCGACTCGTCCATCGCTTTCAACAAGGCACGGCTGATCACCATTCGTTGGACCTCGGATGAACCCTCGCCGATTTCGCTCAACCGCGCATCGCGCCAGAATCGCTCCACCGGAATGTCGCGCGTATAGCCATAGCCGCCATGGATCTGGAGCGCGCGGTTGCAGATCCGCGAACCCG
>JAUSID010000205.1 GCA_030648295.1 Opitutaceae bacterium | reverse complement strand
GGACAGCAGACGTGATATATAATCGTGAACAAACGTCCGCATCGCCCAAATCCTCAACTCCTCGCTTCGGTCAACAACCTATCCTTCGGCTCATTACCAAGCACCTATGATCGGTAGTTTTCACCCCGTGGGACGCCAATGAACTAAATTGACCGATCAAGGTAGTTCCATCGAACAGTGCAATGTTGGAATTATTGGAGCCGCTGTCACTCCGCGCAATACCCAGGCGATAGCCGACATTGTGAGTTCCGTCGCTGAGAATTGAAAGGTGCCCATCATAGCGATAGGGCGAACCTCCGAATCCGCTACCACCCGTAAACGTCGCATCAACAATAGTCGTATCACCAAAAGAAAGCGGCCGATAAATCGCAGCGTGGCCGGCGGGATAGGCGAATGTGGCCCGTTCACTTACGATCGACAGCGTGCGCCCGTCAGCCGGCAAATCGAGCCAACCATTGCCAACCGTAGGTGAATCAGGGCGAGAGAAGTTATCGGCGAAAATGATGGGGTCGGCGAATGCAACCGATCCAGTTAACAACGCAGTGACGACGAAAGTCCTTCGATAATAACACATTGGTGCTCTTGGAGCACATTGAATGCCATCGCAATATGCAGTCCATAACAGACTAATACCGTGTCACATATGCGACGCCGTATCTGAAACTGCACCACAGCGACTTCAGCCCAGTGTAAGAAGAATCGACAAGACGCGTGATACCATTCAAGTGCGGCTCGCCTAAATTCCAGCGCCCCCAAGCAAGTCCGACATTTTCAGTCCGAGCGGATCTGCAATCCGCTTCAACGCGACCACGGCGCATCCGCTTTACCCTGCACCAACTGATCGGAGCACTGATCTATGCCGTGGAAAACACGCCCGACGCCGTGTGCGTCGTCACCGTACCGGAGATTCGCCGCGCTGCGCTCGTGCATGCGTAGAGGCCGAAGGCAGGTGCCGAACTCTCAGTTCCGCACGGTCGGACTCACTCGTGATCTCGGTTTTGACATTCAGCGCCGGGCCTGCGGCATCGCTTGCCCATAATATGCTGCAGTCACACCATACGCAACGGCTGCTTCCGGATCTCCCGCATGAACCGCCTGGCCGCCCGCTCAGCACTTCCGCGAACCGTGTCGAACCCGCTCCCCTGTGGCACGCCTCGCTGGTCGTACACGTGCCAGGTCCACAGACCGCCCTCCTTTCGGGTCTTGAACGTCGGTTTGATGCATCTTGGCGCAGCCTCGAGTTCGAGGAGTTGATAGGCCAGGCGGAGCGGTCGGGTGTAGAGCCCGGCTTCCCATGCGGTGACCGTGCTCGTCGCCACCCTGAGCTGCCGCGCCATCTGCCGTTGCGTGAGACCGAGCCGCCGGCGCAGTTCGTGCAGCCTGCATGCTGCTGTGCGGGGAGTCATGGCGGGATGAATACCGATGCTGGACTTGCCGTTCAAGGCCGCCGCGGCGAGGGCTTGGTCGATGATCCCAACAATCGGAGGTCGTGGCTATCGAGCTCCCACAGCGGCGCGAGATCGGGATCAGATTTCGCCGCCGATCTAAAGCTCGCGTCCAGCTTACAGGCGCGACCCAGCCGGTCCTTCGCCTTATCCGCCGCGCTCAATTTCGCCAACGTAGTTGTGATTCAGTTCCGCTTTTTCGGGCAAACCGATTTGACTGATTCCTCCTGCCATCCAGAGCCGTCGCATGGTCTGTCCAAGCTGCTTTGCAATCCGTGTCTCGTCCGCCGGCAATAAGGCAAGACTACCGTCTAAAGACGGGATCGCCTACCTGCTATGGCAGGTAGGTTTTGGTTTGCGATACTTCGATGGTAAAGTCACTATCCGTCAGCGCATGCTCTATACTCTACGCCTCGCCTCAATCGTGGGGTTCTTCTCCCTGCTATTAGTCGGCGTTCGCGCGCAAACTGCTCCGCCAAGTTTCGTGCAGCATCCTCAGAACGCGACCGTGGCTGAAGGGGGAACACTTTCGCTAAGTATCGAGGTAAATCCATCGACTATTCAAGTCAGTCTTGGTCTCCCTCCGCCATTTGACGGATTTACTAAAGATGCGCCTGCGCCTACGTCGTACAAGATCGCTTTCCAAAATCGGACTATAGACGTGACGCAAGTGAGCAGCTTTCCGATGTTCCTTTCCACGGTTACTTTGTTTCTCAGCTTCGGTCCCATTGCTCTGTCGGACAGTGGGACATTCCGGGTAATTGCAACGAATGCCGTTGGTTCAACGCAGAGCAATCCAGCGACACTTACGGTTACTGCTGTTTCCCCTCAGATTAGCAGTCAACCTGTCGCACAAGTGGTCTATTCCGGTTCAACTGCGTCTCTCTCAGTCGCGGCAATCGGGAAAGCGCCGTTTACTTACCAGTGGCACAAAGATGGAGCCCCAATAACGGCGGCGACAGCGGCAACCCTGACACTGGCCAACGTTCAACCAAGTGCGAGTGGCAGCTACACTGTGACCATCACGAATGTCGCAGGGACAGTCACAAGCACCCCAGCCGTTTTGACTGTGATGACTCCAATAAGCCGCATCATTAATCTCTCGATCCTCGCGCCACTTTCCATCCCCGGTGACAGCTTCACCATGGGTTACGTAATCGGCGGCAACGATACCAGTGGAATGAAATCGCTAGTGCTGCGCGCGGCCGGTCCCTCGCTCGGTGCCCTCGGTGTAGCCGGCACGTTGAACGATCCGAAATTGGAGATGTTTGCCGGACAGACGAAGACGGGCGAAAACGACAATTGGGGTGGTTCCGCTCAACTCACGGCCGCGATTGCGGCGGTGGGCGCTTTCCCATACACTGGCCCCACTTCACTCGACGCGGCGGCCGCCGTGAATATCACAACACGCGACAACTCCATGAGAGTGTCGGCCACGGGTCCTGGCACGGGTCAAGTTATCGCCGAAGTGTACGACGCCACACCGGAAGCGATCGTCACCGCGATCACACCGCGGTTGATCAATGTGTCGGTTCTGAAGGAATTTGGTGCGGGCTTCACCGCCGGGTTTGTCATCCGCGGGACTGTGACGAAAACCGTCCTGATTCGGGCCATTGGGCCAGGGCTTGCCGCTTTTGGCATCACGTCCGGTTATGTCGTCGATCCGCAGATAATACTCTCGCGCGGTGGGATCACCGTTGCGACCAGCGACGATTGGCAGACGAATATTGTCGCCACCTTTTCGCAGGTGGGCGCGTTTGCGCTTCCCCCGACTTCCAAGGATGCGGCGCTGGTACACGCGTTGCAACCGGGCGATTACACGGTCTCGGTGTCGGGCGTGGGTGGGGCAACGGGGCTTGGCTTGGTGGAAATCTACGAGGTGCCATGAACGAAGATACCGGCCGAGCCGGATGTTCGACCGCTTCTGTCCGGCCCGGCCGCTCGCAATGATGCGGATTGCCGCGGCCGCTCACGTACCCGGCAACGCCTCGAGCCAGTACGGTCCCAGTTCCGCCTCCAGCCGCGTCTCCATCGCGTCCGGCAACTCCCAGAAGAAATCCAACCCGGTCTTCAACTGCACGTACTGCACCGTCGTCCGGTAAGTTCGGAAATCGAACTGCCGTGTGGCCGTCTGCGGCAGGATGAACGCTGCCAGCCTCGGCCCGCGCGGCGTCTCGTCGGCGATCACCATGAAAAACGCACTCGGGATCACGGAGCCTGACGGCAGTGTCTTCAACGGCTCCTCGTAAATCGGGCCGACCATGATCCAGATCGCCTCGTTGTTGACGGCGGTCTTCTCGGCGAGCGTTTCCTCCAGGAGCCGCCAGGGACCTTGGTTCAGTGCGGGCGCCGGTGCCTGTGGCGCGACATTGCTCATCACGAAAGTCTCGCGCTGCGCGGTCTCGCCGAACCGGCTGGCGATCGCGAAATTCGGCACCATGTGTCCGCGGTCAAATCCGGTCTTCGTGTAATCATCGTGTGTCACCCGGGCCGTGGTGCGCGTGTCAGTTGAAAACTGGTTGGGACGTGGGAGTGTGCCGAACTTGCGCTCCGCCGGAATCCGATACGCCGCCCAGGCGGGATTCTCCCGTGTTTCGTCGTAGCCGACGAGGTATGCGGTGTTCGTGAGGATCTTTACTGCGTTTGGGTACGTCGTGACTGTCGGCGCGCCGGCGTAGGTGAACGGCCCGGCATACGTGAGCGTCGTGGGCGTCGCCATGGTCGCACTTGGCGCGACGCTGGTCGCTGTCACCTTGGGCAGTTGCTGGCAGGCGAGGAAGCCGAAGACGGCGACAACAATGGACAGCACCAACCAGAGAGCGTAGCTGGAGCGTTTTTCTCGACACGGGGAGGGAGTACGTTCTGGCAGCCAGAAGCTTGTTTCACAAGTGCGACGGCGATTGCACCGAGCGAACGTTACCAAACAACCCGACAGTGCCACTCATCTGCGTATCTCCGAATTGCATTAGCGACAGCAAGGTGTCGAATGGTGTGCCGGATCGCAGGTCAAAGCGTGCGCCAGGTCCGGCACCCATGGCTGCCTACCCCTTTCCGAGAACTATTCACTTTGGTGGTTCGCCCAATACTCGATGAAAAACAGGATCCTTGGCAGGATTTGTGGGTGAAAAGAAATGTATAGCGGACTGAGACGAGCCAATACAGCTGTGAAGGGGCGGGTTGGGATACCTCCGCACCCGCGTCCTCGCTCGCTCGGGGGCGTCCGGTGTGCGCTCCGGGCCCATAACACCCTCCGCGCGGTGCTCGGCGGCTATCGCCGTCCCACCGCTCCCCCGTCTTCTCCGTTCGGAAATGCGGTGCTACCCCCTCGTCTCGCGGCGCACCTCGATCCCATGTCCCGCGTCACGCTAATCCCTGATTACGGGTTCGGTTTTGGTCACGCTGGAGTCGGAGGTAGTCCCGAAAGTGTCGTGCGAAGCGTGGCGTGGATCTCCGGCAGAAAAATGAGTCAGGCGGTCGTCGTGCCGAGCGTGATGTCGTGAGTGGGGCGCCGGAAATATCCTGGTGCTGGTCGTGTGGGCACGAGGAGCGGGGCGCGATGGCCAGCAAGACTCCGGCGCGCGGCACCGCCCGTTCCGAGCGGAACAGCGGCGCGGCGTCTTCCAGCAGGCCCAAATACGCCATCAGCCGATCGACTCGCCGGTCCGATGGATCGTGATCGAAGGAAATCCCCTCCTCGTGCTCAGCGCAAAAAGCGGACAGGTTTGGTCCGCACCCCTGCTCGGCCGCGGCCACGACCGGCGCCGGCGAGGGGGCCATCGGCTCCGCCAACGGCAGGCGCTTCTGTTCGGGCGTGGTCGGCTCCACCCAGCTCGCGCGGCGCAGCCGCTTGCGCACGGCTCTCTCTGTGATGCCCAGCCGTCGCGCGATCTCGCGGTTGGAATGACCCTCGCGTTTGAGTCGCTCGACGCTGAACGTGAGCGTCACTCGCGGGCGTCCTTTCGGATAGCCATCGGCCTGCCCCAGCGCGGCCATGCCGCCGTCGTCAAAACGCCTCTGCTCGCGGCGCACCGTGCGAGCGCAGCAGCCGAAGACGCGTGCGACATCGTTCTGATCCGCCCAGCCCTGCTCGACCAGCGCTACCCGCGCGTGCGCTTCAGCGATGCGATCGCCCACCGCGTAGTGCGCCAGCACGATTCCGGATACGATCACCATCCGACGACCGTTTTCCGTGCGCAGCATGCAGCGATCATTGATGACTTCGGAGCCCGGCGGCGGACTCGGGATCGGAAACAACTCGGCCTGTCCTTCGGGATCCGGCATGGACCCCGTTTATCCCGCCGAATCGAAAAAGCGGACAGGTTTGGTCCGCACCCCCTGTCCCTCGTTCAACCGGGCTCCGCACTCTGAAAATCGCGAAAAACGATCCCCACTATGTCAGGAGTTCTGAATTTATGGGAGATTGCGCAGGATTCATCGGTAAATCTCGCATAAAGCGCGCGGAGCAAGTGTCCGAAGAGGCTTTCTAATCCACTACGTTGTGATG
>JAUSID010000204.1 GCA_030648295.1 Opitutaceae bacterium | reverse complement strand
CCCCATGCACGCCTCAACCCTGCGTCTGATCGCGGCCAGATTCTGCGCCGCGTTTATCGGGCTTGCGCTCCACGCCAGCCCCGTTTCCGCCCAATCCACCACTGCCGGCTCCATCGAAGGCCGGGTGCAGAACAGCGCGCGCGGCACGTACCTCAACAACGCGCGCGTTACCGTCGAAGGAACGAGCCTGACCACCCTCACGAACCAGTTTGGCGAATATCACCTCTCCGGCGTGCCGGCCGGCGAGACGCGCGTGACGGTGTTTTACAGCGGCCTGGCCGCGCAGACCTCGGCGGTGATCGTGGCCGCCGGCCGGGCCGCCGTGCACGATGTCGACCTCGCGGCCGCGCCCGGCAGCGGGGCGATCAAGCTCGACGCGTTCATGGTCTCGACCTCGCGCGAAATGAGCGACGCGGACATGGCGACGAATGAACAGCGCTTCGCGCCCAACATGAAGACGGTGCTCGCCGCGGATGCCTTCGGCGAACAGACGGAAAACAACGTCGCCGAATTTCTAAAATTCATGCCGGCGCTCTCCGTGGCATATGAAGAAGACCACGCCAATTCCGTCAGCATTCGCGGCATGCCCGCGCATACGACGATTGTCACCTCGAATGGCAACCCCATCGCGAGCGCCGCGCAGGGCTGGTCGGACAACAGCCGCGCGGTCGACTTCGAACACCTTTCGATCAACGACGTCGCGCGGGTCGAGATCAACAAGTCGTTGCTGCCGGACATGCCGGCCGAAGGCATCGGCGGCACGATCAATTTGATCATGAAGAACTCGTTCGAGCGGTCCCGGTCCGATTTCAGGTACCGCGCCTACTGGAACATGAACAGCACGCTCATGGAGTTTGGGAAAACACCGGGGCCGGGGAGGGAACTCACCTATAAAATGAGACCCGGCTTCGACTTCACCTATATCAAACCGGTGAACCGGCGCTTTGGGTTCACCATTGGCGCAACCCATACGAGCAAGTACGTTCCATGGCACCTTTCGACGACGACCTGGAATCTCAATCCCAATCCCGTGACGGGTGTCGAGACCCCCTTCATCGCCTCCATCAGTGCGCAGGATGTGCCCAAGCAGATTGAACGCACGTCCGGCCGAATTGGCGCCGACTGGCGTATTGCGGAGCATGACGTGCTCAATTTCGGGTTTTCGCACGCATACTATGAAGAGTGGGGCATGAATCGCCGGTTCGACGTCAATATGGGGACGAATCCGGTGACGGTTACGCGCGAATTCGCGCAAGGGCGGCCCGGCGCCGGCTCGATCACCAGTCGCGGCGGCGGCATGTCGATCAAGGCCAGCACCACTTGGACGCCCGAACTGAAATGGACCCACCACGGTCCCATATGGAAATTCGAAGGCAACAGTTCGTTCGCGCACGCGAGCTTCAATGTGCGCTCCCACCACAAGGGTTTCTTCGGCAGCGTCCCCTTGCTCGTGGGCACCATTGCGGCGAGTGGCAGCGGCCGGGTCGGCCCGACGATTCGGTTCGACAACTCCAGCGATTACCTGCCCGCGATCACGGCGGTGCTCGCCACCGGCGAGTCGGTGAACCCGCGGTCACTCGATAACTCGCTTCTGACGACCGCGTTCTCGCTCGACCGTAAATCGGTCGATCGGAAGAAAAACCTTCGCCTGACGGCGCAGCGCACCGTGGACATCGTCACGCCCATAACGATCAAGGCCGGCGGTGATGTCCGGCAGTCGATCCGCGACAAACGCCAGGAGTCGCCCACCTATACGTTCATCGGGCCGGATGGACTCCCGAATACGCGGGATGATGCCGCCATCCTCTACGACATCGTCGACCGGAGGTATTCCAGCGTCACCCCGCCGTTCGGGAATCCGCAATTCCAGTGGGGCGATCAATACAAGGTGTGGGACATGGTCGGCCCGAATCCGCAATGGTGGCGGCGGGAGTCGGCCACGGAACTGAACACCGCCGTAATGAACTCGGCCTATCTGGATGAAACCATCACGTCGGGATTCGTCCGGCTGGACGGATCCTTTCTCCGCCACCGGCTCGGCATCGCGACCGGCGTCCGCTACCAGAGATATGACGTGCGCACCGAATTCGGTGCCGTGGACAACCTGAGGCGGTATCTCCACGACGACGACGGGGATCTCGTGCTCAATCCCGACACGGGCCAGCCGATCGTGCTCGCCGGCAACACACTCGAGGTTGCGCAAAGGACCAGCATCGAGCGCGCGCTCGAATCGAAGAAGAAGGTTGACGGTTTCTATCCCAGCATCAACGCGGTGTATCGGATTACCGAAAACCTGTACCTGCGGGCGAACTTCGCGAAGTCGATCAACTATCCGGAGCTGAACCAGCTGATCGCGGCGACGACCATCTCTGACTTCACGGCCAATCCGCGGCGCGTCACGGCGAACACCGTCCTCGAGCCGTGGCGAGGGAACAACTACGACCTCGATGTCGAATACTATACGCGGAACGGCGGGTCGGTAACGCTGGCCTTCTTCCGCAAGGACATCAGCAACTTCATCCGGCAGGCCACCTACAATGCTGGCACGCCCGCGGCGGCCGCCGTGCTGGATGAACTCGGCTACGGCCAGCTCGCCCCCTTCAACTACGAGGTGCTCCGCCGGTTCAACCAGGGCGAGGCGCGCCTGTCGGGTTGGGAATTCGCCGCCGACCAGAAACTGGACCAGTATGTGCCGGAATGGGGCCGGGGTGTGCGCGTGTTTTTCAACACCTCCTACAAGGCGGCTCCGAAGGGCGTGAGCGGCGGAGACCTCGGAGCGTTCTCGCAACGGCTGATGAACTGGGGCGTCGCCTACCGCCGCGGGCCCCTTGGCACCCATCTCAAGTGGCAGCACACTCCGGAACGCAAGTTGATCACGCCGAACCCGACGGCGACGCGTCCGAACAGCCGGACCTACCTGGATATCGACGTGAGTTATCAATTCCACCCGAAGGCCTCGTTTTTCGTCAGCGCGGCGAACGTGATGGGACGGCACCGGGCAATCACGTACGTGTACACCGACGGGACGCCGGATTACGCCCGGCCTCGCATGTATCAGTATTCCGGAGTCGCGATCGTCACCGGCATAAAGGGGCAATTCTGACGATGGGGGGATTTCCAGAGGTAACCCCGACAATGGATGCGCACTGGTGGAGGGCCCGCCTCCGCGCGGGCCGCGGACGACGCGGAGGTCGTCCCTCCAGAAAAATCTCGGGGCTGATTCTTTGCGGCACCCTCGGGCTCACGCTTGTTTCCACGGCCGCGGAACCGCTCCTATCGCGAGTCGAGCTCCCGGCGGGGCTCGACGCGGTGGTCGCCGCCGCGCCGCCGCTGCTGAATTATCCGATCATGGGATGCCTGGACGACCGCGGGCGGTTGTTCATCGGCGACGCCGCGGGGCTGAATCTCGACAAGAAGTCCATCGATGAACAGCTGCCCAACCGCGTCATCGTGCTCGAGGACACGAACGGCGACGGAACGTTTGATCGCTCGAACGTGTTCGCAGACAAGATGACCTTTCCGTCGGGTGGCGTCTGGCTGGATGGATCGCTCTACGTCGCCTCGCCGCCCGGAATCTGGAAGCTCACCGACACGAACGGCGATGCGGTGGCCGACCGGCGTGAACTCGTAGTCGACGGTTTCGATTTTCACACCGGAAACGGCACGCACATCCACGGCCCGTTTCTGCACCCCAACGGCCGGCTGTTCTGGTGTGGCAACCAACGCGCCAAAGTCGTGCAGAAGGACGGCACGCTCGTGCGCGATGGTCGGGCCACCGGCGTGTGGTCAGCCGATCCCGACGGCGGCAACATCGAATGGCACTCGCTCGGCGGGATGGCCAACTCGGTTGAAGTCGACTTCACGCCCGAGGGCGAAGTGATTGGCGTGGTCAACATCCACTACCAGCAACCGCGCGGTGATACATTGATTCACTGGTTGTATGGTGGCGTCTACGAGCGCGCCGACGGCGGCCGGACCCGCAACACCACGCTCGCCGACTTGCCGCACACGCGAGATCACATGCCGCCGGTGCACAACTTCGGGCACGTCGCGGTGTCCGGATTCCTGCGCTACCGCTCCGGCACGCTGAATCCGGCGTGGCAGGACAACCTGTTCGTCACGTTCTTCAACACCCAGAAGCTCGTGCGCGTCGCGCTGGCCGGCGCCGGCGCGAGCTACAAGGCAACCGAGCACGAATTCTTCAAGCTCAACGATCCCAACGCTCATTTTGCCGACGTAATCGAAGACGCCGATGGATCGCTGCTCGTCCTCGATACCGGCGGCTGGTTCCGTCGCGGCTGTCCGTCGAGTCTCTCTTCGAAGCCGGATCTGCGCGGCGCGGTTTATCGAATTCGCCGGCAGGACCACCCGCGCGTGGCTGATGCCTACGGGTCTAAGATCGATTGGTCCGCGCTCCCGCCGGCCGAATTGGACAAGCTGCGTACCGACCCCCGCTGGATGGTCCGGGAGAAAGCCACGCGGCTTTCCACCCCCAAGGGACCTGCCACCATTACGGCGGGCGATCTGCTCGATTCAACGCGGCCGCATGGGCAGCTGCGCGCGCTGGAAAACATTGCGCGGTCGCGGCGGCTCGGGGTCGATCACCGCGACGCGCTGCTCCAACTGCTCGCCGCACCACTCGATGCCACGCTCGAGCACGCGGCGATGTTCGCCGCCATCAATACCAACGCGTTCAATGTTGAGACACTGCGCGCCGCCACCAACCGCATGCTGGCGCGGCGGCTGATTGTTGTCCTCGAGCAAACCGCGAACGACCCCGAGCGGCAGGATGCGGTGCTGCGGCTCGCCAAAGTGCATTTCGATTCGAGCGACGCCGAACTCGCGCGCACGGCCCTCGGTGTCGCGTCCCGGCATCCTCGCGCGATCGAGCTCTGTTACGATGATTTGAATTCGTTGCTGACCCGGCGCCAGCCCGGTGCGCGCGCCGCCGGGATTCTGATGGAAGTGACCGTACCGCAGCTCGCGAAGCCGCCCGCGCAAAAAATTGTCGCGGCGATGCTCCAGCATTCCTCGCTGGAATTCCAGCAAACGGCATGGCGGATCATCGTGCGGCAGGCCGGCAAGGTGAGCAGCGAGTCCTGGTTTCCTCCGCTGGAGAAAAGTCTGCAGGCGGCATCGGCCGCGACCGGTGGGGCCGACCTGCAGCTGTTGCTGGAGGCCATCGGCAAGCTGCAGACGAAGCGTTTTGATCCGGTGCTGCAGCGAATCATGCAGGATCCGCTGCGTCCGTTGCCGACGCGGCTCAAGGCTCTCGCGGCTTTGTCGCGACCGGGCGAGCCGCTCAAGCCGGAGGCGTTTGGCTGGCTGCTCGAAATCCTCACGACCGGTACCTCCGTGACCGCGCGCGTCGATGCGGCCCGCTTCCTCACGCAGGCACGACTGAAGAAGGAACAACTGCATGCGCTCGCGCCGACGCTGGCGACTGCCGGCCCGATGGAATTGAGCGGGCTGCTGCTTGCGATGCGGAAAAAAATCGACCCGGAGACGGGACGGTTGTGGGCACAACGCTTCGCGCAATCGCCGGTGTTCGGCTCGTTCGACGAAAGTGTCGTCCGCAGCAACTTCCAGTCGCTGCCGTCGGAGGTCTACGAAGAGATTCTCGGGCCAGCGGTCCGCCAGGCGGCGGCGGCCAACGACGCGAAGCGACGCAAGCTCGAAGCGCTGACCGCGCGGGCGGCCGACGGACGATCAGAGGAAGGCCGGAAAATCTTTGCGGCCAGCAGTTGCATCGCCTGTCACAAGGCCACCGACATCGGCCGTGCCGTGGGTCCGGACCTGAGTCGTATCGGCCAGATCCGGCAGCCGCGCGATCTGCTCGAATCGATTCTTTTTCCGAACGCCACCATCGCTCAGGACTACGAAACTCACCTCGTTGAGACCGCCGATGGTCAGAGCGTGGCGGGGATGATCAAGAGCGAGACCGCCGATGCCCTCGTGCTGCTCGATCTCGGCGGGCAGGAAAAGTCCATCCCATCAGCCCAAATCCTGGGCCGGCATATGATGTCGACGAGTCTCATGCCGGCCGGCCTCGAGCAGGCGTTCACGGATCAACAGCTGCTCGATTTGGTCGCGTGGCTGCGGGCGTTGAAGTAAACGCGTCCTTACCCTCAAACCCAACCATCACCCTACGATGCGACGCATTGCTTTCCATGTCGGGTGGGTCGCGTGGGTGTCCGCGCTGATCGCTCCCATGGCGTTCGCTGCCGCGTCCACCGAGCCGACCGCCATCACGCCGCGCGAGCCGATTGTGCTCTTCAACGGAAAGGACCTCTCCAATTTTTATACCTGGATTGGCGCGTCCGGTCCGGTGGAGGTGAACAAGAAAATTCAGGGCCGCGAAGATCCGGACCGGGTGTTCACTGTCGTCGATCAGATCGACGGCGCGCCCGCCATCCGCATTAGCGGGCAGCACTGGGGCGGACTGATCACGAACGGACGCTACGCGAATTACCGGCTGGTGGCCGAATACCGCTGGGGAAACCCAACGTGGGGCTCACGGAAAAACGTCCTCCGCGATTCGGGGGTGCTGCTGCACTGCCAGGGCGAAGAGGGTAACTACAAAACGGACTTCAGCGGCGCGTGGATGCGCTCGATCGAGTGCCAGATTATCGAGGGCGGGACCGGCGACATGATTCTGGTCGGTGGCCATGAACGCGGATCGACGGAGCGAATCTCCCCCTCGCTGAAGGCCACGGTGGTGCCCGGCAAAACGCACCCACTCTGGAGTCCCGAAGGCAAGCTGATGCAATTCGGCCGAAGCACGGGAACGCGCGTCTTCTGGCGCGACAAGGATCCGGACGTGAAAAACGTGACCGGCGCCCGCGGTCGGAACGACGTGGAAAAGCCCGTCGGCGAGTGGAACCGGCTCGAGCTGGTTTGCAACGGCGGCAACGTCGCCTTCATCCTGAACGGCATGCAGGTCAACGGCGGCCAGGATAGCACGTTCCGCGAGGGCCGGATTCTGTTTCAGTCTGAAGGCGCCGAGATTTTCTTCCGCCGGATCGAGTTGCATCCGGTGAAATGAAATCCGCTATCTTATGTTTATGACCACCCCTCGAATTATTGCCCTGGCCCTCGTCTCTGCGCTTGCGGCCGGAACCATTGCGTTCGCGGCGGAAGCCGCGCCCTGGGCGACCAAGCAGCTCAGAGCTGGTGTCATCGGCACCGACACGTCGCATGTGCCGGCCTTCGCCGATCTTTTTCGATCGCATCCCGAGTGGAAAATCAAGGTGGTCGCGGCGTTCAAAGGGGGAAGTCCCGACATCCCCGCGAGCGCCGATCGGATTGAACGGTTCGCCACGACGATGCGCGAGAAATACCAGGTTGAGTTCGTTGACAGTATTGAGGAACTGATGACGAAGGTGGACGTCGTTCTTCTGCAGAGCGTGGATGGTCGCGTGCATCTGGAACAGGTGCGGCCCGTGTTGAAGGCGGGCAAGCGTGTCTTCATCGACAAGCCGATCGCGGCGAGCGCGAAGGATGCCCGGCAAATCGTCGCGTTGGCCAAGGCCTCCGGCACACCGTTTTTCTCGGCCTCCACCGCGCGATTTGGCGGCGACATGCAGCGGCTGCGGGACAATCCCGGCGTGGGGAAAGTCACCAAAGTCCAGGGCAGCTCCTCCATCAGCAAGTTGCCGGGGCACCCCGATCTCGCGTTCTACGGCATTCACGGGGTCGAGTCGTTGTATGCCGTGATGGGCCGCGGCTGCGTGAGCGTATCGCGCAAGATGGAAAACGGCGCCGACATCACGACGGGGAAATGGAAGGATGGCCGCATTGGCGTGTACTATTCACCGCGCAAGGACGAGAAAGTACCGCCGGTCCAGGTCTGGGGCACGCAAGGCACGACGGAATTCGTGCGGGACCCGAAGGCGCGAACTTACGAGGGCCTCGTGCGGGAAATCGCCGAATTCTTCCACACGGGCCGGCCGCCGGTCGATCCAGCGGAAAGCATCGAGGTCATGGAATTCATCGAGGCCGCCCAACTCAGCCACGAACGGGGCGGGAAGGAAGTGCTGCTGCAGGAGACGCGGCGGTAGCGGGTTTGGAGACCTGTTTATCTGACTATTCGAACGCAGAGACCAATATGTTGGTCGTAATGAACCACACGCTTTGCAGGGCTGGCGCTCGTCGCCATGCCGCAAAAACTCATGGCGATTCCCGTTTCCGTAGCAGCCGAGGTAACGAGGCTGGCCGGACAAAATCGAAACTCGTTCCCTGGGAGCGCGGGCGTCCCGCCCGCATGGATTGAAGTGGCACGGGCAGGCGAGGCGGACGGCGGCAACTGGCGGCAGTGCCCGATGCGGTTAGCCCGATACACGGGCCATGCGCGGTGTGCCACCGGAGCCAGGACATTTCACCGCGGATTTCGCAGATGGCGCAGATGGTCCTCGCGGCTCCGCGTCGATCCGCGAGATCAGCGTTATCCGCGGTCCAGATCCCAGCCATTCGGTTCAACCGCGAATAAACGCAAATGAACGCGAATGGCGGAGAATGGGAAACCGCAAGCGTGCTTCGCAAAGGTAACGCTGCATGAAACGTGGCTGGTAAAGCCAGCGCACCTCAAGCGCTGGCAGAGCCGGTCGAAGCCGGTGATTACACTCGTGACATCGCCGCGGTGCTCCGCCAGAAATGGCTCCACGCCGTGGCCATGATGAAGAGACATTTTGGTTTTCATCCCGTCACGCTACTCCCACCCGGTCACGCCGGCCTGAAGCCGCGACGCAGCCGACACTATGCCACATGTGCAGCGTGGGTGGCACTGATCGCTGGAACCGCGAGCATCGCCGCGCCCGCCAGCGGTCCGCTGCGGGTCAGTGCGGCGAACTCGCGCTATTTCGCGGATGCAACGGGCAAGATCGTTTATCTCACCGGCGCCCACACGTGGAACACGCTGGTCGACATGGGTCGCGCGGACCCGCCGGAGAAATTCGATTTCAACGGCTACCTCGATTTCCTCGAGCGGCATCATCACAACTTCATCCGGCTGTGGGCGTGGGATTCCACGACGTGGGACACGCGTGCGAATCGGCTCTTGGGGAAGGATTTTATCCACGTCGCAGCGCCGCTCCCGTGGCGGCGAACCGGTCCGGGGAACGCGCTCGACGGCAAACCGAAGTTCGACCTGACGAAATTCGAGGCGAACTACTTTGAGCGGTTGCGCACGCGCGTGCAGGCGGCCGGGCATCGCGGAATTTATGTCTCAGTGATGCTGTTCGAAGGGTGGGGATTGTTTCACGGCAACCGCGGCCGGGCCGCGCCCGCCGGTTGGGCGTGGAAATCGCATCCGTTTCATCCGGAGAACAACATCAACGGCATCGATCCCAGCAAGGGCACCGACGGCATCACGGGGGACGTGCACAACCTGACGCATCCAACGGTGACCGCGTTTCAGGAAGCCTACATCCGCCAGGTCGTCGATACCGTGAACGATTTCGACAACGTCCTCTATGAGGTGATCAACGAAGGCGGTGAAAAGAACTGGGATTGGTGGGTCGCGAACACGATTCGCGACCACGAGAAGACCAGGCGGAAGCAGCATCCCGTCGGCATCACCGGCCACGGCGCGGAGCGCGTCGACAGCATGTTGATGAGTCCCGCCGACTGGATCTCGCCCGGGAAGAACGATCGCTACGGCGAGAATCCACCGGCGTGGGACGGCAGAAAAGTCAGCCTGCTCGACACCGATCACATCTGGGGCGTCGGCGGCAACGTCGGCTGGGTGTGGAAGAGTTTCGTTCGCGGCCACAATCCTCTCTTCATGGATCCGTATGACGGCTCGATCCTCGGCAAGCCCGGTGATCCGCAATGGGAGCCCATTCGGGCCGCGATGGGCCATGCGCGTCGCCTGGCCGGGCGATTGAATCTCGCCGCCACAAAACCACTCGATGCGCTCGCGTCCACCGGCTACTGCCTCGCCGATCCGGGAAACGAATATGTGATCTATCAACCGAAGCCGAACGAGGCTTTCACGGTGGAACTCAAAGCCGGCGCGTTTCGCGCGGAGTGGATCAATCCGTCGAGCGGAGCGATCGCCGGCGAAGAGCGGGTTGTCGCTGCCGGTGGCGCCCGGGAATTCAAAGCGCCATTCGACCGCGACGCCGTGCTATATCTCCGCGCGGAAAAGCGCGCTTCAAATCGATGAATTCACTCTCGTGTGTCATTCTGAGACGCACAGTAATTCGCGGCGCGGATTGCGTGGAACACACGGATGAACATTCCCCTTTGTCATGCTGAGCGTAGCGAAGCATCCAGTGGCGCGAGCGGTTGCGGGCATGGTGCCCATTCGGCAAGCTCAGGGTCCCGAGCCTGTCGAGGGACTGGATTCTTCCCCTTCGCTCCACTCAGGGTCAGAATGACAAACCCAGAAGTCACCTCTTAACCTCATTCATCATGATACCCCTCACTCGCCGGGAATTTCTGGAAAACTCGATGCTCGTTGCCGCCGCGGTCGCCGCGGCGGCGCTGCCGAAGTCACTCGCCGCAGCGGAAACGCGCGCGGCCAGTGCCAGCGACAAAATCACGGTCGGGATCATCGGCTGCGGCATCCGCGGCAAGCAGCATGCGCGCGAGCTGGCCAAGCTGGCCGACTGTGAAATCGCCTGCGTGTGTGATCCGGATCCGACGCGCGCGGATGAAGTCGCGGCGCAGCTCGTGGAGGCGAAACGCGCCCGGCCCAAAACCGTGCAGGACTTGCGCGTGCTGCTGGAGGACAAGTCGATTGACGCCGTCTTCGTCGCGACGCCGAACCACTGGCACGTACTCGCAGCGATTTGGGCGATGCAGGCGGGCAAGGACGTGTATGTCGAAAAACCCGTCAGCCACAATATCGTCGAGGGACGCCGGATGGTGGAGGCCGCGCGGAAGCTCGGCCGGATTTGCCAGGGTGGCACGCAGTATCGCTCGAGCGGCCCGAACGCCGCCGCGGTCGACTACATGCGCAAGGGTGAGCTCGGCGAAGTGAAGCTGGCGCGCAGCATTGTTTACGGTGGTCGCGGTTCGATCGGAGCGCCGGGTGAGTATCCGGTTCCCGGGCACGTTGACTACAACCTGTTCTGCGGCCCCGCGCCGATGGGCCCGCTCCGGCGGCCGAAACTCCACTACGACTGGCACTGGTTCTGGGCCACCGGCAATGGCGAGCTGGGGAACAACAACATCCACTCGCTCGACGTCGTGCGCTGGGGCCTCGGTGTCACGGGGCTCGGCCGTTCGGTCATCAGCTTTGGCGGCCGGCTCGGTTACAAGGACGCGGCCGAGACGCCGAACACGCAGGTCGTGATTTTCGATTTCGGCGACAAGACGATCATTTCCGAAACGCGCGGGCTGAAGACGGAGCCGTTCAGTGCGACCATGAAGGGCGGTAACATCTTTTATGGGACCAAGGGAATCATTGCCGGCGGTTCGCTCTTCGATCTGGAGGGTACGCTTGTCCGCCCCTTCGAAGGCAAGGGCGAAAACCACTTCGTGAATTTCCTGAATGCAGTGCGCAGCCGCAAGGTCTCCGATCTTCGAGCGGACATCCTGGAGGGACACCAATCCACCGCGCTCTGCCACATCGGCAACATCTCGTATCGCCTCGGCCGGCGCGCGAGTACGGCGGAAATCAAACAGCAACTCGGGAAATTGAGGTCGGCGACCCACGCGCTCGAGACGTTCGAACGCACCGAAAAACATCTCGCGACCAATCGCGTCAACGCGGCGGAAAACCAGCTTACGCTCGGCGCGCCGTTGCAAGTCGAGCCGAAGGAGGAACGGTTTGTGAGCAATCGCGCGGCGAACGAGCTGCTCGCGCGGGAGTATCGCTCTCCCTTCGTACTGCCATCGCTGAAGCAGATTTGAGGATGAAGCGAAGGGTGGTCGCGCTACCCGCGCGGCACGTCCACCCACGCCGCTGGCCGCGAGCGCGGCGCTGGAGCGTTCCGAGCGAAAGGTTTGCGATGCGACGGTGGAAACGCGAAGGCGGAGATGTGCGAGTACGACGTCGAACAAGGCGATGGAACGCCGAAGGGTGGTACCTCAACCAACGTCATGATCGCATTCGTTAGAGAGGTGAGCGACGCGCTCGAGCGCTGCGAACTCACGCATCTGCCGCGCGTCCCCATCGACCTGAAGCTCGCGCGGAAACAGCATGCCCGGTTCGTGGCGGTGCTCGAGGAACTCGCGGTCCGCGTTGAATTTCTCCCGCCGTTGCCGGAACAACCCGATGCCGTTTTCGTGGAGGACACCGCGGTCGTCCTGCCCGGGCTGGCCATCGTTACGCGTCCGGGTGTCCCGTCGCGACTGACCGAAGTCGATTCGATCCGCGAAACGCTGGGACAGCACTGGCCGCTACACCGTATTGAGCATCCTGGCACGCTGGATGGCGGTGACGTACTGAGAACCGGTCGCACCATCCACGTGGCAGAATCGCGACGCACGAACCCTGACGGCATAACCCAGCTGCGCGACATCGTGGCGGCACACGGCTACGAGGTTCGAGTCGTCACGGTGAGGGATTGTCTGCATCTGAAGTCGGCCTGCACCTTCATCCCGCCGCACTTTCTCGTGGCCAATGCCGGTTGGATTAACACGGCGGCGTTCGGAAATCTGGTGGTGATTCGTGCGGACGAAAGCGAACCGTTCGGGGCCAACACCGTCACGATTGGGGACATGACGCTCGTCAGCGCGTCGTTCCCCAAGACGGAGCAGCGTCTGCGCGACGCTGGGATCAAGACGCAACGGGTCGAGATTTCCGAATTCGAAAAAGCGGAGGGCGGGCTCACGTGCCTCAGTTTGATTGGTTCGGCAGCAGAGCAATGAAGCCCGGCACGCCGGGTGGCAACCGGTGCGAGCAGACCAGGGTGTGTCGTCAAACGCGGGTCGGAGCAGCGGAAGCCGTGAGGCTTTCGTCGGAAGGGTGAAACCCACACGCGTTCCGCTACTCAGGTACGCGCGGCACGCTCGCGGCTCAGACGCCGAACACTTTTCGGATGTACGCGCGATCCGGACCGAGAGCCGCGGTGTTGCCCGTTCGGGGGCCGCCGCCTTCCTCCGTGATCAGCCACCCCGCCCAGTTCGTGCTCTTGATCGCGGTCGCGAGATCCTCGAATCCCCAGTCGCCCTGACCCAGCGGTACCTGCACGGCGCCGCTGTAAGTCTTCAAGTGACAGCCGAGAATCCGGCGGGAGAACTTTCGCATGAACGCGGCCGGGTCGCCGCCGCCCAGCCGGGCGTGTCCCGCATCGAGCAGGAATTCCACGGCGTCCGGATTCGTGGCCTCGGCCAGTCCCTCGATCTCCGCGTTGCGCCGCGCGAACTCGGGGTTGTGGTTGTGATAAGCCAGCCGCAGCCCGCCGGCGCGGCAGGTCTGGCCCAGCGCATTCAGGCTGGCGGCTTTTTTAAGCAGTGCGTCGCGGCTGAAGTTCCCATCGGCGGCGAGCCCCGCCCCGCTCATGACGATGCACGCGGCGCCGAGTCCGGCGACCTTCTCGATCCAGCGCGGGAAGGTGTCGGGCTTGGCCAGCTGCATGCTGGTGTGCGTGCCAATGAACGCCACGCCCGTATCCTCGATTCGCTTACGCGCCTCCGCGAGGCGCTCGAATTCACTCTCGACGAACCGGATGTTGCATTCGAAGCCGGTGTAACCGAGCTCCTTCATGGTCGTAAGGGCCCGCAGCAGCGCGGGAAAATCGTTCGGCTTCAGCGGAAATCCATTGGCCTGGCAGCCGACGCGCGGGGCGGGATTTGCCGCCGCCAGCCGGCTGCCACGCAGCAGCGTGAGCGACGCCATGGCGGCGGGAAGGGTGGCAACGAATCGGCGGCGCGAGAGCAGGGGCGGCGTCATGGCGGAATGGGACGGGGACCAAAGTCATGAGGCGCGGGCCGCGTTGGGACGAGCTGATTTCTTGGCCAGGATGCGCGATGGAGGTTGAGAATCACGCGCATGCCGGGTACTCCGTTGCCGCGATTACCCGGCGCCCACGCGTCGTTGCACTGATGCCCCCAAAATCGATTAGTCGCCGCCGATTTGTTCGCGGCTGCGCCATTACTGCGATGTCGGTTGCGAGCCACGAAATCAGCCACGGCGCGACTTCCCCGCGACTCCAGCTCAGCTCGGCCACCGTGGCTGATCCCGATGGTCACCATCCCGCGCTGCGGCTGAAAGGCGACTGGCTGGTCATCGCGATCAGTGATGGAACGCACACGGGCCTCGGCGAAATCAGCCACAGCCGTGATGATCGCGCGTGCCTGCAGCGCGTCCGCGAATTGTTCGCCGCGCATGTCAGCCACCAGCCACCGACGCGAAAGCTGCTGCGCGAATTCGCCGCCGCGTTTGCCAAGGCCGATTTGGTCACCGCCACGGCGATCTCGGGAATCGATCAGGCACTGCACGACCTCGTAGCCCAACGCGAGGGCTTGCCCGTGTGGCGGCTTTACACCGACACACCCGTGCAACCGTCGGTCCCCTGTTATCTCTCCACCAACCGTGCGTTGCGCGGGCGCACCCCCGCTGACTTCGTCGGCGCTACGAACGCGGCGCTGGCATTGGGCGTGAGGGCGGTGAAGCTGACGCCCTTCGAAGCCGTGACCGAAGGGGGCGAGCAGTTGCCTCGGGCCGAGGAAGGTTTCGCGCGGATCGAAGCCGTTCGTGCGGCTCATCCGCGAATCTCGTTGCGGGTTGATTGCCATGAGCGCTTCACCCCCGAGAACACCGCCACGCTGCTCCCGCGCTTTGCGCGCTACAATCTCGAATGGCTGGAGGAACCATGTCCGCCCGGTCACGCGCTCGCAGGTCTCCGCGCGCAGGCGAAAATGCCCTTTGCGATCGGCGAGTTGTTTTTCGGCGAAGGGCCGTTCCGCGAACTCCTGGAACACCGTCGCGCTGATGTGATCATGCCGGATCCGAAACACGTCGGCGGATTTGCTTCGCTCGTGCGGGTATGCCGGATGGCCGAGAAGCTGCGCGGGCAGGTCTCGCCGCACAATCCCTCCGGGCCGGTGGCCACGCGCGCGGCGGTCCACGCGGCGGCCGTCAGCGCCGCGGTCACTTCGGTCGAGCTGATTCTCACCAGCGACCGCCGGCGCCAGCCGGGACGCGAGCTGCTGGCGAACGGAAGACTGCGCGTTCCGCTCACCCCCGGCTGGGGGCTTTCGATCGAGCAGCTCACCGCCGACACCGGCGCCCAGTTTGCCGCCGTGACGCAATGACGGTCGTCGAGCCACCTAGCCGGGAAATTTCACGCTCCACACTAAGCCGTGTCGATGCCGTCAAAAACGATCCGACTTCGTAGCAGCCGAGGTGACGAGGCTGGAAAACTCGGTTCACCATCCGGTGAATGGAGCCGCGGCGCCCCCGTCCCTCGACCAGGCTCGGGACCCTGAGCTTGTCGAACGGGCCGCGGATGAAAGCACAACGTTCTACCGTCGGACGCGGCGAGGGCGCCGCGTCTCCAGCGAACGATCGTCGTGCGAGTTTAACTGCATCGTTCAGGAAGCCCGAATGACACGCTGACCGTGAGAAATGCGGGCTAACGGGCTTGCATTTGCAGTCGCGCACTGAAATCTCGCCGTCACCCCCCCTCTGCGGCCCTCGACCTTCGAGCGCGCGTTTCCCCCGCCCCCGCCGTTCGGCCCGGTGGAGCGCGACCTCCTCGGGCGTCGAGTCCCGTGTCCGCTTTATGTCCCACAACTACCCCATGAAAACTGTCTGCCCGCTCCTCGCGTCCATCGTGATGCTTTTCGCCACGTGCCTTGTGCACGCCGCTGACCTGAAACCCGTCTCCCGCGTGATTGCGATCCTCGATGTCGAAACGGACGATCCGGCGGGTTACGCGTCGTGGATTAAGGAATACAACGAAATCGCCAAGGCGAAGGTTGGCGTCGACAATTACCTCCGCGTTTACCAGAGCGTGTTCGACAGCCGTCCGGTGGGCCATGTCCGCGTTGTCACCAGCGCGAATTCGGTCGCTGAGTTGAGCAAAAACGCGCGAGCGCTGGAGAACGACCTGGGCATACTGCAAAATCGCGATCATCTGCGCGCCATCCGGAAAACGGGAGCGCGGGTGTTGTACCAGGCGGTTTATTTCGACGGACCGAGCCCGAAGGGCGCGAACAATTACAATACCCTCGCGATGGTGACGGATGAAGCGGGCTACGTGCAGGCGATCACGCGACTGCGCGGGATATTCGACAGCATTGGGCTCAAGGACGCGAAAATCAGCGTGTATCGCGCCATCGCCGGCCGGCTGGACCACACGCACCGCATCACCATCAGCACGCCATCCCCGGAGCGGCTGGCCGAATTCCTCGATCAAACGGCCACCAATCCGCAGTTGAACGAGTGGATCGCAAGTTCCGCCAAGATGCGTACGGTCGTGGCGAACTCGACCTCGCGCGAGCTTACGAAGTGATCGGGTTCGGCGCGGCCGCCCTCATGGGGCCGTGCCGCCATGACTGCGGGCGGGCCGCTCTCGGACGGCCGGCCCGTGCTGCGGCGGGCATGCCGGTCCGTCGCGATGAGCCAGATACGTGATACGATCGTATCATGTATCTGGTCAGGGCGTGAATGGATCGTACGTTCCAGCCACGGCGGGCTTGAAAAGTTTTCCCCGTCCGCCATTCGTGTTCCGCGGCTTTGCCTCCGCGCTTCAACCCGAATATTCCCCGAGCCGTAATCATGCCGTCTTACTCTGTGGAATCGCATTGCGATCGAGGTGTCCTTTGCCGGTCCGGCGGCGGACTGACCAACGAGACCGTCAGGCCGCGTTCCTCGCGCTGCCCATGAAATACCGCAAGAGACCGGTCGTCATCGAAGCGATCCAGTTCAATGGCCGGAACCACGACGAACTATTGGCGTTTTGCGGTGACGTCCTTCGACGCATTCCAATGAGCCTCACGCCCGTTCCGCTGTTGGAAATTGAAACGCGCGAGGGCGCGATGCGGGCCAGCGTCGGCGATTGGATCATCCGTGGGGTGAAGGGCGAGTTCTACCCCTGCAAGCCGGATATCTTCGCCGCCACCTACGAACCGGTCGGTTGACAGCGGCGCGGCGCGCGCGGTTTCGGGTTCTGAGTGGGGGTTCTGAGCTTGCCCGCCTGCGGCGGCGCCAAAGGCGGCCAGGGTCTTGGGTTTTGGGTTCTGGGTTGGGCGAAGCCACACGCCGCAATCCGCAATCCGCAATCCGAAATCCGAAATCCGAAATTGACGCCCCGGATGGGCTGATTCGTTCGTGGTGCAAGGCGGTCGCGCTCCAGAGTTCAATGCGCGTTTTTTTCCGCTGGCGTGTGGTTTGTTCCCTTGGAATCCTGCCTCCGCCGGATAACCCCACCGGTGAGCTGGCGCGCAAATCGGCGTCGTTCCCGCAAATTCCAGTCCGGTTGGTTTTCCAATTCAACCCCATATGCCGTGCATGAGTGAATACCGAAAGGCGCGTTTTGAATTTCCCCTCCGACTCCTCTTTGCCGCTGCGATCCTCGCCCGGTGGTCGCTGCATGCGGCCGACACGGATCCATTGCGGCTCACGCGGGTGGTGGAGCCTCTCGCCCAGGCGGTCGCGCTGACGGTCGATCCGGCGAAGGATGATTACTCGGGCAGTACGCGCATCGACGTGCGCGTGAACGCTACGACCTCGTCTTTCCGATTGCATGCCTATGGCCCTGTCATCTCCGCCGCCGAACTGCGCGATGCCGCCGGCCGGACGGTCCGGCTGTCGTTTGCAACGACGGAAAAAGATCTCGGACTGATCACGTTCACCGCACTCGCGCCGGTGCCGCCGGGTGGATACGCGCTCGAGCTCGCGTTCACCGGGACTTTTCGTCGCGACGGGCTTGGTCTCTACAAGACCGTGAGCCAGGGCGACGCGTATTTGTTCACCCAATTTGAGTCGCACTATGCGCGCCGGGCCTTTCCGTGCTGGGACGAACCGGGGTTCAAGATTCCGTGGCAGCTCAGCGTCACGCTGCCCGCCGGCCTCGTGGTCGTGGCCAATGCCGCCGTGGCGCACGAGTCGCGCGCCGATGGAATGAAAACGGTGCACTTCGGCCGGACGCCGCCGATGCCGTCGTACCTCGTGGCGCTGGCAATCGGACCGCTCGAGCTGGTGCCGGTCCCGGGGCTCGCCGTGCCGGGGCGGATCGTCACGCCGCGCGGTCAGGCGGAACTGGCGGCGGAAGCGGCGCGCATCTCGCCGATCATTCTCGGCCGGCTCGAACATTATTTCGGAATCCCGTATCCATTTTCCAAACTCGATCAGGTTGCCGTCCCGGAATTCGTGTTCGGCGGAATGGAGAACGCCGGTCTCATCACCTATCGGACCACCGCCCTGCTCGGCGACCCGGGAAGAATCTCGTTCAGCGCGCGGCGGCGGATGGCGGGCCTGGTGGCGCATGAGATGGCCCACATGTGGTTCGGCGATCTCGTGACCATGGCATGGTGGGACGATCTTTGGCTCAATGAATCCTTCGCCTCCTGGATGGCGGCCAAGATCGTGGGGCAGACCAATCCGGAATTTCGCACGGAGCTGTCGGAGTTGAACGGCGTCCACGGTGCGATGCGCACCGATGCGCTGCCTTCGGTCCCGCCCATCCGGCGCCGGTTGCTGGCGCGTGACGATCCGGTGCAGGTGGTGGACGAGCTGACGTACAGCAAGGGCAAGGCGATCCTCACGATGATCGAATCGTGGATCGGCCCGGAAAAATTTCGCGCCGCCATGCGCGGTTATTTCGAGCAACACCGCTGGGGCAACACCACCGCGGAAGATCTGTGGCGGGCATTTGGCCTTGCGTCGGGTGAGGACATCCCCGCGTTGCTCAGCCCGTTCATGGAGAAGCCCGGCATTCCCTTGGTGACGGTGGCGGTCGAATCGGACGGACGGTTGCGGCTCACGCAGCGACGGTTCACGAATCTCGGCGCGGAGCCGGCACCCGGGCGCTGGCAGATTCCGATCATTTTGCGGTGGTCTGCGGCCGGTCGGATTCGGCAGGAACGCGTGTTGCTGCGCGACGAAAGCATGCTGCTGGACCAGCCGGGGCTGGCGAACGCCGATTGGATTCATCCCAACGCGGGCGAAGCCGGTTATTATCGCTGGAGCCTGCCGCCAGGGTTGAACGCGCGGCTCGCCCGGCAGGCCAGCGCGCTGACGGCGCGCGAGCGACTGGGCCTGCTGGAAAACGCCTCGGCGCTCCTCAATGCGGGCCAGCTCGCGGGCGACGAGTTTCTCGCGTACATCACCGCCTTCGCCGGGGATCCGGAACCTGAGGTCACGCAAAAAGTCGTGGCTCAGCTGGCGATGGTGCGTGGTCTGCTCGTGCCCGACGGACAACGCGAGCGTTTCAGCGATTTCAGTCTTTCGCTGCTGCGTCCGGTGCTCATGCGGCTCGGCATGAAACCGGTGGCCGACGAGCCCATTCACCTGGCGCCGTTACGCGCGGCGTTGATTTCGGAATTGGGCAAGGAGGGGCGCGATGCTGCGGTGATCGCGTTCGCGCGAGAGTTGACGGCGCGGTACCTCGTCAGTCCGCGCGACGTCGATCCCGCATTGGCGTCCGTCGCCCTGGGCGTGTCCGCCCGACACGGCGACGCCGCGCTATGGGACGCGTTTCGCGCGGCGTTCGAGCAGGCGAAGAACCCCGCCGTGCGCGATCTGCTCATCGACGCGCTCGGCGCGGTGCGGGAGCCCGCGGTGGTGGAACGGGCCTTGGACTATGCGCTGAGCGGCCCGCTGAATTCGACCGAGTTCATGCGCATTCCCTTTGCGCTGGCCGGCCATCCCGGACAACGCGAGCGCGTCATCGATTGGGTGATACAGCACTTCGATGAGCTGAAGAACAGGGCATCGCCGCAACGGATCGCCGGTTTGATTTCGATGGCGGAGGGCAATGACCCCGTCCGGTTTGATAAATTCCGCGAGTTCCTGCTCGATCCGCTGCGCACCACGCAGCTGGCGGAGAAGAACATCTTGAAGGCGACGGAGCGGATGGCCCAGCGGACCCTGCTGCGCGAACGGGAGACGGAAAAAGTTGCGGCATTTTTGAGTGGATGGTCGGCCGACGCCCCCACCGATCGCTGAGCGGGACGGAAAGGAGGCGGAGCGGAACGCGTGAGCGTTTCGCCTGCGCGACGAAAGCTTCCTACCGCGGCAACCCCAACGAAAGGTCTTCCTCGTGAGGACACGGAGGATCTAGCGCGGCGCAGCCGCAACCGAAGGGAGATGGATTTAACCGCAAAGAACACAGTGCGGCGCAGCCGCAGCCGAACGAAAACAGACAGCCTGATTTTTAAACCGCGAATAGACGCGAATAAACGCGAATGCCCCAGCGATGCTGAGCAGGGCGTTGCTTGAATTGCGCACTTTTTCCTACTCTGTCGCTGCGAGCGCCAGTCCCTCGGCCGGGCTCTGGACCCCGAGATGGTCGAACGGGCGAGTGGATGCGTGTCACTCAATCCGCTCGACAAAGACATGGCTCATGCGAAGCAGCGAAGACCGCGAAGAGGGAAATTCTGTCGTCAGTAGCTTGAATTCGCGTTCATTGGCGTCCATTCGCGGTTCAACTCTGGGTTTGTAGGGATTACCCCAGGCGCTTTCTACAAATGCACGCGGCGCAACATCAGACTCAGAGATAGCAGTGCAAGGAACGCAAAGGAGCAGAGGAGCAGTTTCTCTGCGCTCGTTGCGTTCTTTGCGGTGAACTCATGCTCGCGGCTTGCGTGCATTTTCAGGGATAGTGTACGGCCTTTTTCCGAGACTGCGCTCGGAAAAAGAGGTTCGCCTGCGGCGAGCAGCCGCCCTCCAAGCCTTCTTGCAGGAGGCAACGGAGGTAACGGAGAAACTGCGGTGCCCGTGCTCTCCGTTGTCTCCGTTTCCTCCTGTAAAGCTTCTGGTTTTACAGTTTCCGCTGCACCGGTCGGCGTGCGCGAACATGCGGCCTGCCCGCGAGCCGATTCGACCCCTTCGACAGGCTCAGGGCAGGCAGGCTCACGGCCAACCGTTTCATCGACGCAAAGGCCTCGAGCTTGTCGAGAGGCTTGTCGAAGGGCGGCAGCCCTACAAATGAGTCTTGTTCACTCCGTCGCCTTGGCCGCCGGCACGCGGTCGCCGTTCACGTCGAGTTCGATGATCTCGAAGCCGGATTTCGCCATGCCACGGAAAGATCACGGGCGAGACGCCCGTGCCACTCCAGAACCGATGGCGCCGCCAAACGGGAGATGCGCCCCGCAGTTCCGGCCGCGGCGGAAAATGTATTTTTTCGGCTGGCGTGCGGGTTGCGCCCTGTAGGATTCTGCCCGCGCCGGACTCCCCTGCCGGCACCGAGCGCGCGGCCGCGCGTTTTTGAGAGCCGGCGCGCAACACGACGCAATTCCGCGAGCTGATGGTGAAGCTTGGGTGCATGGCGGAATACAAGCTCGCGCGCGACACAAGGGCGAAGCTCGGGGCCGCGGTGTCGACAAAGTGAACGAGCGATTGATGGTCCAATTCGGTTGCGCGCAGGAGTACCGGGTCGCGCGGGAAACGTGGGCTCGAATGCTGAAGGAGGGTGCGGTCGGTCGCGCAGCCACGGGTAAAACGGATCCCGCCGAAGCGCGCGCGAAGTGATGGGCGAACGCGCGCATGTCGCACAGCGCGACACGCGCGGCTTCCGGCTTCCGGTTTCCGGTTTGGCCAATCCGCAATCCGAAATCCGCCTCGCGGGCTACAGTTTCCAAACCAGCAGCAGAAAGGACGCGAGCCCGGCGCCCAACGCGATCGATCCGGAAATCCGCAGCCGGGCGAGCCGCCACCACATGGTGAGACCGGTGGCGATCCAGAGGAGGATGGCCACGCAGGTGAGATCCACCACGAATCCCCAAAGCTGGTTGAGAAAGTGGGGCTGTTCGAACCCGCCGCGGAAATGCAGCCGCACGAGGACCTGATGCCAGGCGACCTGCTGCCGGTCGGCGCGAAGTTTTCCCTCGTCGATCGTATACACCACGCGCGTGATGTCGAAAAATGTCTGGCGCATGATCCGCAGTTCGCCGGGATTTGGCCGCTGTACGTAGAAGGCGCCGTCGAGGTTGTTCTCACGCAGGATCGCGCGGGCGACATCACGGACGTCGCCGTCCGCCGGGATGGCGCGTTGATACGGTCGCTCGAACAACGGCTGCCACGGCGGCGGCGTCTCGGAGCGGAACCACGACTGATGACTTATGATCAGCGAGCTCAATCCATACATCAGGACCCAGGGCACGAGGATCAGCCCGAGATACAAATGCGTGCGGCGGTTCAGACGGTCGAAGGTGATCATGGGCATGGTGCGTTCAAATCAAGGCCATGAAAACCGCGAACAACACGATGCCGGCCCCAAGGCAGAGCGCTCCGCCCAGCCGCGTGGCCCGCAGTTCCCACCACAACCACAAACCCGAGAGCGCCCACACCACCATCGTGAGCATCGCCAGGTCCACCGAAAAGCCCCACGCGTCGTCGACCGCGTACGGTTGCTGGAAACCGCGCCGCCGGTGCATCCGCTCGAGGAACGTGGAGCCGCGGAACTTTTCGCGTTGGACCGCGATCCGACCGGTCTTTTGATCAAACGTGATCCGGCGGGAACCAAGCGCCTGCTGCCGATCGATCTGAAGTGGTTTTCCGCCCGTGCCGCCCGTTACCCGATGCGTGCCGGTCAGCCCGAGATCATCCAGGATTTGTTTGCCCATCTGGTCGGGCGTCGCGTTCGCGGGAAACTCGCGCGAGTAATCCAGCTCGCGTTCCACCACCATGGCGGGCGCCCTGGTCGGGTAAAACGTCGCGACGGTATGCCGGTGCGTCATGACGAGCGTGCTCGCCGCATACATCAGCATCCAGGGCGCGAGGAACAGACCCAGATACATGTGCACGCGGCGGACAACGCGGGAAAAATCGGACGGCAGTGTTCCCGGCGGCATCCGGGCCGGGGCAGGGGCGACGTTTGTTTCCACCCGCGGAATCCGTGCGATGCGCCGTCCGGAGGCAAGGCCAGATTTGTTTTAGCTCGCTCGCGCCGGCCGCCGCTGGAATGTTGCTCACCTCGGCTCACCCCTCCGGCGACTAATCCCGGCGCGCCTGGCGTTTCACGCTTCGCGTTCCGGGTCTGTCTCCTGCATTCCCCTTCACCCCGTGTCTCGATTGATCGTCGGAATTAGCACAGGCGCTTCGCGTTCACTTTTCGTCGCGTCGCGTGCGCGATTGGCGTGCTGCGCGCGCAGGTTCTGGTTCTGGGTTTCGGGTTGGATCAATCCGCAATCCGCCCTCCTTCGCCAAGCCTTCCACCTTCGCCAAGCCTACGGCGGACAGGTCGGAGGGCAGGTAATCCGAAATCCGCAATGAGCGGCGTCACGTCCAAAGCAGTTTTCCTCAGCTCCGTCTCGCAGGACGCAGGCGTGCTTCGCCCGAACGATCAACTCTCTCAACGTTTAACTCATGACCTTCAAGTGACCAACCCCTGCTTCAGAACTCGGAGGTCCATCACTTGAGCGTTGAGCGTCCAGTGCCGGGGGCCGTGAGCCCGTCGAACCGGTTGAGCGTTGAGCGTTCCGGCGGCGGCCGTGCTGTTTTCCTCAGTTACGCCCGCGAAGACGCCGCCGCCGCGCGTCGTATCGCGGAGGCGCTGCGCGCGGCCGGCGTCGAAGTGTGGTTCGACGAGTCGGAGCTGCGCGGCGGGGATTCCTGGGACTCGAACATCCGCAAGCAGATCAAGGAGTGCGCGCTCTTCGTGCCGATCATCTCGGCGAACACGCAGGCGCGGCTCGAAGGGTATTTTCGGCTGGAGTGGCGGCTGGCGGATCGGCGGACGGAACTGATTGGGAAATCGAAGGCGTTTCTCGTGCCGGTGTGCATCGACGACACGCGCGAGGCGCACGCCGACGTGCCGGATTCGTTTTGCGCGGTGCAGTGGACGCGGCTGCCCCTTCGACAGGCTCAGGGCTCCGAGCAGCCGGGCGGCGAAGCGAGTGCCGCGTTCTGCACGCGAGTGAAAGCACTGCTCGACGGTCAAGTGGGATCGCGGCCGCCCTCGTCCGCATCAGACACGGAGCGGCCGAGGGCGGCCGCGGTCCCAAGTGAAAGGCACCCCTGGCGCATCGTGGCGGCGGCGACCCTCATAGCGGGAGTGGCATTCGCCCTCTGGCAACCGTGGAAAAAAGCGGGCGCACCTGTCGCTGGCAGCTCGAAATCCGGCGCAATCGCGCCACTCTCCGAAGCCCGGGCGCTCGCGGCAAAGGCCGATGCGTTGTTCGATCAGGACGAAGCGCCCCCGCGGGAGAATCTCAATCTCGCCGAACAGTTCTGCAAACAAGCCATCGCGGTCGATCCGAACGACGCGGAAATCTGGGCGATCTTTTCACGGGTCGGATCGTATTTCGTCTTTCGCACGTTTGATCGTTCGAAGGAGCGTATTGCGCAGGCCGGTGATGCCGCTAATCGCGCCATCCGCCTCGCTCCCGATTCGTTCGAGGCACGCTATGCCCTGGCCTATTTCTACCGTCTGGACGACGCCACCTATCCCGAAGCTGAGCGAATGCTGCGCAGCTTGCTCGAGGAGAGACCGGCCGACAAGCGCGTGTGGCGGGCCTTGGGCTACACGTTGCGGGCCGGGACCGTTTTTTCCGCGCGTTCGCGTGGGCGCGTGGAAGAAAGCCTCGAATGCTTCCGTCGCGCCGCAGCGTTGCCGGGTGGTGACCCGTTGGCGCTCCAATATGAGTCAGCCGCTCTCGCGCAGCTTGGCCGGATGGATGAAGCGGAGAAGGCCGTTGATGCGGCGATCCGACTGAAGCCGCGGGGCTCTGCGCCAATTTCCAAAGCAAATCAATTGCTGCGCTATCGCGGCGATGTCGCGCGGGCACGCGAAGCCCTGGCCAAGGTGCCGGTCGAATATCTGCGTGAAGACTACGCGGCGTTCATCGCCTCGCAAACGTGGTGGTGTTCGCGCGAACCCGACAAGGAAATCGACGCGTTGAAAGCGATGCCGCGGGACTATCTCGAAGCGGTGTTCGACGGCCCGAAGGGGTTTCTCATGGGCCAGGCGCATCGCTTGGCGGGACGTTCGCAGGCCGCGGCGGTCGAGTGGCGGGCCGCACTGCAATTAATCGAGGGCCGGCTCGCCGCTCAGCCGAATCACGTGCGACTGCTCATGTGGAAAGCCTGTCTGCTCGCCCATCTGGGCGAGCACGCCGAGGCGCGCCGGCTGTTGGTCACTGCGGAGGAACTCGGGCTTTCCGCGAACGATTGTTACTGGGCCGCCACAGCCGCGCTCGAGCTCGGCAATCGCGACAAAGTGTTCGCGCTGCTGGCCACCGCGACCAAGGAGCCCGTCGTTGTGACACGGCCGTTCCTGCGCATCAGCCCCACTTGGGATCCCCTGCAGGACGATCCGCGATTTCAGTCGCTGTTCAACGAGCCGGAGAAAGTCGGACCGGCAGGCACTACGAGGGATCAAAAGGCCATCGCGGTCCTTCCCTTCGCCAATCGCAGCGACGATCGGGAAACGGAATATTTTTCCGACGGCATCAGCGAGGAGCTGCTTAACGTGCTGGGAAAAGTGCCGGGCTTGCAGGTCGCCGGCTGGACTTCCGCCCTTTCGCTCAAGGGCAAGAATCCCAGCCCCGCGGAAATCGGCGAAAAGCTCGGCGTCGGCCACTTCGTCGACGGCAGCGTGCGCAGAGCGGGATCGCGCGTGCAGATCCGAGCCCGACTGACGCGCACCGACAACGGCACCCAGATTTGGAGCGATACCTACGAAGAGGAGCTGAAGGATATCTTCGCGTTGCAGGACAGGATCGCCCGTGACGTCGCCCAGAAGCTGCAGCTTCAGCTCGGCGACGGAGCGCCCGTCGCCAAACCCGTTAATTCCCATGCCCACGCCCTGGTTCTCGAGGGCCGCCATTATGTGCGGTTGCGCGAGAGCAGCGCGTATCTCAACGCGGAGCGGGCTTTCAAGGATGCGATTACGCAGGACCCCGGATTTGCACTGGCCTATGCGGGGGTGGCAGAGGTCTACGTCATGCGCGCGACCTACCAACTGCAGGACGGTGCCAGTTCTGCCGAAGTCGCCGCTGATATCCAACGAGGGCGGGCAGCGGCCGAACGATCCGTCGCACTCGATCCGCTGTTGGTGTCGGGATATTCATTACTGGCCTACATTTTCATGCTCGAAGGCCGCGATGCCGACGCGGAAGCGCAATACCAACTCGCCGTTGCCCGAAATCCGAACCATGCGGGCATGTTTGGCTGGCGCTCCGTTTTCCGGCTGACGCAAGGCCGGCTGGATGACGCACTGCGCGAAATCCAGGATGCCGCACGTCTCGATCCGCTGTGGCCGATGCATCTCGCTTTGAATAGTGAGATCCTGACCTATGCGGGCCGCTTCACCGAAGCCATCAAGCAGTCGGACCGCGTCATCGCCTTGCGACCGGATCCTTTCGTTCCAAACCTGGGCACGCGGGCCCGCGCGCTCTATGAACTCGGCCGGAAAGATGAGGCGGTGGCGACCGCCCGGCTGGTGCGCGCCCGACTCGAACAGACACCGCGACGGCACGCCGACGCTTGCGCGATTTGGGTCCTCCGGAAGGCCGGACTGGAGGCGGAAGCGACCGCATTCGCCGCGGAAGTGCTGAAGAAATTGCCAGGCCCTAGCTACCAACGGGGATTTGTCCTCGGTGCATTGGGGCGTTTTGGGGAAGCGCTGCCTTATCTCGAAGCGACGCCCCGCGTGCCGCGACGCTGGCTTTATTGGGACTCCATGTGGGATCCCTGGCGCCACACAGAGGAATTCAACCAGCTCATCGCGAAGCTGGGCTGCCGCGCCGAATACGATAATGGGCGCGAAACACTGGCGCACCTCATGAAGGAGCCCAGCACGAAAAAATGAGCGTTGCCGGCAAAGCCGTCTTCCTTAGCTACGCCCGTGAGGACATCGCTGCGGCGCGGCGCATCGCGGAGGCATTGCGCGCGGCCGGAGTGGAGGTGTGGTTCGATGAGTCGGAGCTGCGCGGCGGCGATGCGTGGGACGCGAAGATTCGAAAGCAGATCGACGCATGCACGCTCTTCGTGCCGATCATCTCGCAGCACACCGACGCGCGGGCGAAAGGGTATTTTCGGTTGGAATGGAAACTCGCCGTCGACCAGACGCACTTGCTCGCCGAGGGCGTGCCGTTCATCGCGCCCGTGGTGATCGACGACACCCGCGAGACCGGCGCCGTCGTCCCGCCGGAGTTTTTGCGCGTGCAATGGATGCGGCTGCCCGGAGCGCTGCCGACGCCGGAATTTGTCGCACAGGTGCAGCGGCTTCTCACCGCTCCGCGCCACGCGACTGCGGCAGCCGCAAAAGCGGCGTCGGTTCAAGCGACTTCCCCGGTTCGCACGAAATTCCCGTCGCTGGTCAAATCCGGGGTTGCTCTCGCCATCGTCGTGGTCGGGTTAGCCGCCTACTTCTTTCGCCCCGCCGCGAAAGATTCGGAGCCGAAATCGATCGCCGTGCTGCCGTTCGTCAACATGAGCGGAGACAAGGAAAATGAATACCTGAGCGACGGCATCACGGAGGAAATCCTGAATTCGCTCGCGAAGGTGCCCGGGCTCCGCGTGCCGGCGCGCACCTCCTCGTTTGTGTTCAAGGATCGGAAGGAAGACGTGAAGAAAATCGGCGAGCTGCTCCACGTGAAAACGGTGCTCGAGGGCAGCGTGCGCAAGACCGGCAACCAGCTTCGGATCACCGCACAACTCATCAACGTCGCCGACGGCTACCATCTGTGGTCGGAAACTTACGACCGGGACATGACCAACATCTTCGTCATTCAAGACGACATCGCTCGGGCGATCGTGACGAAGCTGAAAATCACGCTGACCGGCGAAGCGACGCAGCGTTCTGCCAAACGACACACGGATAACATCGAAGCCTACAAGGAAGTCCTGAAAGGACGCTTTCACGCGGAGAAATACACCGAGTCGGAACTGAAGCTCGCGATTTCGCATTACCAGAAGGCATTGTCCATGCACCCGGGCTACGCGGAGGCCTACGCAGGCCTGGCCTCCGCTTACAGTTTGGTCCGCTACTTTGCGTATGTGGCCCCGGACAGCATCACGCCTCAATTCCGCGAAGCCGTCGCAAAGGCGTTGCAGCTCGACGACATGCTGGCCGACGCGCATATGTCGCAGGCGGCCCTGCACGTCTATGTGGATCGCGATTACTCCGCGGCGGAGCGTGAATACAAACGGGCCTTGGCGCTGGATCCCGTCAACGCATCGGCTCACATGTACTATGCACTTTTCCTGGGTGCGATGTCCCGGCATTCGGAGTCCCGGGTGATCGCCGCGAAGGCGCGGCAACTTGATCCGCTTTCGGTGAATGCCGGGGTGATATTGGCGTGGGTGCAATTCTTCGCCCACGATTTCGACGCCGCAATCCAGACCGGCCGGCAGACTCTCGCGATGGCCCCCAATTATTTCAATGCGCACGAGGTGGTGGCCCAGTCGCTTTTCCGCAAGGGACTCCCCGCCGAAGCAATTACTCAGTTGGAAGAGGCCTGCCGGTTCGAGTCCCCGCCGCAGACGCTCGGACAACTCGGCAGCCTGTATGGCCGGGCGGGAAGGCGCGCCGAGGCGCAAAAAGTGCTCCAGCAACTATTGAGCAAGGCGCGGCAGAACTATGTTCCCGCGTATACGATCTCGAGGGTCTACGACGCACTGAATGACAACGAGCAGGCAAACGTCTGGATGAACAAAGCCATCGCCGATCACGAAGGCCGGGTGCTCTTTCTCAAAGCGGGCGCCGATGACATCATGATCGCGAATCCGTATTACCCTGAGTGGCTGAAAAAACTCGGGTTTGAAAAGTGAGCGCCGCGGAAAACAAAGCCGTTTTTCTGAGCTACGCCCGCGAAGACACGGAGGCCGCGCGGCGTATCGTGAGCGCGTTGCGCAGTTGCGGCCTCGAAGTGTGGTTCGATCAAAATGAGCTGCACGGCGGTGACGCGTGGGATGCGCGCTTCGCGCGCAGTTCCGGGTTACGGGTTTTGGGTTTCGGGTTGGGAATCCCGGTTTCGAAATGAGCGCCGCGGAAAACAAGGCCGTCTTCCTCAGCTACGCGTCGCAAGACGCGGACGCCGCGCGACGCATTTGCGACGCATTGCGCGCCACTGGCGTCGAAGTGTGGTTCTCGCGCGCAACGCGCGCAGTTTCGGGTTCTGCGCTTGCCCGCCTCCGGCGGCGCCAAAGGCGGCCAGGGTTTACCCGCCTGCGGCGGCGCCAAAGGCGGCCAGGGTTTTGGGTTTCGGGTTCTGCGTCGAACGGGCTCCGCGGCGGTTCTGCTGGCCAGCAGAATGGGATGCGAAGATCCGGAAGCACATTAAAGAGTGCGCGTTCTGCCGTTTCGGCAGAATGCCGATCATCTCGGCGAACACCCAGGCGCGGCGCGAAGGGTGCCGTCCGCAGTTTCCGGCGGCGGAGGCTTGTTTGCAGGATAGAAAATGATTTCTAATCTGCAAATGATTTCCCGGCTCATCACCCGTGTCGTGCGCGCTCGCCTCGCAGACTATCCCGCCGTGGCCCTCGTCGGTCCGCGTCAGGCGGGCAAGACGACGCTGGCGCGGGCGCTTTCGACCGAGTATTTCGACCTCGAGCAACCGGCCGAGCGCGTGCGGCTCGATCTGCAGTGGGATGCCCTGATGGCGCAGCGCCGCCTGGTCGTGCTCGATGAGGCGCAAGAATGGCCCGAAGTGTTTCCGCGGCTGCGGGGCGCCATCGATGCCGACCGCCGGCGCTCCGGCCGGTTTCTCCTGCTGGGCTCCGTTTCGCCGGCGCTCATTCGACAGATTTCGGAATCACTCGCGGGCCGGCTGGCCGTTCTGGAAATGGCGCCCTTGCTGGTCGCCGAGCTCGACGACACGCCGCTGCGCGAAGCGTGGCTGCGCGGCGGTTTTCCGGAAGGCGGTGCGCCGGAGCCCAAACGCTTTCCCCAGTGGCAGCTCGATTATCTGTCGCTCCTCGCGCAACGCGACCTACCCCGGTGGGGATTGCCGGCCAAACCCGCCGTAACCGAACGCTTGTTACGCATGACCGCGGCCGTGCACGGCCAGATTTGGAACGCAAGCCAGGTCGGCCAAAGCCTGGGCCTCACCTATCACACGGTGAACAGCTATCTCGATTTTCTGGAAGGCGCGTTTCTGATTCGCCGGCTGCCCCCGTGGCTGCCGAACCTGAAGAAACGGCTGGTGCGCTCACCCCGGGTCTATTGGCGCGACACGGGGTTGCTGCACGCGTTGCTCGGGGTGCGCACTACCGACGAGTTGCTGCACGAGCCGTGGGTCGGTGCGAGTTGGGAAGGCTTTGTCATTGGCCAGATCGTTGAAACACTCGCGGCGCGCGGCGCCACGGTGATGCCGCACTATTTCCGCACGTCCGACGGCTACGAAGTCGATCTCGTGTTCAAGCTGGGCCGGCGGCATTGGGCGATCGAGTCGAAGCTCACGTCGAGCCCCGCATCGCAGGAATTCGATCGCTTCAACGCGGCGGCCGACCTCGTCGGTGCCGATCGGCGATTGTTGATCGCGCAGGTCAACAAGAGCGTGTTCAACGGCGAACGCGGCGTGGTGGCGTTGCCGGAGGCGTTGCGATTGTTGGAAAAGGAAATCGAATGACGACCGGGGCGAACCAGGCTGTTCAGAGGGCAGAGGACCCGCCGTCGCTCCTGCGGAGCCATGGCGAGGCAAGCAGAGGTCAGAAGTCAGCCCAATCCACGGGAGGGCCGCAATGAGCATCTCGGGAAAAGCGGTTTTCCTGTCGTACGCATCGCAAGACGCCGAAGCGGCGCGACGTATTGCCGATGCGTTGCGCGCCGCCGGCGTGGAGGTCTGGTTCGATCAAAGCGAGCTGCGCGGTGGCGATGTGTGGGATCAAAAGATTCGCAAGCAGATCAAGGAGTGCGCGCTGTTCGTGCCGGTGATCTCCGCGAACACCAACGCCCGCGCCGAGGGTTACTTCCGGCTGGAGTGGAAACTCGCCGTCGACCGTTCGCACCTGATGGCGGACGACGCGCCGTTCCTTTTTCCGGTCGTGATCGACGACACCTCCGACGCGACGGCGCGCGTGCCCGACCGGTTTCGCGAGGTGCAGTGGACGCGGCTCAACGTAAAGGACACGCCGGAGACGCTGGCCGACCGCGTGGTGAAATTGCTCGGTGGCGAAATAATAGGCCCGGGGGCTGACCGGGCGCCCGGCCACTGGCCGGGCCTACAACCGCAGCGCCCGCCCCCGCGCATCTGGCTCCTGCCCGCGCTCGGCGTGTTAGCGATCCTGATTGTCGCTGCATTTTTCGCGATCCGTCCGCATCGCAGTCCCGCGGAAATTGCAAGGCTGCTTGCCACCGCCGAGACCGTTGCCGCCCGCGCCGCGGCGAAATCCGCCCTGGCCGCCGCACCGCTCTCCGAAGCGCGGCAACTCGCGGCCCGCGCGCGGGCCATGAGTTTGGACAAATACGACTCGACGGCGGAGGACTTCGCCGCGGCCGAGGGTTTGCTCAAGCGTGCCCTCCAGCTCGATCCGAACGATGCGGAAATTTGGGCGGTGTCGTCACTGCTCAATTTTTCGTTTAGGTCCCGCGGCTTCGATCACGCGCAAGCGCGCGCGGCCGCGGCGCGCAGCCAGGCGGAGCGCGCCTTGAGCCTTGACCCCGATTCCCTGGAAGGGCAGTTCGCACTGGGCCGCTGGCAGCGTGACTTCGAGGATCCGGCGGTCGCCGAGGCGACCTTCAAAAAAATTCTCTCGCGCCAGCCCAACCACGCCGGCGCGCTCGGGAATCTCGCGTGGATTTATGACCGCTTGGATCGGGTGGACGAATCCGCGGCGCTCTACGAGCGGGTCGCCGCGCAGCCGGACGGCAACCCCGCGCTGGCGCGTTACACGGAGTTCCTGCTGTTCTTTCATCGCGCCCGGTTTGAGGAGGCGGACCGCTGCATCCGGCAGTCGGTCGCGGCGCAGCCCTCCGCCAATTCGCAGTCCATGCTCGCAATCCTGATGCTCACGTGGAAGGGCGACGCGGACGGGGCGGCGCGCATGCTGGCCTCCGGGCCGACGGCGGTGCGCAACGAACCGCGCACGATTTGGACCACGGCGATGGTGCAGCTCTGCCAGCGCACGCCCGAGGCCACGTTGAAGACGCTGGATCGGTTTTCGGATGATTACATTCAGGACAACTGGTTTGCCGGGCCGAAGACCTACTGGACGGGCCGCGCCCACGCGCTGGCCGGACGCAAGGAGGCCGCGCGCCTCGCGTGGGAAGCGGGCCTCGCCGTGGTGGACGCCCGTTTGAAAGCCACGCCGCAAGCCCGCGACCTGCACTTGATGCGGGGCGAATTGCTCGCGTGGCTGGGGCAGGCGAACGAGGCGCTGCGGGAGGCGCGCACGGCGGCGGAGCTGTCGCGGAGCGACCGTACGGCCTGGTTCAGTTCGGAAGCCCGCATCTACGCGGTCCTCGGTCGCGCAGACGAAGCGCTGCCGTGGCTGGAAAAATTTCGCGCGGCGGCGGTCGGCCGGAACGTCGGCTGGCCGCTCACGGCGGCGCTGCTGCGGCTCGACCCGTTGTGGGACAAGCTGCGCGACGATTCGCGGTTTCAGACGCTGCTCAAGGAACCGGGAAAATGAGCGGGGAAAAAACGCTCAACGTTTAACTTTTAACGCTTAAATCCCAAGTGAAGAACCTGCGCATCGCATCCTGGAGGACCGGCCCTTGAGCGTTAAGAGTTCAGCGTTAAACGTTGGGCGTTCCGCGCCCGGTGGCGCGGTCTTCCTCTCCTACGCCTCGCCCGCCTTCGCCAAGGCTTCGGCGCGGCAGGCAGGACTACGTCGGCAATGGACCGAGGCGAACGCATGAGCTCCGCGAGCAAAGCAGTGTTCTTGAGTTATGCCTCCCAGGACGCGGACGCCGCGCGGCGCATCTGCGACGCGCTTCCACCTTCGCCAAGCCTACGGCGGACAAGCCGCGCTTTGTCTCAACGATGAACGACGACCACAAAGCCGTCTTTCTCTCCTATGCTTCGCAGGATGCCGAGGCAGCCAAACGCATTTGTGAAACGTTGAGACAAAACGGCGTCGAAGTTTGGTTCGATCAAAGCGAGCTGCGCGGCGGCGATGCGTGGGATCAAAAAATCCGGAAGCAGATCAAGGAGTGCGCGCTGTTCGTGCCGATCATCTCGGCCCACACCGACGCGCGGGCGAAGGGTTACTTTCGCCGCGAGTGGAAGCTGGCCGTGGACTGCACGCAGGACATGGCCGACGACCTGCCTTTCCTGGTTCCCGTCGTGATCGACGACACCGCGGATGCCACGGCTCGCGTGCCGGAGAAATTTCGCGAGGTGCAATGGACGCGGCTCCGCGATGGGGAAACGCGGCCGGCGTTTTGCGACCGGATCAAGAAGCTGTTGAATGGCGGAGTGGGAGCGCGGCCGCCCCCGGCCGCTGAATTGCCATTGCGGCTGAGGGCGGCCGCCGTCCCACAAAAATCCCGCCGCTGGCTCTGGCCGGCCATCCTCGGTGGGCTGGCCTGCGCGGCGCTCGCGTTCTGGATGTTCGGAGCACGATTTGGCACGGCGGTCGAAAAGGCCGCAACGTCAAACGCAAAGCCGGCTCTGTCGGAAGCGCGGAAACTCGTCGCGCAGGCGCGGACTTTGTTCGAGGACGGCGACGAGTCGAACCACGAAAACGTTTTTCTCGCGGAGGATTTGCTCAAGCGGGCCGAAAGTCTCGACTCGACCGACGCCGAAGTCTGGGCGGCACAGGCCCAGGTCTCGCGGCTGATGTCGGTGCTGGGTTATGATCGCACGCGCGCGCGAAAGGACGCCTTGCAAAAGCAGGCGGAGCGCGCGTGGAAACTCGATCCCGCTTCCGTCGAAGCGCAGGTGGCCTATGCCAGTTATCTGGCTGATGTGGGCGGGGCGACGGCAGAAGAGGCAATTCGAATTCTGGAACCGCTCAGCGAACGCCAGCCAGGCCATCGCGGCGTGTGGGGCGCGCTCGGGCTGGCGTATGCAGCGGCGGGCAAGGCGAACGAACTCGTGGTGGCTTTCGATCGCGCGAACGCGTTGCCCGGCGGGGATGCCCGGGCACTGTCGATCAAGGGAACGCAGTTGGTGTGGTTTGGCCGCTACGCGGAGGCGGAGGCCGCGCTGGCCGAATCGCTGGCGGTCAAGAGCACCGGGCGCGCGCACGCTTTCGGTGTCCTGCTGAAACTGTGCTGGCGCGGCGACCTCGACGCCGCCGCGGCGGACCTCGAACGCTGGCCGACGTGGCTCCGGCTCGAACCGCGCGGCGCCTTTGTCATGAGCCAGGTCTGGCTGTGGCGGCGTGAGCCGGACAAAGCCATCGCCGCGCTCAATGCGGCGCCGCGCGATGCGTGGAACGACACGTATTTCACCGGACCGAAAGCGGTGTTGCTAGCGCTGGCGCATGAGTTGGCCGGCCGGCCGCAGGCGGCGCGCGCCGAATGGGAAAACACGCGCACCGTCGCCAACCGGCTGCTCGCCGAGGACCCCACTCTCCGCGCGGCGTTGGCTTACAAGGGCGTCGCGCTGGCGCGATTGGGTGAGACGGCGGAAGCGGAGACATTGCTGCGCCAGCTCGAACAAAACCAGAGTCTGCAGGCTGAATTCTGGTCCTGCGCCGCGCCGTCGGCTCTGCTGCGGATCGCGCTGGGGCACGGCGCCGAGGTGACGGCGAAATTCGAGACGGAGCAGCGGATTGCCCGGCTCAAAACCGTCTATCCGTCCCCGCAAGCCGCGCTGCGGCTCAATCCGGTTTTCGAACCAATTCGCGCGACCCCTGAATTTCAGCGCATGCTGGCCGCCGCGCCGGCCCCCAAGCCGCGCAACCCGGCCGCCGCTGCCGCCCGCGTGGAGCAGAAATCCATCGCCGTGCTCGCGTTCGAAAATCGCAGCAGCGAAAAGGACAGCGAATATTTTTCGGACGGGATCAGCGAGGAGTTGCTCAACGTGTTGTCCAAGGTGCCCGGATTGCGGGTGGCGGCCCGCACGTCGTCGTTCTATTTCAAGGTCAAGCCC
>JAUSID010000203.1 GCA_030648295.1 Opitutaceae bacterium | reverse complement strand
CGCAGTTCGTCGTTGAGCGCCGGATCGCCATAGCTCCGAATCTGCCGCGCCTGAAAGGCGGTCAGCGCGGAGCGCGGGATCCGGCCACCCGCCATCTCCGTCAGCAACGCGCGCGCGAACGTGGGTCGCGCCACCAGCATGGTGACGACGCCCTCGCGTTCCGTCGGCGGAAACGTACGATAACTGCGCGCGATTTTCTGCCCGATCGTGGGATCGTCGAACTGGGCGAGTCCGCGCACCGCGGTCGCGTTCAGCCCGCGGACGGCGAGCAGTTTTTCGCATACCTGCCGCAAATCGGTAGGCGCGCTGGCGATCAGCGCCTGCAATGCCCGCTGCCGCGCCGGCAGATCGGTTTTGTCGTCGAGCGCGACGCGGCGGATTTCGTCCAGCGCGCGGCCATCGCCAAACAACACGTTGAGATCGCGAACCCGTTCGCCGAGCGCCGCGTCGGCCTCCGGCGCGAGCTTCGCCGCGAATGCATCCCACGCGTCCGGCTTCGGCGCCTTCCGCCAGCCTTTCAACCCTTCGGCGATGCCGCCGACGATGTCCGACTGAAACGAAACTGGCTTGGCCACGGCGCGCGCGAGCAAAGCGCTCAATGGCCCGGGACTACTTTCGATCTCCTCGGCCAGTCGCCGGGCAATGAAACGCCGCGTGAGCGGCCACTCGCAACCCGCGGCCACTTCCACCAGTGCGGCCGGCTCTACTGCCGCCACCGGGATGAGTCCGTACCAGAGCAGCGCCGGCAGATTATGGTCAGTCGCGTCTTCCGCCCGGCCCGCGAGCGCCGCCGCCAGCTCCGGCCGATCGGTAGGCGCGAGCCGCTGCAGCAGCGAGGCGAACGCCAGTCGGACGAGCGCCGATGCATCCGTTTTTGCCATACGGGTAAACTCCGCCAGTAAGGCGCGATCAACCGGCGGCTGCTCGCGCGCCGGCCGCCGGCTCATGACCGTGTCGAGCGGCCAGCGATCCGACAGCAGCCGGATCGCCCAGGTGCGCACATGGTCATTCGCATGCCGGAGCTGTGCCCGCAAGAAGGCATCATCGACCGCCCCGATCACGTACAACGACCAAAGCGCGCGCAGCTTCACGACGTGATCGCTGTGCGTGGTGAACAGCTCCCTCAAGGGCGCCACCGCGTCGGCGGCGCCGCGGCCGGACGCGGCGCGGGCGGCGAGTTCCAGCCTCGCCTGCCGGACGAACCACTGATTCGCATGCGTGTGGAGCCTGGCCAGCTCGCGCGCATCGAGCGTAGCCACATCGGGGATCGCCGGCGGGCGCGGATCCCCAAACGTGATTTTAAAAATCCTCCCGCTGGTGCGGTGCACGCCGGTCGCTTCGTGGCACTCGCCGGTGTCACTCCAGTCGAGCACGAACACGCCGCCATCAGGGCCGTAGGAAATCTCCTGACCGCGAAACCATTTGTCGCCGGAGACGAAAAAGTCCGGACCGTGGCGCGCGACATATCCCGAGCCGGCGCGTTCGAGCAGTTCCTGGTTCGCGCGCCGGCCGTGAAAATTCAGCGTCATGAGCCGGCCGCGATACTCGGCGGGAAAATTGTCGCCTTGGTAGATCGTCATGCCGACATGCGCGTGTCCGCCGCCAAACGCGTTCGCAGCCCCGTCGCGCGACTTCTGCCACGTCTGCCCTGTGTCGAAGTGCCAGTGATCAGCGTGGAAATCGATCAAACCGTAAACGGCGGGATTGGGATCGACGGTGTGCGGCCGCTGGTAATGCGCGCCCGTGATCCCGTGCCAGAGGTGGCCGTTCACCGTGTTGATGAAAAACAGTTCGCCCTCGGCGTTCCAATCGTGGCCGTAAGGGCCCGTCGTGCCGGCGCTGAGTACCTCGACGACTTTGCGCTGCGGATGATAACGCCAGATCGTGCCGCGCAACGGGACTCGCGCCTCGGCCGGCGCGCCCGGCGGGCCGATCTCGCCCGGGCTCGACGCGCCGCAGCGCCCGTAGAGCCAGCCATCGGGCCCGAATCGAAGCCCGTTCGCGACCGTGTGGTGGTTCTCCGTCGGGACATTGAATCCGTCGAGCACCACCTCGGCCGGGCCATCAGGTACACCGTCGCGATCGCGATCCGGAATGAACAGCAACTGGGGCGGGCACATGGCCCATACGCCGCCGTGGCCCACCTCGACACTCGTCAGCCGCTGCAAGTCGTCGATGAACACGCGCCGCGAACTAAAACGTCCGTTGCCGCCATCCTCGAACACGAGGATGCGATCGCGCAGCCGCAGATCGAACCGCAATGTGTACTCCGCGTAGGTGTAATTTTCCGCGACCCACAACCGTCCGCGCGCATCCCACGCCAGCGCGATCGGATTGTTCACGTCCGGCTCGGCCGCGAAAGCGGTCGCCTTGAACCCCGGTGGTAACGTGAGCGCCGCGGCGGCCTCCGCCGGCGGGAGTGGCCGGCTCTCGGTGTCGTGCTCGGAATTGTACGGCGCGGGAAACGTCGCGGCCGAGGCGGCGAGGGTCGCGGCCATCAGCGGCAGACTCGAGGCGAAAAACCGACTTGCGGAAAAGTGCAGCATGGAAGCGGCTGCGAGTTATCGGGCTTGGTTTCCGCGAAACAAGAAAAAGATGGTGTCGGTGGGAAAACGTGTTTCGCGGTGGGATTGGTTCGAGCCAGTTTTCGGGTGTGATTGAGCTGTCCCTTCTAATCTCTCCCCGGCTCGCGCCGGGTTCGGCTCGCATGATGCCTCTCCCTGTGTCAGAGCAGGCGCTGGTTCGCCGAAGAAATCCAGCCACCACCGATGTCCTCCCTCATCCCCTCCCCCCGGATATTTCCCCGCGGTTTTTCCCGCGGCCCCATTGCGATCGCCCTGCTGATGCTTCTGCCGGTTGGTGCGATGCTTCAGGCCGCGGCCAAGCCCAACATCGTTTATATCATGGCCGACGACCTGGGCTATGGGGAATTGGGCTGCTACGGCCAGACGAAGATCAAAACGCCGAACCTCGATCGCATGGCCGCCGAGGGCACACGGTTCACCGACGTCTACTCGGGCGCACCGGTCTGCGCCCCGTGCCGCTGCGTGCTCATGACCGGCAAGCACACCGGTCACGCTTTCGTCCGCTCCAACGGTGGTGACTACAACCTGCCGCGGTCCGAGGTGACCGTGGCCGAAGTGCTCCACGGCGCCGGGTACACCAACGGCTTCGTCGGCAAATGGAGCCTGGGCGACGTCGGCAGTGCGAGCACGCCCCTCAAACGGGGCTTCGATTACGCCTTTGGTTTCTACAACCAGGGCGCAGCGCACCGGCAGTATCCGCAGACAATGGACGAGAACGACCAGGCCATCGTCCTGCCCGAGAACGCCGGCGGAAAACGCGGGGCCTACGCGCACGACCTGATGACCGGCCGGTCGTTCGACTTCATCCGTCGTTCCAAGGACCGACCCTTCTTTTTGTACCTCGCCTACACGTTGCCGCACGCGGAGATTCTCGTGCCCGAGGATTCACTCGCCGAGTACCGCGGGAAGTTTCCGGAGAAACCTTTTGAGAACAAAGGGGCCGGCTACGCTTCCCAACCCGAGCCCAACGCCGCCGTCGCCGGAATGATCAGCCGGCTCGATCGCGATGTGGGCCGGCTGCTGGCCCTGCTCAAGGAGCTCCGGCTCGAGGAAAACACGATCGTCTTCTTCACCTCCGACAACGGGCCGGTGAGCGTGGGCGGCCGCGACTATGAATTCTTCCACGGTGCCGGTCCGCTCCGCGGCAGGAAGGGCGGGCTCTATGACGGGGGCATCCGCGAGCCGATGATCGTGCGCTGGCCCGGACACGTGCCGGCCGGAAAAACCTCCGACGTGCCGTGGTACTTTGCCGATGTGCTGCCGACGCTGGCTGAACTCGGTGGAGGCAAGCTGCCCGCGGGGATCGATGGCGTGAGCGTGCTGCCGACGCTGCTGGGCCGAGAGCAGCCCGCGCTGCGAAACCGCTTCATGTATTGGGAGTACCCGGCCGGCGGATTCCGCCAGGCCGCGCGACGGGGTGACTGGAAGGTTCAGCGCAGCGGACTCGATGGCCCGCTCGAACTCTACAATCTCCGCGATGACATCGGAGAGAAGAAGAATGTCGCCGCCGCTCACCCCGACATCGTCGCCCAGTTCAACGCGTACCTGAAGACCGCCCGGGTCGAATCCGCCGAGTATCCTTCGAGTGGCGACAGGTCGAAAAAGAACAAGAAAGAGGGCAGGAAGAAATAGTCGGAGCTGAGCCGGAACTGTGCAATCAAGGTGGCGCGGCCTGCCCGTTCGACGGGCAACGCGGTCCACCTTTCAGTGGCGCCCCAGCCGCTCGGCACCGTACTTGAGCGTGGCTTCGTAGGCCGGATCGAAATTCTTCTGCCCGCGCGTACCGCGCCGCACGTCCTCGGGGTACACGTTCAGGTAGTCGCAATGGATCCGCCCGGCCGCCTGCATGACTTCCAGCAACGTCCCCGTCCGGCCGCCGGTGCCAGCCGCCATTTCGAAAAACAATTTCGTCCGCTGCGACCACCCCAGAAACGCCTGCATCCGTCCCGCCGCCGGATCCTGGTAGCTGCGACCGCCGAGGCCGTTTTGCCCGACGTAGCAGCCTTTGCTCACGGCATAGTCGCCGATCTCGCGCAGCCGATCCGTGCCGCGCAGGCTGCCAACGTTGAGCGTCACGAGCAGCGGGGTTTTCGGTAGCGCACGCCCCGCGGCATCGATCCATTCCTTCACCGTCTCGAGCCAAAGCTCCTCGCTGTAGCTGCGGCCATCGCTGGCCTTCGCCTGGGCATACCGATCCTTGAACGCGAGATTCGCGGGATTGTTCAACCCGAAGCGGTAGGGGTTCGTTTCCGCGCCCGGCGTGACGTCGGCGAACAGGAGCCACGGGCTGTCGCCGTAACGCGCCGCAAACGTTTCAAGAAAACGCCGGGCGTATTTTTTGTAGATCGGATCCCAGACCAGCGGGATCTCGGTGCGCGAGGCCTTGAGGAATGCGAACTTCGCGCCTTTTTCCCACACCCACTTCGGCGTCGGTGTCTTGTAATACGGCTTCGGCCACGCCCCGCTCGTCACCCACATGATGCGGATGGCGATGCTCTTCTTCGCGTCGAGCCACGGTTTAATCCAGCGATCGACCTCGCCCCAGTCGCAGTGGCCGTCGGTTTTTTCGACCTCGCTCCAAATCACCTGAAACAGCGCACCGCAGATGTACGGATTGGCAATGACGGCGGCGTTGTCCGCGAAGGCGTAATCGGCTTTCGCGTAATAGAGCAGCCCGGCGCCGGGTTCGCGTGCCGGGCGGGGTGCGTCGGATGCGCAGAAGCCAGCCGGCGCGAAGAGGACGGAAAGCCAGAACAAACGGAGGCGCGTGTTCATATCCGGGAGGTTTGTTTAGCCGTGGAAGGGAGCAATTGGATATATTTGTGCGCGACTGATCTTTGGTCCTCGCCGGACGACTTGCCGAACTCCGCCATCGCCCCCACTGATTGCGCGATGGAGCGTTCCGCCGCCGAAGTCGCCACCGCCACTCGTCCCACTCCCACCGCCGGGGAAACGCTGCTGCCGGTCCTGCTCGCGTTGAGCGTCTGCCACCTGCTCAACGACACGATTCAGTCGCTGCTGCCCGCTATTTATCCGCTGCTGAAGGAATCCTTCGCGCTCACATTTTCCCAGATCGGGCTGATCGCGTTTGTCTTTCAGGTTACCGCCTCGGTCTTCCAGCCGGTCATCGGGTTCTACACCGACCGCCGGCCGAAACCGTATTCGCTCGCGGTGGGGATGGGGATTACGCTGGTCGGATTGATCCTGCTGTCGCAGGCGGGAAGCTTCGACCGGATCCTCTTCGCCTCCGCGCTTCTCGGCACCGGCTCAGCGATTTTTCACCCCGAGGCGTCACGGCTCGCGCGGCTCGCATCCGGGGGGAAGCACGGCTTCGCCCAGTCGCTGTTTCAGGTCGGAGGAAATCTCGGCACCTCACTGGGCCCGCTCGCCGCGGCGCTGATCGTCGTGCCGCACGGGCAGGCGCACATCCTTTGGTTTTCCGCGCTCGCGCTGCTGGGCATCGTGATGCTGGCGAAGCTCGGTGGCTGGTATCGGCGGCATCTCACGATCCAGCGCACGGCCGCGCCGACGCCGGCGTGGACCGTGAACACGCACCTCTCATCACGCCAAATCACCCGCGCGCTCATCGTGCTCGCGGCTTTGATTTTCTCGAAATACTTCTACCTCTCGAGTCTGACCAGCTACTACACGTTCTACCTGATTGGACGGTTTAACGTCTCGGTCCAGCACGCGCAGCTTTATCTCTTCCTGTTTCTGTTTGCCGTCGCCGCCGGCACGATCCTCGGTGGGCCGATCGGCGACCGCTATGGCCGCAAGCTTGTCATTTGGATTTCCATCCTCGGCGTCGCCCCCTTCACGCTCGCGCTGCCATTTGTGGGCCTCGTCGGCACGGCCATCCTCAGCGTGGTCATCGGACTCATCCTCGCGTCGGCGTTTTCCGCCATCCTGGTTTACGCGCAGGAATTGATGCCGGGGAAAATCGGGATGATCGCGGGGCTGTTTTTCGGCTTCGCCTTCGGCATGGCCGGCATCGCGTCCGCGCTGCTCGGCAAGCTCGCGGATCACACCAGCATCTTTTTCGTCTATCAGGTGTGCAGCTTCCTGCCGCTGATCGGATTGCTCACCGCGTTTCTCCCCGAAGTGGAGCGGAAGAAGAACGGGCGGGTGCCGACATCCCCTCAAAGATCGTCGCCATAAAACACGTTTGAATCGTAGGTGCGATCGTCGGCGCGCTTCTTCTGGTGCGGTTCGAGTTCGCCATAATAAACGGCATGGAAAAACTGGCGATCGATCGCCGGCGGCGGGATGCGACTCCGTTTGCCCTCGATGGCAGCGACAAGGTGCAGCAGGGCCAGCGGAATATCGTCACCGGTACGGGCCCATTCACGACCGCGGCGCGGGAACAAACCGGTCGGCGACTGAATCGCCAGCAGATTGTCGCCGACCCGGCCCGCCAGCCGGAGAAACATTCCGTCGGCCGCGGCATCATGCAGTTCGAGCAGCGCATAGATGACAACCCAGTCACTCTCGCCGGTGCCGATGCGGAGCGCGCGCCCGCGACCGTCGGGGTCGCCCAATTCGCCCAGCGTCATGCTGCGGAAGAGGTGCTGCAGCATGGTCCAATGGCCCGGCTCCCGCGTCAGCCGCCACGCGAGGGCGTAGCCCCACAGGAGCAGCCCGTCGGGCGAGGCCGGGGCAAATGAGTTGGCCGTATAATAGCCCTCCTTTGCCTTGCGCCACTCGATCGGTGTCCCGTCGGTCATCATCGTGTTGAACTTACCCGTCGCCGGATCGTGGCAGTGCTTCGCGTAGACCTGCAGATCCTCCGAAGCCCACTTGATGAACTCCCGGCCGACTTCGGCCCGGCGGCCGCCCGCGGCGATCAGCGCCTCTCCGGCCAGCAACTGGACCGCGGGCAACTGGTGGTAGCGGGAGGTCTGGTGATAGCTCGCCACGATCCTGGCTTCGTTGATCTGCGGGTGCACATGACCGAGGGCCTGTTGCGCCCGGTCGACAGCAGTCCGGTAACTCAACTGGCCACCGGAAAGACCTGTCCGTGGATCCCGCGCCTGCTGCCAGCGTTCGACCATGCGCCGGGTCCAGGTCAGCGCCTCGTCGTGATGGTCGAGCACCGAGAGCAGCACGCCGGTGTGCACGAACATGGGCGTGACATTGCAGAAGGACAGGTTGGCCCCATCCGTCGGGAAGGGAACCGCGGTGGCCTGATTGAACGCATGCGCCCAGGGCGCCGGCACCTTTTTAGCGTTCGGCGCGTGCCGGTTGAAGTCCAGCAGCGACCAATCGAGGATGTGGCCGGCCCAGATGGACTCCATGAGTCGTCGCGTGGCCGCGGGATTCACCCGCCACATCAGCCGGTAGTCGGCTTGCTGGCCCTTCAATTCATGAACCGTGATGTTGCCCTTGTTGCCGACGGGACGATCGGCCTGCAGGTCCCAAGCCGAATGTCCGCCCCAATACAGCAGTCCATTTGGCGTGATCAGGTGATCGAGCGCATGACGTGTCGCCGCCTCGGCGGCAGCGCGGTAGCGTGTTTCGCCGGTCAGCCCGGTGAGTCCGTCCAGCAGCCGCATCAGCGATTGCTGGCTCGCGAAGTTGCTCAGCACCCACGATTCGCCGCCGGGTCCCTTCCAGATGGCGGGTTCCAGGCTCGTCACCTGGAGTCCGTCGACAAAGAGCGGCGTCTCTATTGCGCCGAACCGATCGCGGCCCGATGCCAGGACTCGGTCGGCAAACGTGACGATGGCGGACTTATAGCGATCGGCGCTGGGGCGGCCTTGGTCCGGTGCCGCGTGCGAAGAAATGCAGGGGAGGCAGGCAACGAGAACGGAAAGCGTCCGCCTCAGTGATCCCTGCGCAAAACCGGAGCCACTTTCGGAACTTGGGGTTGGTATCGCACGCATGGAAGTTTGGAGTTTTCCCCTTTCTCGGGTCAAAACCGGCCACACCCAAGCCGAATCGCGGGCAGCGTTCGGCTCATGAAGTGATAAACCGATTCCCCCACCACCGCCGGCATCTCGACGCGCGCCTGTCCATTCGCGGTTTCTCACTGCATCGATCCGGCCAGGGCGGGCAAGCTCAAGGAAACCTTCAATTGAAATTGCCACGACGCCCGGCACGAGTTCACCAAAAGTGCCGTCGCCCCGGCGCGCATTCCTGCCCACGGTCGTGTTTCGCTGGTTGACGACGCGATCTTTGCTCGCGACGCGCTCAACCAGTTTGGGGCATGTTGAAAGGGACAGGTCGATTTCGCCGCGGTGGCGGGAGTCGGCAGCTGGAACGTATCGCCGATGTGGGTTCAAACCGCAGAATCAGCCTGTCCCTTCATACCTCCGGTCGAATGATTTGGATGCGGCTCCAGTGCGGTACAAAATACGCGGGCTCGCAGCATGGCGCACCGAGGCGGCCGGTCACGTGAAGACTTCCAACGCCCGGGATTTTTCCTCACGTTGATTCGGCCCCCCGGAATCCGCGGCTGCCCAGCGTCACCAAGATCCCTCGCCCAATCCCGAATCCCCTGCCCGCTCATGTCCACATCGCTTCGTGTCCTCGCGTCGATCCTGTCCCTGCTTGCCACCGCTGCCTTCGCCGCTTCATCGCCACCGGCAAGGTCCACGCTCGACTGGAATCGAATCGGTGACGAGGCGACGCAACTGCTCTCGGCTTACCTCCGGATTAACACCGCAAATCCGCCGGGCAACGAAAAGGCCGCAGCGGACTTCCTGCGCGAGACACTCGCGCGCGATGGCATCACCGCGACGATCTGGGAGCCGGTCGCGGGCAAGGCCAATCTCCTCGCGCGTGTTCCCGGCTCGGGCCGGAAGCGCCCGATGATCCTGCTGCACCACATGGACGTCGTGCCGGCCGCCCGCGCGTTCTGGACGGTGGACCCATTCGGCGGGGTCGTGAAAGATGGATACGTCTGGGGTCGCGGTGCCATCGACACCAAGGGACTCGGCATTGCCGAACTGGTCGCGCTGCTCACGTTGAAGCGGCAGGGCATCATGCTCGATCGCGATGTGATTTATCTTGCCACCTCCGACGAGGAAATCGGCGGCGTGCTCGGCGCGGGGGACGTAACCAAGCATCATGCCGACGCGCTCGGAAAGGCCGAGTTCGTGTTGAACGAGGGCGGCAACATCGTCACCGACGAAACCGGCAAGCCGCTGTATTACGGGGTGCTGGCCGCGGAGAAGGCGCCGTTCTGGCTGGAGGTGACCGCGCGTGGAATGCCCGGACACGGTTCGATTCCGCGCGACGACAGTGCACCCAACAAACTCGTGCGTGCGCTCGAGAAGATCCGCACGTGGCCGCTGCCGCTTGTGATCACGCCCGTGGTCGAGCGCTATATCCGCGCCATCGCACCCACCGTCGATCCCGCGTTGCGCCCGCTCTATGCCGACATCCGCCGCGCAGTCGAAAACCCGGCGGCACGCCAGCAGCTGGCGAAAAATCCGCGGGTGTACGCGCTGCTGCGAAACACGATTTCGATCACCGTGATCGAAGGCTCGAACAAGACGAACGTGATTCCGCCGCTGGCCCGCGCCGAACTCGATGTGCGGCTGCTGCCCGGCCAGGATCCGCAGGCGTTTCTCGCCGATATCCGCCGCGTCGCCACAGACCTGGGCGTCGAGATCCGTCCGCTTGGCATCGGCTGGCCGCCGCCCGAGTCGAGCCTCGACTCGGCCTTCTATGATGCGATCGCCGCGGTGACGAAGCGCCACGATCCCGGCGTGCCGGTGGTCCCGCTCGTCAGCACGGGTTTCACCGACAGCCATTATTTCATGGAGCTGGGGATGACGTGTTATGGATTCGCTCCCTTCAAGATTTCCGAGCGCGAGCGCGAACGTGTACACGGCAACGATGAGCGGCTCTCGGTCGAGAACCTCCGGCGCGGCACACAGTATATCTACGAACTGCTCCAGGAACTCAGCGGCCGGTGACGCCGCTCCCCGCCGCAGCCCAAAATCAACCTCCGCGCCGCTCTTCCAGTCATGACTGCGCACGCGCCCTGCCCGCGCCTCCTTTCCCTCCTCTTCGCCCCGCTCGCCATCGCCGGCAGCGCCGCCGTTGCACCGTGGGTCCGCGCCCTCCTCGCGCTGTCGGCGATCGCCGGCGCCAACCTGCGCGCGGCGCCTCATTTCACCCGCGAAGACGAACGCGCGGTGAAATTCGGCGTTCATGAAATCCGCTTCCGAAACGAAGGCTACACCGGGAATCCGTTCGACATTCCCATCCGGGTGACGTTCACGCCCGCGTCCGGCGCCGGCGGCGCGAAGACCGTCGACGCGTTCTACGACGGTGAGACCACGTGGGCGGCGCGCGTATATGTCAGCGAACCCGGCAGGTGGCGGTGGAGCGTCGACGCGCCGGCCGGCCCGGGCGTGACTGCACGCGCGGGGGAGTTTCGCGCCGGGCCTTCGACGCTGCGCGGGCGCCTGCTGCCGCACACCCGCAACCCCCGGCAGTGGATGACCGAGGACGGCCGCTGGTTCCTCAATCTCAACGACACGGCGTATTTTCTTTTCAGCCCGGCTGACACGATGGGCCGACGGATCGGCTTCGATGACTTCGCAACGTACGTCCGGCACGTTCAGATGCAGGGCATCACATCGCTGCGTGCCTGGCTCGTGTTTGACCGCGACGGCCGGTGGTCGGACGAAATGCCAGAGCCCTGGGTCGGCAGCTATTTCACGGACGGGAGCGGGACGCAATTGTGCGTCGGGAATTTCCAGCGCACCGACGAGCGGATGAGCTGGCTGCTCAATCACGCTCCCGACGTCTACCTGCAACTCATCATGCTGCCGCGCGGATCGCGTTATGGAAAGGACGAGGAAGCGTGGCGGACATTTTCCCCGGAGGTGAAACAGAGGGTGCTGCGCCACATCGTGGCACGCTATGCCGCATTTCCGCAGGTGTATTGGCTGGCGGTGAACGACGCGCATTACGGAAAGGGTTTTCCGCATCACAACACGCTGGCACGCGAAGTTGGTGAATACCTGAAACGGCACGATCCCTGGCAGCATCCCTATTCGACCGGACCGGCCCGCCAGTTGGACGCGGTGTTCGCGCACGAACCCTGGTGTGACTACGTGCACCTCGAGCGCCGCATCGATCTGGCCGCGCGCGCCCTGCCGGCGTACCTCCCGGCGAACAAGCCGATCCTCAACGGTGAGGATTACTATGAACAGGATCACCTGCGCACGGACCCGGATCACATGTCGTATTTTCAGCGCCGGCTGTTCTGGGCCTGGCTCTTCAGCGGCGGCTCCGCGAATTACGGCGGCCGGTGGAATGTGCTGCATCCTTATCGCCTGACGGAGGGGCGCGAGTATGAACGTCCCAGGCGGCGGCCGGACGAGATTGTCTACACGGCCGGATTGCACGGCCTGGACTCGGTGCCTCACCTCACGCGGTACTTCGACGCGACGCGTCTCGACCTTGGCGACTTCGAACCGGACACGGCACGTGTCGGCGCGCCCGACAAACAAACGCCCGAAGGCGAGCCCAAGCTGATGCGACGCGGGATGCAGGAGTGGCTGGTTTATCATCCCAATGCCGCCGCGGACGGCAAAACCGCCAACGTCGCGGCTGATCGCACGGCGAAAATCCGGCTCGATCTTCGCGGGGTGAGCGGAGCGCTGCGCATCGAATGGTACCGGCCGGCGGATGGGCTGGTGCTAACCCAGGGCACGGTTGACGGCGGTGCGCAACGGGAGTTTTCCGCCCCGTGGATCGGGCACGACGTCGTATTACGGCTGAGCGCGACAAAGTGAGCACCATCGACAGCGGCTGGTACGGCCGGTGAGGTCAGCGGGCAGCCGTCGCGTCAACGGCGCCCGGCTGGTCCGTAATCCTCACCATTCAGGCTGCGTGCGACGCTCTTCAGCCATGTCTCCAAGGCGGACTGCATTCCGGGACGCCGGCGATCGTCTTTGCCTCGCAGGTCGTGGGCTTCGGCCGGATCGCTGGCCAAATCGTAAAGCTCCCATGTCACCGCGCCCGTTCGCGCGTTCTCGATCCGATGCAGCTTCAGCGGCCAGTCGAGCCACGCCGAGTGTCCGGGAAACCGGTCGAGCGGCACGGGCGCACCGATCTTGCCCGCGTCAGTGGCGAGTCGAAGCGGGTCGTTGGGTTCCTCCCCACGCGCCTGGGCGGCGAGCAATTCCTCCATCCACTCCTTCGCCGCGACGCCGATGCCGCCCCCACCGCCTTGCCAAAACCCGATGGGTTTTGCGCGCTCCTGCCGCCCACCCTTCAGAACCGGTAGCAGGCTGATGCCGTCGAGCGGCGGCTGTGGCCCGGGCTTCACGCCTGCCAGTTCCAGCACTGTCGGGTAGATGTCCGATGTCACACCCGGCACGGCAATGACCTGTGGCTGCCGCAGCGAACCGGGCCATTCCAGGATCGCGGGAACCAGCAATCCGCCATCGTAGATTTGACCCTTGAATCCGCGCTTGCCGCCCGTCGAGCCGACCTTCGGCAACGCGCCGTTGTCGCTGCAATACCAGAGGACCGTACTCGTCGTCGCCCCGAGTTCGCGCAGTTGCTGCCGAAGCCGGCCGAACGCGCGGTCCATCGCCGTGATTTCGCCATAAAAGTTCTGCTCCGCCTCCGGCAAATCCAGGTAACGCTGCCGGTCCGACTCGAGCGCTCGATATGGCGAGTGCGGGGAGCCGAACCACACGACGGCGAGAAACGGTCTCTTCTGCTGGAGGCTGCGCCCGATGAATTTCAACGCGAGTTCGACGGTGATGTCCGAGCTGTCGCCTTTGAACTGGGTGGCCCTGCCTTGCACGCTCAGGATCGGATCCAGGTCGAAAAAATTCGGCGACGAGACCCACTCGTCGAACCCGCTCGCCCCCGGACTGACCGGGCTGCCCTTCTGAACCGATCCGAGATGCCACTTGCCAAAATGGCCCGTCGCGTAACCCGCCGTCTGGAGCACCTCAGCGAGCGTGACCTCCTGCGGTCGCAAGGGCCGGCCCCAGGAAAAACAGCCAAAGCGGTTTGGCGTGCGACCGGTCAGCACACTTCCGCGCGTCGGCGAACAAACCGGGGCGGCGGCATAGAATCGGTCGAACCGGATGCCTTCGCGTGAAAACGCGTCGAAGTTCGGCGTATGAAGGCGCGGGTGGCCTTGATAGGCCATGTCGCCCCACCCCTGATCATCGGCCATCACCAACACAAAATTAGGCGGCTGCGCGGCGGCTGACCTCGCGGCGATAATGCCCGCCAGCAGCCCGGCGGCGACGATGCCAATTTGTCGAATTGTGATTGTATTCATGGAAATTGCCGCAGCACGCCCGCGCCGGTGGCAGCGAATTGTCGCCCATTGGCCGTCATGTGTCTTCTCGGCGGCTGCGCCGCTCTCATGCCGTCACGACGACGCTTTGCCGGGCGGGATCCAACTCCACGCGAACGCGCCGGCCGCCGGCGTCGATCGCCAGCGCCAGCACCGATCCCGCGGACGGCTCCAGCCGGGCCCGGGCAACCGCGCCGCCGCGCTGCCGCGGATGCAGCACGGCCACGATCCGCGTTTGACCCTCAGCCGCGATTGCAAGGGACAATGTCCTCCGGTCGATCTTCGCGCCCGTCTTTGCGCCCGGCAGGAACTGCACGTCCATTTCCACCTCGTCGTTCACGGCCACAAACGCGTTCTCCTCGCCGGACCGCCATTCGCTCTCGGTGTGCAGGAGCCACTCCAGCGAAGACGCACGCGCGAGTTGCAGATCATCGACAACCACCACGATGTCGGGCTTCAGATACAGGAAATGGCGGTGAAACTTCGTCAGCCCCGCGGCCGCCGGGTAGATGTTCATCGCGTCGCCGACTAAATAATCGTATCCCGGTCGCGCGTCGGAACGCACCAACGCGCTCTTCGCCCCGGCCGCGAGCACGGCGTCGCGATCGAACCACGTCGTGCCCTCGCCGAGCTGGCCGTGGCCGTTCACGAGAATCGTGTTGTGCGTGCGGGTAGCCTTGGGCCGTTCATATCCCGGGTCGATCGCCAGCCACTTTCCGTGCGCATAGATCTGGAAGCTGTTCACGTCCGCATGCCCGTGACCGCCCCCGATGGATTTGAACCGGGGCCATTTCTCCCGGAACTGCCGGTCGTAGAACACCTGCGTCTTGTGCCCGTGCATCGGCCCGCATTTGAAGCCGACCATCACGGCGCCGGCGGACCAGTCGCTCCGGTCCGTGACCCAGCCGATGTCCTCGGAACGCCCCAAGGTGGGCAGCCGTGAGATCGGCTCCGGCGCGAGCGTCGCGTCGTACCATAGCAGGCTGGTCCAGGTGCAGAAATCGCCCCGCCCCACCCCGCGGCGATCCATTTCCAGCGCGAGCCATTGGGCCTGGCGATCGCGGTATTCCGCGGCCACCCGGTAAAGCAGGTGGGTCGGGCCATGGCTGTTGAAGCTGCGCCCGGCATCGCCGAAGGTCATCACGCACTGGGTGGAATTGAAGTCCGGCAGCGTGCTGTGGAGGATGAACTGCGCCACCCGCTTGAGCCACGGGTGATCGTAATAGTTCGTGCCGAGCAGATCGCGCGCGAGTTCGAAGTAGCGCAGTGCCGATTCGGTCGTGTATCCCCAATACTGATGCCCCTCGGTCGAGCTGCCGTCTCCGGCCGCCTGGTGGAGGAATTCGCGGTAGACGAGATCCGCCTGCCGGATCCAACCGGCGGCCTCCGGCACCTCGTCGAACAGCGCGAAGCCGGCGGCGGCCAGCCCCGTGTGTTCGAGGTGGTTGTGATTCGCGAGCCAGACGTCGTGGTGCACCGGCGGCCCGTCCTTCATCGCCCGCGCCTGGAGGACGAGCTTCGCGCGCACCTGCGCCCGCTCGGAGTCGGTGAAATGCGGATACAGCCAGTCGTACCCGATCGCGACGCCGAAAAGGCACTCCCCTCCGGCCAGGCTGTTGTTCTGCTCCCAGTGCGGAAACCCGCACACGGTCAGGATCCACCGTTTCGCGCTGGCGAGACAGGCGTCGTTGCCGGTGACAAGAAACGCCAGCGCCTGCCACGGAATCCCCCGGCCGGCTTCCCGCATGTCCTGCTGTTTTTCGAAGTTCATCGGCGGCAGCCGGCCCAGGTAACCGTTGGCCTTCTCGCGCACCATGGACCAGATGGCGGCATGCGATCCGCCCGCGTCTTGCTTCACGCGGGCGATCCGCTCCGGCGTCAAGAACAGCCGCGGGTGCCGGCCCGCGAATGAATCGAGCCGCGCCGGCCGCGGCCAGGGCCGGCGCAGGAACGCCTGCCATTCCGCACGCTCCAAGTCGGTCTGCGCACCGAATGCCGCCGGGACGCACGCCAGCGCCGCCAGGCCCGCCGTCGATCCGAGCACAAACTCACGCCGGCTCAGCGGGATCCCGGCTGGCGGCTCTTCCGCGTTTCGCACGTCACCAGGGGGCCGGGGCATCGCGACTACTGCCGCCCATCATCGGCACGCAGGCAAGAATACTTTCTGGACATTCGGAACCACGAGGAATCGGTTGGACGCCGGGCCGCGCCTACGAGCCATCGTCGCGCAGGCATTCAGCGTCCCCCTTGCCCCCATGAAATCGCCTCCGTTCACCCCACGCCTCCCGACCGTGACGGCCATCCTTCGCCCGGCCGTGCTCCTGATGGGCGCCCTCCTGGCCACGAGCGCAGCGAGTGGCGCCGGACAAAAGGCATTTCCCACCGCCGAGGGATTCGGAGCGCTGGCCAGGGGTGGGCGCGGCGGCGCCGTCCTTTTCGTGACGAACACGAACGACACCGGGCCCGGCAGCCTGCGCGCCGCCGTCGAGACTCCCGGTCCGCGGACCGTGATCTTCCGCGTCAGCGGCACGATTTTTCTCAAGCACGAACTGCGCATCAAGGAGCCATTCCTCACCCTGGCCGGCCAGACCGCCCCCGGCGACGGCATCTGCCTGAAGGGTCACCGGCTGCAAATCGATGCTCCCGACTGCATCATCCGCCACTTGCGCGTCCGGATGGGCGACGAGAACCGCGTGGCCGAGGACGCCATCGCGGTGTACACCCACGCCCACAACACCATCATCGATCACTGCTCGGCGAGCTGGGCCGTGGACGAGACCATCTCCGCGACCAACGCGAAGAACGTGACCGTCCAGTGGTGCATCATCAGCGAGAGCCTGAACAAGTCGGTCCACCCGAAAGGCGCGCACGGCTACGGCTCGCTGATCAACGGCGAGGAGATCACGTATCACCACAACCTATACGCCCACCACTCGGACCGGGTCCCGCGGCCGGCGGCGTGCTTCCTGGAGTTCCGCAACAACGTGCTCTACGATCTCGGTGGCGGAGGGTACAACCACGGCGAGGCCACGCAGATGAACTACGTCGCCAATTACGTCATCCCGGTCACCGCCCGGGAGGCGTCGTTCTCGATCCGCAAGCTCTACGGCCCGCAGAATCTCAGCCGGATTTTCTTCGCCGACAATTTTCACGCCGGTTCACCCGAGGCGACCGCGGACAACCGGCGGCTGCTGCGCGTGAACGAAGGCTGCGGCAACGCGGCAGACGTGCTGACGGCGCACCCGTTCCCCGTGCCCGCTGAATTCGCGGTCACGACTGACGCGGCGAAGCGCGCCTTCGAACGCGTCCTCGCCGGGGCGGGCGCGACCCGGCCGAGCCGCGATGTCGTCGACACGCGCGTTGTGGACGAGGTGCGGATGAAGAAGGGCGGGATCATCAACTCCCAAAAGGACGTCGGCGGCTACCCCGAGTATCGCTCCGCCGCCGCGCCGGTGGACGCCGACAAGGACGGGATGCCGGACGACTGGGAAAAAGAACACGGGCTGTCCCCGCGGAACGCTGACGATCGCAATCTGGATCCTGACCGGGACGGATACACGAACCTCGAAGAGTTCTTGAATGGGACCAACCCGCACAAAAAGGACTGAGCAAGGTCGAGTGGGAGTCCGCCGCATCGCGCGGGTTGTCCTTGTCTCGACCCTGTGGGCCGGCGGTGTCACGCAGGCTCACGAAACGACCCGGCGGGCTTTCGAGGCCACGCTCGAGCCGCGTGAAGCAAGTGCGTTGTTCGCGAGCGGCAGCCTGGTGCGGACGGCAGTGAGCGCCGGGGTAACCGGGCGCGAGTGCCGCGTCACATTGCAGGCGGTCGACGCGGCAACGGGCCGACCGATGCCCGCGCTGATTCGAGTCAGGAATGAGCGCGGTCAGGCGCTGGAGGTGCCGGGATTGGTCTGCCGCGGGATCAAACTCCGTGCCAACCATCCCGCGAAGGAATGGTATGTCCTGCCCGGCAATGCCGAGCTCCGCCTGCCGGCCGCGGTGTTGTCCGTCGAGGCGTTTTCCGGGCTGGAAACCGAGCGCAGTTTCATCGTGCTGGATCTGCGGGGCAAGACGCAGGCGCGGCATGAGTTGCCCCTGCGGCGGTTTCACGACGCGGCCGCGGCGGGCTGGCGTGCCGGCAACACGCACCTGCACCTGCGGGGCCTGACGCGAGCACAGGCCGACGAGTACCTTCGCAACATCCCGCGCGGCGACGGTCTCGAGCTGGTCTTCGTCTCGTATCTGGAGCGCGCACGGGACGCGGACTATATCACCAACGATTATGGGGCCGCGGACCTCGCGGCGCTGGAGCAACCGGGGCTGCGTTTCGGCAACGGCGAGGAGCATCGGCACAATTTCGGGAGCGGCGGCGAAGGTTACGGGCACGTGATGTTCCTGAACCTCCCCGAGCTGGTTCGGCCCGTTAGTATCGGTTCGGGCATTACGGGCGCCGGGCCCGACTATCCCGCGTTGCGGCCGGGCATCGATCGCGCCCGGCAACTCGGTGCCACGGTGATATGGTGCCACAACGCATTCGGCATGGAACATGCGCCGAGCTGGCTTTCCGGCCGGTTGCACGCGCACAACATCTTCGATGGCGGCAGCCAGGGCAGCTATGCCCGGACGTTCTACCGCCTCCTGAATGTCGGGCTGAAAGTGCCGTTCTCCGCGGGCACGGATTGGTTCATCTATGATTTTTCGCGCGTCTATGTGCGCGCCGCTTCGCCGGTCAGGGTGGACAGCTGGCTGGGCGGCCTGGCGGCGGGAAGGACTTTCATCTCCAACGGCCCGTTGCTGGAACTTCGCGTCGGACGTCACGAGATCGGCGATACCGTCGCACTCGACGGGGCCGGCGAGCTCACGGTGCGCGGCCGCGCGGTCGGCCGGGTGGATTTCCGGGGGCTGGAGCTGGTGCATGACGGCGCCGTGGTCCGGCAGGTTCCCGCGCAGGCGATCGACGGCCACTTCGTGGCGGAATTCGAACACACGCTGCCGGTGCGACATTCGGGCTGGATCGCGGCGCGCGTGAGCGGCGGGAGCCTGGAAGGCGACGGTCCCGTGGTCGTTCCGCCGAACCTCCCTGTTCGCGCGACGGGAACCGGCACCAACGAGATGGGGGAAGCGATCTTCGCCCACACGAGCCCGGTTTACGTCGAAGTGTCCGGCCGCCCTCACTTCGACGCGCGCGCAGCCGAGGCGCTGATCACAAGCATCGAAGAAAGCAGGCGCACCATTCAGGCGAAAGCCCGCTTCGATCGCGATGATCAGGCTGACGAGGTTCTGAACATCTACACGGTCGCCATCGAAACGCTCCGCCGCCGGCTCGGCCGGTAAAGCGCGGCCACAGACCCCCTCCTTGGCCTTCGCGTTGTTGGCGAGCGTCAACGAGCTGGTGGATTGCTGCGACTGCTCTTTGAAGAGTGAGCATCGCCTTTTCGCTATCGCCTGAGGCATCGACCTGAACGCCAAACTTCAGAGAGCGGAAAAGTTGACATGAGAGAGCGGCGCCCCCCTTCCCGCCCCCTGAGAAAGGTAAAAGGTAAAGCATGACCCCTACCGGCCGTTTCGCCGATGGTACTGCGCGCCGGGGGAGCTTCGACGCCATGTTTCACCTGCAGGACCTTATGCAGCTTCTTCGGCCCCCAGGTGCGATGCAGCCGGCGCTCGGCGAGGATCAACCCTTCGATTGTTTCATCGGTGCGTTGCGGAAACGCGTACGGCCGGTGGCTGCGCACTTGCAACCCCTTCAGGCCGCTCGCGGCATAGCGCTCCAGGTGCTTGTAGCCGGTCTTGCGGCTGATGCCAAACTGCTCGCACAGATCCGTAACCGTGAACCGGTCGGTCTGCGCGAGTGAAACAAAGCGAATGATTTCTTCCATGGGTGTGACATTTTGCCAGGGCATTGTTGCCCGTATGTGTAACCCATCACTCCGGATTGTCTGTCACCTATCTCCCCGGTTCGAACCCCATCCGGGCCTACCGCGCCACTGCGTAATTCACCCTGTCCGTGAGCGGCTGTTGCGCATGTCGATTCTCCACGGGTTCTGCGAGAATAGGCTATTATTTCTATCTGGACGTTTCTTTCGACACGCGCCCCTTCGCTCCGACCCTCGGGCGGGAGGCGTCCTCGTCGGCATAGCGCCTTCACCCTCGTCGAAATCATGGTCGTGGTGGCGGTCATCGGCGTCCTCGCGGCGATCGCCATTCCCGCCGTTCGGAAACTGCAGCAGAAATCACGCGCCGCGCGATTCCTCAGTGACCTCCGGACCTTTGCCCAGGCGTTCGAAACCTATGCCCTCCAGAACGGACGCTGGCCGGCCGATGCCAACCGGGGAGTGGTGCCCACCGGAATGGCCGCGGATTTCAGTGTGGCCGCCTGGACCGCCCGCTCGACCCTCGGCAACTACTGGGACTGGGATTACGGTGTGAACGGGGTCACCGCCGCCATCTCGATGCCCGATGTGACCGTGACCGATGCTGAAATGGTGGAAATCGACCGGCAGATCGATAATGGTAATCTAAATACGGGAAATTTCTACAAAACCGGCACGCGGTTCATTTACCTGCTCGCGCGGTAACCGACTCGCAGCGGAACCATCCTCCGCACACGGACCACGCGATCATGTTAAGTCCAGTCGGCGGCGGACTGCACGTCATTCAGCACTGCTCGTACTTCACATGATCGCGTCGGCGGCGCTTAGCCGAATCCAAAATCCGACGCGCAGAGGCAGGCGTCGGGCTCACACCTCGGCCGTCGCACTCGGCGGAGCCAGCAACACTTCGTCGACCATCTGGTGCAAAACGCCAATCTCGAATGGTTTTTCGAGAATTCGACGCGCTCCGAGGTGTTTGGCCGCTGTCAAGTAAATCGGGGAATGCCGCGAAAAACCAGAAATGGCGATGATTGCCATCTTGGGATTCTGCTTTCGCAGCGCCATGATGACTTCAATTCCATCAGTATCAGGCATCACGAGATCGGTGATGACGAGATCTGTCTCTCCTGATCGAACGTGCTTCAGGCCTGCTTTCCCGCCGGCCGTCTCCATTACTGCATGCCCTGTCTGTCGCAGGGCGACGACAAGCATACTCCTAAATTCAGACCTCCTGACACAGCGGGGCTCGTTTTTCGCGATTTTCAGAGGGTGGCGCCCGGTTGAACGAGGGACAGGGGGTGCGAACCAAACCTGTCCGCTTTTTCGATTGGGCGGGATAGACGGGGTCCATGCCGGATCCCGAAAGACAGGCCGAGTTGTTTGCGATTCCGAGTCCGCCGCCGGGCTGCGAAGCCATCAATGATCGCTGCATGCTGCGCACCGCGGGCGGTCGCCGAATGGTGATTGTTTCCGGCATCGTGCTGGCGCACTACGCGGTGGGCGATCGCATCGCTGAAGCCCACGCGCGGCTCGCGCTGGTCGAGCAAGGCTGGGCCGAGCAGAACGACGTCGCGCGAGCGTTCGGCTGTTGTGCTCGCACGGTGCGCCGCGATGAGAGGCGTTTTTGACGACGGCGGCATGGCCGCGCTGGGGCGAAGCGAGGGCTATCCCAAAGGGCGGCCGCGGGTGACGCTCACCTGCAGCGTGGAGCGGCTCAAGCGCGCAGGACATGCCAACCGCGAGATCGCACGCCGCCTCGGGATCAGCGAGACGGCCGTGCGCAAACGGCTGCGTCGCGCGGGCTGGGTCGAGTCGACGCCCGAGCAGAAACGCTTGCCGCTGGAGGGAGCGCTGGCTCTGCCGCCACCGCCGGTCGTGCCCGCGGCCGAGCCAGGGTGCGAACCAAACCTGTCCGCTTTTTGCGCTGAACAGGAGGAGGCGATTTCCTTCGATCACGATCCGGCGGACCGGCGACTCGATCGGCTGATGGCGTATTTGGTATTCTTGGACGACGCCGCGCCGCTGTTCCGCTCTGAGCGCTCCGTGCCGCGCGCCGGAGTCTTGCTGGCCGTCGCGCCCCTGCTCGCCAGCGGCGTGTTCGAGTGTGCCCGTGACACCTATGGCACTTTGGCGCCCGCTTTCTACGGCCTGCGCACCAGCTTGCTGACGATGCTGCTGATGGCGCTCTTGCGGATCAAGCGACCCGA
>JAUSID010000190.1 GCA_030648295.1 Opitutaceae bacterium | reverse complement strand
CTACGACGAGGAAGTCGACAACGCCGTCGCGGGCCTGACCTCAATCATCGAGCCGATCATGATCGTCTTCATGGCCGTGATGGTCGGCACGATCGTCATCGCCCTCTTCCTGCCGCTGGTGAGTATTATTCAGCATCTTTCGTGAGTTCGTTCCGTGCCTCGGTGAGGCGGTGAGACGGTTATACGGTGAATCGGTGAATCGACCATGGTTACCGCTCAGCGTCCTTCGCGTCAGTGGGCACACAGAATTGATCGTACTTTTGTAGCATCGCGCCGAGCAAACGCCCCACGAGATCCGCTAGCTGATGCAATGCACTTGATGCGGTCGGTTCCATGTAGCCGCACGCTTCCGCCGTTTGAATCCAATGCCGTGTTTCGGCGAGTTCTCCATCAGCATCGGTGAGCTTGGAGACGAAATGCGCTGGATACCGCCGTTTGGCCCACGCTTCGCAGAGATTCGCCCCGATTGAACGTGACGATCTTCGAATTTGATCGATCAGGGAGTACATCTCCTCTCGGGGCCACGTTTTCGAGTTTGTGAAGACTTCCTGCTGAAGCCGGAACGATTGCCGATAGACGTCCAATTCGTGTACGTATTGTGCTTTCATCGCCGACCCTTCTCCATTGCTCGCGGTGACGCCTCAACACCTTCAAATACTCAATTCATAGGATAGGCCCATGAGGTCGCGTCGACCTCAGCCCACGGCCTCACCGTTACACCGCTTTACGGTTTCACCGACTCACCGAAGACCGCCTCACCGACAACCGCTTCACCGTTTCACCGACAACTGATTCACCGAATCACCTCAGGAAAACGGCGCCACCGACGCCCCGGCTCCCGCCGGCCTTAGCAGCTCCTGCACTTTCGCCAGCAGCGCGGCGGGTTTGAATGGCTTCTGGAGGAATCCATCGGCGAATTCCTCGGGCTTGAAATCGGGACGATTGCCGAGTGCGGACGACATGCCGCTTACGACCAGCAGTTTTGCGCCCGGGTTGATGCGCCGGAGCGCCCGGCCGAGCATCGCGCCGTCAAGATTCGGCATGTGCAGATCGGTGATGACAAGCCGGATTTCCGCCGCCCGCTGCGCGAATACCATCGCGGCTTCCGCACCGTCGGCCGCGAGCAGCACCCGGTAGCCGTGACGCGTCAGCATCGTGGACGTCATGTCGCGGATGTGACGCTCGTCGTCCACCACCAGAATCAGCTCCCCCTTGCCGTGCTTCAGCGGCCGCGGCGGCGGATTGTTTCCATTCGGCATCGGCCCCTCGGCCGCCGGAATATGAACGCGGAACCGTGTCCCTTTCTCGAGCGTCGACGTCACCTCGATGAATCCGTCGTGATTCTCCACGATGCCCCGCACCGTCGAGAGCCCGAGTCCCGTGCCCTTGCTTGATTCCTTCGTCGTATAAAACGGCTCCCACATCCGCTTCAGCACGTCGGGCGTGATCCCGGTGCCGGTGTCCTCGACGTGCAGCACGAGAAACGCGCCGGCGCGGGCGCCCTCAATCTTCTTCGCCGCCGCCACATCGAGCACCTGGTTCACCGCCTTGAGCTGGAGCGTGCCGCCGTTGGGCATCGCATCGCGGGCGTTGACGCAGAGATTCAGCAGCACCTGGTGAATCTGCGTCGGGTTCGCCTTGATCGTCCACAGGTCGCCGGGAATGTAGTCCTCGAGCGTAATCGACTTGGGAAAGGTACCCGCGATCACCGACGAGATGTCGCGCAGCAGGTGTTTCACCTGCAACAGCCGGTGCTCGCCCGTCGCGCCGTGGGCGAAGGAGAGGATTTGCCGGACCAGATTGGCACCGCGCTCGGCGCTTTTCTCGAGGGTGCCGAGCAGCGCGAGCGCCGAACTCTCGGTGACATACTCCCGCAGCATCGGTGCCGCCAGCAGGATCGGCGCCAGCATGTTGTTCAGGTCGTGCGCGATTCCCGCCGCGAGCAGCCCGATGTTCTCCATCCGCTGCGCCCGCAGGAACTGCTCCTCGAGCTTCTTGCGATCGGTAATATCACTATTGATACATAATCGTGCCCGCGGTTTTCCTTTCTCATCGAGAATCAGCGTCTGGCGTGACTCGACCACGACCGCCTCGCCCTTCCGGTTGTGCGTCTGGAGTTCGCCGAACCACTGCCCTTTGGCGAACGTCTCCTCCCGCGCCAGGTGCGCCGCGGTGGAAATGCTGACATCGAAGAGCTGCTGCGGCGTTTTTCCGAGCACCTCCTCGCTCTTCCAGCCGTAAAGCCGTTCGGCGCCCGCGTTCCAGTAGATGATGCTGTTCTGCAGGTCGGTGATGAAAATTGCCTCCCGCGCCTGGTTGAGCATCTCGGCCTGTTCGCGAATCCGCCGCTCGGCCTGCCGCCGCTCCGTGATGTCGGTGGCGAGCGCGAGTCGCGCCCGCGGCCGGCCGGCCTCGTCGCGCATCAGCGAAATCCGCAGATCGATCACGCGGCTCTGCTGCTGCCGATCGACGACCTCGATCGGGCCGCTCCATTCGCCCGCCTCGACGGCGGTGCGGCACGCGGCGGCCAGATGCGTGGTGGTCGCCCCCTCGAAAATCTCGCCGCAGGACCGTTCCATCACTTCATCGCTGCTCCAGCCGGACAGCCGCTCGGCGCCCTGATTCCAAAACGTGATCCGGCCCTCGAGGTCCGTCACCACGACCGCCTCCCGCGCCTGATTGAGAAACTCGGCGAGTTCGCGGCTCCGGCTTTCGGCCTGGCGGCGTTTGCGCCGCTCCTCACTCTCGCGCAGTGCCCGTGCGATCGCCGCGTTCAGCCGCTTCATCCGATCCTTGAGGACATAATCCTCGGCGCCGGAACGCAGCGCTTCGATGGCGCGATCCTCGCCGATGGTGCCGGACAGAAAAATGAATGGCGTATCGGGAGCGCGTTGTTTCGCGAGCTCGAGCGCATCGAGCCCGTTCAGGTTCGAGAGTTTGAAGTCCGAGAGAATCACGTCGAAGTGCGACCGCTCGAGTTCGCTGGCGAACGCCGCGCGATTCGCCACGCATGTGATCTGGCAATCGGGCCACTCGTCCTTGATGACCTCCTTCACCAAGTCGGCATCGTCGTCACTATCCTCGAGGTGCAGGATATTCATGCCGCATCCTCCTCCGTTAAGTTGAAGCGGCTCAGCGTGGCATGGGCGTCCCCGTTCGACGAGCCTCTCGGCAAGCTCGAGGCCTCGCGGTCGATGAAGTAATTGGCCGTGAGCCTGCCTGCCCTGAGCCTGTCGAAGGGGTCGAACTGGCTCAGGGCCCCGAGCCTGTCGAGGGGCCGCCCATGTTGAGCAGATCCAAACGCACTCCACGGGCGAGACGCCCGTGCCACAAGCCCCTGATCACCCCACGCTACGCTCCATTCACGGGCGGGACGCCCGAGCCACACTGAAATTCGAACTGGCTGCGATGATTTACCGGGCACTTGCAGGAGGTGGGTTCCCAAGGCGGCGCTCAGAGAAAGAAGTACCGCTCTCCGCCGCGCAGATAACCATCCGACGGCGGCCGCAACGCGAACCGCCAGACCGTGGCATAGTCATCCCAGTCGCCCGGGATTTCGGCATCACACAGGATCTCGGGCTTCGGCATCGAACCGGAAGGACGTGCCACCACGCGTTGACGGAAAAGTTCGTGGCCTTCGTCGCTCGCGAAAAACATGCACCGGCGCTCGAAGATATGTGTGGGCGTCCGCCGTGCCCCGGCGGCCGCTGCCAGCCACGCCGAGCGCAGGATCCACTCGTGGCGGGCGAGTTCGGCCACTGCGCGTTCGCAGGCCGCGCTGAACGATTCCTCCGCTGCGTGACCGTAAACATAGCCGCCCCACTCCGAGCGGGCATACGTGATCACGGTCAGACCGCCGAACGGCCCGTTGATCACGACGGCTGACACGCCCGGCCAATCCGTGTCGAACGTGCGGCCTTCCGCCCTTCCTTCCCACCACGCCATCAAGCTGAACCGTTCCACCGATTCGAGCACGGCCGACCGACGGGCCTGGCGCGGAAGCAATCCCGGAAATGCAGCCATTCCCGTGGAAGACGGATCGACATCGAAACCAAAATCCGCGGCGCGTTCGGAGCGGACCGTGGCGTGAAACGCCCATCGCTCCAGCGCCTCGGAAATCGCCTTGTGCCGGGCGATGGAAGGGACCGGGTGGGTACCGGTCCCGTCCGCATCGCTGTAGAGCGCCATCGGCTGCCGGGGGGTGAGCCCGGCGACCAGCCTCGCGTTCGCCAACGTCACTTTCCGGCCGCGGACCGGAAAGAGTCCGGTCTCGACGGCCGCGATCGGTCCGCCGTGTTGAGCGAGAACGTTTCGATAACGAAGCGAAGCGAGGCTGAGCATGGCAATGGTCTCCTTATTTGCCGTCGTGTGCGATTGCGCAGAGCGACATGCAGTCGGGCGCAGGTCGTTCAGCAATCGCGCAGAGCGACATGCAGTCCGGAGCCGGTCGATCGACGGCCGACAACATTGCCTTATCCATTGCGTTTAAGTCCCGGTTAACCGGGTCGAGCCTGTCAGCGGCCCGGACGAGTCCGACCGCGAGTAGGAATGTTGAAACAACACCCAAGAACCATCGTTTGTTGATTTTCATGGCGGAGCTGATTCTCCATCTCCGGTTAAAGATGCCGATACCCGAAACTACCGGAATTCCGGTAAATTTTGAGATTGCATTCGCCATGGGAGGCAAAAATCGCCCGAATTTGGCCCCGTGAAGTGGCCAGCCTCCCCCCGCATTAGCCGCGGCCGTTTTATTGCGGCCGTCGTCATGACCCTCTGGGGATCATGGGGGCTATGCCATGCGGCAAACGGTGAGCGGGGCTTTCCGCTGATCGATTCATTTTCGGCCGCCGACGTGGGCGCCGACGCGATCGGTTTGCGCGCCGTGCAGGATCCCGACGGCATCCTGTATTTCGGCAGCAATTCGCTCCTGACTTACGACGGTGATCGGTGGCGCAGCTATTCCGTCGGCGGATCGTACGGCATGTACGGTCTGGACCTAGGCCCGGAGGGCAAATTGTGGGCGGGAGCGGTCGGAGAAATCGGCTGGTTCAGCCACGAGGATGCGGGTTGGCAGTATCATTCGTTGCGGCGCGAACTGTCAGCGGAGGTTGGAGAACTCGGCCCGGTCTGGCATGCCTTCACATTTCGAAACGGGGCGGTATTTGCGACGACCGACAAGCTGTTGCAGTGGGACGGGAAAAGAATGCGCATCTGGCCAATGCCAGGTGCACGGCGGGTGCGGGTGTTTCGCGTCGGCGACGATCTTTTCGTCCAGCACGAACCTACTGGTCTCTATGTGATGCGCGAAGACCGGCCTGAACTTGTCGCATCTGCCACAATCATTGGTGCGACCGCAATTTTCTGGATTGCTCGCGATGGTGAAGACCTGCGGCTCCTGAACACGAATGGGCTGTTTCGGTTCACAGATCGAGGTGAGCTGATCCCAACGGCTGGCGTGGCGAATGATTATATCCGGACGCACCATCCTACCGCGGTTGTTTCGTTGCCGAACGACCGCCTAGCCGTGGGCACAATGGATGATGGCCTCGCGATCATCAACCTTGACGGAACCTTGGATTCACAAATCAACACGACGACGGGGCTCAAATCCACGTACATCATACCCCTTGTTTGCGATCGCGATGGCGTGCTGTGGACCGGTTCCCGCGGAGCAATTTTCCGAATGCCCGTGAACTCACAGACAACGGTCTTCGATCATCGCGCAAACTTCCCGCTGCAACCGCCAGTAAAACTGGGGCGTTATGAAGACCGGCTCGTGCTTGCGAACCATCAGGGTGTTTATGGACTCGATCCGATATCGCGGACCTTTTCTTTTGCGGGCGTTCCAGCGGGGGGCTTGAACGACTTTGTCTCCTACCCCGCAGGTCTGCTCACCGCGGGATATCGCGGCGTCACGCGACTGGTGAATGGCCACGCAACTGTGGTCCATGCCACCGATTTCGACGTGCATGCAATCGCCGCGTCGCGGCTTCACCCCGACCAGGTTTTAATTGCCGACGGCCGGAAGATTCTCGAATTGTCGTCAACCGGAAACGCCCGGGTCGTAGCGCAGGGCTTGCCTGACGCAGCGAACTCAATTGCGGAGGATGCCGACGGAAATGTTTGGTTCGGCACGAAAGCGCACGGACTCTTCGTTGCCAAATCCTTGGCATCCGGCGCCACAGCAAAGCGGGTGACCAACGACTTGGGACTGCCCAACCTACGCGGTGATACCCGCGTCGCTGCAACGGCAGACCACACGCTCGTGGTGTTCAATTCAACCGGCGCATGGTTACGCGATGCCGCGAACGGCAGGTTCGTCCAACTCGACGGTGCACCCGCCCGTCCGGTTACAGCCGTGGCGCCCGATGCCGACGGCTCACGACTATGGGTCATTCATCGGCCAGAAAATGGCGCCGCCGCGATAATCGGCCGAGTGTCCGTTGATCCGGCCGGTGCACGCTGGGAACCGCACGCGATCGAAGGCCTGCGCGCCGTGGGTGTTCCTCGCTCAATCTTCGCCGAAAGCAACGGCGATACGACGACCCTTTGGATTGGTGGCAGCGAAGGCGTGCTGCGCCACGATCTCACCGGTCCCCCCACCGTCCCGACGCCGCGTGCTCCGCTCGTTCGCGCCACCGCCCGGACGAAAACGGCCGACTCGCAACAGGTCGCCGCATCAAGCGCCCTGCCCGCCTCGACGCAGTCGATCGAGTTGGAATTCTCCGTCCCTGAATTCGGCCGGCGCTCCGCGCTGCGGCTCGAAAGCTGGATCGAAGGGTTCGACGCGACGTGGATTGCCGTCGGCGCCGGCTCACGCCGCGAAGTCAACGTGATCGGACCCGGCGAATATCGCGTTCGCGCCCGCGTCGTCGCGGAGTCCGGCGTGGCCAGCGCCGAAACCGTATTCCCATTCTCAGTACTGAAACCGTGGTGGCGCACCACTCCCGCCCTCTGCGGCATGGGCATTGCGATCATCCTGCTTGGGTCGGGCGCCTATCAGCTTCGCATCCGTACGCTGCGGCGCCGCAATGCGGAGCTCGAACAGAAGGTTCGCGAACGCACCGAGCAATTGGAGCGGGCCAGCGCCGCGAAGACAGAGTTCGTGGCGAACATGAGCCACGATATCCGCAATCCGCTGAACGGGATCGTCGGGCTCGCGCTCGCGCTCGAGGACACCCGGCTCGACAACCGGCAGCAGGAAATCGTCGCGACCCTGCGCGAATGCACGACCTATCTTTCGACGCTCGTTGATGACGTGCTCGATTTCGCCAGCATCGAGGCTGGCCGCGTCGAGTTGCGGCCCGGCGCATTCAACGCCGGCGAAATGCTCCGCTCGATCGTCGCGACGCTGCGGACCGATGCCATCCAGAGCGGTGCCACGCTCACCATGGAAATCGATCCCAACCTGCCCGCCCACCTGATGGGTGACGCCGGCCGGATTCAGCAAATCCTGGTCAACTACGTGTCCAACGCGCTCAAGTACGCCGGCGGCCAGGTCCGCATCGCGGCCACGGCGCCGGCGAACTCACCGGGCGAAGTCGAATTCTCGGTGTTGGACCAAGGACCCGGATTGAGCGCCGAGGACCAGGCCACTCTCTTCACCAAGTTCTCACGCACCCCGCAGGCACGGCAGCTGAACATTCCCGGCGCCGGACTCGGCCTCGCTTCGTGCCGGCTTCTGGCCGACATCATGGGCGGCTCGGTCGGTGTCGTCAGCCGTCCCGGCGAAGGCGCACGCTTCTTCGTGCGGCTGCCGATGGTGGTTGCCACCGAACCCGCGGCAGAACCGACCACGGAGTTGCCCAACTCGACGGTGCTGCTGGTCGAGGATACCGACTACAACGCCTGGGCGATCACCGCGGTCCTGGCGCGACTCGGGTTGAGATCCGAGCGGGCGCGGGATGGCGCCGAGGCCCTGCGGATGTTTGGGGAAAAACGTTTCAATATCGTCCTGCTCGACCGCAACCTGCCCGACATGGATGGCCTCGAGGTCGCCCGCCGGATGCGGCAGATGGAAGGCGACGGGTTGCAATCAATCCTGCTCGCGATCACCGCGTATTGCACCGAGGAGGATCGGGCGGCCTGCATGAACGCCGGCATGGACGCGTTTGTCGGCAAGCCGCTCACCCCGGAAAAACTGCGGAAGGTGCTGCTCGCCGCCGGACGCCGGATGCTCGCATCGGCGTCGGTCGATATGCCGGAGGACGTCGCCACGGAGGCACGTCCCGAAGTGGATACCACGCTGTTGAGTTATCTCGGCGACGACACCGAGCAGGGGCTCGGTGCGCAAATCGACCGGTTTGTCGCGAACCTGCAGCTCACTGACCAGGAACTCGCCGAAGCAGCGGCAAGAAGCGATTGCGCGGCGGTCGCCGTGATTGCGCACCGGCTGCTCGGACAGGCAAAGATGGTCGGCGCAAGCGACCTCAGCGATGCGGCGTGTGCCCTCGAGGAGGCGGCTCGAGCCGGCGATTTCTCCAACTGCCTCGGGCCGGTGGCCAACGTGCAACGCGAAAGCGGCCGTCTTACGGAAGCATTACGTCGTCGCCGGAGCGGGCAGACAGCGTGAAGCCGTGCGCCCGGGCGTAGCGGACGAGATCGAGAGTCGACTTCAGCTCGAGTTTTTTGACCACGGTGAGCCGGTGTTTCTCGACCGTCTCCGCTGAAATCGAAAGCCGGGCGCCGATTTCCTCATCCGTGAGCGGTTCGCCAACGAGGCTGATGACCTCGCGCTCGCGATTGGTGAGCAGCTTGTCGAACGACAGCGGGTCAGCGTGCCGTGCCGCCCTGATCTTCTGAAACGCCGGCGAGAACGACAGGCGGCCCTCGGCCACGGCGGAAATCGCCTTCTTCAGCGCGGCAACGGAATTGGTGTTCTTGTCCACGAACCCCTGCACCCGCGCCTTTTCGGCGCGGAAGACGGTGTATTCATCGCAATGAGACGAGAGGACGAGGATGCGGATGTCCGGCGCGATCTTCCGGATCTCCTCCACCACGCCGAATCCGTCGAGCCCCGGCAGGTGCAAATCGAGCAGTACCAGACCGGGCTTTTTCGCCTTCACCACCTCGATGGCCTGCCGGCCATCCCCCGCCTCCGCGACGACGTGAAAGCCAAGTTCCTTCTCGCACACCTTCCGCAGCACCTCCCGGAACATGACATGGTCTTCAACGATGACGATCCTCACGCGGGAGAGTGTTGTGCGTGGGGATGGTGATGTGCAAGCCGGTGGATTCAGTGAATCGGTGGTCGGTGGCCGGTGGTCGGTGGTCGGTGGTCGGTGGTCGGTGGTCGGTGGTCGGTGGTCGGTGGCCGGTGGTCGGTGGTCGGTGGCCGGTGGTCGGTGGCCGGTGGCCGGTGGTCGGTGAAGCGGTGAGACGGTGAAGCGGTGATGCCGTTCCTCAGCGCCTCCGTCCCTCTGCCCCTCAGTTCCTCAGGCCCTCTGCGCATCCGGCCATCTGACCATCCGATCACCCGAATCCACCGCTTCCCCGACGATTGCCTCCCCGAGTCGCCGAAGGCGAGCGAGGGCGCTCGCGCTCCCACGCGTTCCGGCACGACGGATATCCCTCCGCTGCTTCACCGACCATCTGAGCATCCCCGCACGAAACGCTCACGCGTTCCGCTACAGCCGATCTTCCGACTCACCGCGCCTCCACCGTTCACCGCTTCACGGTTTCACTGATTCACTGCATCACCGCATCACCGATCGATGTCTCACGTTCTCGCGTTCTTCCGAAGTCTTCCGCGTCTTCGCCACGTTCTCGCGTTCTTCGTCACCGCTTCACCGATGCAGCCCGCACTAGTCACGGCGTCCGTGAATAACGTTTGACGTGATTACCTTGGGGAACATCCTGTTTCCGATCGAATCAAAATGATCCTATCCTTTGCGGACGGCCCCACCGAGAGACTCTGGCTTGGCCACCGTCCGCCCGAACTTCCGCCCACCGTTCTCAAAACTGCGCTCAGGAAACTCACCCAGCTCGAAGCCGCTTCCTCTCTCCACGACTTGAGCGTGCCCCCGGGAAACCGCCTCGAACCGCTGAAAGGCGGCAGAAAAGGTCAGCACAGCATCCGAATTAACGATCAGTTTCGCCTTTGCTTTCGATGGGAAAACCAGAACGCACACGACGTGGAGATCACCGATTATCATTAGAGATCATGAGCAAACATATTAACGTTCACCCCGGTGAGCTCCTCCGGGAGGAGTTCTTGAAACCGATGGGGATCACTCCGTATCGACTCGCCAAAGACGCCCGCCTTCCGAACCAGCGGGTGCACGAAATCGTCAATGAAAAGCGTGGGATTACAGCCGAGACCGATTTGCACCTGTGTGCATTCTTTGGCCTGACTCCGGGATACTGGCTAAAAGTGCAGCTGGCGTACGAACTCCGTCAGGCGATAAACACGATTGGCCGTAAGGTTCTGGCTGAAGTCCGTCCCCTCCAGGCAGCAGGACAACGGTGAATCGGTGGTCGGTCGTCGGTGGTCGGTGTGCCGCCTACGGCGACCGTTCTGAGTTTTGGGTTCTGGGTTTTGGGTTTCGCGTTTCGCTCCCGAATCTTTCCCCGTTTTTCACTGCTTTACCGGCCATCTGACCATCCGCCGTCCACCGACCACCGCCCCACCGACGATCTGATCATCCGAGCATCTGACCATCTGATCATCCGAATCCACCGACTCACCGTCGACCGCTTCACCGATCGATGTCTCGCGTTCTCGCGTTCTTCCAAGTCTCGCGTTCTTCGTCATCGCTTCACCGATCGCCGTCTCGCGTTCTCGCGTTCTTCCGAAGTCTTCCGCGTCTTCGCCACGTTCTCGCGTTCTTCCAAGTCTCGCGTTCTTCATCACCGTTCACCGATAACCGATAACTACCGGCCGCGTTTCAAGGCCGCTGAAACCTCAAAACAGAGTAGACTCGAACTTCGCTCAAAGCCGGACACTGGGTTCCGAACAGCGCCTCCTCCCGATGACGGGTCACCCGATAACCGATAACCGATAACCAATAACCGATAACCGAGATCCCGATCGCCGAAAACCACTTGGCACGCCAACCGAATTCCTCACCGTAATCCCGTGCCTTCCAGCTCCAGCTCCGGCGACCACGCTCCTCCGAACTACAGCGATCTCCAGAAACCGCTCGAACACTTTCGGGCCAATACCAAGCGGCTCAGGGTACATCCGGCCGAGCTGACTCTCCTCTGGATCATCTGCGCCCATCTCGTGTTTCTTCCCTGGGCGATTGGCGCGATGCGGCCGTGGGCGCAATGGATCAGTTTCGGGTTCAGCGTCCTGAGTTTCGGGATGGCGTTGATGCCGCGGACCTACACCGCGGAGCACACGGCCTCGAACCAGTTCCGGCTCATCATGTGGCCAAAACTGGCCAGGTTTCCGATCTTCTGGCTCGGACTCGGATTGCTCGGCTACGTCCTGACCCAGGCACTCAACCCCGCCTGGACCTTCCAGACCGACGGCAAGGGCTGGTGGATGGCTTCGACCCCCCACAAGGACTGGCTGCCGACGGGCGTGGACGTCCCGTTCAACCGCTGGGGCCCCTGGCGGATGCTGCTGATCTATACCGCCGGCTGGCTCACCGTCTGCGCCATGTGGGTCGGATTCACCCGCCGCCGCAGCGTGCAGGTGTTCTTCGTCACCCTCGCTGTCAATGGACTCCTCGTCGCCGCGTTCGGCGTCGCCCAGCGGTTGTTCGGCAACGGCAAAATTTATTGGTTCTACAAGTCGGTAAACGACTCCTTCTTCTCAAGCTTTGTGTACAAAAACCACGCCGGCGCGTACCTCGTGCTCGCACTCGCCGTCACCTGCGGACTCGCCGGCTGGTTCTATATGCGCGGACTTCGCCGGCTGGAG
>JAUSID010000185.1 GCA_030648295.1 Opitutaceae bacterium | reverse complement strand
CCGTGGCCGCATGGATGAAACAGGAGACCGACGCGCCCAACGGCTGGCTCGCGGAGCGATTGAAAATGGGCAGCGCCACCCGCGTGAGCCAGGTCGTCGGTGCCGTCGCGCGGCAGCCCACCTCGCCGGCGGCGGAGATTTTTAAACAGTTGAGTGAAAGATTAGCAACCTGACCCCGTCGTTTTTTTGACCCCGTCGTTTTTTTCGGCAGAAACGCGGGATCGACCGCCGGGTTCACCGCGCCCAAGAATGCCTGCGAATCCAGCCAGCGTTCAACCGACATCAATGCAGCTTCGTGACACGGCCGCGGCAGAAAGCAGCTCAAAAGCGCTGAACGTCGAACTATTCAGCGGACGCGTGGACCGTTCAGGCTGCTTTTTCCGCACTGGGGGCTGTCACGAGAAATATCCCAGCTCCAGCTCCCATGAATACTCCACTCCAGACGTCCGCATCCGGTTTCCGGATGCTCACCGCGTTCATCCTCTGCGCCGGCGTGTTCCTATCCGGTTGCACCACCCTGCAGAATGTTCCGTTTCCGATTCAGCCGGGCCAGAGCGTCATCGTGCGCGTGGGAGACGAGATAAAAGTTCGCACGAAGGCGGGCGAGGTGCGCCAGGTCGACATTGTCGAAATTCAGGCCGATGCCTTCGTCGGCAAAGGCGGGCGGGTCGCATTCGACGATATTGCCGTCCTCGAAGTCCAGCGAATCGACAAGGTCCGCACGGCTCTGCTCTTCGGCCTCATCGTGGTGGTGGCCGCCGGTGCACTCGTCGCCACGGTGCCAGGCCCTTTGCTGACGGCGGTCGCCGTGCCGCTTTGATGTCCGAGTTTCGGACCCGGAGTCGCGAGGTCGACGCGCCGAAGTTTCGAATCTCCCCAAAACGGAAAACGCTGCAACGCCGGAAAGATTTCCGCGTTTCAGCGTTTCTGCTTTCGGCGTTTTCGCCTACTGCCAGTAGCCCGGAAAGGTGGAGCGCGTTGACCCAACGCGCTGTTGGACGTCCGTTCGCAAAAGCGCGTTGAGGTCAACGCACGCCACCGCGGATTGAATGGTTCCGGCCGAGCCGCATCAGCGGAGATTCATCGGCAACGACGGGTCCTCCGCCACGGTGGGAGCGGTCACCGCCTCTGGTTCCGGCTTCCCGAGCGTCTGCCCGAGATCGGCGGGGGCACGGAACACGTTTTGACGGCCTTCCTTCGTCACGTTCAACCATCCCTGCGCAACGAGATCGAAAAGGTCGTCGCGGGCGGTCTGGAAGGTCACCGCGTGGGTGCGGCGATGTCCCTCGATCACATATTCCGTCCCCGGCTCACGCAGCGCGTGCGCCAGAAGGATCTGTTGACGATGATTCAACCCTGCGAGCGCGCGCAGCTTTTCCCGCGAGGCGCGCAACCCGTCCGAGCGGCGCGCCGCGTGCTCGCGCAGCGCGGCCACGGCTTCAGCGATGGCCGTGGCTTGGTGGAGGATGAAGTAAGTGAGATCATTTTCGTCCGGCCGGGCCTGGACGAATGCCATCGCGTAGGGCTGCGGCCCCGCGACGAGGATTTCGGAAATGGAGAGGAGTTCGAACAGCCGGTAATCGTGGCGTAGCATTGACCAGTAGAACAACGCGCGGGCAACGCGGCCGTTTCCCTGGACGAAGGGTTGCTCGTGACGCAGCCAGAAGTGAAGGAGGATGGCGCGGACGGGGGGTGGGACGAAGAAATCGGGCGTCCGGCCGTTGGCGAACTCGCACAGCGCGTCGAGCCGGGCGGGCGGATCATTCGCCAAGGGCGGCGCGGAGCTGGCGCCGGCGCGCTGATCCTCGCATCGTGCCGGTTCGTCCGCGCGGCGAAGCCGGCCGGCGGCGTCGGCGGGAAGGACCGTTCCCTCCGTCATGACGCGCTGGATTTCGAGCACGAGTTCCGGCGTGAGGGACGACTCGCGCAGGCGGGAGACCTGGCCCAGCGCCGCATGCGTGTTTGCGATCATCCGTTCGGTGCGATCGCGCGGGGCGCGCCCCGTGCGGAGCATCTCCTTTGCGACCTCGTGCGGGATTGCTGCGCCCGCGAGCTGGCTGGAGGCGATCGCTTCGTGTACGAGCGAGCGGACCGCGTATCGATCACGCGTCTCACGATGCGCGACGATGCCGGGGAAAACGCCACCGCCATCGCGATTGCGATCCAAGTCGTGGAGCTGGGCCAGCAGACGTCCGGGTAGATTGAAAACGAAAGGGGTGTTCGCATCGCGCCGCAGCGGAATGGGCCGCGCGCTCAAATTTCGCCCGAGCCGGAGGGCCATCCACCATTCTTCGCGCGTTAATCCCGCCGGTGGCGTGCGGTGCTGGAGTTCGTCCCAATCAAGATAGAGGTCGTCGCGGGCCGCCCCAGGCCCGAGCAAGGCGATCTTTGCCAGCCGTTCACGCGCAAGCCTGGGGACTGGCTTTTCCCAAGTCGGCGGTGCCGGCGGCGGCTTCATTCTAACGTGCGTTAAATTAGAATGAGGTGATTTAGGCAAATTCTAATTCGGGTGAAATTAGAACGACGTCGACGGCGGTTCGCCGTGACGGGCTACTCCTCCGCGACCACGTAATGGCAGCCCTTGCTCCGGGGATTGAGCGCGGCGGCGTGCACGATCAACAGGGCGGTTTGCACGGCGTTGCGCAGCTCCACGAGTTCACGCATCAGACGGCAGCCCCGATAAAAGCTCTGAATCTCCTCCCGCAGCTCGAGCAGGATCCGGCGCGCCCGGGTCAGCCGCTTGGGTGAGCGAATCACGCCGGCGTAATTCCACATCGTGTGCTGGATTTGGAGCATGTCCTGCCTGACCAACACCGGATCCGCTTCGCGGGTGGGGCTCTCCCATTCCCGCGGTTCGGGCAGCCGGAACGATTCGCGCGCGATCGCGGTGCCGTCGGCGAGCGCGGCAAATTTCGCGCTGACGAGGCATTCGAGGAGCGAAGTGCTCGCCAGCCGGTTCGCCCCATGCAGCCCGGTGCACCCGGTTTCGCCGATGGCGTTGAGATGCCGCACGCTCGTCCGGCCCTCCAGATCGGCATGCACGCCGCCACACGCGAAATGTGCCGCCGGCACAACCGGGATCGGTTCCTTCGTGATATCGATCCCATTCTCAAGGCACCGTTCGTAGATGGTCGGAAAACGTTCGCGAATGAAAGCCGGCTTCATTGCCGAAAGATCGAGGCAAACGTGCGTTTCGCCGCTGGCCGCCAGCTCCTGCTTGATCGCGCGCGCCACGACGTCGCGCGACGCGAGCGAGCCACGCGGGTCGACGGCGTCCATGAACCGGTCGCCGCGCGCATTCAGCAGCACCCCGCCCTCTCCGCGCAGCGCCTCCGTCACCAGGAATCGTGGCGCGTTCTTCTTCGCGAATACCGTCGGATGAAACTGGACGTACTCGAGGTCAATCAGCCGCGCGCCCACCCGATACGCCATGGCCACGCCGTGGCCGACGCTGCCGGGGACGTTCGTGGTGTGCAGGAAAATCTGGCCGAGCCCGCCGGTCGCGAGAATCGTCTTCTTCGCCACCATCGCCATCGTCTGCCCACTGTGCGTGTCGAGCACATACGCGCCAAAGCAGGTCAGCGGCAGATATTTGTCCGCGAGATTTTCCGAGTTGTGCGAGAGCGTGAGCAGATCGATCGCAACCCAGCCGGTGCGCCGCGTGATTTTTGGCGTGGCGTCGACGCGGGCCGCGACCGCGGCAAGGATCGCATGGCCCGTTGCGTCCTTCGCGTGGATGATCCGGCGCGCGCTGTGTCCGCCCTCACGGGTGAAATCCAGCACGCCGGAAGGATCACGATCAAAGCCGATGCGCAGTTCATCGAGCAGCAGTTCCTCGACCGCACGCGGACCTTCGCGCACCAGATGATCGATCGCCACGGGATTGGCCGTCCGATCACTGGCGTCGAAAATATCACGACCGAGCGACCCCGGGTCGCCTTTCGCGTCGTAAATGATTCCGCCCTGTGCCCAGTCGCTGTTCGCGGCCAGCGGCTCGGCCAGCGAAAGCAGCTCGACCGAAAGGCCGAGCTTCGCCGCCTGGAGCGCATACGCCGAGCCGGCGAGCCCGGCGCCAATTACGAGGCAGTCAGTGCGAAGAGTCTGCATGCGGGAGGATCAGGTTCGAAACCTGGGCTACCTCCTAGCACGGGCGGGCTCAATCGTCAGGCTCAGATCCACGGCGGTCGCGGAATGGGTCAGCGCCCCGATACTGATGACATCGACGCCCGGCAGGGCGTAATCACGCAACGTCTCGAACCGGACCCCGCCGGAAACCTCCACGACCGCGGCGCCGGCGATGACTTCGACCGCACGACGAATCAGCTCGGGCGACATGTTGTCCAGCAGGATGACGTCGGCGCGGGCGCGCAGCGCCTGCTTCACCTCCGCCAGCGTCCTGGCCTCGACTTCGATTTTCGACAGGTGCGGCGCCGCGGCGCGGGTTTTCCTCACCGCGCTGGCGATCGAGCCGGCGGCGGCAATGTGGTTGTCCTTGATCAGCACGTGCTCGCCGAGAGACGAACGGTGATTGAAGCAGCCGCCGCAGCGCACCGCGTACTTTTCGAGCGCGCGCCAGCCGGGCGTGGTTTTCCGCGTATCCACGATCCGGACGTCCGTGTCCGCCACCGCGTCGGCAAACCGCCGCGCCAGCGTCGCGATGCCGGAGAGCCGCTGGAGGAAGTTCAACGCCGTTCGCTCGGCGGTCAGCAGCGCAGCGGTGGGGCCGTCGACCGTGAGCACGTGCGCTCCACGCTTGATGCGCGCGCCGTCCTGCGCCGTGGGCCGGACGCGCAGCGCCGGGTCGACGCGCTCGAAAACGCGCGCCGCGACCCCGAGACCGCACACCACCAGGTCCTGCTTCGCATCGATAAACCCATGCGAGCGGTGCTGCGCGGAAAAAATCGCGCGGCTGGTCAGGTCACCGAGCCCCGCATCCTCCTCGAGGGCGAGGTCAATCAGGTGATCGATGCGCGGCAGGGAGTTCATGCGGGGAGTTGAAACGTGTCATGCACTCTGAGCCGTATTCATGCAGAAGATGAACCGCGAATTCACGTGCTCTGTCTCAGACAAGTGAGCGGAGAATTCATCGACCCCGCCCGGTGTCGAAAGTTGCCCGTTGCAGCGCGCAGCGCTGCTCTAGCAGCGCATCGAATTCCGCCTCACGTTCATTCATCGCCATGGAGGTTCGTAAGGCCGACGCGCTGCTCTAGTCCGTCGGCGCGAGCTCGAACATCCGTTCGATGCAACGCGCCGCCTTCAACCGGATTTCCTCCGGAATCGTGATGATTTGATCCGGCCGTGGCGACTTGAGCGCGTCGCGGATTTTCTCGAGCGAGTTCAGCTTCATGTACGGGCACAACCGGCACCCGCCGATGAACGCCTTTTCCGGCGACTCGACCTGCAGCCGCCCGACCAGCCCGCACTCCGTCAGCATCAGGTAATACGGCGCGCCGGTGGTCTTCACGTACTTCATCATCGCGCCGGTGCTGCCGACGAAGTCCGACGCGGCCGCGACTTCCGGCGTGCATTCGGGATGCGCCACCACCTTGAGCCCCGGGTAGCGTTCGCGCGCCAGCGCGATGTCCCCCGGGCCAAACTCGTCGTGGACCATGCACGTGCCGTCCGACGTGATGATTTCCTTCTGCACGCCGCGCCGCTTCAGTTCGTCGCGCAGATTCTGGCCCATCAACCGATCGGGGACAAAAAGGATCCGCTTCGCCGGCAGGTGTTCAACAATGTGATACACGTTGCCGGAGGTGACGCACACGTCCGACTCCGCCTTCACGTCCGCCGTGCTGTTGATGTAGCAGACCACCGTCGCGTCGGGATACAGCGACTTCAGTTTCCGCAGGTCGTCGCCGTTCAGTGAATCGGCGAGCGAGCAGCCCGACTGGCGGTCCGGTACGACGACCTTGGCGGCGGGCGAGAGGATCTTGGCAGTTTCGGCCATGAAGACGACGCCGGCGAACACGATCACTTTCGCGCGCGCCTCCTTCGCCTTCATGCTCAGGAAATACGAATCACCGCGAAAATCCGCGACGCCGTAGATGATCTCCGGTTCGACATACGAGTGCGCGAGGATGACCGCGCCCTGCTCCTTTTTCAGCCGGTTGATTTCCAGCGTAAGCGGCGCGATTTCGCGGCAGGTATCGAGATTCCAGGTCCGGCCGCGCGGATCGCACTCGACGTGCATGAGCGAGCCGAACAGCCGCTCGGCCTCAATTTCAACGGCGTCATCCGTGGCAATCATGGCGTAAGAAAATGGCGTGTTTCACGATGGTCAAAGGGCCATCGGGAATGGTCCCGACCCGCGACGATGGGTTCCGGCGGAGCGATGGTAAAGCGCTTTTCCCCAGCCGGGATTTTCCACGCGTCATCAGAAGGGCCGGGACCTGGATTCCTTCTCTTTCTTCTTTCTCGTGACGCCGGCCTGGGAGCAGGCGGGCTTCGTCCTGGCGGCGCGCGAATTTCTGACGGGCCATTTTCCGGGCGAGGCGGAGCTCATTCGCGCGCTGACGAGATGACTTTTGACAGCGCGTGGTCCGCGGCCAACGGTGGCGCGCGTGACGTTGGCCGAACTCAGAAAAGATTACACGCTGGCGGGGCTGCACGAAAAAGACCTCGCGCGGGATCCGTTTCGGCAATTCGAGAAATGGTTTCAGGAGGCGGAGGCAGCGAAGGTGAACGAGCCCAACGCCATGGTCGTGTGCACCGCCACCAGCGACGGCCGGCCCTCCGCCCGCACCATGCTGCTGAAGGGCCTCGACGGCCGCGGCTTTGTTTTTTTCTCGAATTACGAGAGTCGCAAGGGCCGTGAGCTGCACGCGAACCCGCACGCGACACTGGTGTTTCCCTGGCTCGCGCTCGAGCGACAGGTGGTCGTCGAGGGTACGGTGACCAAGATTCCGCGGGAGGAGAGCGAGGCGTATTTTCACTCGCGGCCGCGGGCCAGCCAGCTCAGCGCCTGGGTGTCGCAGCAGAGCGCGATCATCGCCGGCCGCGGCGTGCTCGAGGAAAGCATGAAGGCGCTGGAGCAGAAATACGCCGGTCAGGAGGTGCCGCTGCCGCCGCACTGGGGCGGATGGCGGATGATGCCCGCAGCGGTGGAGTTCTGGCAGGGCCGGCGGAGCCGGCTGCACGACCGGCTGCGCTATCGCCGCGAAAAGGACGCCTGGACGATCGAGCGGCTCGCCCCGTGAGCGCCAAACGCCAGCGGCCACGCCCGCCGGCCCGCGCCCGGCCACGGTCCGGCGACGGCGCGGCGAAATCCGTTCCCGCGACCCTCCTGGCCGCCGCCCTGCGCGCGCAAAGCGAGGGCGTATTGATCGCCGGCCGCCGGGCGACCGAGCGCGGGCTCAGGATTCTTTTCGTCAACGCCAGCTTCTGCGCCATGACCGGCCATGCCGCGGCCGAACTGGTCGGAAGGCCGCACGGCGTGTTGCACGCCGACCCGGCCGATCTCCGGCGGCTCAAGCGCTGGCTGCCGCACGCGCGCCCGGGCGAGCCGCTCACCGGTGACGGATTTCTGATCCGGTCCGATCGCTCGACCATCAGCGCGGCCTGGAGTTTCGACCCGCTCTGCAATCCGCGGGGACGGGTCACCCACGTCGTCGCCACCTACCGCGATCAGACGGAAAAACGCCGGCTGCAGGAGGCGCTCGTGCACGCGCAGCGGCTCGATGCCGTCGGCCGCCTGGCGGGCGGGGTCGCGCACGATTTCAACAACCTGTTGTCGGTGATCAATGGATACTGCGAGATGCTCGCCGCCCACGTGGCCGCGAATCCGCAGGCGCTGCGCGAGGTGGCCGAAATCCACAACGCGGGGCGCAAGGCGGCCGCGTTGACGCAGCAGTTGCTCGCCTTCAGCCGGCGCCAGCCGCTGAACGCGCGCACCATCAACCTGAACACGCTCGTCGCCGACAATGCCGACATCCTGCGGCGGCTGCTCGGCACCGCCGGCCGGCTCGAACTCCAGTTGCAGGAGGGGCTGGCGAATGTGCGAACCGATCCGGCGCAGTTCCAGCAGGTGCTGCTCAACCTGGTGCTGAACGCCCGCGATGCGCTGCGCGACGATGGCCGCATTGTCGTGAGCACGGCCAGCCGCGAAATCAAGGCGGGACTCAACCGCCGCGGCACCGACACCCCGCCCGGCCGCTACGTGACCCTCACGGTGTCGGACAACGGCACGGGCATGGATGCCGAGACGCAGAAGCACCTGTTCGAACCCTTCTTCACCACCAAGCCGGAAGGCAAGGGCACCGGCCTGGGACTGGCGCTGGTGTACGGTGTCGTGCAACAGAGTGGTGGATACATCACGGTCAAGAGCAGCGTGCTGGTCGGTTCGACCTTCGAGGTGCTGTTGCCGGCGGCGACCGCGGCGGTGGACGAGGTCCGGCCGGTCGTCGCGCCGCTGCCGTCGCTTCGGGGCAACGAAACGGTCGTGCTGATCGAGGACGATGATTTGGTGCGCAAGATGGTGGCCGGAATGCTCACCGCGGACGGCTACCGGGTGGTGGCGCCGGAATCCCTGGCCGTGGCGGCGGCCGAGCTCGAGCCATCGCCGCCGGTCGATCTTCTCATTGTTCCGCTGACGCCCGAAGGCGAAAAATTCGCCCGCGGCTTGCAGGTCCGGCGGCCGAATCTGCGCGTGCTCTGTACCGGCAGCCACGATGAACGCACGGCGCTCCCGTGGGTTGAACCCCAGCGTCTCGCGTGCATCCACAAACCTTTTGCCCTGAGTGAACTCCTTCGCGCCGCCCGGAAACTGCTCGACGCGTGAACCGAATCCCGGGTACCGCCCCGCGTTGATCCCCCTCCGCCCACTGCCATGCAGCTTTACCTGATCCGCCATGCCGACGCGGTCGATTCATCGCCCGATGCGGAGCGGCCGCTGAGTGCCCGCGGCCGCGAGCAGGTCCGGACGCTGGCGAAGTTCCTCGGCCGCAGCGATGCCTTTGCGCCGCGGGAGATCTGGCACAGTTCGCTCGTGCGCGCGCGTGAAACGGCGGAACTGCTGGTGCGCGGCCTGAAGTCGCGCCCCCCGTGCCGCCCCACGGCCGGGCTCGAGCCGGAGGCGGATCCGCAGCTCGTCGCGCGCAAAGCGGGATCGTTGATGAACGACATCGCACTGGTGGGGCACCAGCCGCATCTCGGCCTGCTCGCATCGTTCCTCGTCGCCGGTACGATCGCGCGGCCGGTGGTGGTGATGAAGAAATGCACCGTGCTGGCGCTCGAGCGCGAAGGCTCGAATTGGGTCGTCCGCTGGCAGCTCGCCCGCGAATTGCTCGAATGAACATTTTTCTCGCGGGGGCTTCGGGGCTGGTCGGTTCCGCCTTTGCGCGCGCGGCCGTGCGGCGTGGCCACCGTGTCGTCGGCGTCATCGGCCGGTTCGCCGGCGAGGTGGAGGGGCTGGCACAGGCCGTTCGGATCGATCTCGCCGACGAGATGGCCACGACGTCGGCTGTGCTCGAGGTGTTCCCCGAGGCGATTGTGAACGCCGCCGCCCTTTCGATGCCGGAGGCGTGCGACGCCAACCCCGCGCTCGCGCAGGCCCTGAACGTTGCGCTGCCCGCGAATCTGGCGCGGCTCGCGCATCACGTGACGGCGCGGCTCGTGCATCTTTCCTCCGAACAGGTGTTCGACGGCGCGCGCCGCCAGCCCTACGGCCGCGGAGACGCCACGGCGCCCATCAACCTTTACGGCCGCCAAAAAGTGGAAAGCGAACGGCTGGTGCACGCGGCGGCGCCGGAACTCGCCGTCACGCTGCGGCCGCCGCTGCTGCTCGGCCACAGCGTCACCGGAACGCGCAGCGTGCATGAGCGGCTGCTCGCGGAGTGGGCCGCGGGCCGGACGCCGCGACTCTACACGGACGAGTTTCGCCAGCCGTGCACGGCCGAGAACCTGGCCGAGGTGATGGTGGAACTTTGCGAGCGCGACGACGTGACCGGCGTTTTCCACTGGGCCGGCGCCGAGCTCGTTTCGCGGCATGAACTGGGAGTGCGGATACGCGAACGCTTCAAGTTGACCGCAACCGAGGCGCCGCTCGCTGCCGTCACGCGCGCAGACACCCCCGAGGTCGCGCGGCGGCGGCCGCCGTGCCTCGCGCTCGACCTGCAGCCGCTGGCCGGCAGCCTGAAGACGAAACCGCAGCCCCTGTCCGGGCAGCTGGCGGAATTAACCGTGCCGCCGCCGGTGCGCAGCTGGTTCCTCGGCCGCTGACCCGGCCCCAGTCTCCCGCTGTTTGTCATCTATTAGATGACAAACGCGCGGTGCGTTCCCTGCAGAACCCGACCACCGATGTCATCTAATAGATGACAAACGTGTAACACGACCCGAAGTCGCGGGCAGCGAGGCCAGGGGACAAAGAGACGGCGGGGAAGTTGATTGCCGGGGCCGCGGAGGGCATGCCCGAGGCTGGCCATCGCGCCGGGCGCGTGATGTCATCCGCGTTCGTATGATCCTGCACCTTCTGCCCACGCGAACTGGCGGCGCGGCCGAGAACATGGCGCTCGATTTCCTTTTGCTGCAGCGGTACCCCGACACGACGGCGCCGCGGTTCCGGCATTACGAATGGCACCGGCCGGCATTCACCTTCGGTTACGCGCAGAAGATTGGGTTCGTGCGCGAGCAGCTGCGTGCGTCGGCGGGCAGCGCGCCGGAGGATTTCGACTTATGCCGGCGGCCAACCGGCGGCGGGCTGGTGGATCATCGCGACGATTGGACTTATGCCGTCGTCATCCCGCGCGGACATCCGCTGGAGGAAGTGCGCGCCGCGCAGAGTTACCGGCTGATCCATGAGGCGCTCGCCGAGGCATTGCGGGCGCAGGGAATCGCGGCCCAAACGAAATTAACCGACGCGGAGCCGATGGCGGATGACGATGCTCCCCTGAATGAGGTCGCGGCCAAGGCGAAATCGCCCGCCGTCGCCGGGGTGTGCTTTCAACGGGCCGAGATCCACGATGTCGTGCACGCGTCGTCGGGAGAAAAAATCGCCGGCGCCGCGCAGAAACGGAACAAGCATGGGCTGCTGTTCCAGGGATCGATCTGGCGACCCGCCGCCAGTGGCGTCGATTGGGAGCGGTTTCAGTCCGACTTCACGACGCACATCGCGGCTGCGCTCGAGGTGCCGCCGGAGGATGTGCCCTGGCCCGAGTTCAATGACGACGAGGTGAGCGGACTCACCGGGCAGTATTCGTCTCCGGAGTGGATCGAGCTGCGGTAACCCGCAAATCTCAGGGTGCCTGGTGCGGAAAGGACCGCATCGGTTTCGACCCGTCATTTGCGGGCGGAGTGAATACCGCGGCGCGGTTTGGGTTACGCCCGGGGGGGCGCAACGGGAGTCGAATCCCCGGAGTTCTCGCACTGACAAGCGAGTTGCATGCGAAGTCCCCAATCCGCCGCGAAAGGTCAGGAGGAACTCCCGTTATTCGCTGGCGTGCACGGCGGATGCCGTGGCGACGCCGGTCGCCGTTTTGGCGGCGGGAGCGGAAGGCGGTTTCGCATCACTGGGAGCGGCGAAAGCGACGATAACGCCGGCAATAATGACGAGGGCGACAATCTTGAATGAGAATTCGGTCTTTTTCATGTGGCAGGTGGGTTTGGCCGGCATGACGCCGCGCGAGGGGTGGGGAGTTGCGGCTTTCGGCCGAATTTTCAGGCCAAAATTTACACGAGAGGCGTAACCTATTCGGATGCGGTTCGTCCGCGGGCGGCGATTCCGCCGGCAAACCGCCGGGTTGGGGCGCGCGACGCAGCGTGTATTGCAACCTTGGTGACAGGCGCTTCCGCGACGCCGGCGGCGCCAGCCGGCCGGACTGACCGCTTACTTCACCTTCGCGCAACAGACGCAATCGCGTGGCTCGGCCGCCAGCGTCGGACACACGTGCCACCGGCGCAGGATGCCTTCGCGCACCATGCCGGCTTTCTCCATCACGCGCACGGAGGCGGTGTTCTCCACGTCGCAGAACGCCCAGGCGCGGTACACGGTGGGCTGCGCCAGCGACCAGTCGACCAGATGAGTCAGCGCCTCGGCGGCAAACCCGTGGCGCCAGAATTTGCGCGCGAGGACATAACCGAACATCACCTTGCCGCCGCCCTCCATGGTCATGCCGATGGACCCAATCGGCGTATCCGTGCCTTTGAGACACAGTAGCCAGGCGAGATGACCGTCACCCTTTTCCCAGTGGGCGACGCACTCGCGCAGGAAGGCCGCCAGCGGCTCGACGCGATCGTAGGCCCGCCAGCTGAGATACCGCGTCACCTCGGGATCACAGGCGTAGGAGTTGAAAACCGCCGGCGCGTCATCGGCGCGCGGCATCCTGCCCACCAGCCGGGAGGTCGCGAAGGTGGCGGGCGGGCGGGGCATGGGGGCAAGATCCAAGATCCAAGCCCCAAGCTCCAGAGAATTTCCAACGCCAAGCTGCCCGATGCTGCGTTTGGCGGCTTGGCCCTTTTGGCGCTCGGGTGCTCTCCCGGCGTTTCCGGCCGCCTGGAGCTTGGATCTTGGCGCTTGGATCTTCCGGAGCGGCCTTACGGCCTCGTCATTTCACGGCTTCGTTATTTCACCGGCGACAGCCGCTCCGGCTGCTCCGGCGCGTACCAGTCGTCGCGGAGCCAGTCGGCGACGAGGCTGATCTCCTGCTCGTTCAAAATCTTCTTCGGGCCATACGCCGGCATGCGATCGTTGTTCTCGCCGTAAAACCGCTCGTGGCCGGCATCGCTGATAAACGCGATCAGCCATGCGCGCGAGCCATAGCCGGTCAAATCGGGCGCCGTCGGATCCTCGCCGGCGTCGTGGAATTTGTGGCACTCGGTACAAGTCATGATCTTGCCCGCGATCGCCTTTTTTCCTTCGGCAATCACCGCCGCGTCACGCTCGTCGGCTTCCCGCTGGGCCTTGAGCCCGGCTTCGGCTGACAGCGCCATGAGCGCCTTTTGTACCACCTGCTTGTCCTCGGCGGTGAACTCCGCCAGCTCCTCCTTCACGAACTTCACCATTTTGCCGTTGCGGTGATCGGACGCGCCGAAATAGCGCGGGCTGGCGATCTTTTCCGGGTCGAGCAGCCCGGCCAGCCACGCCCGACTCGCGAATCCCTTCAAGTCCGATGCCGACACCTTGTCCTTCGGCTGGCCGCCCAGACCATCGTGTCCGTCGAAACGATGGCAGCTGGCGCAGTTCTTGGCGAAGATCCTGGGGCCCTGGGTGAGCGGGTCGTTGCGCAGCAGCGTCACCGCGCCGGTGGGCGGGATTCCCGCGGGCGCGCGCGCGAGCAGGATCACGCGTTCCGCATCCTGTCTGGCGATCTCAACGGCGGCGCGGTATTCCGGCTTCCGGCGATCCTCGTCGAGCGCGAGGTGGGTCAGCAGCACGATGCCGGCGAGCATCGTCCAGAGGAAACCGAGGTTGAAGCGGTGCCCCAGCCGCCACCGGCCAATGAACGGCATCGCGGCCAGAAAAACCAGCAGCAGCGCGGGGATGACGATCGCACCCCACAGCTCGCTCCCGCCCGGGAAGTATTTCAGGAACTGGAATAGAAACAGGAAGTACCAGTCGGGCCGCGCCGCGGAGAATTGCTCCGAGGGGTCCGCCGGGGCGCCGAGATCCGCGCCGTGAAAACGCAGCACGAAGAACAGCACGCCGAGCATCACCGCCAGGCAGGCGACGACGTCGCGCAGCAACTGGTCCGGCCAGAACGGCGCGTCCGGTTTCCGCCGCGGCTCCTTGGGCGTCAGGCCGTGGCGGCGGAACAGGTAAATGTGCGCGCCGATGAACGCGATGATCGCGCCCGGAATGATGCCGGCGTGCAGCGCGAAGAACCGCGTCAGCGTGTGATGCCCGTAATCGCCGCCGCCCACGATGAGTCGTTGTACCGCGGGTCCGAATACCGGCGCGATGGCGGCGATGCTCGTTGCCACCTTGGTCGCCCAGTATCCTTTCTGGTCCCAAGGCAGCAGGTAGCCCGTCAGCGAGAGGGCGAGCACCAGCAGCAGCAGCAGCACGCCCGTCCAGAAGTTGACCTCACGCGGCGCCTTGTACGCGCCATCGATCACCACCTGCATGAGGTGGATGACCAGCAGCGCCGTCATCGCGTGGGCCGTGTAGTGATGCAGCCCGCGCAGGAACCAGCCGCCCCACATCTCATATTGGATGAAGTAAACGCTTTCCCACGCCGTCTGGGAGCTCGGGCTGTAGGCGAGCCACAGCGCCAGCCCGGTGACGATTTGAACGGTGAAGCAGAACACGAGCGTGCTGCCCCAGACGTAGCGCCAGCGGGCGCCGCCCGGCACGTTTTCAAACAACGCCTCGTGCAGGAGTTTTTTCGAACCGGTGCGTTCGTCGAGCCAGCCGAGAAAAGCCTTCATCACGCTGGAATCTTCTCCTTCACGCCGGCGCGGAAGTTTTGGAACGTGACCCAGATTTCGTTTTCGTGGCGAATCTCCACCGGCAGTTCATCGAGCCCGCGCGGGCTTGGACTCTTCGGATCGAGGATTTTTCCATCCACGCCAAAGCTGCTGTTGTGGCAGGGGCAGTGAAAGTGGTTGTTCGCGGCGCGGAAGTCGACGAAGCAGCCGGCGTGCGGACACACAACGTTGAAGGCGCGCACGCGATCGCCACCGACACGCTGCAGGTAGACGGCGCCCACCGGCACGTTCGGGGTGCGGTTCCACGCATCGACGCGGGTGGCGAGCACGGGAAATTTCCGCGGCTGGCCGTCCTCCGGCAGCGCGCCAAGCGACGTGACCAAGACGGCGCCGCTGTTTTCGGTCTGGCGGCGCAGCGGGTCGAACACCACGAGCAGGCCGGCGAGCGGGGGCACGAGCGCGATCAAGCCGCCGACGACCGCGGCGGCTGCCTTGGTGAGGAAGTTGCGGCGATCGGGCTGGGGTGGCGGAGGACAGTGGGTATCCATGCGAGGCAAGGTGGGCGGCGGGGATGCCGGGTGGAAACGGACGAAAAAGCGCGGATTCGATTTCGATGTAAACGGGAAAACAGCGGGTGGGGTTGCGCGTTTTTTGTCGCCGGGTTCACCGGATCGCACTCCGGCGTGCGAGCCCGCAGCAGTAACGGAAGCGTTACCCTTGGGAGCGCGGGCGTCGCGCCCGCCTGGATTGAAGTGGCACGGGCATCCCTGGTCGCCTTCGGCGCCGCCAGAGGCGGGTAAACCTGCCCGTGATGCTGAGGGGACGTCGGCGCCCTCGAACGCAGAGAAACAGCGAGTTGCCACTCCTACCGAATCTGCGGCTGGAAGCCGCAGCCACTCGATCTTTGCGGGCGAGACGCCCGCGCTCCCAAGGCGAACTCTGCGCAAGATTTGCCGAGCCATCGGTCCCGGCGCATCGTAGGATTTTTCGCGCATGGACTGGCTCACGCAGCTCTTCCAACAGGACTCGGTCACACGGACCGTGGTGCTGCTTGGCATTGCCGGCGCGGCGGGCACGGCGTTCGGGAAGATCCGCATTTTCGGCGTGAGCCTCGGAGTCGCGGGTGTGTTGTTCGCCGGGCTTGCGCTCGGGTACCTGAAGCTCGCAATCAACGCGCACGTGCTCGAGTTCGTGCGCGAGTTCGGACTGATCCTTTTCGTCTACACGCTCGGGCTGCAGATTGGGCCGGGATTCTTCGGCTCGCTGCGTGAACGTGGGCTCGTGCTCAATGGATTTGCGGCCGCTGTCGTCCTGCTCGGCGTCGCGATCACCGCGGTTTGGGTGGGCTTGGGATTCGTGGCTCTGCCAGCCGGCGTCGGGCTTTTGTCCGGCGCAACGACCAACACCCCGAGCCTGGCGGCGGCGCAACAGGCGCTCGAGCAGCTGCAGGCTCCGGAGAGCGCGACCGTCATCCAGGGCCTCGCCTACGCGGTGGCATATCCGTTCGGGATCCTCGGCATCATCCTGACCATGCTGCTGGTCCGGCGCGGATTCAGGATCGACGTTCGCGCGGAGGTGGCGGCGGCCGAGCAGGCACAGCAGCCGACGCGGCCGAAACCCTCCGCGCGCAACTTCGAAGTCCGCAACGCCAACCTCGTCGGGCTGCCCATTGGCCGCGTGCCGGGACTGCAGGGCTCGGGCGTCGTCATCTCGCGATTTTCGCGCGATGGGCACGTTGAACTCGCCCGCCCGGAAACGGCGTTGCGGCTGGGTGACGTCGTTCACGCGGTGGGGCCCGAGGACGGGCTCGAGGCCCTGCGCATTGTCGTGGGCGCGGACGCGAGCGTCGATTTGAAGACGCTGCCGGGACCGGTGACGAACCGCCGGCTGATCGTCACGCGCAGCGATGTGTATGGGAAACCGCTGGCCGAGCTCGACGTGTTCGCCGAGCACGATGTGGTCGTCACGCGGGTCACGCGCGGCGGTATCGAGTTTTCACCCACGCCGGGATTCCGGCTGCAATTTGGCGACATCCTGATGGCGGTCGGCGAATCGCCGCAAATCGACCGGGTGGCGGCGGCCGTGGGTAATTCAAACAAGGCACTCAACACGCCGCAGCCGATTCCGTTTTTCGTCGGCATCGCGCTCGGGGTAATCGTGGGCAGCATCCCTTTCGCGCTGCCGGGGCTGCCCGCCGCGGTGAAGCTCGGGCTCGCGGGCGGCCCGCTGGTGGTGGCGATCCTGCTTTCGCGTGCGGCGAACACCGGCCCGCTCGTCTGGCACATGCCGACGAACGCGAATCTCATGCTGCGCGAGGTGGGCATCACGCTTTTCCTCGCCGCGGTCGGGCTGCGCTCGGGTGAGAAATTTGTTGAGGTCCTGCTCGGCGCCGACGGGCTGCGCTGGATGCTTTACGGTGCGGCCATCACGGCGATTCCGCTCGTGGTGGTCGCGTTGATTGCCCGGGCGTGGCAGAAAATGAACTACGCCGAACTTTGCGGGCTCCTGGCGGGCAGCATGACGGATCCGCCGGCGCTCGCGTTCGCGCAGCAGACGACCGGCAGCGATGCGCCCGCGGTCGCGTATGCGACGGTGTATCCGCTCGTGATGCTGCTGCGCGTATTTTCAGCGCAGCTGGTGGTATTTCTGCTGTATCGCGCGGCGGCTTGACCCGGGAGCGCGGGCCTCCGGCCCGCAATGATTGACCTCCGAGCGCGGCCGCCCCCGACCGCAACGAATTATCGATCGCCAATCCTGCCGAATCTGCGGCTGCCCCTCGACAGGCCTCTCGACAAGCTCGAGGCCTTTCAGTCGAAATCACAGATGGCCGTGAGCCTGTCGAATCGGCTCGGGGCCCTGAGCCGGTTCGACGGGCTCACGGCCAATTACTTCAACGACAGCGAGGCCTCGAGCTTGCCGAGAGGCCTGCCGAATGGGGAAGCCGCAGCCACTCAAGCCTTGCGGGCGAGACGCCCGCGCTCCCGGGACAGCAAAGACAGCGCGTTATGTCTGCACCGCTTCCCGCACCAACGCCGCAATCGCCGGCGGCAGCTCGAGCCCGAGGGCCTCGCCTTGGGCGGCGGGACTCATCTTGCGCCAGGTCTTGCGGATGATGTCGACGAACTTGTCCCGTGAATACCCGGCGTGCTGCGCCGCAAAAGCGCCGATCTCGTTTTCCAGAAACACGAGGCACGCAGCGTCCTCCAGCGCCTGGGTGCCGGGATTCGTCTTGAGCGCCGTCTTCGACACCCACGTCGCGACGTCCGCCGCCTCTGCCGCTGGCACGCCGCACTCGAGCAGCAATGCGCGCGCCCGCTCGGCCTGTTTCGTATACAGCGAGCGGCGCCACGCGTGATAGCCGGCCTTGTCCATTGGATAGGTGGCGCGCGGTACGGTCCACCGTTCGAGGTGCTGGGCGCGGGCGGCGAGCCGCAGCGCGGGCGGCGCATCCGGAACCAGCCGCCGCAGCCAGCCTTCCATGCGATCCGCATACACCAGTTCGGCCGGCCGGCCGTCAGGCGTCCGGTTGGGATCGCCGGCATGCGCCGCATCAATCGCGGCCCGAGCTCGTTTGTAGGCATGCATGTGAAGTGGAAGTGGAAGGATGGGCGAACGTGCGCGCAAGCGATGGACGTGGCTTACCGGCGCGGCGGCCGGGGAAGCCGGTTGCATGCCAGCGGCGGCGCTGCATTTGGCACGATGATGCCTTGGGACGGGGCAGTGGAAATGCGGCCAGGACTTGCGTGAAGCCCGCAGCCGTGACGATATTCCCATGCCAAAACCCAGGGTGAAGCGTGATCTCAGGCGCGCTTCGACACCGCGGCCCATACCTCGGCCCGCCAACACCAAACCTCCGACACGATGCATTCGAAACTGCCCGGCAAGTTACTCCTTGTGTTCCTAATCGCGGCTCTGCTCCTCGCGCTACCGTCCTACTCGGCCCAACCGGCAACTCCCACCGCGACGACAACGGCCCCGGACGTGACGACTCCCACCGCGACGCCGGGCACCGGCAGCAATCCCGACGATGCGATTGAGCTCTCGCCGTTCGAGGTTCGCGCCGAGGGAGACGTTGGTTATCAGGCCGCGAACACGACGAGCGGCAGCCGGCTGAATTCGAAACTGAAGGACACGCCCGCCTCGATCTCGCCGTTCACGGCCGAGTTCCTGTCGGACATTGCCGCCAACACGCTCGAGGAAATGCTCGGTTATGCGACCAATGTGGAAATGGAGATCGAGGACTCCAACGCCGGGTTCAACAACCCCGGCGGCCGCAGCGCTGACGCGAACGACTACACGTTTCGGATGCGCGGCATGATGGGTGGCACGTCGCGGGATTTCGTCGAGTCTGCCGTCCCGACCGATCTCTACAATGTCGAGCGCGCCGACGTCTCGAGTGGCCCCAACTCGATCCTGTTCGGCATGGGTTCACCCGGCGGACTCGTGTCGCTGACGGGAAAACGCGCGAATCTCAACCGGAACCGCGGCACGTTGAAGGCCCAGTTCGGCTCGTGGGACTTCAGGCGCTACGAGGCCGACTACAGTCGCGTGCTGATTCCGCGCAAACTCGGCGTCCGGGTGCTGGGTGTGTATCAGGACGCCGACGGCTGGCGCAAGTGGATGCAGAGTGAGCAACGGCGGTTCACCGGCGCCGTCAACTACCAGCCGTTCAAGCAGACAACCGTCCGCGCCTCCGCTGAAACCGGCGACAGCAGGAACAATCTCACGGTTGGGTGGAACGCGCGTGATGAAATCACGGCGTGGAACCTCGCCGGCCGGCCCATCGCCGACGGCGCCGCCGTGCCCGGTACCACGCGGCTCGCGACCGGTACGAACCGCTACACGTTTTTCGACGGCGACAACCAGCTGTACAACACGCGCGGCGAACTTCAGAGCAACACGGTCTTCAGCTCCAACACCCTCGTGACGCCGGACCTGATGCCTTACAATTACCTGCTCACCGGCCCGGGCGGACTTCGGTACCAGAATTTCAAGACCCAGCAGGTGCAGATCGAGCAGCGCTTCACGAAAACATTCGTCGCCGAGCTCGCCTGGTTCCGCAACGTGGTGAGCGTCCGCGCCGATGGATCAAATGGCGCCGACACCCCGCTGGAGGGCGATCCCAATCTCACGTATTCCAACCCGGACGGCAGCACCGGCACCGGGCCGAATCCGCGCGCCGGGCAGACGTTCATGGAATCGCTGTGGTTCCGCGACACGATGACGAACCGCAACGAGGTCGTGCGGCTCACGGCCGGATGGGAGTTCGACGCCGGCAGGTGGTTCGGCCGCCACCGGCTCGCCGGCCTGGTGGAGAACTCCCGCCAGAACCGGCTCCGCCGCTGGAAGAACGAAATCCTCGTCGATGAAACGAACACGCCGGTCTCCAACGTCAACAATCCGGAGGCGGCCGCCAACCAGCTCTTCCGCCGGCATTATTTCGCGGAAGGCGACTTCAACAATTACCACGGCAGCGATCCACGGATCACGGTGCCGGTGTTCACCGTCGGCGGCCGCCAGTTCAGCCCGACCTTCGTGTCGCGCACGAAGGCGAATACGAAGACGAAAAAGGACATCGATTCGTTCATGCTCGCGAGCCAGAGCTTCTGGTTCAAGGACCGGCTCGTGACGACGCTCGGGTACCGGCGCGACACGATCCTCTTCAAGAACGCGAACGAGGCGCGCGTGAGCGATCCGAACGATCCGCGGGTGCTGAGCGGCGAGATTGTGCGCAACGAGTGGGACTTCGACGGCACGCATGACATCAATCGGTACAAGCCCTCGACGTTCACGGCGGGCGGCGTGCTGCACGCGACGCGGCGGATCTCGCTCTTCTACAATTTCTCGAAGAACACCGGATCACCGCGGTTCGATCGCACGGTCCTGCCCGATGGCAAGGTGCCGCCGCCGACCGAGGGCCGCGGCAAGGACATGGGCGTGATGCTCGACGTGCTCGGCGACGACCGGTTCTTCGTGCGCGCGACCTATTTCGACACCCAGCAGATCAACGATGCGCCGATCATTCCCGGCGGACTGACGGTCAATACCGCGGGTGCGCTCGGCGGCGACAACCTGATCAACATCCTCAATGCGCTGCAGGGTGGGGGCCGGATTTCGCAGGAGCAATACGATGCGCAGGCGGTCAACTACAACGCGGCCACCATCGACGTGTTCACCAAGGGCGTGGAACTCGAGTTCGTGGCGAACCCGACGCGCAACCTCACAATGCGGCTCGGCTATTCGCACTCGGAGCGCCGCCGCGGCAACTTCTTCAAGGAAATCTACGCCTTTTTCGATCCGAAGTATCCCGAGTGGCGCCAGCTCGCCGGCGGTGATCCCACGCTGCTCGCGACCGTGAACCGGGAGATTGCCGTGATCGAGGACGAACTGGAGGCACAGGTGGCGCGCCAGAATTCGCCGTTTGGCACCCGGCCCCACAAGTTCAATTTCACCACCCGGTACAAGTTCAGTGAAGGCCGGCTCAAAGGGCTGTTCGCCGGCGGCGGCGCACGGTATCAGGGGAAAAATTACATGCAGCGCAACAACGCGACGGGCCAAATCTACTGGGGCAACGAGACGCTTTTCGTCGATGCGTTCGCGGGCCATCGCGTGCGGATGCCGTGGTTGAACCGGCCGGTGCAGCTCCAGCTCAACGTGCGGAACCTCACCAATTCGTATCGCGTCGGCATCGGCCGGCTGAACGACAGTTACGACGGACTCCGCCGGGTGTACCTGGCCGAGCCGCGGAGCTACCGGTTGACGATGACGATGGAGTTTTAAACTGTCGCGCGCGTTCCAGCGCTTTTGATTTCGCCCCCAATGAAAACCGTTTCTCCCGCCGCCACGATCCGCGCGCGGCACATGCTCGCGGCCCTGCTTGCCCTGGTCGTCTCGTCCGCTGCGTTCGGTGCCGCGTCGCGCAAGAACGTCCTGTTTTTGTTCTCCGACGATCTGCGCGTCGAGCTCGGCTGCTACGGCACGCCCGGGATCAGGACGCCGAACATCGACACGCTCGCCGCCCGCAGCGTGCGCTTCGAACGCGCCTACGCGCAGTACCCGTTGTGCAACCCATCCCGCTCGTCGCTGCTGACCGGGCGCTACCCGACGGTCACCGGCGTGCTCGACAACCGGCAGTGGTGGGGGCACGACCACCCGGATTGGAAAAGCCTGCCGCGTTTTTTCAAGGACCACGGCTACGCCTCCCTCCGGACCGGGAAGATTTTTCACGGCGGTATCGACGACACGGATGCGTGGACCGAGGGCGGGGAGAAGCGGGATTTCACCGGCCCACGGCGGGACAACGCGCCGGGCCAGGTGCCGGGCAATTCAGACCGGATCGTGGTGCTGGAGGGCGACGGCGAGGAGCACGGCGACTACCGCGTTGCGACGCGCGCGATCGACTATCTCACGCGCTACAAGGGTGGAAAACAGCCGTTTTTCCTCGCCTGCGGGTTTTCGAAACCGCACAGCCCGCCCACGGCACCCAAGAAGATGTTCGATCTCTACGATCCCGCCAAGGTACCACTGCCGCGCGATTTCGCGCCGCGGCCAACGGTGCCCGCCGGTTTCCCGAAATTCTCGGTCCCGGCCCGCAACTCGGATCTGTTCATCGGGCGCGACGCGAGCGAGGAGGAGGCGCGCCTCGTGAAGCGCGCCTATTGGGCCTCGGTCTCCTTCATGGATGCGCAGGTCGGCCGTGTACTGACCGCACTCGATCGACTCGGGCTGCGGGAAAACACCGTGATCGTTTTCTGGGGCGACCATGGCTATCACCTGGGTGAAAAGGGAAAGTGGTCGAAGCACTATTCGCTGCTCGAGGTCGGGACGCGGGTGCCGCTGTTGATCTCGGCGCCGGGTGTGGCGGGCAACAGCCAACCCTGTCCGCGCATTGTCGAGACCCTCGACCTTTACCCGACGCTCGCCGACCTCTGCGGGCTGCCGGTGCCGGCCGGATTGAACGGCGTGAGCCTGGCGCCCTTGCTGCGCCATCCGAACGCCAATTGGGATCGGCCCGCCTACAGCGTCACGGTGATTCAAGACAAGCTCGGTCGCGCCGTGCGGACAGACAAGTGGCGGTACGCCGAATGGGATGAGAGCCGCGAGGGCGCCGTGTTGTTCGACTGCGCGAAGGATCCGGACGAACTCACCAACCTGGCCGCCGATCCAAAGTTTGCCGCGACCGTGAAGGAAATGCGGGGCTTGCTGGCCAGGCTGCCGGGCCGGACGAGGTAGTTGGGCCGGCGCGATGAAGGGTCGCGGCGGGCATCGATTTCCGGGCTGGTCGAGCTGCGGGCCGCGTGTTTAGCATCCCGGCCATGGCCTGGCGCATCGATGAGCAGGTGATCCGCGGCGAAATCGACAATCGCGTGCGCGGTCGCATCACCGGCCGAATCTGGTTCGTCGGACGTCCGGCCCCGGTCGAACTGGACTTGAGCGGCAATGGCTGGCGTGACATCGCCGGCCGGAGTCTCGCGTTCGTGAACCCGTCGCCCAAGCCCGCGGAACTCAAGGCGCTCGCGATGCGGCAGAGCGGTGTGATCGGCGATTTCACCGCGTCGCGAAAAGTAAAGGTGCCTGATATTCCGATGGAGCAGATCGGCGAATATTACGCGGCGCGGAAGCCGTGGCCGTGGCACTGGGCGAACAGCCTTTATCTCGAATGGTTCAGCACGGCGAACGGTCGCGTGATGATCGAATCGGCGAGCTATCAACTCACGGTCACGTCGGCGGCGAGGTGGGAGATGACCGAGGCGGAGGAGGAGGATCAGCGGCGGGCGAACGCGACGGCGTTGCTCCACTTCATGGATCTGCTCGCCCGGGCCGAGGCGGAGGATGACGAGGGAAAAGACAAGCCTCGGGGGCCGGATGATGATGCTGGTTTTCGCCACTAGCCGCGACTTGCGATGATCGACCGCCGCACCACGGGAATTCGAAAACGCCGGACGCATGCGACGGCTGCCGCGGGGTGGGAAGCGCCGGAACGCGACTGAGCCCCATGTCGGAAAACAAGAAACTCCCGCGGCGGCGCGCGATTTCCGAGGCGGAGATCGATGCGGAGGAGCGCGCGCTGGAACGCGCGGTGCAGGATCCAAAGTTGATCGAGGGGGTCTACAATTACTGCGATCGCTGGTGTGAGCGCTGCCCGCTGACGGCACGCTGCCTGTTGTTCAAACTGGATCGCGGCCGCCCGGCTCGCCGCGGCGCCGGCAGTTCGGAGCGGCAGTCCCAGGATCTGCACAACGAGGAGTTTTGGGATGAGCTGGCGACGAGCTTCGCGCTGGCGATGCGCGTAATTCGCCGCGAAGCAAAAAAACGGGGGATCGACTTCGACGCCCCGGGGGCGCTGGCCAATGCGGAAGAGACGGCACGGGCCCGGCGCGAGCACGCGGCCCGCGAGGGCAGAGTGCTGCACCGCAGCGCCGTCGCCTACATCAAGACGGCAAAGGCTCTGATGGACCGGCTGCCGGAGGAAATGGCGGAGATTGAACAGGCGCTCGCCACGCAAGTGCGGCTTGGCGCCGGCAATCCGCATGCGGTCGCGGCCGAAATCCGCGACGCATGGCAGGTGGTGCAGTGGTATCTGTGGATGGTCGACGTGAAACTCCAGCGCGCATTCTCCTCGCGGGTAAGTCACGCGCTCGAGGCGCCGGGAACTTCGACCCGTGACGCCGACGGCTCGGCCAAGGTCGCGTTGATCGCAATCGACCGTTCCATCGCAGCATGGGCGCGACTCCGCTCCCATTTTTCTGGTGAGGCAGACGCCATTCTTGATCTGCTGGTTCAGCTCGATCGTTTGCGCCACGCCGCCGAACGCGATTTCCCTCACGCCCGGGCGTTCAAGCGGCCGGGTTTCGACTGAGGCGCGCTCGCATTTCGTAGCAGCCGAGGTGACGAGGCTGGAATCTTCGAGTCACCGGTCGCCAGCCTCCTTACGTCGGCTGCTACGCTGACCAAATCGACCGCTCCGCGCTTACGTGCCGCTTTTCAGATCGCGGATGAAATTCTCGGCTTCGCGGATCGAGGTCTCCATATCCGAAATCAGCCGTGAAATGTCGGCTTCGAGCGTGCGGTGGGTGGTGTCGAGCTGGGCCAGCGCGCGCGCGTTGAGATTGTGCTTCAGGAACAGCACCTGATCGCGAAACGTCGCGAGGATCGGATCCATCCGCTGGGCCGCGCGTTTCATCAAACCGATCATCGCGTCGTAACGGCGGCGGGTGAGATCGAGCTGCCGCTGGCTGTCGGACCGCAGGGAGGCATTCGCGTATTTGCCGAGCTCTTCCTTCCATTCGCGAAACAGCGCTTCGGCGACGTCCTCGACCGAGGCGATTCGCGTGTTCACCTCCTTGGCGCGCTCCTCGCTGCGCGTGAACTCCTTGCTCATGTCCTCGTATTTCCGCTGAAGATCGCCGCCCTCGGCCTTCGTCACGGCCAGGAACCGCTGCAGCGCATCGGTGAATTGCTGCTTCGCCTCCGTCTGCGCCTCGCGCGTTTTCTCCACGCGCTCGGCGAGGATGTCGCGCTTGGCGACCCCGAATTTTTCCATCGCGCCGTAATATGCCGACGAGCAGCCGGCGAGTGGCAGCAGCAGCAACAGGGCAGCAGCGAAAGCGGGTTTCACGTTCTACCGGACCGCAAATCGTGCGGATTGTGCCGTGGCCGCGCGTGGCGCCGCGACCCAATGGCGGATGAGTTGCGTGAATTGCGGGCGAGACGCCCGCGCTCCCAGGAAACCCCACGCCCACGTTCAAGCCTGCCGTTGGATGAGTTCGACAAAGAGCTGTTCCAGCCGTGGGACGTCGACACGCCGGACGACGGTGACACTCGGTTCGCCGAGTCCGGGACCGGCGCCGGCCGGCCAGCTCAGCGTGGCACCATAGGATGCGCCGTGGTCGATTTCGATGTCCATCGCGAGCTCGAGCGTTTCCGTGGCGATCGTCGGATCGAGGAGCACCGCCGCCGCGATCTCGTCCCACATTGGAAATCCGGTGCCGGCATAACGCGCGAAATAGCGCGCGGCGGGTGAGTCGCCCGCCCCGGCGCGAGTCACGACTTCCGGCGTCAACCGCGTCGGCGCCGTCGCATCGAGCGGCACACACGTGATTTTCCTCCAGCCGGCATGCAGCATGATGTGCGCGGCCTCGGGATCCCAACGGCAGTTGAATTCGACCCGCGGGCTGTGGATGAACTGGAGCGAGAATTCGTCGATCGCCGAAATTTCGGGGCTGAACGCGCCGCCCATGAACACGAGTTCGCGGGCGTTTCCGGCGAAGGTGGGGTCAAGACGCGCGGCGAGGGCGAGGTTCGTGAACGGACCCATGGCGAGGATCGAAACCTCTCCGGGAAACGCGCGCACGCTTCGGATGAGGAATGCCGCCGCGGTTTCGTCTGCCGGTCGCGTCGCCGGTTCGCCCTGGACCAGCGGCGGCACGACATCGGCGGCGTGATAACGCGTTCGCGGTATCGTGTTGTAGTCGGGCCACCCATCCATCCATGCGCCTTTGTAAGGCAGCCGGCCATGGAGTTTTTCCCACGCTCGCGTGGCCGCTTCGGAGTTGATTAGCGGATACGTTGCGCCGGGAACGACCGGCACGTCCGTCCGGCCGATCAACTCGAGCATCCGCAGCGCATGGGCGACGTTCTCCTTCTGCCAGCCATCGCCGCTCTCGATCGTGAGGCCGAGGACTTCGATGTCTGGCGCCTGGAGGATCATCAGGATCGACTGGAGGTTCGAGCCGCCCGGCCCGAAGGCGTCCTGATCGATGATGACTTTGCGTCGCGGCATTTGGTTCATTCAATCACCACGGATAACACGGATCAGCCCAGGGCGGCGCAGCCGCAACCAAACATGAACCTCGGATTAGACACAGAGCGCCCAGAGGTCGATCCGGAGGACACGGAGCAAGGCATTCTCTGCGACCTGTGTTTGTTCTCCGTGCACTATCCCTGAAAATACACGCAAGCCGCGAGCATGAGTTAACCGCAAAGAACGCATAGAGCGCAGAGAAACTGCTCCTCTGCTCCTTTGCGTTCCTTGCGTTCTTTGCGGTTAAATCCATCTCCCTTCGGTTGCGGCTGCGCCGCGCTGGGCCCTCTGTGACCCGCCGAGGTTTTGCTGAGAAAACAACATTTTGAAGGATCGTGGTACGGAGACATTGGAATGCCGCTGGGGTCAGCGGCGCGCGCTGTCGATGATACTCTCATGTACCACGGCGCCCTGGACGTCGTGGTGTCGGATAAGCATCACGGGGCGATCGTTCACCCGCTTGATTTCCACGGACAGGAAACCGCCCTTCAGTCGGAAAAATTTCTGGATCCTTTCGTCACCGGGCTGCGGCGTGTATCCGCCGGCGTGAACATCGGACGAGGGGCCGCAGCCGAACTCACGCACGCCGGTCTGCGGATGCACCGATGCGTATTGCCAGTGCCGATCGCCGTTCATCACGACCATGTCTTTCCGCCCGCCGATGAAACGCCGGACCTCGTCGCCCTCGGTGCGAAAGGCGGCATTCGCATGACTGTCGCCCTTGTTGCCGCGATCAGGTCCCACGATGGGCGTGGGAGTAATCAGGATTTTAAAAGTCGCATCGGAGGCAGCGACGGTCCGGAAGAGCCATTGCTTTTGCTCCGCGCCCCAGATCGTTTTTTGCGCCCCATCCGGCATGTTGTTCGGCGACCGAAACTCGCGGCCCTCCATCATCCAGAACTGAAGGTCGCGGCCCCACCGCACCGTGCGATAAAGCTGCGCGGTAGGCTTCGGCATCTGTTCGCGGAAGATCCGCGAGCCTTCGGCAAACGTGAGCGAGCCGTAGTTCTGGCCGGGCCAGCAGTCGTTTTTCAGCACGTCGTGATCGTCGCACATGAAATACGCCGGGACCTGCAGGTGAAACGACCGTTGGAAGGGCAGCGCGAAAAGCCGGTTGAACTTGAATCGCGCCAACTCCGGCGAGTTTCCGATCGGGTCGGCCTTGTCGAAGTATTCCACGTCGCCCGTATGCACGAGGAAGGCGGGCGATAGTTTCAGCATCGAGCGGTAGATCGTGTGGCCGTTCCGGAGATCATCGCGCCGCGGATAGTCACCGCAAGTGACGACGACAAATTGCACCGGCGTGACGCGGCCGGCGATCGGCGCGGTCGCGAAACCACCTTCGAGCGTGGGGCCGGCGGTTCCCGAGGCGTCGCGCGACTCGACGGTGACCTTGTAACGCGTTTCTGGCTTCAGGGCATTGATCGCGAATTGTCGCGTGTAGTCGTGCTGTGACTCGACCGCGGTCCAGCCGCGCTCGATCGGTGCGCCGCCGGTTGCCGGCCGCAGCGTGACGCGCACCTCACCGGCGGCTCCGGGGAGCGCGCCCTGCATGTCGGCGAGGGTTTTTCCGGATGGCAACTGAAGGTGCCAGTCGAAGTTGCCGGTTTGAACCGCCCGCTCGACGTTGGGCATCACGAACGGCGCGCCGGACCAGTTCGCCTCGGGTCGCGTCGTGAGCCGGGTCCAAATCACCACGGAGTTAGCCGTGACCTCGCCAATTTTGAAACCGTTACCCTGGAAAACCGCCGCGAACGCGGACGGGAGCAGCGCAAGAAACAACGAAGCGTGGCGAAGTCGGCGGAATGAAGACGGGGAAGACGGGGAAGACGGGGAAGACGGGGAAGACATGGGGAGACGCGGGAGAGGGGGAAGACGGGGAAGACGGGGAAGACATGGAAGACGCGGGAGACGCGGGAGACAGGGAAGACATGGGAGGGGCGTATAAAGAGAAGACGACTGGGAACGGCCTGCCAAGCCACGGTTGGTTCAAACTACCAGCCATTGGTGCACGGAACGAACGAGATGATCCGGTGGCCGGTGTAGCGGAAGCCGTGAGGCTTTCGCCATAGAGACGAAACCCGCCAGAGGCGGGCAAGCGTTTACCCGCCTTCGGCGGGCTCACGCGTTCTGCTACAATTCAGTTCAACCGCGAATAGACGCCAATTCACGCGAATCGAGGGCGTCTTTGAGGAGCATAAAAACGATCAACCATAATTTCAGTTGGGCAATCCTCCGTTTGCGCCTCTGGAATTTGCGTCCATTCGCGTTCATTCGCGGTTGTCCACTGAATCGATCCGCGGTTTTCCCACTCCGCAAACCTTTCGGCAAAGCCAAGCGCTTCGAACCGGTCCGCTGCCAAAACGAGTTTGCGGGCTACGCCAGAATCTGTCGCAGGCTGTCGAGATCGAGCACGCTGGTGAGCGACTCCTCTTGCACGATGGCGCCGGCGAGAGCGGCTTTCTCGCGCTGCAGGAGGCGGATCTTTTCCTCGATCGTGCCGCGCGCGATCAGCCGGTACGCGTTCACCGGCACCTGCTGGCCAATCCGGTGCGTGCGATCAATCGCCTGCGCCTCGACCGCCGGGTTCCACCACGGATCGTACAGAATCACATACGATGCGGCCGTGAGGTTCAGTCCGAACCCGGCCGCTTTCAGCGAAAGCAGGAAAACCGTGTAGCGTTTCTCCGTTTGGAATTCCTGCACCAGCGCTTCGCGATTTTCCGTCTGGCCCGTGAGCATCAGGTGCTCGATTTTCGCGGCGACGAGTTTCTCGCGGATCAGTTCCAACATCTCGACAAACTGGCTGAAGACGAGGACCTGATGTCCCTCGTCACGCAGCTCCTCGAGCCGCTCCATCAGTTCCTCCAGCTTGGCCGACGGGGCGGCACGGTGCGCCGAGTCGACGAGCGCCGGGTGACAGCAAATCTGCCGCAGCCGCAGCAGGCTCGCGAGGATGTTGAACCTCGCCTTGTCGAGTTGCTTCGTGGTCTGGACCTGCAACAGCTGGGCGCGGGCGCGTTTCAATTCCGCCTGGTAAAGCTTCGCCTGCTCGCCCTCGAGGTCGACCGTGACGTCCTCCTCCGTTCGCTCCGGCAAGTCCGCCGCGACCTGCGCCTTCGTCCGCCGGAGCAGGAAATGCCGGACGCGCGCGCGGAGCCGGGGCAGCGCGAGCGGATTCTCCTGGTTGTAGTGGCGCTTGAACGCGGCCTGCGAGCCGAGCAGTCCGGGCAGCGCAAAGGAGAACAGGCTCCAAAGATCGAGCAGCCGGTTCTCGATCGGCGTGCCGGTGAGGACGACGCGATGTTCGCCCGGCAAATCCCGCGCGATCTGCGCCACGCGGGACGTGGGCGTTTTGATGAACTGCCCCTCATCCAGGATCACCGCGTGCCAGCGCTGGCTCGAAAAGAATTCCGCATTGATCCGCAGCTGCGCGTAATTCGCCACGACGATCGTGGGACCGCCCGCGGCCGCGACCGCCGCTTCATCCCGGGCCGCGGGCGCGAATCGTACCACTGCCAGCGCCGGCGTAAATTTCGCCGCCTCCGCCTGCCAGTTTCCCATCACCGATTTCGGGCACACGACGAGGGCGCGCAGCGGTTCATTCGCCGGCCGCCGGCCCGCCAGCCAGAGCAGCCACGTGAGCGTCTGCACGGTCTTGCCCAGGCCCATGTCGTCCGCCAGCACGCCGCCGAGCTGGTTCTGGGAAAGAAACGCGAGGAAATGGAAACCTTCTTCCTGATACGGCCGCAACTTCGCCAGCAAGCCGGCCGGCAGCGACGGCGGCTCCGGCACGATGATCTCACGGGCCCGTGCGCGCAGTGCGTCCGCCTGCTGCTGCGGCAGCCGCTCGGCGATTGCCGATTGCGCGAGCTGGAGCGCGTGGAAGCGATGCCGCTCCCCCGCCAGCGCCGCGTCCGCGAGCGTGTCGCGATCAAACCCGGCGCCCTCCAGCGCGGCCATCGAGGTTTCATCCAGCTCCACTTTCAGCCGCCGCCACCCCTTGCCCGGGAGCCGGACGAGCTTGCCGCGGGCCTTGAGCAGCAGCGCGAGCTCCTCGCGCGTGAGGGTCGCATCCTCCGGCTTCAGCACCAGCGCGAGATCGAACCAGTCGCGGTGCGCCTCGGACTCGAGCAGCTCGAAGTTCACGCTGGCGCGAACGGAGGCGCCGAGCAGCGACGCGAGTTCACCGGTGGCCCTGATCTCGACGTCCGGCGGCAGGCTTTCCCGCCAGTTGAGAAACTCCTCCGGAAAAGCTCTGGTCACGCGGCGGACCCAGCGCTTCTGCAAAGTATCGTAGCCGAGCTTGAGCACCGGAAGAGACGCGGCGACACGCATCGGTCCGGCGAGATCGAACGAAAGGATTTCGCCCTTTGGCCCGCGTTCGATCTCCTCGGATTCGCCCTCCTCGTCGACCCAGCCCCAGTTCGTCCAGGTTCGCTCCACGGGCGGATTGTCGGCGCAGGCGTACAGGTTGAGCGTGAGGATTTCGCTGCCGCTGAAATCGACCTCGAGCGCGCATTCGACGCGCGCACGCAGTGGAATGGTGAGAAAGCGCGCCTCGATATCGGGCGGCAGTTTCGCGCCGGCCTGGCGCAGCATCCGCAGCGTGGAGGGTTCATCGATGACCTCGGCCGGGATGATCGCCGCGGCCGTCGAATTGCCGTCGAGCGGCGGCGGTCCGCGATACACGGTGTTGCGGTGCAGATAAAGATCGGGAGTTCCCGGCAGGTGCAGCGCACTGGGAGGCAGCGGTGTGCCGTCGGGCAATTGCAGCGCCAGTTCGTAATCGCGCGGGTTGCGTTCCGTCCGTGCCAGCCGCCACGCCAGCGGGTCCGCCGAAAATTCCAGCGGCCGCGCACCCGCACCGAGGACAAGCGTGCGCGCGAGCCGGTGGCTCAGCAACCGGTGCAGGAGTTCACGGCCACCCACATTGTTCGGCCGAAGGTCGATCGCGTAATGGGTCCGCCGGTAATCCTGGCAGAGCGCGAGGAATGCATACACCGCGGGGCTGGTTTCAACCGCCGCCAGCACGGTGGGATCAGGCCTGCTAAATCGTTCGAGAAAACTCCGCGGTGCCGGCTGCCACGGCGCATTCGGATCCGCTCGTGTCTCGAGCGCCCAGCTCTCCGCGCCGACGCAGAGCCGCAACTCGAGCGGCTTGGGCTGCTCCTCGACGGCCGGTGATGCGGCCTGCTGGGTGACGCGACGGGCGAGATCCGCCAGCCGCCGATTCCAGCGCTCCACGGCCTCGAGCCTCTGCCGGTCCTGGAGCCGCGCCCGAATTGCAACGGTGTCGGTCACCGGTCGCAGGAACTCCGGGATTTTCAATCCCGAGGTCTCGATGTCCGTGGCGATATATTGCCAAAGTTCCATCGGATCGCGCGGCGGCGTGGTCCACCAGCCTGCGAACGCCGCCCCATAGCCCGGCTTGCGCGCCTCGTTGGTGCGAAACCCCAGCCGCTCGATTTCCGTACCATGCAGCCGCCGGGACTGGCGGAAATTGTGAAAGACGTTGGCGAGCCGGCCGAGAAAAACGCCTTCGTCGGGCGTGAGCGGCCGGCCGAGTTTCTCCGTGAGGATCGGCTCCCATTGCTGCCGAAACGAGAGCCGCGGGGAATTCAACGAAGCGGCCAGCGCGGTGGCGGTGGTCTGGTCGAGCGCAGGAACCGGCGGCAGCCCGGCGGCCGCGTGGGCCAAATGCTCCAGCCACGCGAGCGCCGCGGCAAAGACGTGTTCACACCACGCGTTCTTGCACCACGAGCATGTGCCCACCCATGTCGACCCTTCACGGATGAGCATGGTGCGAGTTTCCCCGTGGTCCGCGATGCTCGCCGCCACGGAGTCGGGTTCGATCTTATCGACACTGAGCACACGGCCAAGCCGGTGATGTTGCGTGCCGCGATGGCGTGCGACGGCGTCAAATTCGTAGAGCTGCCGGCCGAGGGAAGCGGCGGCATCGGGCGAATCCACTGTCGTCACGCCAGCCATGTTGGGTTTTTGCGCCGCAAAAACCTCAGAACACTTTTTCCTCGAGCAGCGCGAACAGCTCCGCTTCCTGGATCCGGCGCTGCTGCATCGAGTCGCGCTCGCGCAGCGTGAAGGAGCCGTCCTTCTCGATCGTCTCGAAATCGATCGTCACGCACCAAGGCGTGCCGATTTCGTCCTGCCGGCGATAACGGCGGCCAATGGCGCCCGCCTCGTCGTAGAACACCGCATACCGGCGCTTCAGTTTCATATAGAGTTCCTTCGCGCGGCCGACGAGCTGCTCCTTGTTTTTCAGCAGCGGCAGCACCGCCACCTTGATCGGCGCGATCCGCGGCGACAGCCGGAGGACGGTGCGTTTCTCGAGCTTGCCCTTCTCGTCCGGCGCCTCGTCCTCCACATAGGCGGAGCACAGCACGGCGAGGAGAATCCGATCGACGCCCACCGCCGGCTCGATCACGTGGGGTACCACCTTCTGCTTCGACGCCTCGTCGAAATAAACCTGCGGCACGCCGCTGTGCTTCTGGTGCTGCTGGAGATCGTAATCGCTGCGCGCCGCGATGCCCCACAGCTCCTGTACGCCGAACGGGTACTTGAACATGATGTCCACCGTCCGGCGCGAATAGAACGCGAGTTTCTCCTTCGGATGCTCAAAGAGCGACAGGTGCGACTCCGGCAGCCCGATGCTCACGAGCCAGTCGCGGCACCACTGGAGCCATTCCTCGTGGCATTTCAGCCAGTCGGCGTCGGGATGGATGAAGTACTCCATCTCCATCTGCTCGAACTCGCGCGAGCGGAAGATGAAGTTGCGCGGCGTGATCTCGTTGCGAAACGACTTGCCGATTTGGGCAATCCCGAACGGCAGCTTCACCCGGCCGGTGTCCACCACGTTCTTGAAATCGACGAACATGCCCTGCGCCGTCTCGGGCCGCAGGTAGGCGACGGATGAGGCATCGGTCATCGCGCCGACGTTTGTCTGGAACATCATGTTAAAAGCCCGGGGAGCCATCAGGCTCCCGGGCTTACCCGTCGCGGGCGACGGGATATGAGGCAGGTCCTTTTCCGGATCAGCTATCGTTAGGTCTCTGGCTGTTCCAGTCGACCACCGGAGCTCCCCTTTGAACGCCAGCCTCCGCTTAAGCTCCAGGGCTTTTTCATGAAGTTCTTCATTGGTTCGCTCACTCTCGAGCGCTGAGACGTAGCCGACCGTAGTGCTCCACTTCCCGTTTCCAACGGGAACACTTTGAAATTCGGGGAGTGGTAGACGTTCGATTGGGGTTGGTTCGTCAGTTTCTACATTGACCGGCTCCCAGAACAGTTGATCAGCACGATAACGTTGTTTCGATTCTTTGCAGTCGACGAGCGGGTCGGTGAACCCGGCGACGTGGCCCGATGCCTCCCATACCTTCGGGTGCATGATGATCGAGGTCTCGACGCCCACGATATCGTCGCGGCGGCGGACCATGTCGTCCCACCAGCAGTCGCGGATGTTCTTCTTCAGCTCGACGCCGAGCGGGCCGTAATCGAAGAAGCCGTTGAGCCCGCCGTAGATTTCGGACGACTGGAAGATGAAGCCGCGGCGCTTCGCGAGGGCGACAATGGCATCCATGGACACGGCGGGAGTGGCGGGTTCGGCGGACATAAGGCGCGAGAGTTAGCGGGCCGCGATGGGCGCGGTCAATTCCGGGTTGCAACCGCTGATCGGCTTCACCCCGCACGCGAAGGGATCCAGCCCCAACCGCCCGAGCTCGAAGTCCCCTCCTGAGCCGTATCGATTCAGTGGACAACCGCGAATGGACGCGAATGGACGCGAATGATTCGGAATTTCGTTCGCGTAGCAGCCGAGGTCACGAGGCTGGAGATCGAAGAATTCGAGACCACCAATCCACGGTCTCTGTGGCCGATCGGATCTGCGGCAGGATGCCGCAGTCACTCGGAAGAACGAAGCAGCGAGATCACGAGACTGATTCGGGGAGCTACGAATAACGCGAAATTCCGCCGCCGCGGCGAACCGCGAAGGCAAACCGCAATCTATCCTGGGTATGAAACTCTCGGACGAACCGGCGCTGGCGGTTTTGAACGCGTTGCTGGCGGTGTGCACCGACAGCCAGCAGGGCTACGAAAACGCGGCGGCGGACATCACCGATCCGGAGCTGGCCAGGGTGTTCAACGGTTACGCGGAGCAGCGGATAAAGTTTGCCGACGAACTGCACGATCGCATCCGCACGCTACGCCGTGAGCCTGACATGAGCGGCACGGTGGGCGGAGACGTGCATCGCGCGTGGATGGACGTCAAAGCGGCGATGGCTTCCGCCCAGCATCACGCCGTGCTGGTGGAGTGCGAGCGGGCCGACGCACTCGCCGCCAAGGCCTATGGCGCGGCGCTCCAGACGCGCGATCTCGATGAGGACACGCGTCGGCTGATCCAGCGGCAATACGAAGCCGTGCAGGCCGCGCATGATCGCGTCCGGCAGTTGCGCGACAGCGCTACCTACGCGCATCGGTAGCGGCGCTTCGCGAGCAGGGGACAGGGGACAGGGGACAGGGGACAGGGGACAGGGGACAGGAGACAGGGGACAGGGGACAGGAGACAGGGGACAGGGGACAGGAGACAGGAGACAGGGGACAGGAGACAGGAGACAGGGGACAGGAGACAGGACAGACCTGGGAGCGCGGGCGTCCCGCCCGCAAGGTATGAGGGTGAGTTTGCACCGTTGCGGGCGAGACCCCCCCTTCGCCAAGGCTTCGGCGGGCAAGCCGCCCGCGCTCCCAGGTGTCGCGCCGCGGGTTGACGCCACCCGGTGGGGCGGGCTGACTTCGCGCGCGGGTCACTCGCCACCTCCATGCTTCCGCTTTCCCGCCGTCGTTTTCTAAAAAGCTCCGCGGCCGCCGGTGCCGCCGTCACCTTGGGCCAGTTTTCCTTGCCGTCGCTTCACGGCGCGACGACGACGGCGACTCCTCCCGGCGGCGCACCGCGACCGACGCCTTCGTGGGTCGACCAACCGATGCGCTGGGCCCAGCTCACGCTCGTCGAGGACGACCCCGGCAAATTCGATCCGCAATTCTGGCTCGATTATTTCGCGTCCACCAAATCCGACGCGGTGTGCCTCAGCGGCGGCGGCTGCGTCGCGTATTATCCCACGAAGATTCCATTTCACCACCGCAGCGCGTGGCTGAAGGACCAAGATGTGCTCGGCGAGTTGATCGCCGGTTGCCGCAAGCTCGGCATGGTCGTCATTGCACGCACCGATCCGCATGCGACCTACGACGACGTCGAGGCGGCGCACCCGGATTGGATTCAAGTCACGGCCGACGGGAAACGCCGCCGGCATTGGGCTTCGCCGGAGATGTGGGTCACCTGCGGGCTCGGACCCTACAACTTCGACTTCATGACCGAGGTGAAGCGCGAGATCATGACGCGCTACCGGGTCGACGGGATTTTCATCAACCGCTGGGACGGCTCGGGCATGTGCTACTGCGAGCATTGCCGGAAGAATTTCCGCGACGCCACCGGCCACGCACTGCCGCGCACCAACAATCCCCAGGATCCCGCGCGCCGCGCCTACATCCTCTGGCGGCAGGACCGCCTGTTCGCGCTCTGGCGCCACTGGGACGACGCCGTCCGCGCGATCAACGCGGACTCCTGCGTAATTCCCAACGCCGGCGGCGGCGCGACGAGCTCGCTCGACATGGCGCGGATCGGCGAGCTCGCGCCCACGTTGATGGCCGATCACCAGGCGCGGCGCGGCGTGATGCCGCCGTGGGGCAACGGGAAACGCGGGAAGGAATTTCGCGCCACGATGGGCCGCAAACCGATCGTCGGAATCTTCAGCGTGGGGCTGGAGGAACCGTATCGCTGGAAGGATTCCGTTCAGAACTCCGCCGAGATCCGCCTCTGGGCGATCGACGGGATCGCGATCGGGCTGCGGCCCTGGTTCACGAAATTCGCCGGGAGCATCAACGATCCGCGCTGGCTCAAGCCCGTCGAGGAGCTCTATCGCTGGTGCGCGGCGAACGAGCGCTACCTGCGCCACGAGCGTTCGCTCGCGCGCGTCGGGCTGGTGTATTCGCAGCAGACGGCGTGGTTCCATTCCGCCGAGGGCGCGCGGCGGCACACGGAGGATGCGACCGACGGCTGGTATCACGCGCTGATCGAGGGGCGCGTGCCGTTCGAGATGGTGCACGACCGGCTGCTCGATGCGGAACACCTCGCGGCGTTCACGACCCTGATCCTTCCGAACATCGCCGCGCTCTCCGACGCGCAGTGCGCGCAACTGCGCGCCTTCGTCGCGCGCGGCGGCGGGATCGTGGCGACCTACGAGACGTCGCTCTACGACGAATGGGGCGTGAAGCGAAAGGACTTCGGGCTCGCCGATCTTTTTGGCGTCAGTTTCGCGGGCAAGAACGAAGGCCCGATGCGCAACGCGTATCTGCGGCTCGAGCACGA
>JAUSID010000183.1 GCA_030648295.1 Opitutaceae bacterium | reverse complement strand
GTTCATCCGCAATCACGGTTGATGCTCGTTGTGCTGCGCCGCGACATCGGTTTCGCCCGACTTGAACCGCCGGGAAAGAACGGAGTAGGCAGCATCAAGCATATCGCGATTCCCGGGCGTGTCGCCAACCGGCTCCACGCGCACTTCCGTGCCGTCGGGGAGCACGGCACCCGGGGGCAGCACCACCATTCCTTTGTGAACTGTGCCGATGAAGACCACTATTGGGAAACCAGCCGCGGACTTGCCCTGCGCAAGCAATGACGGTGGGCGAGTGCTCGCATTGATTTCCCGACAATCGATGTTCGGTTTTCCATCGGCGCGGTGTATTCGAGTGAGCCATGAACACGGATGCCGAACTCCTCTGTCGTTACGCCGAGACGGCTTCGGAGCCGGCGTTCACTGAGTTCGTCTCCCGTCACATCGGTTTGGTGTATCATGCCGCCCTGCGCCAGCTCGGCGGCGACACGCATCGCGCGAAGGACGTGACCCAGCTCGTGTTCACGGACCTGGCGCGAAAGGCCGGCCCAGTCGCGCGGCACCCGGCGATCGTGAGCTGGCTGCACAAGAGCACCCGCTACGCCGCAACGAAGGCACTGCGCGCCGAGGAATGCCGCCAGCGCTATGAAGAGGAGGCAGAGATCATGCGTGAACACTGGAATGACGATACATCGCTGGCCGAATGGGAACGACTTCGTCCGCTGATCGACGGCGCGCTGCACGAGTTAACCGAGACCGATCGTGAAGCCGTGCTCCTGCGCTTTTTTGAAGGCCGTTCCTTCGCCCAAGTCGGGGCGGCCCTCGGCGTGACAGAAGACAGCGCGCGGATGCGCGTCACCCGTGCGCTCGAAAAACTGCAGGCGCGGCTGATGAAGCGCGGCATCACTTCGCCGAGTGCCGCGCTCGGACTTGTGCTCTCTTCGCAAGCCGCGGCGGCTGCACCCGTGGAACTGTTGGCGAGTGTGACGGGCGCGGCGTTGAGCGGATCGGCCATGGTCGGCGCAACCTCGGGTTTTGCCGCAACGTTTTTGACCTTTATGACTGCAACCAAAGGGATGATCGCGGTAGGCGTGTTCGCCACTCTCGCACTGGCAACGGCGGTATTCCAATCGAGTCGGGCGCGATTCACGGCCGCGGCGCTCGCCGATGCTGAAAAGGATTATGCGGCACTCCGCTCGGGCTGGTCAGATCTCGAACGGCGGACGCAAGCGGCGGACAAAGCAGTCGCGGATCGCAAGAGTACCGTCGACCGAACGGTTGCCCTGCCGGCCCCGTCAGCGCCTGCCTCTCCCCCGGCACGCCAGGTGGAGATCGACAAGATACGCAAAGCCGATCCGCAGCTCAGAACCACCACAATCGAACGCGCTCGCGCCAATGCGCGTATGATCTATCAGCCGCTGTTTCAGCGGCTCGCGTTTACATCCGGGCAAATAGAGCAGACGCTCGATCTGGTGGCAGCGTGGGCCAATCGCGCGTGGGATCGCGCCGGAGCGGGCGTGGCGGGGAATTTCAGCGTGGATCACGAGGGAGCCAGGAACATCTTCGTTCAGGATTTTCGAACGCGCTTCGGCGACGCCGCGGCGGAACAGCTTGTTCAATTCCTAAGAACGCTGCCGATCGCCGACCTCGTGAACGGTTTTTCGGCGCGACTTTACTACACCGATGCGCCCCTGACGGCGCAGCAGGCCGAAAGGCTCACCCAAATCATCAGTGAAGCCAGCACGGACAAGGATTGGGATCGTAAACTAGCCTTGGCAGGCACCGGCTTGCTCTTCGGCTACGTTGGATCCTCCGGCGGGGACACGTTCGCCAACACGGTGAACGTGGAATACCCCGAAAGCGAGGGCATGCCGGCCATGGTCCGTCGCACGCGGGACTGGGATAGGATTCTGGCCGAGTCGGCGACCGTATTATCACCCGTGCAGTGGCGAGGCCTGCACGCGCTCGCGGCAATTGGCCGGGTCGATGCCCAACCTGTACGCCAACGGCAACGGCGGCGCTTCGAAGCCATGAAAACAAAAGCGCTGATCCTCCTGATCGTGGGAATGGTTGTTGCGATCGCGTTCGCGATTCGTGCGACATTCGAGATTCAGCGAAACGACGCCGCGATCGCTTCGCTTGCGATGAAGCGGACGGAGATGCGTGCCGATGAGACCAGACTGTCTGATCGGCTCCATGCGGCGGAAGCTGCCCTCGCGGCAAAGCCTGACACCAAGGTGGCGACCACCTCTGCGGACCCGCGTCGCGTTGGACCGCCAGTCACCGCACCGGCGGCAGAGCCCGGCTCATTTGCGCACCGGAACTGGGCGAGGATGGTGGTCGCAAACGATCCGAAGGCCATGGAGGCCTATCTGACCAGTTTCCGCGAGAGCCTCGATTTGCTCTACGGTGGCATGTTCAAGGCCCTGGGGATGTCGCAGGAGCAGATCGAAAGGTTCAAGCAGATGAAGGTCGCGGTCGAACAGCGCCGCCTGGACTTTCACGCCGCGGTGGAAGCGCAAGGTGGCGTTGGCCCTTACCGGCCGGGCGGGCTCAAGATCAGCAGCGAGGGCTATCTGGCATTGCGCAAGGAGGAAGACCGCGCGCGAATGCAGGCGGAGGCTGAATTGTTCGGTCCGCTCGAACAGAGCTATCGAACGTATTACCGGACAAACTACGTGCGGGAAACCGTCGCGCGACTCGCCTCGACCGAAGCCTATCCCGATCTCCGGTTGAACTCAGGCCAGGTCGAAAAGGTGACGCAAGTCATCGACGGTCACAGCCTGCGCAAGCCAAGCGAGTTCTTTTCGTGGAATCACTGGCCCACCATAAATTGGACAGCCGCGGCGCCACAGCTCCAGACCATCATCTCGCCGACGCAGCTCGCGAACCTGCGGGCGGTCGTCCAGCGCGAGGAAGTGAACGCGCACGTTGTTCAACGGCGCATCGATCTCGATGCCGAGTTCAGAAACCAGCAGCGGAGGAAAGGTCGATAAGCGGCGGCGGACGACCGGGCCAGGTTTTGGGGTTTTGGGGTCGTGAATGGGGCGATCCGCTCGAACGGCCGCACGATTCCGAGGGTCGCCGGGCGGAAAGCAGACGAGCACGCACCGTTCGCGGCGGTTGGCGGGCGCGTTCTGGAAACCCCTCCCGGCCCGACCCCTGAGAGGAACACACCTCATGCCTTACCCTTCACCTTTGGAAAGTGGCCAGAACACCTCAGACCTCACCCCTCACCTTTTCCTTACTGCGGACTGGCGGAGTGGCGGGGCAATCGCCGCGCACATCCATGCCATTTCAACTTCGGATACAATTTCCTGGTGCCACCCGATACCGACGTGCTCGCCATCCTCCGCTCCCTGCAAAAGCTGAACGGTTTCGGCCCAGAATCGGCGACGAACGTCACATTCCGCAGCCTGACCCCATCGGTCGTTCTCTGACCCCATCGTTCTCTGACCCCATCCGTCGTTCTGAGAGCGAAGACGGGCTGCGGCCGCACCGCATCGCGGGACCGCCGCGCTGGCATCCCAGCCGTTCGTCGGCAATCGGTTTTCCAGATTGTCGACGCCGCGCGGATTTTCGCTCGCGGCCGGGCCGCGCCCCACTCTTGCTATCCCCTCGCAAACGATGGCACCCACCGCCAACATCGCACCCACGGCCGAGCTGCCTGCCATGCTCCGGCTGAAATACGAACGGCTCGGCGAGCTGCTCACCGCTCCCCTCGCCCGCGGGCTGTTCGTCGCGTACTCGGGCGGCGTCGACAGCGCTTTCCTGCTGTGGGCCGCCGAACAAACGCGCCGCATCCACGGCGGCCGGCTCCTCGCGATCACCACCGTCAGCCAGAGCCTGGCGCAAGTGGAACGGGACGACGCGCAGCGGTTTGCCGAGTTCGTCGGCGTGGAACACCGCTGGGAAAACAGCGACGAGCTGTCGAATCCCGACTATGCGCGCAACGACCTCACGCGCTGCTACCACTGCAAGACGGAGCTCTTCCGGATCAGCCGCTCGCTCGCCACGGAACTCGGGTTCGAATTCATCGCCTACGGCTACAACGCCTCCGACCGCGGCGATTTCCGGCCGGGCCAGAAGGCCGCGGTCGAAAACGAGATCCTCGCGCCGCTCAGCGACGCCGAGCTCACCAAGGACGAAATCCGCGCGCTGATGCGGGCGTTCGGTCTGCCGCTCGCCGACAAACCCGCGAGCCCCTGTCTCAGCTCGCGGTTGATGACGGGCGTCGCCGTCACCCCGGAAAAGCTCCGCGACGTCGAGGCGCTCGAGGACATCCTGCGCCGGCACGGTGTCTCCGTTTTCCGGATGCGTTTGCACGAGCACGCCGGCCAGCGCTGGCTCCGGCTCGAGGTTGCGCCGGACGAGATGACAAAGGTGCTGACAATCCGTTCGGAACTGGCGGACGCCGCGCGCGCCCGCGGCTACGCGTGGCTCACGCTCGATCTCGCCGGCTACCGAACGGGCGGCGCCAATGCGGCGCGCCGACCCAATCTCCCCTCCCCATGAACGAAACGGCGCTGCTTGAGCTCCTGAGCGCCGTGCAGGCCGGCGCGATCTCGCCCAACACCGCGTTGGGCCGGTTGAAGAGCGGTCCTTTCCGCAACGGAAGCCTCGGCTTCGCCGAGGTGGATCACCACCGCCGGCTCCGGCAGGGAATCGGCGAGGTGATTTACGGCGAGGGCAAGACCGTCGAGCAAATCCTCGCCATCGCCGCGGAGGTGGGCGTCGCGGAGGCGCCGGTGCTCATCACGCGGCTCAACGCCGAGAAATCCGCCCGGCTGTGCGCGCGATTTCCCGCAGCGCGGTGCAACGCGGCCGCGCGCACCGTGATTCTCCATGCGCCCGCGCCGCTCGAAGCGACGCCCGGCGTTCCGCACGTCGCGATCGTCGCCGCCGGCACCAGCGATATCCCAGTCGCCGAGGAGGCGGCCGAGGTCTGTGTGGCGATGCAGGTGCCATTGGGCCGGCACTATGACATCGGCGTGGCCGGCATCCACCGACTCCTGGCCCGGACCGAGTCGCTCCAGGCCGCGACCGCCATCGTGGTGGTGGCGGGCATGGAGGGTGCGCTGCCGAGTGTCGTCGCCGGACTGCTCGGCCGGCCGGTGTTCGCGGTACCCACCAGCGTCGGTTACGGCGCGAATCTCGGCGGATTGACGGCGCTGCTGGCGATGCTGAATTCCTGCGCCGCCGGTGTGACGGTCGTGAACATCGACAACGGTTTCTCCGCCGCCTTCGCCGCATGCCAGGTCGTGCACGCGGTTCGTGCCGCCGCCCGTCTCTCCCCCTGACATGACCAAAGTCGTTTTTCTGGAAAGCGTGGCCGGCGTGGCCGGTGACATGTTCGCGGCAGCCTTCGTTGACGCCGGAATCGTGACGGCAGCGGAACTGGCGTCATTGCCGGCCGCGCTCGGTTTGAAGGACGTCCGCGTGGAGGCCCGGTCCGTCACGAAGGCAACGATGCGCGCCACGCATCTGCGGGTCGTTGCAGCGGGAGGCGGCGCACTGCCTTCACTCGGCCACTCGCACGAGGACGCTGCTCACTCGCACGGTCACGAACATGGGCATGGGCATGCTCATGTGCACGATCATGAGCATGGACATGCCCACGAAGCTTCCGAATCGCCACACCTGGTTCACGGCGATCCCGGGCACCACGAGCACACGCACTTTGTCGACATCGACCGGCTGATTGCAAAGTCGCAGCTCAGCGAAGGCGTGCGGGGGTTTGCCCGGCGTGTGTTCCGGCTGATTGCGGAAGCGGAAGCGGCGGCCCACGGCGAGCGCGTCGAGGACATCGCGTTTCACGAGGTTGGCAGCGTCGACTCAATCGTTGACGTGGTGATGGCGGCGTACTGCGTCGAAAGGGTGGGCGCGGCACGCTGGCTGGCGACGCCGATCCGACCCGGACACGGCATGGTGCGAATCGCGCATGGCACGCAGCCGATTCCGCCGCCGGCCAGCGCCCGGCTGCTGGTGGACATGCCGGTGACGAAGACGCCCGCCCGCATCGCGCGGGAGAACGTCGAGTTGTCGACGCCCACCGGCATCGCGATTCTCAAGGCGCTCGCTCCCCAGTTCGTTGAAGAACTGCCCGCGGGAACCGTTGCGACGCAGGGCATGGGCGCCGGCACAATGGATCTCGGTTCGTTTCCGAACGTATTCCGGATTTTCATCCTGAATGAGTCGCCGGGCACCGCGGGATCGGCGGCGGCGGGTTCCCTCCCGTACGAGACCGATCGAATCGTCGAGCTGGCGTGCAACATCGATGATGACACGCCCGAGCACCTCGCATGGGTGGGCGAACAACTGATGGCTCAAGGAGCGCTCGATGTCTCGCTGCTCCCGGCGGTGGGCAAGAAAGGCCGTCAACTGAGCATCCTCTCGGTGTTGTGCGCCGAGGCCGACTGGACGCGACACGCCGACTGGCTGTTGCGCAACAGCACGACCTTCGGCGTAAGGCACCGCGTGTGGGATCGACTGAAACTCGCGCGCAAGTTCGAGCGCCGATCAACGCCCGATGGGACGATCAGCTACAAAATCGGCCTGACCACCGGCGGTGACGTGCTCAAGGAGAAGCCGGAGTTCGACGAGCAGCGCGCCGTGTGGGAGAAACGCGGCGGCAGTGCGCCGCGCAACCCAAAGCGCTAAGCCGCGGGTGTTTCGCCCGCGACCGGGACAAGCTGGGAGGAGACCCGCCCTCCTCCCAGCCGCGCTGCTTACACCGCCCGACTCGAGCGGTACGCGTTTTTCAAATACAACGCGATCAGCGCGGCGACGACGGTGACCGCCGCCACAGCGGACCAGGACGAGGAGTCGGTCACGTTGACCGTGAGGTCGTGTCCCGCGTGGCCGGGGTGAGCTACGGCCAGTCCAGCCGTGCAGAGGAAAGCAGTCAGCCAAAGCGTCGTGCGGCGGAGCTTTTTCATGCGCGAAAATCCAGCGTGAGGACCGTGGGATGGCAAGGGCGGAATTTGGCAAACCAGTCGTTCCATGCGATCTGCCATTCGCCGGCGCTCGGCGATTCGCGATTTGCCCGTTGCGATTCGCCATTCGCCCGGCGGTCGCCGCGTCGCTGCGCGGCTGGAAATTCGATGCCGATTTGATATTGGCATCGGGTGGCAGGCGGAACGCGCATCAACCCGCGCGAACGCGGGGCGTCGCGCGAGGTCACGCGGGAAGTTTCGCGACGAAGAGTGGCCGGAAGGCCGCGCGGTAATGCCACGCCAGATAGAGTTCGAGCACGAGGAAGACAGCCGCCATGGGTAATCCGGAAGGCTCGAGGAAAAGGTGGAACGCGATGGAGTTGACGATGAACGGCGCGAAGATCACCAGCGCCAGCGGGACATAGCGGTTAACCAGCAGCAGCAGGCCGACCACGAGGTGCGTCGCTCCGATGAGCTGCATCATGTAGCCGGAGTTCACGAGTGCGCCCAGGAAAGCCATCGCGCCTTCCGGCAACGGCGTTTTCGGTGGCGGAATGAAATTCAGGAAGCCGTTGAGCCCGAAAACCACCAGCGGGAGGCCCAACAAAATGCGGGCGATGGTGGCAATCATGCGCCGGGCCGCAGATGTCCGCGGAGCGGATTCCGCCGCGGCGTACTCGATGGGAACAGGAGTGGTTTTCATGAGGTGGGGTTTCGGAACTCAACGAATGAAAACTTTCGTTTCGAACAACGCCTTTCAACCAGGTGGATATTTCCGGTGCTGCGGTACGGCCGGATCAATTTTGTCCCACGGCTGGGCGTCGGCGGTCCAGAGGTCGCATTCATAGCGAATGCCGCCGCAAACGCAGCCGCCAGTGAAGGGGGTGGCCATAGCCGCTGAAACCATGATGACCGACGCAGAATTGCTCCAGCGTTACGCCACGGAAAAATCCGAGACGGCCTTTGCCGAACTCGTGCAACGTCACATCGGGCTCGTCTATTCATCGGCACTGCGCCAGCTCGGCGGCGACGCGCATCTCGCGCAGGACGTGACGCAGACCGTTTTCACCTCGCTCGCACGGAAGGCCGCCATGCTCGCGCGCCACCATGCGCTCACGGGCTGGCTGTATCTGGGAGCGCACCACGCTGCGGCGCAGGCCGTGCGTGCAAATCAACGTCGGCTCGCGCGCGAGCAGGAGGCGCACACCATGCATGAACTTTCGTCCGATCCTTCCGCCGCTGCGGCTGATTGGGCCCGCGTGCGGCCCGTGCTCGATGAGGCCTTGCGCGAGTTGCGCGAGGACGATCGCGAGGCGGTGTTGTTGCGATTTTTCGAACAGCGGCCCTTCCAGGTCATCGGCACCGCCCTCAACCTGACCGAGGACGCCGCGCGGATGCGGGTCGAGCGCGCGCTGGACAAGCTTTATGCATTGCTCGCGAAGCGCGGCGTGACCTCAACCGCCTCGGCGCTGGGGATCGCGCTAGGCGCACCAGGCGGTCGCGACGGCGCCGGCCGGTTTGGCGGCGAGCGTAGCGGGCGCGGCCTTGAGTGGCGCTGCGATGGCCGGCGCCGGATCGATCGCCGTAGTGGTTGCTTTCATGAATGCATCGAAGGTTGGAATTTCGCTCGCTGCCGCGGGCGCGCTCGCGACGGGCATCGCCGTGTACCAATGGAGTCAAGCCAGCGCGGCCGCCACGGAGCTGGCGGCGGCGCGAAGGGAGCACGCGGCCCTCGTCGCGCGTGGCTCGGTTTTGGAGCAGAGTGTCGTCGCCGCCCAGAAGGAGCGTGGCGAGCGTGAGGCCGCACTGGAAAAGCGGCGCGCCGAAATAGCGACCGCCGCTGCCACACCCGCCGCGCCGGTCGACGACCCGAACGCGAAGTTTCGTGAAATCATGAACGAGCTGACGCGAAACGATGCCGAACGGCGCAAGGCCGACGAGGAGTATCAGCAACTGCGAAGAGCGGAGACGTTCCGGCCGCTTTTCCGCGAGCTCGGATGCACCACGGCACAAATGGAACAAGCGCTCGACATCATGTCGAAGCCGGACCCAGAGGCGTGGACGGAGTTTCGCGCGGCTTTCGGCGCAGCGGCGGCCGAAAAACTGACGGACTTCCGCTCGATGGAAGCGACGCTGGCACGGGGTTTCGTCAACGAGCTTTCGGCGAAACTCTATTTCCTCGATACGGCATTCACGCTGGCGCAGGCCGAGCAGCTCCATCGACTGATCAAGAATACGAGCGCGGAACCGACAATCAAGCGAAGCGGCCCAAGTAGGCAGTTCTCGCAACGGTGCGGTGGCCCGTCGCTGCCGAGGGCGCGGCAGCGCGCTGACCTTGTTACCGGCAACGTGTCTTTGGATCGCGAATCAAAACGAGAGCGAAAAGCCGGCGGCGCGAAAATGCCGATCATTCATGAACGCTTCGGCGACATCGAGTCGGCGCATCACAATAAATGACACGTGATCGACAATGCCGGCGCCGTCTGCGCCGCCGCGCCGATAGGCTTCCCATGCGAGACGAACATCGTCGCTGTCGGGCACAACGAGGGCGTTGGCCGATGCCAGCGTTTGCCAGAGTTCGGGGACTACGACGCGATACGGACGTCGAGCGGCGGCATTTCCGCACTCGAGCAACACGAATGTGGTGGTAAGCAGCGGGCGGCGACTGGCCTTGAGGGCAGAGAACGCCCCGTCCGCCATCGCGTGCCATTGATCGCTCGCGTCCCACAGTGCCAGCAGACCAACGGTGTCGAGGAACACCGAGTTCATCCGCAATCACGGTTGATGCTCGTTGTGCTGCGCCGCGACATCGGTTTCGCCCGACTTGAACCGCCGGGAAAGAACGGAGTAGGCAGCATCAAGCATATCGCGATTCCCGGGCGTGTCGCCAACCGGCTCCACGCG
>JAUSID010000164.1 GCA_030648295.1 Opitutaceae bacterium | reverse complement strand
CTGGAGTTTGTGGTAAGGGCCGGCCACACCGGCCCGCTCGTTGAAGGAGTAGGTCGAAAGTTTACCGCGCTCCATCGCGGGAATGGCGGCGATTTGCTGAAGGATCTGTTGTTTGTTGGGCTGGCTCATAATATGTCTAGGATACTAGGCACATCAGCTCAAAAAAACAAGCGCCGATTTCCATCTAGCAGAATTTTGTCTCACGCCCCTACGGCAACGCGAGCACTTCCTGGTTCACTGCGTGTATCCCGCTCGCAAGGCGAGTGATCTCATCGATCCCTCTGCACAATTCCACCATGGCAAAGTCTTTTATCAGAAGCTGTCCCATCAGCTCGTCGTAAACGTCACAATTGTCCTTCTGGTTACGGTGGATGCGCTCGCCATAGACCATGATCGAAAAGAACTTCTCATTTTTATAACCCCCGATACGCGCCGGCGCATTTCTCCACGCGGTCCACTTGTCGAGGGCAGCCTGACATCGAGCCATCATATCGGCCGGCAGTGAGAGCATGGTGTAAGAATGCACAAGATAGCGGAAAGACGTTGTTTCATTCGTTACGAAAAAAAATCGAAGTTGAAGAAGCACCGCATCGATCTGCTCGTCGGTGGGAATGTCGGTGGTCGTCGTCGCGGTTCTGGCCACGTTGTCGAACGTGGCACGATAGGAAAACTGGGGGTGCTTGTAGAACGAGTAAGCGATGATTCGCTCGAACTTGGAATTGAAGACCGAGAGGACCGCTTTGGCCTCGGCCGGCGTCGTGGGAAGCTGAATGGCCATCAGCCAACAGCTCATCTTCGCCCCCAAGAGTTAAGCAGAATCGCCCAGTCTCTTGCGCCGTTCGTGCACCGCCGCCACGAGGCGGTTCAGACTTGAACGATGTCGCCGGACAGCTCGTCCCACTCGAAAAACTCAATGTGCATGCCCTCGCAAATTGATGGGAAGCAGGGCGGTTTTGATCTCGGTAAATAAAGAGATGAGTCGGCGGCCCATCGATTATCTCGATCCGCGACTTGGCCGATAACGATGACGCCCGGTTGAGGGGTTGAGCGGGGAGGCCGGAAACTTGAAACCCCCGCGGAAGCGTTGCTCCGCGGGGGCTCAATCTCCCCGAATGATTGTGTGAAAAAAACAACCGGGGAAAGTCTACTGCCGGACCATCAGTCGCGCTCGGCCTTGTGGCCGGTGCTGACTAAAATCGATGCGGATCCGGCGGCGCAAGCCTGCGCACAGGGCTGCGGCGGTGCGCTCCATCGGGCGGACTACCCGCGCAAGGTCCGCGGCGTGAAGGTCGAGGCGCGACGGGATAGTTTTTGCTGCGCGGAGGAAGGCTGCCGCCGCCGGGTGACGCCCGGTTCGGTGCGCTTCCTGGGCCGCCGGATCTACGCCGGATTTATCGTGGTATTGCTGACGGCGTTGCGGCACGGCCTGACGGCGGAACGCGTGGCGGCGCTCCAGGAACACTTGGGCGTGGACCGGCACACGCTGGAACGGTGGCGGGCCTGGTGGCTGCAGGATTTTGCCCCGGGACGACGGTGGCAGTGCGGGCAGTGCGGGCGTGATGGTCCTCCAGGGCTCAACCACGGGTCGGGCGACAGGGTCCGGGCGCTAAATGGATTCTGCTGAAACCCCCTCCAGGCCGAAAGCGACTAGCGCATGTTGTTGATTGTTAAGATAAGATTTTTTCGCCGTGCCGTAAAACCGGAGTTATTCAACAGAATCTAAATCGTTAATTGGCGCGGCGGCGGTGCGATGACCGATGGCTGCGATTTAACAACTAGCGGCCCGACCCCGTCGAACCGTCGCGACCTACCCCTGTCGCAAACAAATCGCGCACCACCGCGTCCTGCAGATGGCTTTCGACCGTGCGGCACAATGGCCGGGCGCCAAGGTACGGATCGAAACCTTCGCGCAGGAGAAATTCCACCACCTCCTGCGTCACTTCCAAGTCGAAGCCACCGCCCGGGCAGAGCATGGCGTGCCGGGTTAATTAACTGGGGATATTATTCTCGATGCAGCCAAGGACCCGGAGTACCCGGCCCCGCCCCTCCGCCGTCTCGGCGACGTCGGCGGGGATGGCGCCGCCAAGGCCATACGCAGGACAGATGAGCCATACGGCGGCGCCCTCCGCCGACCCAAACGTGCGAAGGGCGGCAGCGATCACGCTTTCATCGAGCTGCTCCAGTTTGGAGATCATGCCCTCTCGACGGCGAATTTCCCCCACCGCCGCGGCAATAATCTGCCCCCGCGCTTCGTCCCCATCGATTGGTTTTTCCGGATTGTCGTTCACGTTTTTTGTTCCGCGGCCCCCTCCGCTCCGGGTGCGACTGCAGTTTCCTCACCCTCAGCGTCAGAGCGCTCGCCGCTCTCTGAGCCAACTTCCTCGCGGGCCAGGGCAAGGTCGCGCTTTTACTCATCCCGCTCCCGTCGACCAAATCTCCCTCGGCGCGATTACGCCTAAGTGGGGAAAGGAGGAATTGCCGGGAGGGTTGCCGGGCGCCCCTGCTGCCAAGGGCGGGAACGTTAAACAGAAGCCCCCTCCCCCATGGTCTTGGCGGCCCCCGGTCGGCAATCAGCGGGGAAATTTCCGGCGCGAAGCTGCGGCGCGCGTGAAAAATCGCCCCGCCGCGCAGCGACGTCACTCGACTTCTCGGCTCGCGGCGCCACGCGCCGGCCGGCCGGTGATCTCACGCCGGCAACGCTACATAGTGTCCGGCAGTTAACTCGCCGTGACCGCCCTGGTGAGAGGTAAGACCACAATTTTTCGCCGTATAATCGCGCGCGAATGTTGGCGGCACAAAGGCTGCTCTGAGAGGGAAACCCGCGTCGCCCCCCGCCACATTCGCCATGCACCAACGCTATTCGCCCCAACCCGAGCTCGATATCGTCCCGATCGAAAAAATCGTCCTGCCGCTCAACAGCCGCGACGAACTGCCGCCGATTCTCTCCGGGCTGCAGTGGATTTGGACTCACCCCACGCTCAAGGCCGAGGTTTTCGCGCTGCTGGAAGCCAAGATCCTCGCCGGCAAAAAAGCGACCGGCCGCACCGGCATGGACCTGTGGCAAATCCTCGTCCTGGGCACCGTGCGCCTCGGGCTCCACACCGATTACGACCGGCTCGAACACCTCGCCAACTACGACCGCCTCCTGCGCCAGATGCTCGGCGTGTCCGCCGAGCCGTGGGGCTCGGACCCGCGGGTGTTCGCCCACCAGACGCTGCGCGACAACGTCGCCCTGCTCGACGAGGCCCTGCTGCGTGAGATCAACGCCCGCGTGGCCGCCTCCGGCCGCGCCGTATTCAAAAAAAAAGACACCGCGCCCGCTGAACCCCTCGAGATCAAGGCGGACACCTATGTGCTCGAGACCGACGTGCACTTCCCCACCGACCTGAACCTGCTCTGGGACGCAGGCCGCAAGTGCGTGGACCTGATCGCCAAATACCGCGACCAGCTCGGCTACGCGCTGCCCGGCTGGCGCAAGGCGAAGGACTGGCGCCGCCGCCTCAAAACCCTGGAGCGCATCGCCAGCAAGGCCGCGCACGGCGGCGGTCCCGGCAAAGAGGCGCGCCTGCGCCAGGCCGTGCGCGAGTATCTGAGCGCCGGATACGACCTCGCCGCCAAGGTGCACGCGAGCCTGCTCGGCCTGTGCGATCAGCCCGTGGAGCTGCCGCATTGGGAGGCGCTGGCCTATTTTCACGCGATGCTCGTCAAGCACCTCGATCTGGTCGATCGCCGCCTGCTGCAGGACGAAAAGATCCCCGCCGCGGAAAAAATCTTTTCGCTGTTCGAGCCGCACACCGAGTGGATCCAAAAAGGCAAGCAGCGCCCCAACGTCGAACTGGGCCACCGGCTGCTCATCGCGACCGACCAGCACGAGTTGATTCAGGACTATGCCGTGCTGGAGGGCGGCGCCGAAGTGGACCAGAGCGTGCCCCTGGCCGACCGCCTGCTGCAACGCTACGGCGCGGGCAGCGTCGCGAGCCTGAGCTTCGACAAGGGCTTCACGCGCGCGTTGGACCGGGAGCTGTTGAGCCTCTACGTGCCGACGGTGGTGATGCCCAAGCGCGGGCGTAAGACAGACGCGGATACGGAACGGGAGAGCGGGAAAAAGTTCGCCGAGCTGCGGCGGCAGCACAGCGCGGTGGAGAGCGACATCAACAGCCTGGAGCATCACGGCTTGAGCCGGTGTCTGGATGTGGGGCTGGCCGGCTACCAGCGCTATGCGGGCTACGGCGTATTGGCATATAACCTACACGTGATCGGCCGGGAGCTGCTGGCGCGGGAGCGGGCGCGGCGGGAGGCGGTGGGCGCGGCGGCCTGACCGCGGCCGAACTGGTATCAGGAAATCAGATGCGACAAGGGAGGGGTGTCGCTGCCGCGGGCGATTTTGGGCCGTCTTTGGGGTCCGCCGGCGGTCCCGGCGCGAAAACCGGCCTCCGGCGGCTCGACCGCGCCCGGCGACGTGTCGCGCCGCTCAAGAAAACACCAGTTTCCGGCCAGATACTACATAGGTGAGCCACGGCAAGGGCGCAGCCCTGCCGTTGGCTCTGGCGGCTCGGCGATGGTCGAACGTCGAGGCCCTCATCCTTAATCTCCTTTCGCACCGCATTCTCCGCCCGGCCCGGAGCATTTCGTGACACGACGCATGCCGCTGAAATGAATTAACCGCTCTCCTTACGCGTGCGGCGTGATTGCGATGATTGTTACGACAGCGACGACGTTTTTGGTGGCTCGGGTGCGGGGCGGACTTCTCCGCCACCGTCACTGAGGAAATCGCGGGTTAGCGCCATGAATTCCTGGTAGGGAATATCAACTTCGGCTCGGTCAAGTGCCTGCCGACGACAATCCGGTTCTACCGCTCCGCTGATTTTGACAAAGGGCTTAACGGTACCAAACGGTGCGCCGGTGTCCCAATGGAATTCTGTGAAGAGAAACCTTCGACCGAACTTATCCCGCACTAGTGTAAAGCCGCGTTTACTCGCACCCCAGATCCCGATATAGCTGTTACGCGCGTGAATCAGGTAAATGCAGTCCTCTTCAAGTTGATCGATTGTTAAGTACCGGACCGACTCCTGCAAACCCCGGTAATGTCCAAACGACCCCTGTGTTGTGGGATGGGGATAGGGCATCGTCCGAAATATGGGGGACGATGGTCACCACGGCAACTGGACATGCTCCCCCAAAGGGGTGCCTTTCGGCACGCGGTCGAATCTGTTCAGAACAGCCGCGTGTTGAAGATTTCACGATAGCCTGTGCACTGGTTTAGCGCTCGCCGCGGCCCAGTTGACTAGTTCGTAGTCCACGGACCTACGTCGAAAAAATCCGATCGGCCTGGAGCGCGCGGATGCGCTGCACCGCCGCGCGACTCATCCTCGGTCACCGTTCAACGGATACAGGTAAATGTCTTTGACCGGCACCCGCAGCCGTTTTTCGCGGTCCTGCCGGCTGCGCCCCGTCGTCTGACCCACGCAGCGCCAGTTGGCCGCGCGGTAGCACGTGCCCCGAAAACGGTCTCGCTCGACGAAGGTTTCCAGCCAGCGCAGGCCGTGAGCGTATTTGCCGCGCCAGTCCGCGTCGATCCGCCGCGCGACCGCACCCAAAACGTGGCTCGCCAGATGCGACGCACGCACCCATGGCAGGACCAAAAACCGGGTGTTGTTCGCAATCTGCGCCAGCCCCGCCGTCCTCTGCGCACCGTCCCAGCCCAGGTGGAGATCCCGCGGGGCGCAGCGCCAGGCCGCAGCACCGAAGAGCAGGCACGCGACGTCGCGGCCTTGCGCGTCGCGCACCAGGTAGCCGAGGTTTTCTCCCACCACGCGCAATCCGAGATAATGATACTGCGCCAAATAGAAGTTCCACGCTCGCTCGCTCGCCGTGCCGGTCTGCACCACCTCGACGTTCAAGGGTCGCAACGCACTCAGCGACGTGGCCAAAACCGGAGGCTCCTGCCAGCCTACCGGCTCGTTCACCGGGCGTCTGAACCCAGTGAGACTGCGGGGCCGCAACGCCGGCAGCTGGATCTGTCCAAGGCCTTCCAGTTTCAGCAAAAAACTGCGCGCCGCAAAATCCTTCACCCGCCCGGCGGCATCGCGCCAGTCCCAGACCGCGCACAGTTCCCGGGCGATCTTCTTGCGGCTCCACTGCGGATGCGCCGCCATCCACTCTCGGAGCCAGACGATATCCTCACTGCGAACCCATCGGCCCTGGATGCGCTCTGCCGTTTGCACGCTCCCGAATCTGTCACGAGATCAGTCCAGACATTTTTCAGATTTTTCCTCCCTCCGTCTCCCCGATGCGGGTCTCGCACCACGCGAGGCGCAATGCCTTGAAAGACCTGATCGACGTGCCCGCCGTGACGAGCGACGGCGTGGCGATCAAGCTCAGCGCGAACGTCGGCAAAGTCGCTGACGCAGCCATGGCGGCCGCCTTCGGCGCCGAGGGCATCGGACTCTACCGCACCGAATTCGCCTTTTTCGCCCACGCGCAGTTTCCGACCGAAGAGCAGCAATATCAGGTTTACCGGACCGCGGCCGATCACGTTCGCCCGAGCAACGTGGTCCTGCGGACCCTCGATGTTGGCAGCGACAAGCTGCTCCCGTATTTTCCGCTCCCGGCCGAGGCCAATCCGTCGCTCGGGCGTCGCGGGACACGGCTGCTGCTGGGTCATCCGCAAATTTTGCGCACCCAGTTGCGCGCCATCCTGCGGTTGAGCGCCACGCATCCCGTGTCGCTCTTGTTTCCGATGATCGGTGGCGTCGAGGAGTTCACCGCGGCGCGTGCGGCCGTTGAAAGCGTGAAGGAGGAGCTGCGGCGCGAAGGGCAGTCGTTCGATCCGCGTATCCCGGTCGGCGCGATGATCGAAACGCCCTCGGCCGCGGTCACCGCGCGTTGGATCGCGCGCGAGGCGGATTTCCTCAGCATCGGTTCCAATGATCTCGTGCAATACCTGCTGACGACCGATCGCACGAGCATGGAGATGGCGGCTTACTATGAGCCCCTGCATCCCGCGGTCATCCAGTCGCTCAAGTTTGTGCTCGATGCAGCCGCGGCTGAAGGCAAGACGGTCTCGCTCTGTGGTGAGATAGCGGGCAACCCCGCGTATACCGCCTTGCTGCTGGGCCTGGGCGTAACGTCGTTGAGCGTGGCACCGGGAGAGATTCTGGAGATCAAACGCGTGGTGTGCTCACTCAGCATGGCGGCGGCGCGGCAGGTGGCGGCGAGAGCCCTTGCTGCCGGCACGATTCTTGAGGTCAAAGCATGCATCGCGGGCGCGCCCGAGCCCGCGCCGCAGCGCGAGGAGATTTTTCAGCGTCGCGCCGTGCAGCGATGGCGTGGCGAAGGCGGCGCCGGTCCCTAGCGCCTGGATGGCGCCACTCCGCCAACCAATCGGGCCGGCTCCCCCGCGCCGCAGGCGGCCGCTTTGTGGTCCGTGCTCGCGAACCTCAGCCCGAAAACGATCGCGCCAAGGTAGGCCAGATAGGCGGCCGCCGCAGTGAGTGAAGGGTGACTGGTGTAGCCGAACAGCGTCTTCAGGACTCCACCCAACAGCGACTGCTCGCTGAGGATCGACGCGCTGTCCCAGACGGGATCGATAACCGCGCTAACCCAACCGATCTCGTTGAATTCGTGCACGCCTTTCGCGATCAGTCCCGCCGCGAAGAAGAGCAACAGCGCACTCGTAACGCGGAAAAACCATCGGAGGTTCAGTCGCCAGGTGCATGCAAACAACAGCCACCCGAACAGCGCCGCTGTCGCGAGACCAAGGAGCGAACCTCCGATCGTCTGCGCGGCGCCGGATTCGAAGGCGGACGCGGTGAGAAAGACTGCCAGTTCAATGCCTTCGCGCGCGACCGCGACAAACGTCAACGCAAACACCCCCCGCCGACCCGGAGTGCACACCGCCTGCCGAACGCCCGCTTCAAGGCCGGCCTTTAGTTCGCGCGACTGGCGCGCCATCCAAGCAATCATCCAGGTGAGCAACCCGGCCGCGACCAGCAATGTGACCCCTTCGAAGATCGGTTCAGCCGGACCCTCGAGGCTCCATCCGACCGCGTGCAGGGCGACTGCGGCCAGCACGCTCGTCGCGACGGCGCCGAGCACCGCGGCCCACACGACCCGTTCGCAGTCCCCGCGGCCGATTTTCCGCAGCGCACCGAGCACGAGGCCGATCACGAGCGCGGCTTCGGCGCCTTCGCGCAACGACAAGAGAAAACTTGAGAGCATGTTCTTATCCGGAGCTCACGCCGCCTCGTCGCCATCGTTGCCGATCGCCTCCACCGGGCAGCCTTGGATCGCCTCTTCCGCGAGCGCGATTTCCTCGGGCGTCAATGGCTGGCGCTGGACAAACGAATAGCCCGATTCGTCGTGGCGGCCGAAGATGGTCGGCGCGGTTTCGCGGCAGAGGTCGCAGTCGATGCATTGGGCGTCGACATAGTAGCGGCCGGGAACGTTCTGGGGGAGGCGGTCGGAGGGAATGGCCATGGTGGTGTTGGATTCGAGGGCGAAGATACACGAGGCAGGCTTGCGCGATAAATTCATTAGTCGTATGGATTGATGCGCTGTATGAATGAGTATCTGCCGACCACGCCGTTCGATCTCTACGAGTTGCATCTCTTTCACCTCGTCGCGCAGCACCGCAGCTTCACCAAGGCAGCCGAGGTCGCCGGCCTGACGCAGAGCGCCGTCACGCGACAGGTGCAGGGCATCGAGGCGAGCCTCGGCCTGAGTTTGTTCGAGCGGACGACGCGCAACGTGCAGCTGACGCCCGCCGGCCACGCCTTGTGGCGCGAGTCCGTCCGGCTCGTCGGAGACATCGACCAGACGCTGAAAACACTGCGAGAGGAATTCACCGGCGCGAAGAAGGAGATTCGTGTCGGCGTGTCGCGTTCAGTCGGGCTCGCGTATCTCCCGGGATTTTTTCACGCGAACCTCCGGCGGCTGCCGCACGTGGGCTATCGCGTCTCCTACCTGCCGAGCGCCGAGATTCTGTCGGGCCTCGAGGCCAACGAACTCGATGTCGCCGTGCTATGCCCGCCGCGGCGGTTGCCACAAACGGTCCGCGTGACACACCGTTTCAACGACACCTTCACCTTGATCGGCGGCGCGGCGGCGGCCGACGAATTCGCGGCGCAGGCGACGCGGCGCACAAACCGGGTCGCCTGGATGAACCGGCAGAACTGGCTGCTGCTCGACGAGCGGGCGAACACCGGTCGGCGGCTGCGCACGTGGATGGCCCGACAGGGCTGCGAGGTGCAACCGGGCATGCAGTTGCCGGGCTTCGATCTGATCATCAATCTCGTCGCGCTCGGGATGGGTGTCAGTTTCGTGCCGGTGCGGGCGCTCGCGCTCTATGGCGGCAAGCGGTCGTTGCGTCGATTGCGCTGGCCGGATCGCTTTGTCCGCGAGCTGGTCGTCGCGGTGCGGCGGCACCGGAAGTTGCCGGAGCATCTCGCGCAATTCATCGACAACGTGCTGTTCTAAGGCAGCGGGTCACCGCCAGCCGTTCGCTCCCGCAAAGGTTAGCCGGTGTTTCTCCGAAAAAGTCAGACCCGCATTGACCTGCATCAAGGCACAGCGCGGCGGTTGGTGCGATACTGCCACGCATGAACGGCCCGCTATTCCCACCACCGCCCCGATACGATCACCTCGCGGCGCCGGCTGTCCCGTGGCCGACGGAACTCGATGCGCGCAGCGCCACACCACCGAATCACGTCAACGCAGTTCTCGCCGCGCTAGACGCAGTCCCTCCGGATCATCCCCAGTTTCTCCGCACAAAAGCCGAGCCGACCCAACTCCTGCGCGCCCTCGCCGTGAAGAGCGTCGGCGCCGACACCTGCGAGCTTCCCGACGGGACTTGGCGAACGGTCGTGCGGCGCCCGGCGACATCTCCCTCATTTTGAAACCGTGCGCGCTCCCGTGCTCACGAAACGCAACCCAAACTCATAAAGACACCCATAACCCAATCCACTACGTCGGCGCTCGACGCCAACGCCGTGTTCGATGTGCGACCGATTCCCGGCCGCGTGAAGCACACCCAGATCTTCCAGCGCTGGTTCGATCTGCCCGTCGGCCAGCATTTCATTTTACTCAACGATCACGACCCAGTGCCGCTCTACTATCAATTCGCGGCCGAATTTCCCGGGACGTTCACATGGGAGTATCTGGAACGCGGCCCGGAGGAATTCCGCGTAAAAATCACCAAGCTCCAGCCGGTCACGGGCGCCGCGCCGACACCACCCGCGTGCCTCGCTCCTTCCGCTGCCGTCGCGCCGGCGGCTCCGAGCGGCGTGCATGAAATCGATGTGCGCGGGCTAGAACCACCGGAACCGCTGGTCCGGATTCTCGATGCGCTGGAGTCGCTGCCCGCCGGAGCCACTTTGCGCGCCCACACGGACCGTGAGCCGTGCCACCTATTCGGAGAGGCCGGGCAACGCGGATTCCGCCATGACTGCAATGAACAGCCTGACGGCAGTTGGATCACCATCCTTGCGCGCGCCTGAATCGCGACCAGCACGCCCGCCCACGCCCGCCCGTCCGACGGCATTGTCGGGCAGCTGGCTCGCGACCCAAGGCCGGCTGCCGCTGGCGTTCATGGGACTCGGGCTGGCCTGGCTCGTTGCGGCGACCGCGCTGCTCGTGGCACAGCCAACGCTGCTGCGTCTGCCGCATCCACATCCACAGGTCGTGGCGCTCACGCACGCCTGGGTGCTGGGCTTTTTCGTCACCGTGGCGTGCGGCGCGGTCTATCAACTCGCTCCCGTCGCACTCGGGACGACGCTGTGCAACGAGCGGCACGGCTGGTGGCACCTCGGGCTGCACGCCGTCGGCGTGCCCGGGATGGTGTATTCGTTTTGGCGCTGGGATCTGAGGTTGCTCGGGCATTTCGGTTTTGCCGTCGCACTCGGCATTGTCCTCTTCGCCGTCAACACTTGGCGGACGGTGCGGCACTCGGGCCGCCACGGCACGGTCGCATGGTCACTCACTCTCGCGGCCGGCTGGCTGCTGACCACGGTTCTGGTCGGACTCCTTTTGGCGGCGAACCGTTTCTGGTCGTTCATTCCGATCGATCCCGTCGCGTTGCTGCGCGCGCATGCGCACCTCGGGCTCGTCGGATTCTTCGTCACGCTGCTGCAAGGCGTCGGTTTTCAACTCGTGCCGATGTTCACGCTCGGCGAGGTGCGCGATTGGCGGCTGGCGAATATCGGCCTGGCGCTTTCGCAAGTCCCTTGACCGCCTCGTCCGATGGAAAAACCGTCGTGGTGGCGCCCAGTTCGGCCCCCATATTGGCGATCACATGCCGGTCCATGGCGGTCAGGGTCCTCAATCCGGGACCGTAATACTCGACGATCTTGTCGATCCCGCCGTCCACATCGTGCCGGCGCAGCATTTCCAAAATCACATCCTTGGCGCTCACCCAGTCGGGAAGCTCCCCGACCAGCTTGACGCCACATATTTTCGGCATTTTGACGTAAGATGGATCCCCCGCCATCGCCATCGCCACCTCCAGGCCGCCCGCCCCAATGGCCAGCATACCCAACGAACCGGCTGCACAGGTGTGGCTGTCCGAACCCAACAATGTTTTTCCCGGCACACCGAAGCGCTCCATATGCACGGGATGGCTCACGCCGTTACCGGGCCGGCTATACCAAAGGCCGAACCTCTGGCAGGCACTGCGCAAAAACAGATGGTCGTCGGGGTTCTTAAAGTCTTCCTGAAAGAGATTATGGTCCACATACTGGGCGGAAAGCTCCGTCCGGATGCGCGGAATTCCCAGGGCTTCAAATTCCAACATGACCAGGGTGCCGGTCGCGTCCTGGGTCAGTGTTTGGTCGATTTTCAAACCGATCTCTTCGCCGGGCTGCATGCGGCCTTCGATCAGGTGACTTTCGATCAACTTCTGCGTTACGTTTTTAGCCATGGCCGGGTTACTCCTGTTGGTTGGGTCGATTCTTGGTTTCCATCCTGCGAGAGCGTGTTGGTTGGGCTTCGATCTCTTTGCGCCCGGTGATAATCCGCGCGCCGCGTTTGTAGGTGAAGTAGGAATAGGCCCACTGCAGCAGCACGGCCAGTTTGTTGCGGAAGCCGATGAGGAAGATCAGATGCACGCTCAGCCACGCGAGCCACGCCGGAAAACCGGAGAACTCGAACTGCCCCATCTTCGCCACCGCGGCGGAGCGGCCAATCGTCGCCATCGAACCTTTGTCCCAATACTGGAACGGCGGGCGTGGCGATTTCCCGCCCAGCGCGAGCTCGTCTTCAATCATCCGCGCGACGTGTCTGGCCATTTGCATCGCGGCGGGTGAAATGCCGGGCACCGGCCTGCCGGCTTCGCCAAGCACCAGCGCCATGTCACCGATGGCAAAGACTTCAGGATGACCAGGCACGTTGAGGTCGGGATTTACTTTCACGCGACCGGCACGGTCGAGTTCAACTCCCAGCTTTTGCGTCAGCGGCGAGGCCGAGACCCCGGCCGCCCAGACGATGTTCTCGGCGAAAATGGTTTCGCCGTTTTCCAAATCCACGCGGCCCTGACTTATGGATTTCACCTTGGTGCTGGTGCGGACTTCGACGCCCAATTTCTTGAGTTGTTGCTCGGCGCTGGCGGAAAGCTTCGGTGAGAATTGCGTCAGCACGCGCGGCGCGGCTTCAATCATCACCACGCGTGCTTGAGCAGGGTCAATGCGCTTGAAGTCCCTCTGCAAAACTGTCCGGGTCAATTCGGCAAACGCGCCAGCCAGTTCCACGCCGGTCGGCCCGCCGCCGATCACGACGATGGTCATCAGCCGGTCATGCTCCACCGGGTCGCTGGCGTTCTCCGCATTTTCAAACGCGAGCAGGATGTCGCGGCGGATGCGCAGCGCGTCGTCGAGCGATTTCAAGCCGGGCGCGAACCGCTCCCACTCCGGGTGGCCGAAGTAGCTGGTGCAGCCGCCGAGCGCGAGCACGAGGTAGTCGTAAGTCAGCGTGTTCTTTTCGAGCCGCACCGTTTTCTCGGCCAGATCGAAGCCCGTGACATGGTCGAGCAGCACGGTGACGTTGGGCTGGTCGGAAAGGATGGAGCGAATCGGCTGCGCGATTTCCGGCGCGGAGAGACCAGCGGTGGCGACCTGATAGAGCAGTGGCTGGAACAAGTGGTGATTCTGCCGATCGACGAGCGTGATGCGCGCCGCGGAGCGATTGAACGTTTGGCAAAACGTCAGGCCACCGAAACCCGCGCCCAGCACGACGACGTGCGGATTCTTAAACTGCTCTGAATTGCGGCGGAACCAAGTTGGCCGCCGTGATGCTTCAATCCCGTGAGACTTCTTCTTAAGGGGCCAGAAAATAAAATGGGCACGAATATCTTTCAAAATATATTGGGTCCGGCCTTTTTAGCGCACGAGACAGCTCCCGCCCGCAGGCAGGCTACAGAACGACGTGCCGCCCGATTTCAGCCACGCTCTTGACGCCGCACAGTGCCATGCTGGTGTCGAATTCCTTGTGGATGATGTCGAGTGCCTTGGTGACACCCGCTTCGCCCATCGCACCCAAGCCAAAGTTAAAGGCACGGCCGATCAATGTGCCTTTCGCGCCCAGGGCGATCGCTTTCAGCAAATCCTGGCCGCTGCGGATGCCGCCATCCATCCATACTTCGATCTTGTCGCCCACCGCTTCGACAATTGGCGGCAGCGCTTTGATGGACGACAGCGCGCCGTCGAGCTGGCGACCGCCGTGGTTGCTGACCACGATGGCATCCGCACCGGTGGCGGCGGCGATCTTCGCGTCTTCGACATCCAGAATACCTTTCAAGATGAGTTTGCCGCCCCATTCCTTTTTGATCCACTCGACATCGTGCCAGTTGAGCGTGGGATCGAACTGGGTGGAGGTCCACTGCGAGAGCGCGACGAGGCCGTCCGCACCCTTCACGTGCCCGGCGATGTTGCCAAACACCTTGCGCCTGGCGCCCAGCATGCGCAGGCCCCAGGCCGGCTTGGTGGCGAGGTTGATCAGGTTGGAAAGCATGATCTTGAGCGGCACCGTCATGCCGTTTTTCAGATCTTTGTGGCGCTGGCCGATGATTTGTAAGTCAAGCGTCAGCATCAGCGCCGAGCATTGGGCCGCCTTGGCGCGCGCGATCAGTCGTCTGACAAAGTCGCGGTCGCGCATCACATAAAGCTGGAACCAGAAGGGCTGGGTGGTCGCTGCCGCCACATCCTCGATCGAGCAGATGCTCATGGTTGGGAGCGTGAACGGCACGCCGAACTTTTCCGCCGCGCGCGCGGCGAGGATCTCGCCATCGGCCCATTGCATGCCCGTCAGACCCACCGGCGCCAGCGCCACTGGCATCTTCACCTTCCGCCCGATCATGACCGATTCGGTGCTGCGGTTTTCCATATTAACGCCGACGCGTTGACGTAATTTAAGTGCCGCCAAGTCGGTGCTGTTGGCGCGGTAGGTGCCTTCGGTATAGCTGCCCGAGTCCACATAGTCGTAAAACGCCTTGGGGGTGTTCTTCTTGTGTAGCTGGCGCAGGTCTTCGATGCAGGTAATGATAGGCATATAAACCAATTCAGTTAATCGGCAGACCTCGTCTGCTCGGTTTTACTTTCGGCCATGGGGTCTTCCTTTCAGGTCGGTTCATTTGTCGAAAAACTTCTGGATTTCACGGACGACTTCGACGAAACGGTCGATTTCTTCGGTCGTGTTGTAGAAATAAAAGCTCGCACGCGCCGTGGATTCCACGCCGAGCTTTTTCATGAGCGGTTGGTTGCAATGATGCCCGCCGCGCAACGCCACACCGCGCTGGTCGGCCACCGTCACCACATCGTGCGCGTGGACCCCGTCGAGGAGGAAGCTCACCAGACCAGCGCGGCCAACGGTCGGGCCGAAGAGCCGGATGCGTTGGAGCGCGGCAAGTTTCTCGAACGCATACGCGCCGAGTTCCAGGTCGTGCTGCGCGATGCGGTCACGGCCGATGCGGTCGAGATAATCCATGGCGGCGTGCAGCGCAATGGCGCCGGAAATATCGGGCGTGCCGGCCTCGAATCTGTGCGGCGCGTGCTTCCATGTGCTCTGATGAAAATCCACCGTGAGAATCATGTCGCCGCCGCCCTGATACGGCGGGGTTTCTTCGAGCCGTTCGCCCCGGCCGTATAACACGCCGAAGCCGGTCGGGCCGCACATTTTGTGGGCGGAGAGCGCGAGAAAATCGCAGCCGATCTGCTGCACGTCGATGGGGCGATGGCCCGCACTCTGCGCCGCGTCGATGAGCGTAACGATGCCGCGCCGACGGGCGCGTTCGCAGTATTCGGCGATGGGATTGATCGTGCCGAGCGAATTGGAAATGTGCGTCATCGCCAGCACCTTCACGTCGCTGGTGAGGAACTCGTCGAGCCGGCCGGGATCAAGCAGACCGCGGTCACCGTCGATCGGGAGGAAAGCGAGCTGCGCGCCGGTGCGCTCGGCCAGGAGTTGCCACGGCACGATGTTGCTGTGGTGCTCCATCTCGGTGAGCAGGATTTTGTCACCGCGCTTGATGAACTTGGTGCCCCACGCCGCGGCGACGAGGTTGATCCCCTCGGTGGTGCCGCGGGTGAAGATGATTTCGTCGGCGCTGCGGGCGTTGAGGAATTTTGCGGCGCGGACGCGGGCCGCTTCGAACGCGGCGGTGGCGCGGTTGCTTAACTCGTGGATGCCGCGATGGACGTTGGCGTTGTCGCGTTCGTAGTAACGGCTCAGCGCGTCGATGACGGCGCGCGGTTTCTGGCTGGTGGCGGCGTTGTCGAGATAGAGCAACGGCTGGCCGTGAACCTTCTGGTCGAGAATCGGGAAATCCGCGCGCAGTGTTTTCCAATCAACTGTCTTTGTCGTTTGCATCTGTACAAATTCCTAGTCGCCGATTGCACCCGGATGAAACGCGGAACTGGACAAGTCATCCGTGTTTCATCCATGGCCATTACATCAGTCCAAGTTGCAACTTCGCCGCTTCGCTCATCATCCCTTGGTTCCACTGCGGTTCGAAAACCACCGCCACGTTGGCTTCGTCGATGCCGTCAATGGACAGGAGCTTGTTCTGCACATCCTGGCTTATGGCTGCCCCCATGCCGCAGCCGGGCGCCGTCAAAGTCATCTTCACTTCCGCCTTGTAACGGTCGGGTGCGCCGAGCGGATCGAAGTGGCAATCGTAAACCAGGCCCAGGTCCACGATGTTGACCGGGATTTCCGGGTCGAAACAGGTCCGCATCTGGTTCCACGCTTCCTTTTCGATTTCCTCGGCGGTGCTTGGCGTGCCGGTGTTGGCGGTGGGCTTGGCGGCCACTTCGAGGCCGAGCGCGTCGGCGTCCTTGGCCTCGAGGCGGAACATGTTGCCGTTGACGACAACGGTGTAGTTGCCGCCGAGCGATTGCGTGATGAAAGCTTGTTCGCCCTTCTGCAGCGTGACCTTTGTGCCGGCAGGGATAATGGTGCCTTCGACGTCGCGGGTCAGGGTGATGGCTTCGTTGGAATTCATGATTACTCTTTCTCCGTTTCGGTCGAAACCGTTTCGCCTTTGCCGTCAAGCGCCGCCATCGCGGCGTTCCACGGCAGGATCGCGCACTTCATGCGCACGGGGAACTTGTGCACGCCGGCCAGCGCGGCCAGCTTGCCCACATCGCCGTCCAAATTCCCGGTCGTGACCATGGCGTGGACTTTGTCGAACAGGTTTTTTACTTCGGCCCTCGTCTTGCCCTTGAGGCTCTCCGTCAGGATCGAGGCGGACGCCTTTGAGATGGCGCAGCCGCTGCCTTGAAAGCTGATCTCCTTCACCACGTCACCGTCCATCTTCGCGTAAATGGTGTAGTTGTCGCCGCAGATGGGATTGGCGCCCTGCGCGGTGCAGTTGGCGTCGGGCAGCACGCGGAAGTTCCTCGGTCTCTTGTTGTGGTCGAGGATGAGCTGCTGGTAGAGGTCTGCGAGGTCGTCAAACATGATGGGGAATTCGTCATCGATTGACCGTCACCTGTTCGTTCTGCTCCAACCGATCCCATACGACCTTGTTCAACTCCTCGCGTAACGGCTCGCAGCGGACGCGGTCGATGATTTCACCGGCGAAGGCGTGGATCAACATGCGGCGAGCCTTCTCCAGCGCGATGCCCCGGGCGCGCAGGTAGAAAATGGCTTCGTCATCCAACTGTCCGATGGTCGCGCCGTGGGTGCACTTCACGTCGTCGGCGTAGATTTCCAATTGCGGCTTGGTGTTGGCGGTGGCGTCGTCGGAGAGCAGCAGGTTCTTGTTCGTCTGCTTGGCGTCGGTTTTCTGCGCGCCGGGGCGGACGAGGATGCGGCCGTGGAAGACGCCTTTCGATTTATCGGCGAGGATGCCGTTGAAATATTCGTGGCTCGCGCCGTGCGGCTGGGCGTGCTCGACGATCATGTAGTGGTCGGCGAGTTGTTCGCCGCGCGTGAGGTAGAGGCCGTTGAGAATGCACTCCAGGCCCTCGCCGGCGAGCGTGGCATAAATGTTCGTGCGCGACAGCTTTGCCCCGAGCGCGATCGAGTGGGTGACGACGTTGCTGGCGCGGTCGAAGTGCGCCGCGACCGTGGCGAGGTGAAACGCCTGCTGGCTTTCGTCTTGAAACTTGAGGTGTTCGACGACCGCGTTGTCGCCCGCGACGAGTTCGGTGACGGAGTTGGTGAAATAGGCCGCGTCGCTGAGGCTCACGAAGCTCTCGATGACCGTGACCTGACTGCCCTGCTCGGCGACGATGAGGTTGCGCGGATGCGCGGTGGTGCCGTTCTCGTTCGCAGTGGAGACGTAGAGAAGCTGGATCGGCTCGGCGACGATTTTTCCCGCTGGCAGGTGGATGAACGCGCCGTCCTGGAAGAACGCGGTGTTCAGCGCGGTGAAGGCGTTGGTATCGGCGCGGGCGTGGCGGAAAAGGTGTTTTTCGACGAGCGCGGTGTCGCTCGCGAGCGCGGCCCCAAGGCTCATCACCTTCACGCCGTCCGGCAATTCGGCCACGGAGGAAAGCTTCGGCGCGAAGTGGCCGTTCACGAAGACGAGTTTGCTGCCCGCAAGTCCGGCGAACGTGAACTGGCCGAGCTCCTTCGCCGTGAAGCCATCGCGCGTCGGTTCGAGCACAGGCTTGAACGGCAGCTTGGCGATGGGCGCGACGTTGGTGAAGCGCCAGTCCTCGTCCTGCAACGTTGGGAAGCCGAGTTCGGTGAAGTGCGAGATGCCAGCCTTGCGCGCGGCCAGCACCCACGCCGGTCCCTTCGCGCTTTTCTCGAACTGCTCGAACTTTTCCAAATACGGGCCGTTTTCCATCGTCGGCTGGTTCGGTTTCACGGCCGGTTTTGTTTCCATTGTAACCATGTTCTTCCTTCGATTTCAGATTTAAGCGGGCACGGCGGCGCGATGGACAATCAACTCGTAGCCCTTCTCTTCCAATTCGAGCGCCAGCTCCTTGCCGCCGGACCGCACGATGCGGCCGTCGTAGAGCACATGCACGAAGTCGGGCACGATGAAGTTGAGCAGGCGCTGATAGTGGGTGATGACGAGTTGGGCGTTGTCGGGGCGCTTGAGCTTGTTCACGCCGAGGGCGACGATCTTAAGCGCGTCGATGTCGAGGCCGGAATCGGTCTCGTCGAGGATGGCGAGCTTCGGTTCGAGCACGGCCATCTGGAAAATTTCGTTCCGCTTCTTTTCGCCGCCGGAAAACCCGTGGTTGACTGGCCGCTTCAGGAAATCTTCCGGCACATTTAGGATTTTCATTCTCTCCTTCACGAACGTGAGGAACTCCATGGCGTCGAGTTCGGGCTGGCCGCGGTGCCTGCGGATTTCGTTGTAGGCGGCCTTGAGGAAGTAGGTGCTGTTCACGCCGGGAATCTCGACCGGATACTGGAACGCGAGAAACAGCCCTTCGCGGGCGCGCTCCTCGGGGTCGAGTTCAAGCAAATCCTTGCCGCAGTAAATGACCTCGCCGCCAGTGATGTTGTAGCCGTCGCGTCCGGCGAGAATGCTGGCGAGCGTGCTCTTGCCGCTGCCGTTGGGGCCCATGACGGCGTGGACTTCGCCGGGACGGATGACGAGGTTGATGCCTTTGAGAATCTGGCGGCCTTCGACGCCGGCGCTCAGGTTTTGGATGGCGAGAATGGGTTGGGTCATGGGTCGTGCTTGATTGAGTTCAAAGTTTTTTGGCAGGGCAGGTTCAACCCACGCTCCCCTCCAGGCTCACGGCGAGCAGCTTCTGCGCTTCAACGGCGAACTCCATCGGCAGTTGCTTGAACACCTCTTTGCAATAGCCGTTGACGATCATGTTCACGGCGTCCTGCGCCGAGATGGCGCGCTGTTTGCAGTAGAAGATTTGGTCTTCACCAATCTTCGACGTGCTGGCCTCGTGCTCGACCCTTGCCGAGGTATTCTTCACCTCGATGTAGGGAAAGGTGTGCGCGCCGCACTGGTCGCCGATGAGCAGCGAGTCGCACTGCGAGAAGTTGCGGGCGTTGGCCGCGCCCTTCAGGACTTTCACCAGGCCCCGATAGCTGTTCTGGCCGTGGCCGGCTGAGATGCCCTTTGAGACGATGGTGCTGCGGGTGTTCTTGCCGAAGTGGATCATCTTCGTGCCGGTGTCGGCTTGCTGGTAGTTGTTGGTCAGCGCGACCGAGTAGAACTCACCGATCGAGTTGTCGCCCTGCAAAATAACGCCCGGATACTTCCACGTGATGGCCGAGCCGGTCTCAACCTGCGTCCAGGAAATCTTCGAGTTCACACCGCGACATGCGCCGCGCTTCGTGACGAAGTTATAGATGCCGCCCTTGCCGTTTTCATCGCCCGGATACCAGTTCTGCACGGTCGAGTATTTGATCTCCGCATTGTCCAGGGTGATGAGTTCGACGACGGCTGCGTGGAGTTGGTTCTCGTCGCGCATCGGTGCCGTGCAGCCTTCGAGATAACTCACATGGCTGCCCTCGTCCGCGATGATGAGTGTGCGCTCGAACTGCCCGGTGTTCTCGGCGTTGATGCGGAAGTAGGTGGACAGCTCCATCGGGCAGCGCACGCCCTTCGGCACGTAAACGAAGCTGCCGTCGGTGAAGACGGCCGAGTTGAGCGCCGCGTAGAAATTGTCCGTGGGCGGCACGACCGAGCCGAGATACTTGCGGACCAGCGCCGGATGTTCCTGCACCGCTTCGCTGAACGAGCAAAAGATGACTCCCTTTTCGCCAAGCTGCTTTTTGAAAGTGGTGCCGACCGACACGCTGTCAAACACCGCGTCCACCGCCACGCCCAACAGCCGGTTGCGCTCGTGGAGGGGAATGCCGAGCTTCTCGTAAGTCTCCAACAGCTTCGGGTCTACCTCGTCGAGGCTCTTCGGGCCATCGCTCATGTTCTTGGGTGCGACAAAGTAGGTGATGTCCTGATAATCGATCTCCGGGTAATGCACCTTGGGCCACTGCGGCGCCTGCAGGGTGGTCCAGTGGCGATAGGCTTTCAGCCGCCATTCCAGCAGCCACTCCGGCTCCTTCTTCTTGCGCGAAATGAGACGGATGACGTCCTCGTTCAAGCCCGGTGGCGCGGACTCCGTTTCAATCTCCGTGGTGAAGCCGTATTTGTATTCCTGCTTAACCAGCTTCTCGATCGTTTCGGTGGACGTGCTCATAATGCTTGGGGCGGTATGATGGATACTGAACGAGCCGGAGGCTCTGGCTCCTGTCCGGAGTTATGCATGGTGATGTGCGTCACAAGCTTGGTTGGTCGGCGCATCGGCGGCGACGACGGTCGGCTGCACCACTCCGGCTTTGAGCAGGTAGGCTTCCACTTCGTCCCCACTGACATCGGCCAGCATGTGTCCATCGATTTCGACACAAGGCGAAAGGCCCTGCCCGCTCTTTTGGACCATCTCTGCATAGATTGACGGGTTGTTGATCACATCGCGATCTTCGTAAGCTAGGGTGTATTTTCGCATGATGGCGCGCACGCCCTGGCTCCAGCCGCACGTGGGTTTCAAGTAGGCGGTGATTTTTGGTGGTTTCATCGATGTTTTGCGTTTGGTTTTCGTTTTGGCTTTAGGAGTGGAGGTCGCGCGGAACCTTGCGGTTTCCTCCCGCCGGCTCGCGCGAGTGCTTCCGGTTCGACCGTTCGCTGCATTGGTTTGGCGAGGCATTCATTATCCTGGTTCGATCGCACTCAGCCTTCGCCGTTGTTCCCAATCGCTTCGACCGGGCATCCCTCCATCGCCTCCCGGCATAGGTCTTCTTCCTCCGGCGTCGTCGGCTGCTTAAAGACATAGGAATAGCCACCGGTGTCATTGCGCGTAAAATTTGCCGGGGCGGTTTCCCGGCACAGATCGCAGTCGATGCACTGCTCGTCCACGTAGAATTTTCCGGCTACGTTTTCCGCATATTTATTCGTAATGTCGGCCATGGTTTCTCTTTCGCTTCTTGTAATCGGGCTCACGTCATCTCAGCCGGCTCGGCGTCGCACACCCGACTTTCGAAAGCTTGTGCTTTTGAAAGAAAGCCCACGCAATTGGGTTTGGCAAGCGAGTTCCCAAAGAAGTATCTTTAGAAAGAAATCGCTGATGCGGCTGGCTTTCGAAACCGGTTTGCCAGAAGCTCACCCGCATGAAGAAACGCGGTGCTATCCGCAAGAAATCAGGGGTGGTCTCCAGTCGGCAAGCGATCCTGCGTCTGCTCAAGCAGCAGGGGCCGAGCGATTCGGAAACCCTGGCCGCGCAACTGGACATCTCTGCCATGGCCGTCCGCCAACATCTCTACGCCCTTCGCACTCAAAGGCTGGTGACCTACCACGAAGAGCAACGCCCAATCGGGCGGCCCGCCAAAATGTGGGGTCTGACGCCCGCCGCCGAGTCCCATTTTCCCGACGCCCATGCGGGCTTGACCGTGAATTTGCTGAACGCGGTCGAACAGACTTTCGGCCCGGAGGGCGTCCAGCGCCTGGTGACCCGATGCGCCAAACAGCAGATCGCGGATTACCGCGCACGCATCCCGGCGCGCGCCCCTTTCCAAGCGCGCCTGGGCGCCCTGATTGCAATCCGCAACGGAGAAGGCTTCATGGCTGAAGTGCAGCGCCCGCGTGACGGTTCGTTCCTGCTAATCGAGAACCACTGCCCGATTTCCGCAGCAGCCAACGTGTGCCTCAAGCTGTGCGATGCGGAAATGGAAGTCTTCCGCGCCGTTCTTGGCGAGGACGTCACCATCGAGAGAACGGAGCACATGGCAACCGGCGCCCGGCGCTGCGTTTACTGCATTCGGATGAGCGAGAGTTGAATGCAGCCGCGCGGACCCATGCCGTCGCCCTCGAGGGCGGGGACGGCGGAGTGAGGGTCGAAGCGAACGGCATGGCGGGCACGTCGAGTTATACTCCCTCTCCGCGCCGCGCTCCTTGATCTTGGTCAAGGACTCCGGCGCGGAAGTTTTCGTTAGGCTGGGCGCAGACTCCCGCGCCCAACAGAATTTCCATGGTCCGACACCTGCCCATTTCCATAATTCGGGCTGCACGGTTTGCCACAGTTGTGTAGGCATGATGCGAATTCTTTTGTCATCGTGCGCGGGCCAGCCCGGTCGATTGGGCAACGCTTACCTTTCACTCACGGTCCATTCTCCGGTGCGGAATGCAGACCAGCCCAGCGGGCGTGAGACAAAATTCTGCTAGATGGAAATCGGCGCTTGTTTTTTTGAGCTGATGTGCCTAGTATCCTAGACATATTATGAGCCAGCCCAACAAACAACAGATCCTTCAGCAAATCGCCGCCATTCCCGCGATGGAG
>JAUSID010000157.1 GCA_030648295.1 Opitutaceae bacterium | reverse complement strand
CTATGGCGGCGCCGAAGGCGACCAGGGTTCACAGAGGAAAACCCTTCGATCCAATTTGGAATGCCCGCCCATTCGCATCAGGCGCGTCCAAACACCTTGTGGCCTCCTGCTGCCTCTGTGTCCGAGCTCTGTGTCCTCTGTAACCCATGCCTTGGTTCGTCTGGCTATGAAATAACCGGGTTAGTCCCTTGGTCTTTTAGTCCCTTGGTCTCTGGTCTCTGGTCCCTTAGTCCCTTCGTCCTTTAGTCCCTTGGTCCCTTCCTCTCCCATGCGCTTCGAATTCGCCACCGTTCCCCGGATCATTTTCGGTCGCGGCGCGTGCGGCGAAATTGGCGCGCTGGTGGCCGGACTCGGCCGCCGCGCACTGGTGGTCACGGGACGAAATGTGCGCCGCGCCGAACCGCTGCTCGAGCTTTTACGAAAAGCCGGCGTGCAAGCGCAGGTGTTCCCGGTGGCCGGCGAACCGACCACGGATGACATCGCGCGCGGCGTCGACGCGGCGCGCGGCGCGGCGACCGACTGCGTCGTGGCGTTCGGCGGCGGCAGCGCCATCGACGCGGCGAAGGCAACCGCGGCGATGCTGACGAATCCGGGCGACGTGCTCGATTATCTCGAGGTGATTGGCCGCGGACAGACCCTGGCATGGCCGTCCCTGCCGTGTATCGCCGTTCCCACGACAGCGGGAACCGGGGCGGAGGCGACGCGAAACGCGGTGCTCGCCTCGCCGACGGCGCGCGTGAAGGCGAGCCTGCGCAGTCCATATTTGCTGCCGCACATTGCCGTCATCGACCCGGCACTGACGGACGATCTTCCGCCCGACCTGACCGCGACCACCGGACTCGATGCGCTCACCCAGCTGATCGAGCCATACGTTTCAATTCGGGCGAACCCGATGACCGACCCGCTCTGCGTTGATGGCATGCGGAGGGCGGCGCACGCGTTACGACGCGCGGTGGATCACGGTGCGCGCGACACCGCGGCGCGCGACGACATGGCACTGGCCAGCCTGTTCGGCGGGATCGCGCTGGCGAATGCCGGGCTCGGTGCGGTCCACGGATTCGCCGCGCCCATTGGAGGAATGTTTCACGCGCCGCATGGCGCCGTTTGCGCCGCGCTGCTGCCGCTCGTGATGGAGACGAACATTCGCGCGCTCCGCGAACGCGCCGCCGACCACCTCGCACTGCGACGGTACGAGGAGGTGGCACGCATACTGACCGGCGTGCCGACGGCGACCGCGGAGGATGCGGTCCGCTGGACGCGCGAGCTTGTGTCCGCCTTGCCCGTGCCATCGTTGCGCGCGTGCGGTGTGACCGTCTCGGATATTCCAACCGTCGTGGCGGCCGCCGCCAAAGCCAGCAGCATGAAGGCGAACCCGCTGCCGTTGACGACCGCAGAACTCACGGGGATTCTGCAGGCGGCGTGCGCGTAGCCATTGCGTTTCGCCACGGATTACACCGATCGACACGGATAAAGGCAGGCAGCCAGCTTGCGTGGCCTGGTCTTGATGCGCTGCGACCTGGAAGAGTAGAGCAGGACGATCCGATGTTCGGATGCCCGTTCTTATCCGTGCCCATCCGTTCACTATCCCTGAACATGTTGTTTTTCTGCGAGCATTTCAGATGGAAGCACTCAAAGTCATTCAAGCGTCGGAACCCTGGTCACCTCCGGCGCCGCCGAAGGCGGGTAAACATTTACAGGAGAGCGCAGAGGACGCAGAGAAAGCTTCTTCAGATCTGGTTTCTTCTCTGCGCTCTCCGCGGGCTCCTGTAAAACTGCCTGGTTTGGTTTTCCTTCGGTTGCGGCGGAGCCGCGCTGGGTTCTCCGTAGTCACCGCGTCGGCGCCGCGAAACGCCAGGTACCATCCGGCAAGTTCCCACCGGTGGAGACCCGGCCGGCCCGATGGCGCATGTCCCTTCCGCGCGATAGGGTAACGATCCATGAAAATTCGCGAAATCATGACGCCGGATGTGCAATGCGTCGGGCCGGACGAGAATCTCGTCGATGCAGCAGGCCTGATGCGTCAGCTCGACGTCGGCGTTCTGCCCGTGTGCGAAGGCGATCAGGTGGTCGGCATGCTCACGGATCGCGACATCGCCATTCGGGCGGTGGCGGCGGGCTGCGACCCGAACACCACGCCCGTCAGTGAAATCATGACGCCGGGAGTGGTGTGTGTGTACGACGATCAGGATCTCAGCGATGCGGTGCGCGTGATGGAGAACCACCAGATCCGGCGGGCCGCGGTCATGAGTCATGATCAACGGCTGGTGGGCATCCTTTCGCTCGGCGACATTGCGGTCGACGCGAGCGCCGCGCTTTCCGGCGAGGCATTGAAGGAAGTATCACAACCAGCGGAGCCGGTCCGCTGAACGTTTTCACCGGTCGCATTCCGCGGCCGGGCCGGGCTTTGGGGGAATTACCAAAAGGAGCAACATGCCAGAGAAAGCGACAATTGAACTGGCGGCGAATACGCGCCAACGCCGCTCCATGGGCTGAAGCACCTGTCCATAGAACCGAAATTTATGAGTCGAAAAAACCGAAGACGTCAGGCCGCGACGCACCGTTCGAGGGCGGCAGCCTTTCGACCGCATCGCCGGCCACTGCCGCATCGCTGAGAGATCGTTTCCGGTGGTTTGCCGGTGGTGGCGAATGAGTTCCGGAGCGGAACGCGTGAGCGTTTCGCCGAATCGCATTCGAAAAAACGAAACGCGTTACGGCACAGCGGTCGAAGCCCGCTCGGATTCGCGCGTGAAGTCACGCGCATCGAGTCCGAAAATCCCCGATGCGCCGAATAGAAAAATTCCAGAATCCGTCCTGTTGCAACGAATTCGCAGAGCAGGTGAAAATCGCCGCATAAAAGGCTCGCGCAAGGAGTTTCCTATTTCGAAAAACATTGCGTGGAACAAACGCAGCGACGGAAAAACGACGCACCCGCGCTTTTCCGCCGTCATGCGAAAATGCTGTTGATGGCGAGCTTCGCCGCGTTGCTCGGCTGTGGTTTCTCCCGTTCCGCCAGCGCTGCCGATCCGGTTTTCAACCGCCATACCCGTGAGCACTTCCGTCACAACATGGCGGCGACCGTCCGATCGAATCAGCCGGCGATTGTGCCGCTCGCGAACGCGATTCGGGCTGTCACCACGCAGCCGCTCGAACAGCTGGTGATGGTCAACGACATCACGCATCTGCTCGTGGACTATGACGATGACGAGCGCGTGTATGGTGCGCCCGAGTACCACGCCACGTTCGAGGAGATGCTCGCCCGACGTCGCCAAGCGGGATGGGTTTACCTTCGCGACGATTGCGACGGTCGCGCCGTTTTCGCGGCTCATCTGCTCGCCGCCCTCGGCATCGAATGGCGCTTGGAGGCGTCGTTTTGGAAGGAGCACGCTTGGATTGTCGCTCGCGTGAACGGCGTCGACTTCGACCTGCTCGACCTTCGAAAAGACTCTCCGGAGGCGGCGCGCATTTCCTACAAGCTGTTCGGTCACTTGTTTGTGCATCCCTCGCACCGACCGCCGCCCTTTGCCTGGCGTCGCGCGTGGGCAGAACGCACCAGCCGCAATGTCACAATCGGCCGGCTATTCGGCTTGCTGACGCTCGACTCGACGCCGAGTCACATGCGCGAACGTTACGCGACCGACTGGACCGTCCGCGTTCCGGCGAGCCGGCTCTCGCCTATCGATGACCGGTTCCTGGCCGCCACGATCGCAGGATTTCCCTTTGGCGAGCCGTTGCAGGTTGGCGCACTCGCGAAGCACCCGGTGCCCTCCGCAAAGGCGCCGAAGGCCGCGCCCGCGGCTTTGGCCGGCGTGAGCACTGGCGCATCGACTGCGGCGGACGTCCACAGCGATACAAAGAAGCCCGGGGCCGAGTAATTGGGCGGCAGTTTGCCCCATTGAATAGAAGCCGCGGCAACATGCCGTGCCTCCGGCGCTGATAAATGGAGGGGCGTGGCGCCCGCAACCCGCCGTGAGCATTGCATTGCCGATAGGTGGACGTTTGCGTTGGGCGCAATTGTGATCGGATTCGCCCGCACTGCCGCCATCCTATCTGCCATAACGCTCGGAGCCCTGCTGCCGCAGGGGCATGTCTTCGCGTGGCTCATTCGATGGCTGGTGATGGCGATGCTGTTCCTCGTGTTTCTGCAGACACGGTTCTCCCGGTCTGCCGTTCATCGCAGCCACCTCGTTCTCCTCGCCGCAAACATTATGCTCGGCTTCGGCGGCTGGGCCCTTGGCTGGATCATTGGCGGCAACGACATCGCGCTTTCCGGCTTTTTTGCCGCCATCACGCCGACGGCGATCGCCGCACCGGTCATCATCAGCTTCCTGCGCGGTCGCGTGGATTATGTGGTCGCGGCGTTCCTGTTGACGAACGTGATCATCGCCGCGCTGCTGCCGGTGCTGCTGCCGGTGGTGCTCGGACGCGCGACCCCGGAGGCGTTTATGCAGGTCTCGCGCAGCGTCGGGCTCGTGGTGTTCACGCCGATGTTCGCAGCCTGGTTGGTCCGCGCCATATATGGCCGGGCCGCGGAATGGCCGGGACGGCTGCGCAACGCCTCGTTCGGCATGTGGGTGACGTCGCTGTTCCTGATCACCTCCAACGCGTCCGACTTCCTCCGGCAGCACGACGACACGCCTCAAGGTGTGCTCTTCCAAGTCGCGCTGACCTCGTTGCTGGTGTGCGTGATCAATTTTGCCACCGGGCGGCTGATCGGCGGGCGCGAATTCGGCCGCGAGGCGAGCCAGGCCCTTGGGCAGAAGAACACGACGTTCACGATTTATCTCGCGCTCACGTACGCCGGGCCGGTCGTCGCGCTCGGTCCCACATGCTACGTGATCTGGCACAACCTCTGGAATTCCTGGCAGCTACACCGGGCATCGCATCCGGCTCGTGTTCCTGATCCGGTGTGAAACCGGCGGCGGCGGCGCGATGATCCCGGAGTGATCGATCCGCGTGCGCCCGGACCAAAACTTTTTTGGTCTCGGCATCAAGGTGTTCGGGCACGCCTCGACGGTTCTGCGGTCAAGGTGAGGCCGCTGCCACGGGCAGCAGCTTCACTGAACGTTTCAGAAACCTACGCGAACGAGAGACCATGAATTCATTACACGTTTCAAAGCATCCGTGCGCGCCAGCGGGAGATGAAGGCGATGCCGCGGGTGATACCGGTTCGACCGGCAAAATCGCCGAGGCCAGGCAAGCGATCGCCCGCACGGCATCGGCGACAAGGCGTCCGCCGCCCGGGACGCGATGAAGGACAAGCTGTCGACCGCGAAGCAGCGCGCCGACGAGAAAATGCAGGCCATGCGTGAACGGGCGGGCGAAATGACCGCGCAGGCGCGGCAGCGTGCCCAGATGGCTTATACGCAGACCCGCCAGCGTGTCGTCACGACGGCGAACGATCATCCGCTGGAGATGGGCCTTGGCCTGCTTGCAGCCGGAATGCTGATCGGCCTCGCGATTCCCACGCCGAGCCCGGTAAACCGCGTGGTTGGACCCACCGCCGACCGGCTGCGGGAACGCACCCGCCAGTCGGGCCGCGAAATGTTGGAGAAGGGCAAGCGCGTCGCGCGTGCCGCCACCACCGCGGCCAGGGAGGAGGCGCGGGCGCAGGGTCTGACGCCGGAGCGGCTGCGCGAGCAGGCCGAGGCCGTCGCCGAGCAGTCCAAGGAAGCGGCGACCGAAGCGGCCCGACGCGAAGGACTCACGAGCGGCGGGACATTCGGATCCGAAAATCCCTCCGACTCCGACCCTTCGCGCGCGCGGCCGGGCATGTAAGCCATGGCGCGGTGTCGGCCGACACCGTCGGCCCACGCGCGAGGATATGCCGCCGAAAAAATGAGAGCGTAGCCGCCCAAAAGGGTTTTTTCATTCAGCCTGTGCAAATATCGATCCGAATCGTGCAGGCTTGCGACGATTTCAAGACCCGGACATTTTACAGGAGATCGCAGAGGCAGCAGAGGCATCTGACCAGTCTTGCTCTGCTCCCTCTGCTTCCTCCTGTAAAATGGTTTGGTTGCGGCCCTGAGCCGCGGTGCGAAATATCCGGGTTAGCCGTATCGGTTCAGAGGACAACCGCGAATGAACGCGAATGGACGCAAATTCCAGAGGAGCCCCGTCTCCAATCCAAGCATTGGCCCCGACCGGATGAAACTGGGCTGTTTCTTAGGAGGAGGGACGAGGATCGCCCAAGTGAAACCATGGTCACCGTTTGGTTGATCGTTACCATGCTCCCCAAGACGCCCTCTCCATTCGCGTAAATTGGCGTTTATTCGCGGTTGAACTGAATTGTTCCGGCGCTTAGCCCGCATTTTTCACACTTCAACTGCTCTTCGCCCGTGTCCGACCCTCGACACTCTAAGCCTCCGGCGATCGCCTCGGGTTCATGCGGGCTAAAAGCAAGACCGCTCCGCGGTCTTGCCCTTAGCCGGGAAATCAATTG
>JAUSID010000189.1 GCA_030648295.1 Opitutaceae bacterium | reverse complement strand
CGAGGCCTTGAACACCAACGCCTCAAAGCCCGGGGTGATCGGAGTTCCGAGTTCGACGCTTAGTGCTTTGGCGCGCGCGATCACTTCCTGTGGATCGGAAATATCGGCGGGGGTGATCTTGTTCATCACGTCGGCGGCCGCGTAGCCCAGCATGCGCTCGGCCCCAACGTTGAAGATCTGAATGACGCCCTTCGCGTCGGTGGCGATGCTGGAGAAATTGGCGCTGTTGAAAATTGCGCTCTGCAAGGCCCCCGCCTTGAGCAGCGCCTCTTCGCGCCGGACTTCGGTGACGATCTCCCCCCTGCCGGGGTCGCCGTCGAGAATAGCTTTTTGCTCCATGTTTGTTCCGTTCTCAGTCCCGTCCCATGCACACGGACACGGTGGTGCAGCTGCTTGCGGAGGAAACAACGACAACGAGCCACAGGCGGGGCGGCAAGCGCAGAGCAGCCGCGTTTAGCCGGTCAGGCTGAAATCGCTGGGAATTGAAGGAAGCGGGCATGAAGTGATCTATCCCTCCCGAGGTTCAGGTTCTCCGCCGAATCGGAGCGCAGGCCATCCCGTTTGCCATCTCGGCAAGCTGGTGACGGGCCACGCCGACGATGAAAATTAGGGCGGCGGGCGCCGAAGCACCCGCCGCCCAGGAATTCCCCGCAACTACGGACGAACGCTGTTACCGACGGGCCGCACGGTCTGGTTCATGGCCTCCGTCTTCGCGGCGTTGATGAACGCCCGTTCACGGTTCGCCTCCGGCACGTTGCGGATGCGCTCTTCGATCTTCGATTTGATCTCGGGTTCAGGTGATGTGCGAACGCCTCGGCGCTGCTGACGAGAGCGTCGGCATTGAATTGAACGCCGCCCTTTCGCCAGGGCGGCGTCCCAATCTCACTTGGGAAAGCCCGCAGCGGGCTGCGGGGAATGTTTTTGTATTCAATCGCCTTGGTTTTCATGTTCTCGGTTTCTGGTCTTACAACATGGCGCTCGCAATGCCCCATGAGCCGGCGGGGGCGTCCTTCAACGCGCCGGATTTTTCCAAGGCTGCCACGCTTTGCTCCCATGAGCCGCAGGGAAGGTCCGCCGAAAAGCGGATCAGCCGGGAGACGAGGCCGACAAACGGTTCCGGATTTCCCCCGACGGTCAACGCCTCCAAGCACGCCAGATAATCGACCCGCAGCGAAGTCGGCACGATGAGCCGGCCGCAGTCACTGGCCGTCAGTTCGGCATTGAGAAACAACCGCGCCAGACGGCCGTTGCCATCGTTGAAGGGATGGACCTCCGCCACGATGAACATCATGAAAGCGCCACGGGCGACGGGTTGGGCCAGATGCCGCCCGACCTCGAATGCCTGCCGCAACGTGCCTCGCACCAATTCGGGCGTCACGAATTCGCGGGTCCCGACGCGATTCGCCGTTTCTTTGAAACGACCTGGCCCAATATCGAGCCGGTCGTGCATCAGACGGGCGTGCCGAATTTCCAAGAGCCGCAAAAAATCGGCGGCATCGCGGGGAATTTCCCGGCTCTGCTGGCCAGCAGAGTGACCGTCCGTGGCGAGATGGAAAGTGGACAGGATGTCATGGGCGTCCTTCGGCCGGGCGGCGGGCATCTTGTGATCGAAAACGATTTCACGGGCCTCTTGGACGGTGAACACCGTGCCCTCGATGTAATTGGAAAAATAGGCTTCCCAAAAAGCATGGAGCCGGCGCTCCGCCGTCGGCCTTTCCGGCAGCGGGGCGAAAGTCTCCGTCGCCAGCCGTGTCGCGAGTCGCGTGAAAAGCGCCACTCGGTCCGGGTCGTAAGGCTCGCGGCGTGCGCGCGCCCGTCCAAGCGGCGAAACCAGTGCGTCCCCGTGGTCACCGTCGAGAAGGGCCGCGATGATCGTCCGTGCCCGCATCGCCGCCTCTGGCAGCTCAAGTTGGGGCGCAATTTCTTCCATCGCGGCCAGCAGTCGCCGCAATTCGTCCGGCCCGTGTATCCGGCAGAGCCGGTCAAGCCAGCCCTCGACGGCCATCCGATCCAGTGTCTTGCGTTCACTGCCCGCGCGAGCGCGGCTCTCGGTTAGATTTTCCAGCAACGCGCGAGGACGCGAGGCCATGAACAAATCTGCCCCGAGCTGGGTGTCGCCTGCTTGGGCCGGTGAACCTTTCCAAATGCGAAGCGTGACGCCCGGCAAAACGTGCGTCTTGTCCTTCCGGCCATAGGTGAGATGATAGAATCCTGCTGACGATGGTTTCGCTTCAATCGCCGTCCGATAGCTGATGACCGCGCCGGGATAGAAATGCCGGATGATGGCCGGTAGGTCAGCGCGGATGACTTCTTCCGGTGAACTGGACAAATCGGTCGTATAAATCCGCGAGGCGAGCTTGCGCGCCTCGTTCCGCTTGATCATTCTGGCGAGCTGGTTCGCTTCTGCGGTGTCCGATGAGCCGAAAAGGAAGGGCATGAAAATCGGAGGTTAAGTGAGTCAAAAACAGAGAAAACGTGAAGAATCGGTGTCTAACGACTCGATAAGGTGAGTTTTTGGCATTTATGCCAGCGAAAAACGCTCCCATGCCTTACCGGAAGCGTCCCACTTCTAGCCGAATTTCCGACTACTGTTTTTAGGGGATGGCGGCTACCCCAAAGCCGGTAAGTGCAGGCCGTTGAATCAAGATCGTTTCAAGTCGCGAATTTGCGGCATGGAAACAAACGAAACGATACAAGGCGGTAGCGGCTTTTCGACGGTCGAACCTTGCTCCCCGAAAATAGGATCAAACGTCACCTCGAACGCTGCTCCTATTTCTAAAAGCCAAGCCGGTGTAAGCTCGGAACACATGAAACATCCGACGACGAGCACCGAAGCAGAATCCTTTTTTATCGAGCCGGCCAGTCCACGGCAGGAAGCCCGGACGATGGCATCGGATGTCATTTGCCGTTTGCTGATCTGGATGTCGGATGGCCGGACCCTTGAGGATCGCGGGCTGCGCGCGTGCGTCGCGCTCTACTGCATCCGCCCCGACCTCATTGAGGGCATGACCCTCGACGGAATCGGCGTGCTGGCCGGATGCTCCCGGCAAGCGGTTCACAAGCTGGCAATCGCGTTTCGCCAGACCACGGGCCTGCAACCATGAGCACCGTGCCTCCACCCCCAGCGGCGCATGCGTCTGGCGTTGATGAAATCAACGTAAGCGGTCTCCGGAGCACAGTCTAGCGGAGCGCGGCGGCGCCGTGTAGACTTCGCCGATGGAGGAAAACAACATGCTGGTGAAGGTGAGCGCGGGACGACGACACACGGGGGCCGCGGAGCGGGCGCGGATTTTAGCCCGATGGGCGACGAGTGGGGCGAGCGCCATAGAGCTCGCGCAGCAGACGGGCGTGTCGCCGAAGACGCTGTACCGGTGGAGGCGGATCGACGGCTCGCGCATCGCGGCAAGTCCGACGATGGTGGAGGTGCCGACCCCGGCGTTCGGCCTGTGGGCGGCGGAAGTGGCATGGGCGGGACGCCCGTGCCACGCCCGAGCTCGAATTGCCGGCGACAACTCGGAGAGGCACCCGTCAGCGCCCACAGGCGCATTATCGGCTGGTTTGGCGCGCAATTGGAGCCATGCTGCTTTCGTGGCCAAAATCCTCATTATCGACGACGACGAGGCATTCCGTGCCCTTCTCCTCCAGATGCTGGTTGAGGCTGGTCACACCGCCGTCGCGGCAGTCAACGGTTTCGAAGCGTTGAAACTTTTGCGTGCCGAGCCGGCGGATCTGATTCTCACGGACATCATGATGCCCTACGGCGGGCTCGCCACCATCCGGATTCTGCACGACGAATTTCCGCAAGTCGGAATCATCGCGATGACCGGCGGCGGCACGTTCCGCCTCGACTACGCGCGCAGCCTCGGGGCGCACCAGACGCTCACGAAGCCGTTCGCCGCGGAGCAACTCACCGCGGCGATCACCAAAGTCCTGGCCGCGCATCCAACGCCGAAACCGGCGGCGTGACCCGCGATCAACGCCAGCAATTGACCGATGAGGTTGGACCCGAACGCACGTCGCTCGCGGTCTGTTCCGACTTTCGGCCTCGTGGCTCCTGAATCTCTCTGCGCTCTTTGTGTTCTTTCGCGGCTAAATCAAGTGGCCAAGGTACCTGAGCCCAGTTCCGAGATTATCCTTTACCAGACGGAGGACGGGCAGACGCGCGTCGAGTGCCGGTTCGAAAACGAAAACCTTTGGCTCACGCAGGCGCTGATGGCGGAACTTTTTCAGACCACGCCGCAGAATATTACGCTGCACCTCAAAGCTATTTATGCCGAGGGGAAACTCTCCGAGGCGGCAACCTAAGGATTACTTACAAGTTCGCGTGCTGTCACCTCGGCTCGACGACCACGATCTTCGGACGCGGTACGGGAAACTTCGTCTCCGCGCCGAGATAAAAGCCCGGATGCGGCGGCTGGTTGTAGGCGACATTCTGCCACGCCAGCCCGAGCCGATACATCGGATCCTGCGCCAGCGCTACCATCCGGTACTCCGTCGGAATCGTCGTGACATAGATGCGCAGCGCGCGCTGGTCGGTCGTTCCCACCACGATCTCTTCGCGCCAGTCGCCCAGGATGTCGCCGCTGAGGTTCGGCGTGCCCTTCGCGCCGCCGCCGCGAACGTCCGTCCCGGCGAACAGCGGCTCCTCCTTCTGCGTTTTCCAATTCCATTTTGACACCCGGGCGCCGGTGAGTAATTCGCGTTGGAGGTCGCCATCCCACCAAATCACGTGCGCGTTCGAGGCGGGCGCATCGGCGATCCGTTGGCCTTTCCATGTGTGCAGCCCGATCCGGTTGCTCCATACTTCGTAGCCGGGAAAACGCGGATCGATATCGGCGGCCACGGCGCGCTCAACGTCCACGCCGCGAATCGCCTGCCAGACAACCTGCCCGCTGGCGGCCTCGAATAACGCGACGCCCGGGCTCCCAAACTTCACCGTGTCATCCTCGTTTTCATGTGCGCCCCACACTTGGATCGCGGACGGCCGAGCGGGATCGAAAACGCCGACGTGGATCGCGTCGCCGTGGCGGAACCCGGTCGAGTAAAGTCCGCGGCCGTTGTCGTCGACCACCATCGAGTGATAAACGATTTCGTCGCGTCCGTCGCCGTCGACATCGGCAACACATACGTGGTGTCCGCCCTGGCCGGAATACGGATGGTCGCCATTCTTGGTGTCGAAGACCCAGCGCTGCGACAGCTGGCCCTCACGCCAGTCCCACGCGGCGAGCACGGTCCGGCCATAGTAGCCGCGGCACATGACGAGGCTCGGCCGGATGCCATCGAGATATGCGACGCAGGCGAGAAACCGCTCATTGCGATTGCCACCATTGTCCGTGCGGCCGTTGCCGCCAATTCCACCCCACCCATTCGCCGGGTTCCGATCCGGCACATATGGTTTCGTCGCCAGCGCCCGGCCGGTCCGGCCGTCGAAAACGGTCAGGAACTCGGGCCCGTCCTCTACGCGGCCGTCCGCCCGCGCCCAGCGCGCCTTTTGGTCGCCGATGACAACACCCGTGCCGTCAACGGAACCGTCGGCCGTCCGCACCGCGAGTTCGGCACGGCCGTCTCCATCAAGGTCATACACCATGAACTGCGTGTAGTGTTCGCCTTCGCGGATGTTTGGGCCCATCTGGACGGTCCACATGAGGGTGCCGTCGACCTTGTACGCTTGAAGCAGGGTGTTGCCCGTCGGGCCCGCCTGCGAGTTGTCGCGCGGCGTCTGCTGCACCTTGACGACGAGCTCATATTCGCCATCGCCGTCCAGGTCTCCCGGCGAGATATCGCCGAGCCGATAGGGCGGATTCGCCGACGGCAGCTGGACAGGAATCTCGATGTAATTCCGCGGCTCAGAGCCGGGCGGCACGCGGTTGAGGAATCCCCTGCTCACCTCGCCTTCGCGGCCAACGCGATCGACCGGGCGCACGCTATAGGCATGAACCGTTTCGCGGCTGGCCGTCTCGTCGATGAAAAACGTGACCCCGCGGAGGGGCGAGAAATTCAGCTTCACGGGCCCCGCGCTGTGCGCGCAATAGACGTTGAATGCGATGTCGTCCGGATCCGTCGCGAGCAGCCGCCAGCTAATCGCCACCTTGCCGGGTGCGAATGGCACCGCGACAACCCCGCGACCGAGTTTTTCCATCTGCCGCGGCTCGGTGTTCGGATGCGTCGTCGACCAGGCGACGTAGGCGGGATCCTCGGGCCCGGCAAACTTCGCCGCCGCGGGAAGCTGGTCGGCCGGCAGGAAATCCGCCTCCGTCGGAGCCGGCCGCTGGCTGCCACGACCGGATCTCGCGCCGGGGTTTGGCGCCGTCGTCGATTGCGCTGGCTCGCGTGCCGGCCGATTGCTGGCGTTCGAGGCTGCACCCGATTGCGCTTCAGCCGCACGGGCCGGGAATCCGCCCAGCGAGAATGCGATGGCAACAACCCGAACCCATGGGGATAATTTCATGTGGCGGCGGCAACAGTGCGGTGGTGGCAGCAGCCGTGCAAATCTCTAAACGATCGAGCCGAAAATTCTGCCGTGCCGGAGGACACCGGGCGACCGGCCGCGGCGGGCGCGGGCGCCGTCGCTGCCCAAATCGTTTCGATCACCAATCGACTCTTCCCAAAAACGAGGGCGGAAGGCTCCCGCTCCCAGGGATGCGCCCGCTTGCCGGGCTTGCTCCGGGTTCGGATTCATCATTCCCTCGCCCCGCGCCGCTCCTCGAGATGTGCATCACCCTCAGAGCGGCCAATCCCAGCGCTCGGAGTTTTTCTTTCCTGCCTATGAAATCATGGCCTTTCCCCGGAAAACTCATCGTCGCCGTCGCGCTGTTGGCGGCCGTCTGGCCGGTTCAGGCGGCCACCACACCGCGCACGGTCTGGGTGGTTCGTGATGCCGAGCCAGGTCGCGCGGCGCGGCACGGGCTGGAAAAATTGCGCAGTGCCCTGGAGGCACGCGGCTGGTCGACCCGCGAGGCGGCATCGCTCGCAGCCGCCGGCCGGCCGCGTATCATCGCGGGCACGACGGCCGCGGGCGGCGAGGTGATGCGCCGGTTGCGTGAATCGGGCGGCGCACTGCCCGCGGAACCGGAGGCGCTGCTCGTGAAAAAACTTTCCGACGCCGGCGGGAGCACGTTGCTGCTCTGCGGCCACGACGATCGGGGATTGATGTACGCCGCGCTCGACGTGGCCGAGCGGATTGGCTGGACGGCCGCGGGCCCGGATCCATTCGCCGAAGTGCGTGATGTCTCCGAGTCGCCGTTCGTCCGTGATCGTTCCCTCTCGGTTTACACCATGAACCGCGCGCATTGGGAAAGCCGGTTCTACGATGAACGGTACTGGACGCGCTATTTCGACCTCCTGGCCTCGACCCGCTTCAACCGGTTCCTGATCGTGTTCGGATACGAGAACGGCGGGTTCCTGGCGCCCCCGTATCCATATCTATTCGACACGCCCGGATTCGACGGGGTGCGCATGGTCGGCCTGACGCCCGAGCAGCAGCGCCGCAATCTGGCCGCGCTCAACCGGCTGATCGAACTCGCGCACGACCGCGGGATCGCAGTGAGCCTCGGGATCTGGGACCACATTTACCGCGGGGCGGTTCAAACCGGCGGCGCCGAGTGGGTCGGCGAGTATAAGGGCCGGTCCGTTCCGAATTCGGTGGAGGGCGTGACGGCGGAGAACCTCAACGCGTATACGCTCGCCGCCCTGAAAGTGCTGCTCGCGCGCGTGCCGGCACTCGACGCGCTTCAATTTCGCGTGCACGAGGAGTCAGGTCTGAAGCGCTCGGAAATGGAGGGGTTCTGGCGCGAGGTGTTCCAGCATGTGCAAAAACAGAAGCCCGGCATGCTGCTGGAGGCACGCGGCAAAGGCACGCCAGACGCCGTGATCGACACGGCGATCGCGCAGGGCGTGAACCTGCGCATCGAGACGAAATATTGGATGGAACAGATGGGGCTTCCGTTCCACCCCACGCACGTCAACCGCCAGAACCAGCACGATCGCCGGCATGGGTACGCCGACTTCCTGCGCTACCCGCAGCGCTATCAGATGAACTGGCGGCTCTGGAACGGCGGTACCACGCGCGTGCTCCTGTGGGGGGATCCTGAATACGTGCGACGATACTCGGAATCGGCGCAACTTTACGGCAGCCCGAACTGGGATGTGCAGGAGCCGCTGGCCACGAAGATGGAGGCGCAGCGGCCCGACATGCCGGCCTTCGATCTCATGCCCGCGAAGTACCGGCACTATGACTACGAGTTCGAGCGCTATTGGCATTTCTTCCAGGTCTGGGGCCGGGTGGGTTACAATCCGCAGACGCCGGCCGAGGTCTGGCAGCACGAGTTCCAACGGCGGTTCGGCGCCGCGGCGCCCCATCTCGAGGGTGGATTGCAGCGCGCATCACAGGTGCTCCCGATGATCGTGGCCGCCGTGTATCCGTATTCCTTGTTCCCGACCACACGCGGGTGGGCGGAGCGCCAGAGCCTCGGCGCCACGCTCGGGCAGTACGCGGCGAATGAAGGCACCGACGTGCAGCAGTTCGAGAGCTTCGCCGATGCCGCGAAACGCATCGTCGCGGGCGGCACAACTCCGCGCCGGACACCCGACGCCACCAGCCGCTGGTTCGATGCCACGGCGGATGCGATACTCGCCGCGGTAACGAAAGCCGGGGCAGTGGCCGGTGGCACCCGTAGCCTCGAGTTCGACGCGACCGTCACCGATCTGCGAATCCTCGCGCAGCTGGCGCGTTTTCACGCCCGCCGCTCCATCGCCGCGGTGCATTACAATCTCTTCAAGCGGAATCTGCAGCTCGGCGAACTCCTCGCCGCGACGCTCCAGGAAAAGGAAGCGGTCGCCGCGTGGCGGGAGCTGGTCGCCGCCGCGGGCGATCGGTACGCGTTCGATCTCGCGATGGGCGCGCGGAATCACAGCCTGTGCGGCCACTGGCGCGACGAGTTGAAGAAACTCGAGGCGAACCTGAAAGAACTCGAGGAACAATGCTGCCCGCCCGAGGAGGCAGTGCTGAAGCAAAAGGTCTGGCAGCCCGCGCGCGCAGGTGATCACGACCCGCCGCAGGTTGAGCATGTGCGGCTCACCACGGCGAAAGTTGGCCAGCCGCTGCGCCTCACCACCCGCGTCACCGATCCGTCGGGCATCGACTCCGTCCGGCTGCGCTACCGGCACGTCACGCAGTACGAAGATTACGCGACACTCGAAATGAAACCAACGGGAGCGCCGGGGATATTCGAGGCGACCGTGCCCGGCGAGTTCCTGGTTCCGCAATGGGATTTCATGTATCTCGTCGAGGCAATCGATCGCGCCGGCAACGGCATGATGTGGCCCGATCTGGCGAAGGAAATGCCCTATGTGTTCGTGAAACTGGAGCGACCGTAGCAGCGGTTCCGACATGGAACGGTGCCTGGTCGAGTGTCGTGCGTGGCGCATCGCCAGACTCCCCTCGGGCGAAAACAGCCGACACTTTCGTCCACGGTACGCGTCGAACCCACAATGAATAAACCCGCCTTCCGCACAATTGCCGGAGCCGTCGTCATCGTGGCGGCTGCGGTGCTGCTGTGGCGGCGGCAGGACAACCCACGCACACCGGGCGCCGTTGGGCGCGCCGAGTTGATGCAAACAAGCAAGTCGCCCACGGCGAAGCCGGTATCCGTCGCCCTGCCGCCGAACCGGGGACTCTCACCCGCGGCGCAGCGGCTGCTGGCCGACTTGGAGCGCGCGCTCAGCCGGCTTGACGTGCGGTCCCGCGAGAGTGTGCTGACATTCAAGGACGACGAGGCCTTTCACCGTTTTCTCAACCGCGCGCATGCCGCCGGCCTCTCGATCCTCGGACGGGTCGACGCGCTGCGGAGTCTGCGCGTGCGGTTCGACCACGTCGGCGCGCTGGAGGCGGACATTGCGGGCAACGCCGACGATTACGCGGCGGCCGGAGCCAATGTGCTGTTCACAATCCCGCAGCCTCCGGCGCGGGAAGATCGGGCCGCCGTGGATCAAGTTCCATTCGGAAATCGCACGCTCGGTTTCCTAGGCGCCGAGAACAACCACGAATGGGGCCGCGGCGTGGTCGTCGCGGTCCTCGACACCGGCATCGCGTCGGATGCGACGTTTGGCAACCGGCTGCGCGCGCTGGACATCGGCCTCGGCGCCTCGCCCGGCAGCGGGGCGAGCGATGGCCATGGCACCAGTGTGGCTTCGCTCGCCGCCGGCGCCGCCGCTGATGCCGGCGGGGTCGCGCCCGCCGCCAGCGTTCTCGGCATCCGTGTGACGGATACAAGCGGAACGAGTGACATGTTCACGCTCTCACATGCGATCGTGGCGGCGGTCGATGCCGGCGCGAAGATCGTAAACATCAGCCTCGGCGGTTACGCCACGGGCGCCGTGCTGGACGCGGCGCTGGCGTACGCCGGCCAGCGCGGCGCGATTGTCGTCGCGGCCGCCGGCAACGACCAGGCGGCGCAGCTCGCGTGGCCCGCCGCGGACCCGCGCGTTGTTTCCGTGGGCGCGATCGATGCGGCCGAGCAACAAGTGTCATTTTCGAATTCCGGAGAACAACTGCGCCTCACCGCACCGGGCTACGGCGTCCAGACGGCGTGGCTTGAAGGCCAGCGCGCGTACGTCAACGGCACGTCGGCCAGCGCGCCGCTCGTCGCCGGCGCGATTGCGGCAGTGATGTCGCAAAATCCAAGCCTCACCCCCCAACAAGCGGTTCAGGTGCTGGTGGACAGCGCAAGCGAGGCCGGAATGCCCGGCGTCGATCCGGCGTTTGGCCATGGCATTCTCAACCTCGGCTGGGCGATGAACCGAGGCAATGCCGGGTACGTCGATACCGCGGTGGCGAGCCATTTCTACGATGCGGCGAGCAACCAGATGCAGTTTTTGATCCAGAACCGTAGCGGTCGCGCAGTTACCGGGATGACGCTGAACGTCGCCGCGGGGAAGACCAGCCAGACCTATTCGGTCCCGAGCCTTGGTCCTGGTGAATCCTACGTCGCGCGCGTGCCCGTGGACCAGATCGCCCTGCGGAGCAACGGCTCGCTCCCGTTCACGACCCAGCTCACGAACCCGATCGCCATCACGGATCAGGTGCCGGCGAACAATCGGCGGTCGAGCGTGCTCAAGTCGCCGTCGAAGCCGTAGCGGGCAGGTTTTTGCATCGCAAAAACCTGCATCTTGGTTTTCGCCCTTCGAAATCCTCATGATCTTCGAACATTTCGCGCTCAACGTCCGCGAGCCGTCCGCGCAGGCCCGCTGGTATGTCGACCACCTCGGCTTCTCGATTGCGCGCCAGCGCGAGGATGCGCCATTCACCCACTTCCTCGCCGACGAGACCGGCCGGATCGTCTTTGAGGTGTATTCAAATCCCAAGGCCGCGATTCCCGATTACGCGGCAGCGCATCCGCTGTGTTTTCACATCGCCGTAGTTGCGGCCGATGCGCGCTCAGAGCGAACGCGGTTGGAAAAAGCGGGGGCGCGGCTGTTTCTCGAGGAGCCACAGCCGGACGGATCGCTGCTCATCATGCTCCGGGATCCGTGGGGTGTGCCGCTGCAGCTGTGCCAGCGAACGAAGCCCTTCCCGCAGCCACGCTGAGCCCGAGCGCGGCTGCGCGCGTGAGCGCAAACGACCCAGGGCGGCGCAGCCGCATCCGTGGATTTCGGCGTTAGCCGGGACATTTCACAGGCTGAATGAAAAAAACCTTTTGGGTCACAGAGCGCACAGAGCCCCGACACAGAGTTCACAGAGGAAAACCCTTCGATCCAATTGGGAATGCCTGCCCATTCGCATCAGGCGCGTCCAAACACCTTGTGGTCTCCTGCTGCCTCTGTGTCCGAGCTCTGTGTCCTCTGTGACCCATGCCTTGGTTCGTCTGGCTATGAAATAACCGGGTGAGGAGGGCCATTATCCGCCTCGGGCCGGAATTTCGTCGTTCGCCCATCTACCGGAATTCCGGTAGTTTTACTATTTGTTCGTTCCCGCGCGATGGGTAGCCTCGTTGTCCGGATGGATACGACCCCGTGACCAGCGAACCCGCCGATCTCCTCACTCCGCGCATCCTGCTCGTTGACGACGAGCGGCGAATTCACGCGTCGGTGCGGCTGCGGCTGGGGAACAATTACGAAATCGCCAGTTGCGCGGACGGCGCGCAGGCGCTTCGTCTACTCGCGGACGAGCGGTTCGATCTTTGCATCGTCGACGTTCAAATGCCCGGCATGGACGGGCTGCGGTTCATCGAAGCAGCCCAGAAGGTCGATCCTGGCCTTGGGTTCTTGATCCTCAGCGCGTTCGACTCCGACGCCAATCTCCGACGTGCGATCCCGTTGCGGATCTACGAATTCCTGCCCAAGCCGATCCCGGGCCGCGATGGCTTCGAACATCGGATTCCCGAGTGGATCGAGCGGACGCGCCATCGACGGCGGCAGCTCGGGCTCGCGGAACACGCCGGCACGATTGCGCACGATCTCGATTCGGCGCGACTGGAACGCGACGTCGAACTCGTCGTGTCGGAGAGTGCGCGCGATGCGTTGCTCCAAACCGCCGGGCTCCTCACCACCATTCACGCCCACCTCGTCGCGGCCACGGCGATGCTGGGCGCGCGCGCCCGGCAGGATCCCAGCCTCACGCACCTTTTTCGCAGCCTCGAGGAGGCGCGCAAGACCAGTGACGCCGCCGTCACCGTGGCGGAGGGATTTTTCGATGGCGCGTATGGCAACCGCGACACTTCGCCGGCCTTGATTGGCGCCGGAATCGGGCACGCAGTGCAAATTGCCACGCGCGCGATCCACGGTGAGAGCGGCAACAAGGCGGTGGACGTGCCCGCGATCGATGAACACCTCGCGATTCGCGGCCTCTCCGGCATCGATTTCCTGCTGATGATGACCCCGGCGGTGGCACTCGCGCTCACGGCGGCCGCGGCTGGCACCACGGTGCGAATCGAGGTTGGAACGGTTGCGCGACTCGACGCGATCACCAAGGATCCGCGGTTCAAGAACAACCTCTGGCTGAACCGGCGCAATGCCACCTTGGGCCAGTCGGGGTCTTCGATTCTGATTTCGGTGACGAATGCCAGCCTCTCGCGATCGCAAATCGAGGCGTGGCTCAGGGGCGAACACACTCGCTTTTCGGGGGTGACGCCGCGGGGATTCATTTCCGGCATACAGAAATGCCGTGGTGTGCTCGGGTTTTCAGTCGTACCGGCGGACGAGCCGTTGCGCATCGTGTTCGCATTGCCAACATGATCGCGATCGTGTCGAGCAATGCTCGCGAGCGCATGGCGTTCGGCGCGATGTGCGACACGCAAGGCTGGGCGGCGGTCGAATGTGAGTCGCTGCGTGCCTTCAAGCGGACGCTGCAACAGCTCAATCCCACCGTCGTGCTCACGCGCAACAAACTCAGTGACGGCTACGCGGACGATGTGACCAAAATCATGGTACGCGATTCGGCGCGGACCCCGGCGCGCGTCGTTGTGCTGTTCGATGCGGGGGCGTCTCCGGCGATCGAGGCGCGGCAAATCGCGCTGGGAGCGACCTGCGTTTTGCGCGATCCGATCCGTACCGAAGTCCTGCTCGCATATCTCACCAAATATGTCGCGGAACCGTTTCGCCAGGGTCACAACGGGGGCAACCGTGCCCTCCGGGACGCCGAGTTCGATTTTGCCGGCGCGCGAGTGCACCCCATGGAACGCAAGATCGAAACGGCCCGGCGCGCCACACACGTGACGCCGCGCGAACTCGAGTTGATCCGGCTGCTGGACGAGGCGACCGGCGAGGTCGTCACATATCAGAGCCTGTATAGTGAGATGCTCGGCCGCCGGTTTCGGGGCGACACGAGCAACATGCGCGTGCTGCTGGGCAAGCTCGATCGATCATTTGGAGCACTGCAGATCTCGCTGCGTAAGTACGTCGAGGTGATTCCAAAGACGGGTTATCGCTACGTCGAAAAACCCGGCAACGGATAACGGCAGAGGCATCTGGCCCCGCGCGGTATCGTCGGCGGACGGAACGGGTACGTGTTTCGGAGGAGCAATCCGCTGGCGATAGGATTGCAGCGGACGTTACGGAAAAATTACGGCAAATGGCTTGGGGCAGCCGGCTTCTCGCCGTCACCCTTTGCGCGCTTTCGGTCCGCCCCGCCCATGGAATTTCACCTCCCCCATCGCGACTCCGTCGTCATTTTGAAGGGAGATAAGCTCTATGCCCAGACGCTGCGGCAACTCACGCTGCGATTGCTGCCCGGCAGCAACGTGCGAATTGCGACGTCGGTGGCCCGCGCGTCCACACTGGTCCGGACGCGGCGCGCCGATCTGCTGGTCGCCGGCACGGAAAGTTCAATCAATGGCAACGTGGTCGATTTTCTCGCCGTTTGCAGCAAACCGCCGGCGCCGGCGCGGCGGATCCTCGTCCTGACCACCCACGGCGAAACCCGGCTTCTGGCCGCATTGCGCAGTCTGCCAATTGACGGATTGTTCGACGCGGCGAATGACAATCCCGACAACTTCGGGGTCGCGTTGCGCGCGGTTGCCGCCGGCGGCCACTACTGGAGTCCCACCTTGAAGCGACGCATGGAACGCAATGCCGCGTCTCTCTTCCGGCTTCTCACCATCCTCGAACAGGTCGTGCTCTCGGTCGTGGGCGACGGCAGTGATGACGTTACCGCCGCGCATGAACTTGGGCTCAGCCCGGTCACGGTGTCTACCGTCCGCCGCCATCTGCACCGCAAACTGGGCGTGCAACATCGCGGCGAACTTGTCCGCGTCGCGGCGCAAAACGGCTTCGTTCGTTTTACTCCCACCGGCGTGGTGAGGCCCGGCTTTGGCATGCTGGCGGCGATTTATCGCTCACGCCGGCGAAAGGCAGGAGCCTGCACGGTGTGAGCGGCGAGGTGCCCGGCTGCTCGCCTCGGTGAAAAACCTTCGCTTGCGCGCGAAGGCTTAATGGCGGTTCCATCGGCGCCGGCCATGAAAGCCCTCCTGCTCACCGCGCCCTCGCAACTACAACTTGTCGATTTCCCCGAACCGAAACCAGCAGAGGACGAGGTGCTGGTGCGGGTGCGCGCCTGCGGCATTTGCGGCAGCGACGTACACGGTTGGGACGGTTCAAGTGGCCGCCGGAATCCGCCTTTGATCATGGGCCACGAGGCATCGGGCGAGATCGTTGCCACGGGTCCCCGCGTAAGCATGTGGAAGGTGGGCGATCGGGTGACTTTCGACTCTACGATTTACTGCGGCCAGTGCCGATTTTGCCGCGCGGGACAGGTCAACTTGTGCGAGAATCGCCGCGTCGTCGGCGTCTCTCCCAGCGAATACAAGCAGCACGGCGCGTTCGCCGAGTTCCTCGCGCTGCCCGCACGAATCCTGTACCGACTCCCGGACACGGTGCCGTTCGAACAGGCGGCAATGGTGGAACCCGTTTCGATTGCGGTGCACGCCGTACAGCGAATCAAGATCGCCGCCGGTTCAACCGCCGTCGTCGTGGGCAGCGGGATGATTGGGCTGCTTGTCATCCAAGCGCTCCGCTGGGCGGGAGCCGGGCAGGTGATTGCCGTTGATCTTGCCGACAACCGGCTCGCGCTGGCGCGCAAGCTCGGCGCGACGCACGCTCTGAATTCCGGGTCGGTGGATGTGGCCGCGGAAGTCTTGCGGCTTACGAACGGCCTTGGCGCGGACACGTCGTTCGAAGTCGTGGGGTTTTCTCCAACGGTGAACCTGGCACTGGCGGTGCTCAAACGCGGGGGAAGCTGCGTGCTGGTTGGAAATCTCTCGCCGCGAACGCAGGACTTCCCTCTCCAGGCGGCGGTGACCAAAGAGCTCACGATCACGGGGTCGTGTGCCAGTGCGGGCGAGTATCCACTTTGCCTGGACCTGATCGCCCGCGGCGTGATCAACGTGAAGCCGATGATCGAAACGGTCGCGCCACTGGCCGAAGGCGCCGAGTGGTTTTCGCGCCTCAGCGCGAAGGATGGCGGAAAGTACATGAAGGTGATACTGAAGCCGACGCCGGACGGAAAGCCTTGACGTCGTTTTGGCACCGATCGGCTTTATGGGGCGTAACGGCGGCAAGTCCGCCGCTCGTGGCAGCCCTGTCATCATTAGCGCGATACGGTGGGTCTGACCCGTGCAAACATCTCATTCAGGACATCCAGTGCCGCGTTCACGAGGAGCGTACCGCACTCATCGGTGCCGGCGCCGGCGACTCCAGCTTCATAGCCACCGCGAGCCTTTTCACCGGGCATTCCGACGTAGTGCACGCCGTTGCCGTTGGAGTAACCGAGCACGAGGGTCTGTGGAAACGGAGATCTCTCCCGGATCGCGAGATTCAACTCGGTCATCGGTTCACCCGGCAGCGCGACCAGCGCGAGTGGGCCGCAGGTGATGACTTGGATCTCTGCGGCAACCGTGTCTGCGCCGACGCGTTGTTTCGCCACTGGCGTCAGTGGAAGTTCAATGACACGGCGGCCAAATTGCAGCGGCGCGGCCGCAAGCTCCACACTGTACCGAGCGGCCAAACGCGTTTTTGCCGCGAAGCCGGCCGCCATTTCCGCCACCGCGGCACTCCCGCGGCGCCACGGGTTGATGTCGCCGGCGCAGCCCTGCAAAAACACTGCTTCTCCGCCGAGTGCGGCCGAAATGGTCTGGCTCGCGGCGCCGGGCCAATCGGCCGACAACGCGGGATTCGACGGATAGATCGATACCGCGTGGCATGCGACGTGGAAGAGCGACGCAACCGTGTTGGCATTCGCGTCTCGAAAAGAAACCAGCGCGAGAGTGCGATCAAGCGGTCCGAAGCTGGCGCCGGCCTGAAGCACCTCAGGATGCCAATCAGGCTGGCTTACCGTGACTGGCGGCGGCGGCTTCCCGGCGAGTCCCCACGCCGGAGCTCGCGGCCGGCGGTTGTGCAGATATTCAGATACATCGACGCGGCCGATCCACATCGAAGCCGGTGTCGCGGATTCCGCGGCCCGCCGTGCGGCTGCGACACTGGCCTCGAGGAGCCGATTCATCCAGCGGCTGAACGGTGGAAAATCATTTTGCGCCGGCATATGCCGGATCGCCCACCACGTGTCCCTCTCCTTTCCGCGGACGCCGCCGCGATACGACGGCGTCCATGGCGCGGAGTGGTTGTGGCTGGCGTGGACGAGGATGTTTTCGGGTGGGATGTGCAACGCCTCACCGACGCGCTGCCGGACTTCGTCACGCGCCGATTCGGAGACGTCCGTGAGATCCCACCGGACGAGCAAGGCCCTGGTGTGGCCATCATCGAGGACAAGGGCGTGAACATTCAGCCGGTCGAGCACGCTGCCGTAAGCTTTACCGGTCACCCAGTTCAACACCTCCGGTTCGGGCGTGATATCCTCGTGCGCCGCGCCAGCGCGCAGCGTGACATCCGCTGCGGCAGCGCGGACAGCGGCCAGGAGGCAGAGGAAAAGCAGGAGCAGCGGCGCGCGCATCGTGTTGTGGTACCAACGTTGGTTGCCGGAGCCGTTCGAGCCAATCCAGTTTCTTTGACGATCTGATTGTTGGTCGCGTTTCGCTGAGCTCGGGGGTACATTGCGCGATTCGCTGCGATCAACGGGGCAACGATCTCCACCGAGCAACGACGTTCATCAACGGCAGGAGTTTTCTTCGACTGTGAACATGGTACAGCACCGCGCATTGACTTCAGACGGCGCGCTCCAGCGAGGAATGCCAATCCCGTGGCGAAAGTCCGTTATTGCTGTGCATGTGATTGCAGCGGAAAACACCGTCCGTTCGCCCCATGTTCGATCCATATGTTTTCGCTGCCCTTGGCCTGCTTGCATGCGTCGCCGTGCTGCTCGTGGCACTCTTCCGGCGCGTCGGCAAGCTCGACCTTGCGCCGGTGTTCGCACGGCTGAACACATTGGAGAAGTTCCACGAGCGGGGTGAGCGCACGTTCACCGACGCAGTTGAACGCAGCCGCCAGGATGCGATGCAACAAGCCCGGGGGCTGCGCGAGGAAGTCCAAAACACGCTGAAACTTTCGACCGACTCCCTGATGCAGCAAATGGCGGAATTAAACAAACTGCAGAAACAGCAGTTTGATTCCTTTGCGACGCAACTAGGCCGTCTGGTCGAGAGCAACGAACGGAAATCCGACGCACTTCGGACGGAGGTCATTCGACGCCCGGGACTCTGCGACATGCTGCAGCGTGAGCATCGGGTCGTGGTGGTCGGCCCGACAATACTGGCGGCGCTGCTGAACAGCCTGCAGATGGGATTCCGCACCCTCGCCATCCAGCAACGCTCCGGCGAGGTGTGGAAAGTTCTCGGCGCGGTGAAAGCCGAATTCGGGAAATTCGGGGATACGCTGGAAAAGGTGAAGCGGAAGCTCGATGAGACGGGGACCACGATCGAGGAAGCAGCGCATCGAAGCCGGCAGCTGGAAAGGAAACTCAACAAGGTTGAGGCCGTGCAAGACGGAGAACCGCGAGAACTTCATCCAACGGCAATACCTTCCGACTGAACACAAATGGCCCGCCAGATCGCTCTTATCGGGAATACGGCTCAAATCGCCAAGGGCGGCGCCGTGTGTTTTGATCAAAACGACGCCGTCTCCGATGCTCGATTATGAGTGCTCTCACGTATTATGCGGCTGCGTTCTGCGTAATTGCGGGCCTGGCGGTATTTATCGCAAAACCTGACCGGTTCACAAACCGGGTATTTCTTCTTACGTCGCTTATAACTGCGGCATGGCTCGTCACCGTGGGAAAATCGATCCAAATAGGCATATTATTCATAGACGACCACACCATCACACCGCGCCCTTGGTTGCAGGCCAATGGAGCACTCTTTGCACTTGTGGCATGGTGCGTCTTTTTACTTACAGGTTCAATCGTTACACGAAAAGGTCACGAGATAGAAATGATCAGAAGCTCGGTTCCATGGTTAATTTTTAGCATGCTTTTGGCAGCGCTATCATTCACAGACTATTATATACCGCCAGATTCCAAGCCTGGATTCGACAAACGAGGGCCATTATACTTTTCACTGATAATCGTAGGTCACATCTTATTTATTATACTGTTATTCAAGGCTCTCCGCCTTCTTAAGACGCAACGCGGAATACAACGAATTGAAACCCAATTCATCTCGTTAAATTTGTGTATAGCATTTCTTGTCGTCCTAATTCTATTAACGCTCGGCACGTCATTGAATGCGCAAGCTCTCAGACGTTCTACTGTTTTCATTATTGCCGCGGCGTTTGGACTTGCAGCATGGGCGATAATGTTTCACCGAGTTTTCAATGCTCCGCAGATCCTCACTTCATTACTGCAACGCATTTTGATCATACTTGCTTGGGTCGGCGGCTTGCAACTATGCCTATTGCTGCTTGGTGGAATGTCAGCCCCGTATGACGTTCTCTTTATTAGCGTAGCTGCAATTTCCGCCGTCGTTTTCTACCTAGATCGTGAATCTCGGACATGGCTCCAACTCGGTGGCGAAAGAGAACTGGCTCAGCTGCGAAGCGCCATTCTATCCCTCGGTCGATCCGAATCGGACCAGGCTCGACTTGTTCCAGGATGCGAGGACCTGGTTTGCAAGCGTTACGGCGCCCGTTTTGCCGAGTTGCTTGTCGACGGCGGTGCGGTATTCGGTGGCATGCGGATGCGTCTGCCAAAGGGCTCGGCTGCATTCGCGGGATTGGCCCATGCCGGGTGGGCCACCCCGGAGGCCTTGGAACGACAACGCACAACGCCTGAAACTCAAGAATTGAACCGGTTCCTTCACGAAAACTCTATTGCTGCAATCGTGGCCGTACCGCGCGGCAGCCCCACGCCTTCCCTATTGATTGCCCTAGGTGAGAAGAATGACGGGTGGCCGGTCACCTATCCGGAGATCGAACGACTGACGAACGTCGCCGAATTGATCGACAACGTTCTCCTCCATGCGCGGCTCGCGGCGGAGGCCGCCCTGAAGGCCCAGGTCGAACACCTCGCCATGATGTCCCGCGGACTGGCCCACGACCTCAAGAACCTCATCACGCCAATCTCATCGTTTCTCATTCACGCGGAGCCAAGAATCATAGCCGGCACCGTCGAAGCCGAAGTACATGATTCGGCCTCGCGGTCGGTCGCGATCATCAATGACTACATAAGCGAAGCGCTGTTTTTCGGCACCCGGCTCGAACTCAGGCTCGAGCCCACCGCGGTGCCAGCTCTCGTCCAAACCGTGATGAACATCACAGCCTCACGAGCCGCCAGGAGGCGCGTGACGGTTGTCTCGCAACCCATCGAAGGTCAGGCGCACATCGACCGCGTTCTGATCCAGCGGATGCTGGCAAACCTCGTCAACAACGCCATCGATGCTTCCAAGCCCGGCACGATGGTGACGCTCTCAGCGACGCGCGCCGGAATGGGTCTCCAGTTCGCGGTTGCTGATAGTGGGAGCGGAATCTCGGCCGAAAACCGGGCCCGGATCTTCGAGCCCTATTTCACCACGAAACAAATGGGCGACGACGCGCGTGGCTTCGGGCTCGGACTCACTATCTGCGACAAGGTCGTGCGCCTGCACGGCGGCATCATCCGCGTCGAAAGCGAGCCGGGCCGTGGGACCACGATGACAGTCGAGTTTCCGTCTGCCTTTGCACCGGTGCGGCCAGCAACAGTGGCGGGCAATGCACCGACGACCGTCATGCACGCTCAGTCGTCTTGACCGCACCAAACCGCGCTACCGGCGCAGGGCAGTGAATTCCTCTGCCAAAGTTGCCGCCGCCCAAACCACAACGTCGGCGGGTTCGGCAGCGCGTGACGTTGGCCGCCGCGGCAAACGCGTCGCGCACGTTCCGCTCCTGCTGATCATCGTCCCAGACACAGGAAACACTCGACGATTCACCGGTGTATGGTTCTCGTCGGCCGCACCAGCTTCGATGACGTCATACGATTATCGCGAAACCTTGAGTTGCCTCCGTAATCCTGCTGGATCGTTTGTCGGGCGCCCGCCGGCCCCGGACACCTCCGCGCCGGCAAACTGGCTCTCGCCGTCACCTCGAGCCCTCCGGCGCGTCCATCATGCACATGCCAGCTCAATCCAGCGGTCCGGTTTCACGCGACTGGTGGTGGATATTCGATCCCCGCGAAAGCCTGCGCGCGCGTGCGGCGTTGGTATGCGGTGGCGGCGCCGTGCTCTTCACCTTGCTGATCGCATGGATCGGCAGCTCCATTTTCCGCCACCACCTGCAGTCGCAACTCGGGAGCACGTTCGAGACTCTTGCAGTGCAGGTTAGCAACTCGATCGACCGCCGGCTTTACGAGCGATATCGAGAGCTGCAATTCATCGCCAACCTCACGCCACTGCGGGATCGCCAGGCTGATGTCGCGGAACGACGGCGCGCGCTCGACTCGCTGCGTACGGCGGTGCCGGAGTTCGCCTGGATTGGGTTCGCCGATCGCTCGGGTCAGATCGTGGCGGCGACCCGCGGTTTATTTGAACGCGAGTCAGTGCGCGAACACCCGTGGTTTGTCGGTGCGCAGGAGCGCCCCTATGCCGCCACGCTCCACGAGTTGCGCGCCCTCACCGACGCTCTGCCTGAACGCGACACCGACGCTCGTGTGTTTGATTTCGCAATACCCGTCACCGGCGTCGATGGCGAGTTCGCCGGTGTACTGGGGGCACATCTGCGCTGGGGTTGGTCACGCGACATCCAGCTCGCCATCGTGCCCGAAAGCTCCGCGCGCGAGCTTATCGGAGTAACAGTGTACGGCGGCCAAAAGGAAGTGCTGCTCGACTCAGGTGCGTCGGGTTGGACCGAGCCACCGGATCCGCCGGTCTTGCCGCCGCGCCATTTCCGCGGGTTCATGCTGGAAAAAACCACCGAGGGCAGCGTCTACCTGACGGGATACGTGCGCAGCCGCGGACAGGGCGAGTATCGCGGCTTGGGTTGGCTCACCACCGTAAGGCAGCCGGTCGCGCGCGCGCTGGCGCCGGCGCGGGAACTCCAGCTGACAATTGCACGCTGGGGATTCGGGTTCTCGGCATTGCTCGGCACAATCAGTTGGGTATTTGCGGGGCGCATGGCACGACGCCTCGAGGCCGTCCGCATTGCAGCCGGCCGTATTCGCAAAGGCGATATTCTGACGATTATGCCGCAACCGCGCGGAACCGCGGAAGTCGATTACATGTGCGGGGCCGTCAGCGAACTGGTGGAGGAACTGCGGCCACGCGACCCGAAAGACTCAAATGCCGCTCAGTCACCGCCAGGCAACCCGGCTGCGGCCGACCGGGCGCGGCCCGACAGCTCTGATCCCCGGCGCGTGGTGTGGTGACAGCTAGAGGTCGGATACCGGCGGCAAAATGGCGTGCGAACTGCCGGACTGCCTCCGCTAACGCGCGTCAACCTGTGTGGCCTGCACAGTGCGAAAAGCGTCTTGCACCGCAGCCGGCGCGCGCTCCAGCGCGCGGGTGAGTTCAGGGCTGCGCAAATCGTTTCCTCCCCCAGCCCAGAGATCGGCCGCCTGCACCGCGACCGACTCGTCGTATCGCGCCAGGCTGGCCACGAACTTCGCCGTATCACCGCCCGCCGCGCGCATGGCCTGTGTCGCCTGACCACGCGCGCAGGTGAATTCGCCATCACCATCACTGTCGATCCAGATCGGATTCGTCGAACCGATGATTCGTGGCGTGAATGTTTTCGACGTCGGCTGATACGGCCGCGGGATCTCCCAATGGGGCGCCGTCACGCCTGGACCGGTGGCAACCGCGACGAGGTGCACGTCGTGCGCGGGCGCGGGCAGCGTCCACGTGACCCGTGCCTTCAGCGGGTCCTTGGTCGGCGCGATTCGCTGCTCCCGCACCTTGATGCCGTTGGCGAAGAGCTCGAGCTTATCCGCGGTTGTCCACGACGGACCGCGAACATCGACCGCGACATGAAGTTCCGCGCCCTTTGACGGCACCAGATCGCCGACGACGAAACGATCGTTCACTGTCATATTCGCAAAAAGTCCAAGGCTAACCAACAGGCGTCCTGTGCGATAACTGTCGCAGATCTCGTCCATATTGATGGCCGATGGTTCAGTCGCACGACTTGCCACATACGTACGTGCCTGGCCAAGGATGAACTGGCTGACCTGGTGCGTATCGCTGGCACCAATCGCCGCCACCCGGTAGCCATGGTTGAGCAGCGCGAACCAATCGCGGTACAGCTGCATGATGTCTGATTGCATCGCGGCCGACGTGACCACCTCAATCGCATTGCAGTCGAATTCCGGCGCCGTCTTCAGTGCCCCCGTCACAGCATCGAAGTTGGCCGGCGCGAATGGCGTGAAGTTCGAATGGAGGTCACGCGGATGATTTAAGGTCACAACTCTTGCGCCGGTGACGCTTCGAATGTTCTTCAGCAACTGCGGCCAGTCGCTAAGTCCCGAATCCGGCAGCGCGCTGCCCGGTTGAATCGGAAAGGCGTTGAAGTGCCCCGTCTTCGTCGTGACTTCGTTGCCCACGACGGACCGAAACGCGTCGCTCGTACCGGTACGGGCCGCCGGTTCCGTGTAATCCGCGTGATGATTGTGATCGGTGGCCACCGCGAGTTCGATGCCCTCGCCTGCGATCGTCAGCATTCGCTCCTCGATCGTCGCATCACCGTGCTTGCTGTAGGTGAGGGTGTGAATGTGCGAATCGGCCGCGATAAAGCCGGGCGTCGACACCTCGCGTCGGATGCGCAGCGCGACACGCTTCGTTTCGCCCCCACGCAGCACCAGTTTCGTCGTCGCGACACTGTATTCAACACCACGGCCGGCATGCAGCACGTAGTTGCAGGCCCCCACCCCGAATCGGGCCTTGCCATCTCCCGTGTAGATCACGCCGGTGCGCACGGCGATTGGAGCACCAACGACGACGTGCAGCGGCATGAGCGCATCCTGCGGATTCGTCAGTGTGAGCCGGCACGGCAACGCGCGCCCGGTCTCCTCATCGGTGACTTCAATCTCCAATGTTGCCGCGCTCAGCGCGGCCTCGCGTGGTTGCGAATCCAGCGTGATTTCACCAACGACGATGTCGTCAAGCATCCGCGACGGAGAGCGCATGATTGTCAGCCGGTTTTCGCCACTCTTGAGCATTCCCGCCGGCACGCGCAACGCGACCACCAGCGGCTGCGTGAGACTTTCGAGTGTGCCGAGCTTGCGGCCATTCAGCATCACGTTCCACGCAACCTTCACGTCCCGCTGCCAGATGAACAGGGTCTGTTCGGTCGGATTCGCCGTGGCCGTGAACGTGAGATCCAGCTGGGGGCCGTCGCAGGGCAACGCTTCGAATTCGGCCCACTCCGCCATGCCCGCAAGTCCCAAGTGGTGTCGCTTGGCATCGAGCATGCGCACACCCTCGCTATCGGCCGCCGCAGCGGCGGCGAAGACGCTGAAAAAAATCACCGGAAATCTCATGGGAATACGAGCGAGCGGGAAAGAGGGCGGAATGGCACCAGCAGACGATGGACCGCCGGCGCGATCGATGTAAGCTTCGCGTTCATGCCCAAGCAAGCCGCCGGCCTTCTGCTCTATCGCGTGCGCGGAAACGAGCTCGAAATTTTTCTCGTCCACCCCGGCGGTCCATTCTGGGCCAAAAAGGACACCGCCGCATGGTCGATTCCAAAGGGGGAATTTTCTAATGACGAGGAGCCACTTGTGGCCGCCCAACGCGAATTCACCGAGGAGACCGGCGCCACGATTACCGGACCGTTTGCCTCGCTCGGCACCGTGCGTCAGCCCGGTGGTAAAATGATTCATGCGTTCATCGCGGAAGCCGACGTCGACCCGGACAAAATCGTCAGCAACACGTTCAAGATGGAATGGCCGCCGCGCTCCGGCCGGTGGGCCGAGTTTCCCGAGGTCGATCGCGCGGCGTGGTTTCCCCTCCCCCTGGCCCTCGAGAAGATCCACCGTGGCCAGGCGGAGTTTCTCAGCCGGCTCGCCGCCGCTCGCACAAAGCTGTCGTCGTAGTCGTTTTCAGTGGCGCGCGTGAGCATGCGCCGCTGGTTGCGCGCCAAAATCCGCTGGTTCATGGAACAATCGCCTTGATTCAGCGTTCTCCTATTCCGAGCTTTGATTCGTCCCAGTCAGCGTTCAGATGCACGGCAAGTTCGTGATTTGAGTCCGACAGCGAGACAGTGAAGTCGAAGAAAGTGAGGCTGCGCCCGTCAGGAGGATCAGCAGAACTCGAGCAGCGCAATGGAGCAGCGGAACCGCAGCCACGAAGGTTGTTCTTTCCCCAAAGATGGCTCGCCCGAATGTGACCGTCACAACCGCACGAGCCTGACCGCCAGGAAGAGTCTAGAGTCCTTGAACCCTTAACCAGCAGTGCCCCGGCACGAAGGAATCATATGAAACTCTCCCACCTCTTATCGCAACGGCCAGAGTTGCTGCGCCAGGTTCGCCTCGCAAATCTCGCGTATGCCTATCAGACGCTGTGCGACTTTGCCGGCCGTATCGCGCGGGCGCAGATTCGCGGTCGCGTTTCGCTCAAGCCTATCGATGCCGCGGCGGAGCGATACTGCGCCTCCCTGACCGCGCTGCAGGGAAACCAGTCGGTCCTGGATGAACATTTCTCCGACGAGGACATCCTGTTGCTTGCCGACGTGGTCGGATTTGCGACCGGCCATCCGGGATTCGAACACACCTTCGCGATCGAAGAACTGTCCGAATTCATCGTGTCGCTCCGGGCCGAGCTCTTCCGCTCCGGCGTCAGGTTCGATTTGGGAGGCGCGCCCCTGACGGAGAGGTCGCATCATCGGTGACATTCGTCTAACGAGGCGCAGCCTCAGACCCGACACAATTCCCGCTTTGTCATTCTGAGGCTTGGCGAAGAATCCAGCACGATGCTCGCAGCCGGACGCGCCACTGGATTCTTCGGCGGCCCTCAGAATGACAGTT
>JAUSID010000187.1 GCA_030648295.1 Opitutaceae bacterium | reverse complement strand
TTGCAGTACATCGCATTATATAAATAGCCTACGCATCGGTCTACAACGGAGGATTTCACGGGATGATCAATTTATATCAACTTACTCCAGCTTTTTCGTCTGCAATCACCTGGCCGCCGCTTTGGGCTATTTGGGAGGGCCGTCACATTCGGTCGCCGGACACCGATGGCTCTCGCCGCCACGCTCGCCAGTCATCCGCACCCGCTGGCGGCAGTGGCCGGCAGCAACGTCACCTGGGGCACGGGGAACTTCCTCCACATGGTGCGCAACGCCAGCGATCCGTCGGGGCTGGCCTGGTATTCTATCATTCTTGGCTACCCCGTGCTGGGCATTTGGTATTGGTGCTGTGATCAAACGATCGTGCAGCGGGTGCTGGCGGCGAAGGACGAACGGCATGCCCGCCTCGGCCCGTTGTTCTGCGCCTTTCTGAAAATCCTCCCCGTGTTCTTCTTCGTTCTGCCGGGCGTGATCTGTGTGGGCCTCGTGCAACAGAACGCCTTTGGCGGCGCCGCGCCGCAATCGGCCGCCGACACCTACACCTTCATGGTCACCCACCTGCTGCCGGTCGGCCTGAAAGGTCTCGTCGCCGCCGCCATGCTCGCGGCCGCCATGCAGACCTGCTCCGCGGCGCTCAACTCCACTGCGACGCTCGTCGCCTACGACCTGTTCAAGCGCCACAACCCGGCCATCGGCGACCACCAACTGGTCACCATCGGCAAGGTCACCACGGTGCTCGGCACCGTTCTCGCCATCGTCTGCTCGCCGCTGTTCGGCCACTACACGACGATCTTCGAAGGCATCAACAAACTGATCTCCTACGTCGCGCCACCCATTACCGCGGTGTTCCTGCTCGGCGTGTTCTGGAAGCGCGCGTCCAGCAAATCAGCGTTCCTCACTCTCGTAACGGGGATGGCGCTCGGCCTCGTCACTTTCCTCCTCGACTGGAACAACATCTACCGCGGCGACTTCATGCTCATCGCGTTCCTGCTGCTCGTCGCCTGCGTCGTCATCATGGTCGCGACGACATTTCTTTTCCCCGAGCCGCTCAAAGCGGAGGCGAAGCCACTCGTGTGGGAGGACTGGCGCGAGCCGCTCCGCGGCGAAGCGGGCGGCCGCGGTCTGGGCAATTACCGCGTGCTCACCGTCACGGTCCTGGCCGTATTTGCGGTGCTCTACGTAATCTTCCGCTAATCCGGCCCAATCCCAATGAAATTAAGAATCATCCTCACCAGCCTGTTTGTGGCGCTGCTCTCTGCCTGCACGACCCAAAAACCCGTGCAGCGCTTCGCTTGGGTCACCGGTCTAAAGCCGGAGAAAGTCGATTACTACCGCCAGCTTCACGCGAATCCCTGGCCGGCCGTGAACAAGATGATCAAGGAATGTCACATCCAGAATTTCTCGATCTACGAGCGGGAAATCGAGGGCAAGACCTACCTGTTCGCCTACCTCGAGTACACGGGCACGGACTTCGATGCGGACATGAAGAAGATGGCCGCCGACCCGGAGACCGTGCGCTGGTGGAAAGAAACGGACCCGTGCCAGAGCCCGCTGCCCGACGCCGCCGCCGCGAAAAAAATCTGGGCGGACACCAAAGAGCTCTACCATCTGCCGTGACCCGAACCCCATGACCGCACGATTACACGACAAAGTGACCCTCGTCACCGGAGGCGCCGCCGGCATCGGGGCGGCCATCGTGCGGCGCTTCGTGGCGGAGGGCGCGCGGGTGCTGGTCGGCGACCGCGACCAGCCCCGCAGCGACGCGCTGTGTGCCGAACTGGGCGCACCGGCCTGTTTTCGGGGACTGGATGTTTCGGACGCCGACTCATTCACCGGTGCCATTGCCAAGGCCGTGTCGCTATGGGGTCGACTGGACATCCTCGTCAACAACGCCGCCATCGCGCTGCCCGCCGCCGCGGTGCAAGACACCTCGCTGGACCAATTCGAGCAGTTGGTCGATGTGAACCTTCGCAGCGTCTTCCTCGGCTGCAAGCTGGCGTATCCACATCTAAAGGCGTCGCGCGGCTGCGTGCTCAACATCTCCAGCATGGCGGGCGTGACCGGGCAGGAGCGCCACGCGGTCTACGGCGCGACGAAAGGCGCGATCAACGCCCTCACCAAATGCACGGCGGTGGACTGGGGGCGCGATGGCATCCGCATCAACGCCCTGTGCCCCGCGGGTGTCTGGACCGACACCCTCCGGCAATGGATCAAAGTCCAGCCGGACCCGGCTGGCACCCACGCGTATCTCGACCGCATCCACGCGCTCGGCTATTGCCCCGAGCCCGACGAGATCGCCTCGGTCGCCGCCTTCCTGTGCAGCGACGACGCGAAATTTCTCACCGGCTACGTGATGCCGGTCAGCGGCGGCAGCGAATGCGGCTACAACATCCACGCCCCAGTCTCACTGGCCGATCCCTGCAGCTGACCGGCCGAATCCGCTGCCAGCGCCACGCCGTCCACCACCCCTTGTCTCTCATGAACCGCAGAGAACGCATCCTCGCCGCCATCGCCCACCGGGAGCCCGACCGCGTGCCGGTCGACCTCGGCTCCACGCCGAGTTCCGGCATTTCGGCCATCGCCTATAATCGCGTGAAACAGCACCTCGGCCTGCGCCACGGCCATACGCGGGTCTACGATGTCGTGCAGCAACTCGCCGAACCCGAGGAAGACATCCTCGACCGCTATGGAATCGACGTCGTCGATGTCGGCCGCACCTTTCACCGCGAACGAGGCGCGTGGTATGACGTAAATTTGTTCGACGGCAGCCGCGCGGAATACCCGGTGTGGTTCCGTCCCACCGCCACCCCTGAAGGCGGCTGGATCGCGCTCCACGCCGACGGCACCGCGATCGCCGTCCAGCTGAAAGACATGAATTTCTTCGACCAGACGTGCTTCCCCTGGCTGGACGAATACCCGGCGGACTTCGCCGGGCTGCCGGCCGCAATGGGAAAAGTCCACTGGGCGGCACTGGCTCATAGCCCGTGGGACGCGGCGGGCCCGCGCGACTTTTGGTCCCAGCTCCGCGCGAACGCCATTCGGCTCCGCGCCTCCACGGACCGCGCCATCATGGTTGTCGTCGGATGCAATCTTTTCGAATGGGGTACGTTTCTCCGGCGGATGGATAATTTCCTCATGGATCTCCTGACCGAGCCGGAGCAGGTCGAGCGCCTGCTCGATGCGCTGGTCGAGATCCACCTCGAGACCCTCCGCAAAGTCTGCGCAGCAGTCGGCGATGTCGTTGATGTCTGCCGTTTCGGCGATGATCTCGGCACGGAGACCGGGCCGTTCATGGCGCCGGCAACCTATTGCACGTTGTTCAAGCCGCGGCACACCGTCCTCTGCGACTTTGTGCACCGCCACTCGTCGATGCATACGTTTCTTCATTCGTGCGGTTCGATTTACGCCCTGCTACCCGATCTTATCGAGGCCGGCTTCGAGATCATCAATCCGGTCCAGACCGCTTGTCGCGACATGGACCCGGCGCGCCTGAAGGCGTCCTTTGGCAAGGACATCACGTTTTGGGGTGGCGGCTGCGACACGCGCAGCGTGCTGAATCACGGCACGCCCGCACAAGTGCGCGATGACGTGCGGCGGCGGATCGAGATTCTCGCTCCCGGAGGCGGGTTTGTTTTCAATACCATCCACAACATCCTGCCCGACGTGCCGCCGGAGAATATCGAGGCGATGTTTGAAGCCGTAGCGGAATATGGCGTCCTCACACCGGCTTTCGCCGATGGCGTACCGACCGGCTCATGATCACCTCAATTGCAGCGCGGGACGCCCGGTATCCGATTGGCTCGGGCCACGGCAGCGACGCCATCCACAAAGAACCGGTCTACTCCTATGCCGTCACGTTGCTGCGCGACGACAAGGGTCGCACAGGAAGCGGCCTTGCGTTCACCTTGGGCGCAGGCAACGACCTCGTTTGCGCGGCAGCCCAGTTCTACGCGCAACGGCTCGTCGGAAAAGACATCGAGGAGATCATGGCCGACTTCGGTGCACGGCAAAAAACGATGGCCGACGAGCAACAGTTCCGCTGGCTCGGCCCGCACAAAGGCATTGTGCAACTCGCGCTGTCTAGCGTCACGAACGCCTGCTGGGATCTCTGGGCGAAGTCGCGTGGCGTGCCGCTGTGGAAGCTGCTCCTCGACCTCACGCCGGAACAAATCGTCGCCACGCTCGACCTCTCGTATCTCGAAGACGAACTCACGCGCGAACAGGCCCTGAAAATTATTCGTGATGCGCAACCGACGCGCGCCAGTCGCGAAGGGGTTTTGAAATCCGGCTATCCCGGCTACGACACTTCAGTTGGCTGGTTCAACTACCCTGACGAACAAGTGCGCGAGAACTGCAAGCGCGCCCTCGCCGCCGGATTTACCGCGATGAAACTCAAGGTCGGCTCGCCCGATCCGGAGCGCGACATCCGCCGCGCCAACATCGTCCGCGAAGTCGCTGGTGAAAAAGTCCGCGTGATGCTCGATGCCAATCAACAATGGACGCTGCCGCAGGCCCTCGCGATCTGCCCGCGGCTGCGCGCGATGAATCCATTTTGGATCGAAGAGCCCACCCATCCGGACGATGTCATCGGCCACCGGACGCTCGCGGAGGCAATCGCGCCCGTGAAGCTTGCGCTCGGTGAGCACGTGCCGAATCGGGTCGTCTTCAAAAATTATCTCCAAGTGAAGTGCGCAGGATTCATCCAGGTGGACGCCGTGCGCGTGGCGGGAGTCAGCGAGTTCATCACGGTCAGTTTGCTTTGCCGCAAATACGGCGTGCCGGTCGTCCCCCACGTGGGTGACATGGGGCAGTTGCACCAGCACCTCGTTCTCTTCAACCGCATCGCGCTTAATCACGAGATCGTCTTTTTGGAACACATCCCGCACCTGCGCCCGCACTTCGTCAATCCGTGCAGCGTGCACGCTGGCGTTTACGAAACGCCGACAGCGATTGGCGCCAGCTGCGATCTGAGATGAGCGCCGCAAGCACACCAGTCGTCATCGATGCGCACGTCCATTTCTGGGATCCGCGACGGTTCCGCTATCCCTGGCTCGCGAGCTTGCCGGCCCTGAATCGCGCCTTCCTTCCGGAAGACTATCAGCAAGCGTCGGCTTTTTCCCGCGTCGCAAAATTCATCTTCGTTGAGTGCGATTGCGATGCCCCGCATCGGCTCGATGAAGTGAAATGGATCTCTGATCTCGCCCGCATCGAGTCGCGACTCAAAGGCATCGTTGCTCATGCCGCCGTGGAAACGGCCACATCGATCCGCGCGCATCTGGCCACGTTGGCCCGAAATCCGCTCGTCAAGGGCGTACGACGCATCCTGCAAAGCGAAGCCGATCCCAATTTCTGCCTGCAACCAAACTTCATCGCCGGAGTGGAGGCACTGGCGGACTTTGGATTCACGTTCGATCTCTGCGTTGTGCCCGCGCAGCTGCCAGCGGTCACCGAACTCGCGCGCCGCTGCCACCGCGTGCAGTTCATTCTCGACCACTGCGGCAAGCCCGCTATCCGCGACGGGCGACTCGATCCGTGGCGTCAGCAACTGCGCGAACTCGCCGCACTGCCCAACGTCGTGTGCAAGATATCCGGGCTCGTTACCGAATCGGACCCCTCGCGTTGCGGCGCGGTGCATTTTGGACCCTACGTCACACACGCACTCGAGTGCTTCGGCTTCGACCGCGTGCTATTCGCCGGCGACTGGCCGGTCTGCAATCTTGCCGCGACGCATTCGGACTGGACGCGCACGTTGAGCGCGATCGTCGCGAGTGCGAGGCCCTCGGATCTGAGCAAGCTCTACGAGAATAACGCGGAAAGGATCTACCGTGTTTAGTCTGGAACACAAAACCGCTCTGGTCACGGGGGGCATCTGGCATCGGCGCGGCCGTCGCGGAATGTTTTGCCCGCGCTGGCGCGCGAGTCTGGCTCGCCGACCGCGACGAGGACACCGGCCCAACGGTCGCCGCGCGATTGGGCGTCCGTTTTCTCGCGTTGGATGTGTTCAGCGAGGCAGCGTGCACGCACGCCGCGGAGCAGGTTGGCGAAGTTGACGTGCTGGCCAACATCGCCGGGATCGGCCACGTCGGCAGCCTGTTCTGTCTGCAACCCGACGGATTTCGGAATCGCCAACTGCGGCCATTGCTTGCGCAGTTGCTCGGGCTCCCGGAAGCCCACATCACCGCCGGGACGCATGAGTTCTACGACCTGCGCCGCCTACGGCTGCACGGTGTCATCGAACGCATCCCCCAAACCCAGCGCTACCGTCTCACCACCTTCGGCCTGAAGACGGCGTTGTTTTACAGGCTGACCGCGCTACGGCCTTGCCGACAATCCACCGATGAGCCCCGAGTGGAGGCGCGCCGCAAATCAGCCCAGGAGCGCCTGCCGGCGTTTCCTGGCCTGCGCCACGGTCCGTCGCGCGGTCGTCCTGACGGTGCGCAGAGGGGCGCGGTGAAGGTTCCAAACGTCAGCCAGAATCCGGGAAGACTATTCTGGTCGGCGATGTTTTCGCCGAAAGCCGGCGGGGGCTTCGTCGGTGACCCGCTTAAACATCCGGCTAAGGTAGGCGCGATTCGGGAAACCGGTCTTTTCGGCGATCGCGTCGATGGTTTCGTCGGTCTGCAACAGCAGACGCGCCGCCTCGCGCACCCGCATCTCGATGACGAAGCTGGCCGGCGTCGTGCCGAAATGGCGTTTGAAGGCGCGATTGAAGGCGGCGACGCTCATGCTGGCTCGCCGCGCCAAATCGGGCGCAAGCAGCTTGGTGCCGATTTGCCCCTCGATGTATTCACGAACCCGCGCCAGCGACTCGGGGACCGGCGGCTGCCAGCGCAGTTCCGGGCGTGAAAGCACGACCTGCAGGAGCGCGAGACTGTTGCGGTAGATGGCATCCGTCGGGTCCCAGGTCGCGTCGGCGATGATCAGCTGCTGCAAATCGCGGATCAGACACAACTCCGTATCCCGCGGCGCGAGCAGGAGGGGAAAGGTTTGTCCCGGGTGTGGCCGACGGGTGAAACTGAACGCCAGCCAGAAGGCCGGAACCGGATTGCCTCCGAGGCAATGAAAGAGACAGTGGGGTGGGATCAGCACGATGTGCTCTGGCGTCAGCTCGATCGTACGGTCATCAAAGAGGACACAGTGTCCGCGCTGTCCCCAGTAGTAGAGTCGCCAGAAAGGACTGAACACCGCCGGGTAGTTCCAGTCTTGGATGTCAGGTACGAAGCCGCTTTCGTGCAGGGTGATGCCGGTGCGGCCCGGCTTGACGCCCAGCGGGTCAAACTCGATTCCGATGCCGGAAAACGGCTGGTCGTAGGCGCCGCGGTTGATCCGCCCCCTGATCGAATAAGACATAACTTCGACAGGATCGGCCATAGACGGAAACCCCGTCAATCGCTAAGCTGGGAGGGCCGGCGCGGTTTGGCCAGTCAACCGCGCTGTCGCAATCGACGCCATGAGCATGTTCGACCCGGTGGGGAAAAGCGCGGACGCGACCGCGCGCAAGGACAACACCCTGCGGAAACTCGACCGCATGAACAAGGCGCTGCGCCATGAGGAACCGGACCGTGTGCCGATCAGCGATTTCTTCTGGGGCAGCTTTACCCGCCGCTGGCAGCAGGAACTCGGCCTCCCGCCCGACGCCGACCCCTACTACCACTACGATCTCGATTGGATCGTCACCGTGCCGAACATGGACCCGTGGATCCGGCCGTTCGAGACGCTGCAGGAGACGCCGGAGGAGGTCACCGTAAAGACCGGCTTCGGCGCGATCATGCACAAGCACTTTTCGTTTCCTATGCCGGAGATGCGCAGTTGGGAGACCGACACGTTCGAGAAACTCCAGCGCGGCGAATTCGATCCGCCGGACGACAAGCGGCGGTTTTTCAGTGCCGGGGACAACCAGATCGCGGGCGTCGGCGACGGGTTCGCCCGCAACTCGCCCGCGTGGATCGAGACGGTGAATTCGCTGCGCCCCGACTTCCCGGTTTACGGCAGCATGATCGAAGTCAGCGAATGCCTGACTCGCCTCATCGGTCAGGAAAACGCGCTGCTCTGGATGGGCGAGTATCCTGAGGAGATGGGCGCAGTCATCAACCACATCGGGGCGTTTTATCTGGAGATGGCGAAGGCCGAGATCGCGGCGGGCACGGGTCTGCTCGATGGCTTCGTGATCTGGGGCGACGTGGCCTACAAGAAGGGAATGTTCTTCTCGCCGGCCTACTGGCGCGAGTATTTCAAACCGTGGGTCGCGCAGATCACCGCGCATGCCCACGCCCACGGCCTGCCGGTCATCTATCACGGCTGCGGCAACGTGAAGGCGATTTTTTCCGATTACATCGAAATGGGCGTCGATGCCTGCAATCCGCTGGAGGTGAAAGCCGGAATGGATGTGGTGGAGTTGCGCCGGCAATACGGCCATCGCATCGGCTTCTGCGGCAACAGCGACATCCAGGTCTGGGAAGGCGGCGATCGCGACGCGATCAAGCGCGAGGTGCTGCGCAAGCTCAACGCGGCCAAGGGCGGCGGGATGATCTTCCAGTCGGACCACTCCGTAAGCAGCGGGGTGTCGGGCCTGACCTACGACTATGTCGTGAAGCTGGTGCGCGAGTTCGGACAATACCCGATCCGACTTGGCGAGTTCGAAGAGACGATGGAAGGGGACGTCTGAAACGAGCGCCAGACCTGAAACTTATGATCCCGAAATCAAAAAGATGAATCGTCGAACCTTCATCACGAGCCTCGGTGGCGCCGCCATGACCGGCGGCTTCTCCCCGGGCGGGCGGGCCGCGGTCACCGCCGGTGTGCCCTCGTATCTCCGGAACTTCGCCGACCTCCAAGCCAGGAACCCGCGGGCCGCGGCGCTGGCGTGGTTCAAACAAGCCAGGTTCGGACTCTTCATTCATTACGGCCTCTACTCGCTGCTCGGCAAAGGGGAGTGGGTTCAGTTCCACGAGCGAATTCCCATCGCGGAATACGCAAAGCTGAAGGACCGCTTCACCGCGGCGAAGTTCGACGCGGGCGCCATTGCCGGGGTGGCGCAGGCCGCTGGCATGCAGTACATCACGCTCGTCTGCAAACACTGTGACAGCTTCTGCCTCTGGGACACCCAAGCCACGGATTTCAACAGCGTCAACTCCCCCGCCAAGCGCGACCTCGTGGCCGAGATGGCCGCCGCGTGCCGCGGGCGGGGGCTTGGCTTTTTCGTTTTCTACGAGCACGGATTTGACTGGCGGCATCCGCACGGCCCCGCGCCCTGGGACTGGAAGAACAAATCCGTGCGCCCTGCCTACGAGCCGCCCGATCCGTTTTATGCGCCCCGGGCGCAGTATGACTTCAACCGCTACGTCCAGTACGCCTACGACGGGGTGAGCGAACTCTGCTCGCGCTACGGTCCGCTGGCTGGCGTGTGGCTCGACGGCATCGCCGTGCCGTTGAGCGGCGACCGGGCTCGGTTCCGGGTCCTGGAACTCTACGCCCGGATCCGCCAACTCCAGCCGCAGGGCCTGATCTGCTACAAGTCCGGCCTGTATCCGGAACTCGAGGATTTCATGGCCCCGGAGCAACCGCAGGTCGCCGCCGCCCAGAAGAACCGTGTCGGCAAGCCGATGGAGATCTGCCGCACGATGCAGAAACACGGCCCCAAGGCCCCCAAAGGCGCCCTTTGGGGCTGGCTCGACGGGGCCGACCACGTCACCGCCGACGAGGTGCTGGGCATGCTCGGCGACGCCGAAGCCAAAGACGCAAATCTGCTGCTGAACGTCGGCCCGTTGCCCGACGGCTCGCTTCATCCCGAAGACGTGGCCGTGCTCAAAGAGGTTGGCCGGCGCCGGCGTCACACCCCAGGAAGCAATCCATGAACTGCACACGCCGGGTCCTTTTCTGGCTCACCCTGACAATGTCGGTCGTGCTGGCCACCGGGGCGGAACCGCCCAGGCCTGTCTTCGTCGTACCCAATTTTCACCCGGCCAGTTGCGGCTGGCTTACGGACTGGTCCACGGAACGGAACTATTGCGCCAATTCGTACTTCGACCACCTCGATCGCGTCCGCGACGACGCCACGTACAATTTCGCGCTCTCGGAGTGCAACAATCTGATCGCGATGCTCAACTTCAACCCGAAGCGTTTCGATGAGTTGAAGCAGCGGATCCGCGAGGGCCGGGTCGAACTCTGCAACGCGTTCTTTCTCGAGCCCACGATCAACCTTTCCGGCGGCGAGGCGCTGGTGAAGATGGGCGTCGAGGGCCTGCGCTGGCAGCAGCAGGTGATGGGAGTCCGGCCGCGGCTGAGCTGGATGATCGACGTCACCGGCGTGCATGAGCAGATGGCCCAAATCGTGTCGGGCCTGGGTCTGGACGCGCTGGTGTACTGCCGGCTTAATCCCTCGGGAAGCACGCTGCACTGGCTCGAGTCGCCCGACGGCACGCGCACGCTCGCGATCAGCCCGGGGCATTATGTCGATTGGCGGCCGATGTTCGGAGCCAAGACACCGCTCGACGAGAAGCAACGGCAGGCGCTTGCCGAGGATATCCGCGTTCGCCTCGAACCACTGGCGCCGGATCAGGATCGCCAACGGCCCGATGCCGGCGACCTGAAGAGCCCAACGCGCCGCACGCCGGCCGGGGCGCCGGTGTTGATCCTCGGCGGCCAGGGCGACTACAACCTCGCGCCGCTGTGCCGGGAGTACCCCGCGCTGTTCCTGCAGCAGTTCAAACGGACGGCGCCGGACTACGACGTGCGCTTCTCGACTCCGAGCCGTTACCTCGACGCCGTGCTGCCGGGACTGCGCTCCGGCGCCATCCAGTTGCCGACGGTGCGCGGCGGCACCGCGTTTACCTACAATGCGTTTTGGATCCAGAACCCGCGCGTCAAGTCGTGGTATCGACAGTGCGAACACCAGTTGCAGGCGGCCGAGATGTTCGCCACCGCCGCCAGCCTGGGCGGGAGCGGGAAGTTCGCCTATCCGGTGCAGCCGCTTTATCACGGCTGGCTGCAGATGCTGCTGAACATGGACCGCAACACCCTTTGGGGCGCGGCGGGCGGCATGGTGTTCGAGCATGAGCGCAGTTGGGACGTGCGTGATCGCTTCACGTCGGTCGCACGCCTCAGCGGCGAGACGCTCGCCGGCGCGGCCCGCGATCTCGCCGGCGTCGGGACGGACGTGACGGTGTTGAACCCACTCAACTGGCGGCGCGACGATCCGGTGAGGCTGGCGGCGCCGGTCGGCCCGGGATGCCAGGCGCTGCCCGGCCGCGATGAGGTGCTCGGCCGGCTTGAACTGCCGTCGATGGGCCTGAGGGGCTTCAAGTCCGCGGTCGTGGCGCCAACCGCGCCACGGACGATCGCCCTGCCGGCGGTCATCGAGACGCGGCATTATCGCGTCCGCATCGACCCCGCGACCGGGGCGCTGCTCAGTCTGCGCCTGAAGGAGACCGACCGCGAGATCCTGGGCGGCCCGGCCAACGTCGTGGTGGCGGAGCGGCCGAAGAAACCCGTCGGACCGGGCGATCACATGGTCGAGCGGACCGCGCGAGACCGGCTCGCCGATTCCAGTGCGACGGCGCCGACCCTCACGGTCAGTACCGGCCCGCTGGCCACGGTGGTTGAGGCGGAGAGTGTCTTTTTCGGCGGCGGCCGGCTGCGGCGCCAGATGGTCTTTTTCCACGCTCATCCGCGGATCGAGTTTGAGACCGAGTTGAACGACATCCCGGATCGCACGGTGGTCGTGGCGGAGTTTCCGTTCGCGGCGGCGGTGCGCGAAGTACGGCGGGGCGTGCCCTATGGGTTCTCGCACGCCGCTTGGGCGGAGCCAAATGCCGCCCTGGCCGGGGTCGCTACGGGCATCACGCCCGCCGTGCGCTGGTCACATTACCAGATGGCGGACAGCGGCGTGGCGCTGCTCGATCAAGGGCTCAGCGGGCGGGAGATCAACGACCGCACGGCGATCCTTTATCTGCTCAACGCCGTGGAGAAATACCGCGGCTATCCCAACGCCTGGCTGAGCGGCGTCGGCCGGCACGTGCTGCGCTACGCGCTCGTGGCGCATCCGGGTGCTTTCGCGGTGGCGCGGATTCCGCAGCTGGCCTGGGAGTTCAACGCCCCGCCGGTCGTGGTCGATGCGTGCGCGCCCTCGAAGGCGCTGTCGTTCGTGCAGACCAGCGACAATGTGATCGTCGAGGCGCTGCGGCGCGAGGGTGGTGAGATCGAGTTGCGGCTGGCCGAGTGCGTCGGGCGCGCGGGCACTGCCACCGTGACGCTCGACCTGCCGCACCGCGAGGCCGCGCTCACCGACCTCGTGGGCGGCCGGCGGCAGCCGCTGCGCGGCGGTCCGGGCTACACGTTTGCCGTGCGGCCGCAACAGATCGTGACCCTGCGCTTCACGACCCGCGCGGCCGTGGCCGAAGTGACCGCGCTGACCGCATGGGACCCACTCGTGCCGGCCGGCAAGCGCGAGGCGTTGCAGCGCTATTTGCCCGACGTGAAGGGCCATCCGCCTGCGGGCGGAAAGTAAGCTGGGACCATGCCGTCGAAGCGATTCTCTCTCTGCGGTGTGGAAACCAAAGGGATCGGATGGGGTCGCGAGGATTGCGCCTCGCGACCCTTCCACACCACCGGACGTGCGGTTTTCCGCATCCGGCGGTTGGAGACAGGCGACGGTCACTTGCATGCCGTCGTTGGTGTCCATGGCAGGATGAATCCATAGCGTTCCAGCGTAGCGTTCTTCAGGGCTTGTTGCAGGGTCCAATGCAGCGCCATCGCCCATGCGCCTCTCGCGCTGTAGGCGTGGCCCAACGCGCGACCGCGCACGCCCAAGCGTTTGAGCGCGTTGAGGCGGCCGCGGGGGTGATGCCAGCGCAACCAGAAGCACTTTCGCATGTGGCGGCGAATCCATCCGCTGAGGTCGGCCACTTCGCGCCGCCAGTCGGCGAGTTTGAAGTAGTTCCACCATCCCCGGATGTAGCGCTGCCATTGGTCGCGCAGTTGCTCACTGGTCAGACTTTGGCGGGCATCCCATAGCTCCCGGACCTTCGCTTTCATTCGCTCGATGGCCTTCGGGGCTACCCCCATGCGGCCGTCGGCGTAGAGCCGGAAGCCCAGCAGAGCGCTTTGGTCGCTCGGCCCGCTTCCGCTCTTGGCCCGGTTTACTTCGACTTTCAGGTGCTGCTCAATCCACGCGATGATACTTTCCCTGACGCGTTCGGCCGAGCGCGGACTCGCGACGAAGATAGCGATGTCGTCGGCATAGCGCACAAACGACAGGCCGCGTTTCTCCAGTTCCTTGTCCAACGGGTCGAGATAGATGTTCGCCAGCAACGGAGACAGCGGCCCGCCTTGCGGCGTGCCTTGGGTCCGTCTTTCCCGGCGTCCATCCGGCAGTTCCCGCGGTGCCCGGAGATAATCTCCGATTAGCCGCAGGAGCCGCTTGTCCCTCACCTTTTGCCCGACTTGGGACATCAGTCTATCGTGACCGACCCGGTCGAAGAAGTTCTTCAGGTCGATGTCTATCACCCACGTTTTCCCTGCTTGGATGAATGCCTGCGCCGCCTTCACCGCGTCATGCGCGCTGCGAGCGGGCCGGAATCCATAGCTGTGTTCGCTAAAGTCCGGTTCCCAGACCGGACTGAGTTGCTGGTGGATGGCTTGCTGCATCACGCGGTCCAACACCGTCGGAATGCCCAGCGTGCGCACCCCTCCACTGGATTTGGCAATTTCCACGGCGCGCACTGCTTCCGGTTGGTACCGTCCGCAGAGCAGCGCCGCTTCGATGCCCGTCCAGTTTTCTCGGATGTGCACCTGGGCGCGCTCGATACTTCGTCCATCCACGCCCGCGGCCCCGTCATTGTCCCTTACCTGTCTCCAGGCCGCGTTCAGGTTCTCCTTTGCCAGCACGCTTTCCAGCGTGACCGGCGCCATCTTCCCCATTTCGCGCATCGATTTCTCTCCGTCCTTCGCCCGATTCATGGCTTGCCTTCCGCACGCCGCCCGCTCCAAGGAATCCACCCCGGTGCTGACTGCGCGCCCAACGAGGAGGCGACCGTAGTTGTCACACCCCGTCGATTTCGGATGACTGCCCGCCACGCGCACCGGAGTCGTTCGGTTGATCGCGCTTTCCTGCTCCTTCGGTCCTTTGCTCCGACCGCCTTTCGGCGGCCATCTTCACTACTACGACCTCTGCTGACTGCTCCGGCGCTCTCACGCCAGAGCTCTCCCCGGGTAAGGTGCATGAACTTTCGGCCCGTGCCGACAGGCTCTACCAGATGCGTCTTTCGGTGACAGTTGGATTTCGTGCTTTCCAGCGCACTCATCGCCCGCA
>JAUSID010000112.1 GCA_030648295.1 Opitutaceae bacterium | reverse complement strand
TTGGGCCGACGGAACCCTCGTCACGCCCTGGGCAAAAAAAACACGCGAGCGCGAGGAAGCGCGCATCGTGCAGTGATCACGGCAGCCACTGACAGCAGGCCTTGCGCCGAACACTATTGGCGGGACGCCCGCGCTCCCAGGGGTGCGCTGCCGCGCGCCCCTCCCCGGCCAAAAACCGCTCGAGCCGCCAGCCGCCCTCAGCGCGCGTTCGCGAAATGCGCGCGCAGGTGATCGGGCGCCTGGTTCACGATGTCCTTCGCGATCGATCGCTTCAGCCGCTGCCGCACCGGCGGCGAAATCTGCTCCAGCACCGCGTTGTTCAGTTCCGGGCCCGCCGCGAAGTCCCATGTTGCGCCCGGCCGCTGCGCCATGAACGAATCGATCTCGGCAGCGAGATCCCGCGCGCGCCGGCGACCTTCCTCGCGCTTCATCGGCAGTCGCTCATCGATCGACATTCCCGTGCGGCCGGCGGGCAGGCCAGGACCGGCGCCGGCCTGCGACTTCGAGGACTGGAATCGCCCCGCCATGTCGGTCTCGCGATCCGTGTAGCTCGCCTTCCCCGCGGGAAAATCCATCGATTCGACCTGCTGGTAACCCGGCGTGAACTGGCCCGGCGAAACGCGCTCCGCATAAATCCGCAGGTGGCCCGCGTCGGCGGCGACGATGTAGTGTTCGCTCATGTTAATCGTTTCCCTACTTCCAACACCGACCGAGCGGATGGTCAGGCGTTCCCCGAAGCCCCGGATGTCGCGCATATTTTGTCCTCGGAAAGCAAGCCGTGCGCAGCCAGCCGGAAGCGACGCGCGTAGTATCGCGCCGTGACACTCCCCTTCCACACCGATGTCGCGCAGTACCCCATCCGGGTCCGCTGGTTCATGGCCGTCGCCTGGGTTGCAATTGCCGTGAAGTGCGTTCTCGTCTGGTGGGCCATCCAGCACTGGAACGTGCCGATTCATCCCGCATGGGTCATTGCACCGACGCTGGCATTCGCCGGCCTCGCCAGCGGGCTCTGGCTCACCCACACGCGCGATTGAGACCAGGCGGTTGACGCCAACGTTTCCGCCGCCGAAAGCGACCGCGGTTCACTTGCGCCCTTTCCGTGGCGCCTGCCGCCGGCCGGCCGGCTGTCCTTCAATCGTCGGGATTTCGCCCGTCTCCATCCCGCGCACCGCCGCTGACTGGGACTTTCCTCGTCGCAATAGCCATTGGCGCAACGTAGCTCCGACGGCGGCATTCCACTATCGGGCAATCCCGGTCTCAATTCGCCGGGTGCGTCCCGTCCCGGCGAATCGGGGACCGTACATCCGATAGTGCTGCCCGTCGTCGAGACCGATTCTTCCCCGGCGCATAAACCGCAACGGCGACCTGGTTCCGGCTCTTTCTCGTTCCTCTTTCTCTTTATCTTTCTCCCCAAATTCGTACCGCCAGGGAGAGAAAGAGAAAGTTTACCCGCCTTTGGCGGCGCCCATACCTTTCTACACAACTTGCTTCATTTCGTGCTGGACACGTTCGCGGGTATTGTGCAGACGTGAGAAGCGATGAGGGAACCAGAGCGGACTGCGGCGGCGATTCCCGAGCGATTGCTGGGGCGGCCCTTCGGGGCCGAGCAGCTCGGCATCGTTCGCGAGCAGGTGTGTCTAGCGCAACCGGCCAACCGCGCGGAGGTGGCGCGGAGGGTATGCGCGGTCCTGCAGTGGCGTTCGCCGGGCGGAGCGTATGCGGGGATGAGTGCGCGGGTGGCGCTGTTGCGTCTGCACCGACTCGGGCTCATCACGCTGCCGCCGCCGCGAAGCCGGCGCAACAACGAGAACCGCCGCCTGGGCCCCGCGCCGCCCGAAGCGCCGCCGCCGCCGCTATTGTCCTGCCGGGTGGACCAGCTCGGCGCGCTGCGCCTGCATCCGGTCGGCAGCGACGAGGACGCCCGGCAGTATCGGCGGCTGCTCCAGCAGTATCATTATCTGGGCTACAGCGCGACGGCCGGAGCGCAACGACGCTACCTGATCGTCGCGGCGGAGGGCGTGCTCGGCGCGACCGGTTTCGGTGCGGCGGCTTGGAAGGTGGGCGCCCGTGATGCCTGGATCGGCTGGGACCAGGCGCAGCGTTGCCGCCGCCTCCACCTGGTCATCAATCACACCCGGTTTCTGATCCTGCCGTGGGTGCGGGTGCATAACCTCGGCTCGAAGGTGCTCGCGCTGGCCGCCCAGCGGGTCGGGGCCGATTTCCGGGCGCACTATGGCTACGCCCCGGTGCTCCTCGAAAGCTTCGTCGAGTACCCGCGCTTCACCGGCGGAGTCTACCGGGCGGCCAACTGGCAGTGCGTCGGCCACACGCGGGGCCGCGGGCGCAACAGCACCAGCCATGCGCCGGGGCAGCCGGTGAAGAGCGTCTGGGTGTATCCGCTATGTCGTGACTTCCGCTCCGCGCTCGGCGGGGCGCCGGGCGCATGAGTACGAGCGAGTGGATCGAGGACGAGTTTGGCGCCGTGCGGCTGGGCGACGAGCGGCTGAACGAGCGCCTGCGCCTGCTGCTGGCGCGCAAGTGGCAGCACCCGCAGCGCGCCTTCAGCGCCGCCTGCCAGGGTCGCGCGGAAATCGAGGCCGCCAGCCGCTTCTTCGATCATGACCACGTCAGCGAGGACAAAATCCTCGCGCCGCACCGCGCGGCCATCGTCGAACGCATCCGCCAGGGCGGCGACCGCCGGGTGCTGCTGGTGCAGGACACCATGGAGCTGGACTTCAGCACGCACGAAAAACTGCAGGGGGCCGGACCGCTCTCCAGCCAGGATCGCCGCGGCTTCTTCGCCCACAACCTGCTCGTGGTCACCCCTGAGCGGGTGCCGCTGGGCTTGTGGCACACCTTCCTCTACGCCCGCGACGACGCCGAGCACGGCAAGGCCGCCGAGCGCAAGGACCGCCCCATCGAGCAAAAGGAAAGCTTCCGCTGGCTCGAAGGCTTCCGCGAGGCGTGCGCGCTGGCGGGCCTGGTGCCCGGGTGCGAAGTGCTCTGCCTGGGCGATCGCGAGAGCGACATCTACGAGCTGTTTGTCGAGTATGCGCAGCGCCGGGCGCAGGGTTTGCCGGTGGCCGAATTGCTCATCCGCAGCAAGGAAGACCGCGGCGTGGAACCCGGCGCCGAGGCGCTCGTCCTGCCCGGCGCCGCACCCGCCGCGGGCGAAACGACCGCGGCGCCCAACCCCTCGGTGGCAGCGGCCCCCGCCGAAAAACCCGCGCCGCCGCGAATCCGCGCCCGGCTCGCGGCCGCCCCGGTGCTCGGCACCGTGAAGTTCCCCCTGCCCGCGGCCACCCACGACCGGAAGGTCAAAGGCAGCACCCGGCGGATCACGCGCTCGGCGCGCGTGGTCGAGCAGGAACTCAGGGCCATCCCCCTGCGCCTCCGGCCACCCTACCGCAGTGCCAAGGCGGGGGGCGCGCTGCCGGCGGTGGCGATGTTTGTCGTCGAAGCGCGCGAGTTGCACCCGCCCGCCGGCGAAGAGCCCTTGGTGTGGGTCTTGCTCACGACCCTGTCGGTCTCCAGCTTCGAGCAGGCCGGCGCCCTCCTCGAACTTTACCTGTGCCGCTGGGAAATCGAACTGCTGCACCGTGTCGTCAAAAGCGGTTGCCGGGTCGAGCAAATCCAGCAGCGCTTCGACTTCCGGATCAGGCCGGTCATCGTGTTGTATCTGGTCGTGGCCTGGCGGCTGCTTTACGTCATGCGCTTGGGCCGCGCGTGCCCCGACTTGCCGTGCGAGTTGGTGTTCGACGAAAGCGAATGGAAGCCGGTGGTGGTCGTGCTCCGCGGTCGTGCCGCGCTCGCACACCAGCCCACGCTGGGTGAAATGGTCGGCATGGTCGGGGAACTGGGCGGCTTCGTCCCACGCAAAAACGATCCCCAGCCGGGCATGAAGAGCATGTGGATTGGATTCATGCGGGTCGCCGATTTTGCGCGGTGCTGGGAATGTTTCGGTCCACCGGCCACCGACACCGGTTAGCGCGGCGCACCGCTTCGGCGCTGTTTCCCCTCTCGCGCATTTGCTTCTTGTCGCCCCGGCGCTCGCGCCGCGGCGAACCTTCACCTGCGGCTGACATCCACCACCCGGTCCGCTACGTCGTGGCCTTTGGCCGACACCGTGCACCTACCTGACCGGCGCCGTTCTGCTGCGCCCGCGTGCTTGGCGAGTTGGCCGCGCACCTCTCGACCGGACCCACTCCGCAAATGCCTTCCGGCAGCAGGAAGGCAAGTTGTGTAGAAAGGTATGGGCGGCGCCGTAGGCGACCAGGGATTAAGAGAACGAGGAAGATGGCGTCACCGGTGCTGTCCGAGGCGGGGCAGGCAAAGTCCGTGCCCGTCCGACGTCCCGCGCCGCGCGGAAAAATCACTCCTCGAGTTCGACGTTCCAGTACGCGACGTCGAGGAAATCCTTCCAGACTTCGTGATGCTGCTTGCCGAGCACGAGCGAGATGATCGGCCGCCATTTCGGCCGGGTCGGTTTCCGGATCAGCCGCATGTGCGCTTCGTGCGGGAGCCGGTTCGCCTTTTTCGTGTTACATCTGATGCACGAGCAAACGATGTTCTCCCACGTGGTCTTTCCGCCGTAATCGCGCGGGATCACGTGGTCGAGATTCAGCTGCTCGCGCGGCAGCGGCTTCGCGCAATACTGGCAGGTGTTCTTGTCGCGCTCGAAGACGTTGTTACGGGTGAGCTTGAGCTCCTTGCACGGCAGCTTGTCGAAGAAGGTCAGCAGGATCACCCGCGGCAGCCGGATGGTCCGGGTCGGCGTATGCACGGCCTCGAGTTCAATCCGCGGCGGGTTGCTCGTCGAAAAATCGATCCAGTCGAGCATCGAAAACGTGCGGAAGTCGTCGTCGTGATGGTGAACAACGTGGGCGTGCCCGCGCGCCAGCAGGGCGAAGGCCCGTTTTGCGCCAATCACGTTCACCGCCTGCCACAGGCGGTTCAAAACGAGCACCGGTTGGTCGAGCGCCGCTTCCATACGGGGACACGCCAATAACGGTGCCCCGCGCGGAGTGTCAAGGATGCGGGCCCGCCCGCGAAATCAGCCCGATCCAGCTCGCGTGCAATCGCGGCCGCACAAACTCGCGAGTACGAACATTCTTGGAAACGAGCTCACACCTTCGGGGCGCGGGGGCATGGCATTCGTGAATTGAGCCGTGCAGGCGTCTCGCCTGCCCGCTGGCTGCGGCTTCCAGCCGCAGACTGGAGTTTGGCCAATTTCCAGCGCCGACGGCGCGAAAATTCCTTAGCCCAGGCCAACGGCCTGGGGTAATATGGGGTCAGCGACGCGGCCTGAAAGGCTGCGACCACGCCTCATCAATGCCCCAATCATTATCTCGAGTCCTGATTCACCTTATCTTCAGTAGCAAGCACAGAGTTCCAGCCTTGTCGCCGGAAGTCCGGCCTGAACTGCACGCCTATTTTGTCGGCATTCTAAAAGGTATCGACTGCCCGGCATTGCAGGCGGGAGGTGCGGAAGATCATGTGCACTTATGATGAAAGATATGTTTGGGATTGAGCCTTGTCCCGGCCTTTCAGGCCGGAGCAATCGTAACCCTCTGCC
>JAUSID010000110.1 GCA_030648295.1 Opitutaceae bacterium | reverse complement strand
CCCCCGTCACCTGTCACCTGTCACCTGTCACCTGTCACCTGTCACCTGTCACCTGTCACCTGTCACCTGTCACCTGTCACCTGTCACCTGTCACCTGTCACCTGTCACCTGTCTCCTGCCTCCTGTCCCCTGTCCCCCTGTCACTTGGATTGGAGAGTTGCTCGCGGGGCGGGCGCGCGTAAGTACAGCGCATGGATAAGCGCCCCGTCGCAGCCCACAGTGCGGCGATCACGGACACCTTCGAATTCACGCTGAACGGCGAGCGCATGCTGGTCCAAGGCGTGCCGCCGACCATGACGCTGCTCGAATGGCTGCGGCGTTCAGGTCGCACCGGCAGCAAATGCGGCTGCGCGGAGGGCGATTGCGGCGCATGCACCGTCGCGGTCGTCGAACGCGACGCGACGGGCAACCCGACCTACCGCGCGATCAACAGCTGCCTCACGCTGATTCCGATGGTGGCGGGCCGTGAGGTGGTGACGGTCGAAGGACTGGCGGGCGGCGATGGTTCGACTCCGCTCACCACAGGCAACCTGCATCCGGTGCAGGCGGCGATGGTCGAGCACTACGGCTCGCAGTGCGGCTACTGCACGCCGGGCTTTGTCGTTTCGATGTTCGAGGCGTACTACCGGCCGCAGGTGAAACAGCCGTTCCAGATCAACGACCAGCTGTGTGGCAATCTTTGCCGCTGCACCGGTTATCGGCCGATCCGTGACGCGATGGTTGCGGCGCTGGACGCACGTGGATCGCGATCCGAGGACGATCCATTTGCCCGCCGACTGGAGGAAAGCGTCGCGGCCCTGATCGGGCTGAACTATCTCGCCGGGGGCGAAAGGTTTTTCCGGCCGACGACGCTGGCCGAGCTTTTTGCGCTGAGAAATCGATATACGGACGCACGGCTCGTCGCCGGGGCGACGGAAATCGCCGTCGAACTGAACAAGAAGTCCAAAAAATTCCCGGCACTCATCTCGACCGAGGGCGTCCCCGAGCTCACCCAGATCACCGCGAGCGAATCCGAGTGGCGGATCGGCGCGGCGGCCACGCTCACGTTGATCGAGGAGGCCCTCGCGGGTGAGTTTCCCTCCGTGGGCAAGATGCTCGCGGTGTTCGCGTCGCGGCAAATTCGGAACCGCGCCACGCTCGGCGGCAACCTGGTCACTGCCTCGCCCATCGGTGACAGCGCGCCCGTCTTGCTCACCCTCGATGCCAGCGTCGTGCTCGCGTCGACACTCGGCGCGCGGACGATTCCGCTCGACGGTTTTTTCACGGGCTACCGGCAGACGCAGCTGCGACCGGACGAGGTGATGTGCCAGATCGTGGTGCCACGCGGCGTGCCAAATGGGCTGACGCGCCGCGTTGATTTCCAAAAAGTGTCCCATCGCCGCGAACTGGATATCAGCGTTGTCGCCGCGGCCTTTTGTGTGGACTTCGACGCTAGCCGAATCGTGCGCCGCGCTCGGATCGCTTACGGCGGAGTGGCCGTGACTCCGCTGCGCGCGCGGAAGGCCGAGGCCGCGCTGGTCGGCCGAACTCTCGCTCAAGCAGCGCGCGAAGTCGCAGAGATCCTGCGCGGCGAATTCAAGCCGATCGATGATGTCCGCGGTAGCGCCGAATACCGACGCGGTGTGGTCGTCTCGCTTTGGGAGAAATTTGTCAGCGGGGAGCGAAGTCACGCGGTGGATTCGCCGCCGGATTTTGTGCCCGGTTCGTTTTCCGGCGCCGCCAACGATGCTTCGCGGCTCGTCCGGCACGAAAGCGCGATCGGGCATGTCACCGGGCGCGCGCTGTATGTCGACGATATGGCCCAGCGCCGGCCGATGCTCGAGGTGTGGCCCGTACTTGCGCCGCACGCACACGCACGGATAAAGCGCCGCAATGCGAACGGCGCCCTGACCCTGCCGGGCATCGCCGCGGTCCTGATGGCGGAGGACGTCCCGGGCGAAAACAATGTCGGCATTTCGCGCGCCGATGAGACGCTGTTCGCGAGAGACGAGGTTTGTTATCACGGCCACCTCGTCGCGCTGGTGGTGGGCGATTCCGTCGCGGCGTGCCGCGCGGCGGCCTCGCTTGTCCAGGTGGAGTACGAGCCGCTGACGGCGCTGCTGACAATCGAGGACGCGATGGCGCATGACAGCTATCACAACCTGCCGCGGGTTCTCCAGCGCGGCGATTCCGGCCCGGCCATCGCCGCGGCGCCGCACCGGCTCGCCGGCGAGCTCAGCATTGGCGGGCAGGAACATTTTTATCTCGAAACGCACGCGGCCTGGGCGGAGCCCGGTGACGATGGCGACGTGTTCGTCTGCTCGAGCACGCAGCATCCGTCGGAAATCCAGGCCATCGTGGCCGGGGTGCTGCATCTGCCGCGGAGCAAAGTCGTGGTGCAGTCGCCGCGAATGGGCGGCGCGTTCGGCGGCAAGGAAACGCAGGGTAACACGCCCGCGGCGCTCGTGGCGCTGGCGGCGATGAAGACCGGCCACCCCGTCCGGCTGCAATGGGACCGCGACATCGACATGATGATCACGGGCAAGCGGCACCCGTTCTCCGTGAAGTTTGAAGTTGGATACGACAACGATGGTCGAATCCGTGGGGCGGAAATCGACCTCGTGTCGAATGGCGGCTGGTCGCTGGACCTGTCGCAACCAGTCCTGGAGCGGGCGATGTTTCACGTCGACAACGCGTACTATCTGCCGGCCCTGCGCGTCACCGGACGTGTGGTCCGGACGCATGTGGCTTCGAACACGGCGTTTCGCGGGTTCGGCGGCCCGCAGGGCATGCTGGTGATCGAGGAAATCATGGACCGCGTGGCGCGGTCGCTCGGCTTGCCGCCGGAGGTCGTGCGGGAGCGGAACCTCTATCACGGCACCGGCGAAACGAATCGCACCCATTACGGGGAGGATGTGGGCGACAATCGCATCCAACGGCTCTGGAAGCTCGCGCTCGAGCAGGCGTGCTTTGGGGAAAGGCGCGCGGAGGTTTCGTCCTGGAACGCAGCGCATGTGCGCATCCGGCGCGGGCTGGCGGTCACGCCGGTCAAGTTCGGGATTTCATTCACCCTGACGCACTACAACCAGGGCGGCGCGCTGGTGCACATTTACCAGGACGGAACGGCGCAGGTTAACCACGGCGGCACGGAGATGGGGCAGGGGCTGCACACCAAGGTGCTGGGGGTGGCGATGCGCGAACTCGGGTTGCCGGCGGCCAGTATCCGAATCATGCCTACGAGCACCGACAAGGTGCCGAACACGTCGGCCACGGCGGCATCGGCGGGCGCCGATCTCAACGGGGCGGCGGTGCGCAACGCGTGCCGGACGCTGCGGGACCGGATTGCACCCGTGGCGGCCAAACTTCTCACGGCGGCGGCAAGCGGCGAACCGGGTGGCGGGACAAGAGTGGACATCTCGCCAGGCAGCGCGGCGCAGCCGGGCGTGCGCGATGGCGCCGCGGTCCCGGAGATCGTGATCGTCGATGGCGCGGTGTTCGCGCAGGAGAGGCCCGAGCTGCGGATCCCGTTTTCAAAAGTGGCGACGCAATGTTACGCCGAGCGGGTCAGCCTTTCCGCGACGGGATATTATGCCACGCCCGGCATCCACTGGGACTGGGTGACGGCGTCGGGCCGGCCGTTTGCCTACTACGCGTGTGGCGTGGCCGTGGCAGAGGTGGAGGTCGATGGCTACAACGGCATGACCCGGGTGCGCCGGGTCGACATTGCGCATGACATCGGCAACTCGCTGAATCCGGGCATCGATCGCGGGCAGATCGAGGGTGGATTCGTGCAGGGCATGGGCTGGCTCACGAGCGAGGAACTGAAGTGGGATGCCGAAGGCCGGCTGCTCACGCACAGCGCGAGCACGTATCAGATTCCCGCGATCAGCGATGCACCGATGGAATTCAACATCACGGTGCTGCCGGACGCGGCGAACGCGCACGCGGTGGATGGCAGCAAGGCGGTCGGTGAACCGCCGCTGATGCTCGCAATTTCCGTGCGCGAGGCGATCCGCGATGCGGTCGCTTCGTTCGCGCCCGGTGTGCTCGAGGTCGCACTCGCATTGCCCGCCACGCCCGAAGCGGTGTGGCGGGCGATCGAAAACCAGCGGGCGCGCCAACCGAAGAGTCAGTGAGAACCGGAAACCGGCCTCACTTCGCCTTCGCTTTGGCGGGCTCGGTCGCGGTGATTTCTGTGAATTTTCTGATCAACTCCTTGTCGAACGTGTTCACCTCGTAGTCATGGTGTCGCGCGAAGGCACACAGGAGGGCATCCCCGAAATCGGCGTTCTTGGCGCGATACCACTGAATGCCGTCCAACACCCAGCGGGCATCCGGGCAGGTCACGCCGGTCAGACTTAGCAGCGACATCAGCTTGGGCGCGATGGTGTCGGGCGTGCCATCATAGTAGGTTTCCAGCACATACACCGTCTCCTGCAGGATGGGCGTGGGAATGATCAAATTCACGCGGCCGGCATTGGCGGCACGAAACAGCTCCGTCGCGGCAGACGACTGCACCGGATCGTCGCCCGTCAGAAAACGGACGATGACGTTGGCATCGATGGCGACGGAATTGGGTCTAGCCATCGGCGCGCAGTGCCTTCCGACCCGCCCGGGCGAGGGCGGCCCTGGCACCTTGGTTCATTTTTTCGAGGCTGACTGGCGCACGACCCGTGCCGAGCGAGCCCGCGAGGGAATCCACGTCGTGGAGCGGTTCGAGGATGAGCCGGTTGCCCTCCACGGTCTGGCTGAGCATCATGCCGGGGCGAAGACGAAGTGCCCGCACCGCCTCGGCCGCTAGAGTCGTCTGAAAGGCGGGCGAAATCGTGGTTTGCGCCGAGATCCGCCGGACTGCAGGCCGTTTTCTTTGGATTGTAGGCATGACCAAAGGTGGACGACTAATACCTTTGGTTCAAGCGCGAATGCGGTTCAGGCTCCCAGCCCCTTGCGCCGCGACAAATCTCCCGGTCCGTTGGCCGTGTCATGGCGTCCGGCGCGAGGCGCCATTTCTTGCGCACCTTGGCCTAGCGGGAACGGTCGCTTCCAAAAACCTGCCGGCGGGGACTTTGGCTTTCATGGCAAGAGTTCACGGCGCGCTTCAGATGGGGAGAGAACGCGGACGCCAAGCGCCACCGCCGGCGCAAAGTCCCGGCGGTTGAGCGTGACGAGTATCTTGCGCCCGGTGGCGAGTGTAGCGGCGACAAAGGGCAGATCATCCGCGTCAGGCCAATCGGCCGACGGCACCGCCGCCGGGTCAACGAGCATGCCCGATGTGCGAAGCTTTACGATAACGCCCATGCGATCGCTCGGCAGGATCGTGTCGACGAACTCGGGCCGATCCAGCACGTCGGCATATTCGCAGAGAGTAGCGGACGTGTAGGCGACTCGCAGTTCATCGCGAAAAAGGGCATCAACGAGGGAAGCTGCTGCACCACGGCGCGAAACGAGCCCCGCCACCAGCACGTTCGTGTCGAGGACGATCGCGCTCATTCCCGAGCGCGACGAGTAGCCTTAATCAGCGCGGTGATTTTTGCCGGAGTCATTCTGTCCAGGCCGGTTTTCGCCGCTCGAGTGCGAATACGCTCCAGTGAAACGAGGGCCATGCTGTCGATGGCGAGTTTCTCGAGTTCACGGCCCAGCCCGCTGATGGGTTCACCCTCCGCAGCCCGCTCTGCCGTCTCCCGAAGAAAACGGGACATCGGCACCCCGCGTTTCCGTGCAGCAGCGCGAATCTTCCGTGCCGTGGCGGCGGGGGCGTGGAAGGAGAGAGTGGCCATGCCACATATAGATTCCTCTAGATCAGGTGCTGTCAAGGGGCACGCCAGCGGTGTCGGGCAGCCACCCATTCTTTCAGTGGCGTCAACGCCGGGCCGGTTTGGAGAACCAGCCCCGTTGGCTCGATACATTGCCACCGGTTCGGCGTCGGCTTGCACCCGCCGCCGCACTCTGGCTCGCTGGGATCGAACCATGAATCGCCGCGATTTTCTTCATGCTGCCGCGAGTGGTGCGGCCGCGCTCGCAAGCGCCCGAACCAACGCGGCCGATACGCGGGCGGCGCGAAAGTGGACCGCCGCGATCATCGGGCACACCGGCCGCGGGAATTATGGCCACAATCTGGATCTGATCTTCGCGGATGTCCCGGGAGTTGAGGTTGTCGCCGTTGCCGATCCGGACCCCAAGGGACGCGCGGCAGCGAAGCAGCGCTGCAAGGCGCGTCGCGACTACGCCGATTACCATGAGATGCTGGAGAAGGAGCGGCCTCAGCTCGTGAGCATCGCACCGCGCTGGACGGACCAGCATCACGCGATGGTGAACGCCGCGCTCGCGATTGGCGCGCACGTTTATTGCGAGAAGCCGTTCACCCAAACGCTGGCGGAAGCAGACGACCTGCTGGCAATGGCGGCAAGCGGCGGTCGCGTTATCGCCGTCGCCCACCAGGGCCGGCTCGCGCCGAACACGCTGTTGTTGAAGCGGCGGCTCGCGGAAGGATTCATTGGTGAATTGCTCGAGATCCGCGTCCACGGCAAACAGGACCGCCGCGCCGGCGGCGAGGACATGATGGTGCTCGCCACGCATCAGTTCGACCTCGTCCGTTTCTTCGCCGGCGATCCGTTGTGGTGCATGGCCCGGGTACTACAGGGCGGCCGCGAGATCACCCGGGCCGATGTGCATCCCGCGACCGAAAACATTGGGCCGATCGCGGGCGACGAGATCGAGGCGATGTTCGCGCTGCCGCGCGGCGTCAACGTTCACTACACCAGCCGCGCCCGAAACGCGAAATCGGCCGGACCGTGGGGCATGGAGCTGATTGGCTCCGAAGGCCGCGTTCGCGTGCTGAACGATGTGTGGATCGACGCCTTGGTGTGGCGCGGCGGCCCCTTTACGGCGAGCGGACAAACCGGGGAATGGATCCGCCTTGAGATGGGGGCGGCGCGGTCGGCAACGGAAAAGGGTTTCCCCGCGGCGAACCGCCGCGTCGTTGATGACTGGCTTGCGGCGATCGAGGAGCATCGCGAGCCCGCGTGCAGCGGGCTGGCCGCGATGAAGTCGCTCGAAATGATCCACGGGGTTTTCGCCGCCGGTTTGTCACGCGGTCGCGTGGAATTCCCATTGAAGAATCGGCAGCATCCGCTGGCGTGATCCACCTGCTCGCACACCGGTGAATCGAAAAATCCAGCCTCGTTACCCCGGCTGCTACGGGGCCGGCGCTTCGCGCCACGGTGTGATGACCCGAATCCTGGCGAGTGCCATGTACGCGCTCGCCGCGTTTGCGTTGGCTCGCGCGCAGCCGCTCGCGAACGAGCGTTACACCGTCGAACCCGCGGCGGATGGCGCGGTGCGGGTAACGTCGCGCGATGCGGGGGCGTGGATCTTCCGGGGTGATTTCGTCGTGCTGATCGCCACGCCGGATCCGCAGCCGTCGATGCGCCCGGCGAACATCCCGCGCGTGACCTACAATGTCCTGACGTGGCGCATGCCGCGGCTGGCCGGTGCGACGGCACCCGGCGGCCGGAAACAGTCGAAGGCACAGGCGGGCGATGGTTTCGACGATCGCATCCTGAAAGGCGATACGCAGCAACGGACGGCCGATGTCTTCGCCGCGGTTGCGCCCATCCGCGCCAACGCCACGGCGGCCACGCGAGCGGGCGACGCGATCCGGTTCAGCTTTCCGACGCACGTCGACTTCGAACTCGCGGCCGAGCTCCGGGTGCCTGCGGGCGACACCGAACCGCTGCTGGAATTCACGCTGACACCGAAGCGGGAGGGTTGGTATTCCGCCGGGTACATAGGCGCGCCCGTCCACACGCTGTCGGAGCTCGCCGAAATCTGGCAGCCGTTCATCTGGCAGGAGAAAAGATTCCCGGACACGTCTTTCGTCACCGCGGCATTTCAGTGTTCGCTGCCGGCGACATTCGTGCGGAAGGGCGACACGACGATCGGCGTCGTGGCCGACGCGGATGAGTTTCCGTTCCAGCCGCTGCCTTTGCTCGAAAACAGCCGGTTTGCGGTGGCATTGCGCAACGCGGTCGGGCAGGCGCAGCCGATGGTGTTCGCGCCGGTGCTCGGCGGCGCGGAGTCGAAGCGCCGCGCCGGAGAGTCGTTCAAATTCAAGCTCCGGCTGTTTGCCGGCCGGGGCGACATCACGGTGGCATATGAAACGGTGGCGCGCCGGTTGTACGGCTTCGGTGATTTTCGCCGCAATGCGATCACATCGCTCAACGAGACGCTGGACAACATGATCGACTACGGGATGAGCCCGTTCAGCTGGTTCGTGGACGAGCTCAAGGGCTGCGCCTACGCGACCGACGTGCCGGGCGCGGTGAAAAATGTCTCGTCGCTCAATCCGCTGAACTTCGCCCTCGTCGCGGACGATGAGGAGATCTTCCGGCGCCGGGCGTATCCGATTGTCGAGTATATGCTCTCGCGCGAGAAGTTTCTTTTCTCGCTCGATCGCGAACAGAAGATCCAGAGCCCCTCGCGGACGCTGAAGGGGCCGTGCGCGCCGGTGAGCGAACTGGCGGCGCTCTACGGCATCACCCACGGCGCGTCGCCGGTGCTGCGCAAACTGGCCGGGGATTTGCTCGGGCGAAGGCGGACGCTCAATCTCGACGACGAGGCCGACGGCGGCAGCTGGCAGAATCAACTGGCGATGGCGCGCGAGACCGGCGAACCGCGATTCCTCGCCACGGCGCGGCGCGGCGCCGACGAGTACATCAGCGGCCGGATTGATCGGCCCGCGAGCGGCTTCGACGAACCGGGAATGTTTTTCTGGCCCGGCTTCGCCCCGAAGTGGATCGACTTGTTCCAACTATACGAGGCAACCGGAGAGAAGCGGTACCTCGAAGCGGCGCGACAGGGCGCGCGACGGTACACGATGTTCACCTGGATGTCGCCGCGCGTGCCGGACGAGGAGGTCACGGTCAACCCGGGCGGAAAGGCGCCGGTATATTGGTACCTGAAGGGCAAGGGTCACCAGCCGATGAACGCTCCCGAGGAGCGGGTGCCGGCGTGGCGGCTCTCCGAGTTCGGACTCACGCCGGAATCCTCCGGCACGATGTCCGGTCACCGGGCGATCTTCATGGCAAACTACGCGCCCTGGATGCTGCGCATCGCGGCGCTGACGGGTGATGCGCTGCTCCACGATGTGGCCCGCTCCGCCGTCATCGGCCGCTACCGCAACTTCCCCGGCTATCACATCAACACGGCGCGAACGACGATCTACGAGCAGGCAGCGTATCCCCTACGCGAGCACAAGGAGCTCAGCGTGAATTCATTTCACTACAATCACATCTGGCCGCACATGAGCATCCTCCTGGATTTCCTCGTGACCGACGCCTTTGCGCGCTCGGGTGGCGCGATCGATTTCCCGTCCCATTTCATCGAGGGCTACGCATATTTGCAGAACAAGTTTTACGGTGATCGGCCGGGCCGGTTCTACGATCGCAACGATGCCACGCTCTGGATGCCGCGGCGGTTGCTGAAAACGAATTCGGTCGAGCTGAACCATCTCGCGGCGCGCGGACGCACCGGACTGTATCTCGCGTTCGCGAACCAGTCGCCGGAACCGGTCGAGGCCGAGGTGACATTGAATGCGGACCTGCTGCCGCAGCTGGCGGCGAAAACATATCGCGTGAGAGCGATGGGCGGATTCGGCAATCCGGCAGACACGCCGGCACCGGCCGCCTTGCGCGATGGCAGAATGACGATCGCCGTCGCTTCGCGGGGACTCGTGGCAATCGAAATCGAAGGACTCGCGATCACGCCCAAGTTTCAGGATCGGTTGATCGCCGCCCGGGCCGCGGACGCGTGGAGCAAGGACTATGGCGAGCTGTCCTGCGGCAACACCCGCGCAATGATCCTCAACTTCGGTCCGGCCGCGACGAACGCATACGTTTACCTTCAGGACGACGACGCGAAGTTCAGCGAGGTGACATTGAGCTACATGGCGGCCGGCAAACGTGAGTCGATCACCGATGCGTCGTTTCCCTTCGAGTTCACCGTGCCGCTGACACGGGACGCCACAGAGTTTCAGTTTCAAATCAGCGGCCGCGGCACTGACGGTCGCGCGACAGAGTCGGACGTGGTGACGCTCAAGAAGTGAGCGAGGCGCCAGATCGAGATTGCCGGTGGGTGCGGGCACGCGAAGAGTCCGCGATCCGGCAGTCAGCGCTTTTCCACAACATGACCTTCATCGGGAGAAATTGTATCGCGTCCCAGTTGAACCCACCGCCGCGCGTGGCCCTGGTGCTGATGGCGGCGGGTTACATGCTCGCCAGCAGTTGCGTTGAGTCCGCGGTGCCAAAGCGCGCCGCGCGCGATACTGCGGAACGCCAGGCGACAGCAGCCGCGGCTTCCACGGCTTTTCATCCGGCCACACGCACCACCGCGAGTCCCTCCGGCGGCGAAACCGTCGCGGTGAATCCTCCGCCGCTGCTCTGGCCCGCGGCTGAGCGGGACGCGGCGCCGTACATGGTGCAGTTGTCGCGCGATCCTGCTTTCCCTGGCGGAGGCACGCTGGGCGCACAAGGACTTCGCTGGGCGATGTACAATCCGCACCGGCAGCTCGAGCCCGGCCGGTGGTTCTGGCGGCACGCCTCCGAAAAATCCGGCGCGGCAAAGGCGTGGTCGCAAACGCACGAATTCGTGATCGACCCGGCCGCGCGCGTTTTTGTCACCCCCGCGGCCGACGTCATGCTGGCGGCGTTCCCGGCCGGTCACCCGCGGATCCTCGCACGAGCAGATGAGCTCGCCGCGTTGCGCACTCGCGCCGCATCCCAGCCCGACTGCAAGGCGCTGATCGACCGTGCCCGACGGCTGGTCAAGGCGCGGCTCCCCGCCCCGGAGGAGGCGAAGCCGACGCAGAAGGGTGCGACCGCGTTCGAGGAGAAGAATTTCGCCAAGTGGGCCAGCAAGGCGTTTGCCGGCGATTTTGTGCAGGACAATGCGGTGCTGGCGCCGGCGTATCTGCTCACGGGTGACGCCGCCATCGGTCGGGCCGCGCTGGACCGCGCGTTGTTTCTTGCCGCGCTTGACCCGGAGGGCGACACCTCGCCGCGCGTCAGTGATTTCGCCGACGGCTCCTGCATGCGCGCGATGGCCCTGGCCTATGACTCGTGTTTCGCGTTGCTCACTTCCGACGAAGCGGAGCGGCTGCGGCAGGCGATGGGCGTTCGCGCCGGCCGTTTCTTTCGCAAACACGTCAATTCGCTCGAGGGGCGGATTTTCAACCCGCACGTCTGGCAGCACATCCTCATGGAGGCCGCGGAGGTCGCGTTCGCCACCGTGGGCGAACTCCCGGAGGCACGCGCGTGGACGGCCTACACCTACGAGCTCTGGCTGAACCGGTTTCCACCGATTGCCGGGGACGATGGTGGATGGACGGAGGGCCTCGGTTATCTCGGCACCAACCTGGAGACGCTGCTGCTGATGCCGCAGCGGCTCAGCCAGCTGACGGGCGTGGATTTCTACGACATCCCCTGGTATCGGAACGCGGCCAGTTTCCACGTCTACGGCTGGCCCGTCGGTTCGGTGAACGCCGGTTTCGGTGACGGCGACCACGACAGCAAGGTGATCTCCGGCGCGCGCGCCTATTTCGTCGAGACGCTCGGTCGCCGGTTTGTGAATACGACAGCGATCAATTACGCCCAGGCGGTGCGGCAGGAGAAATCGGACACGCTGCCGGCTTTGCTCGTCTGGCATCGGCTGCGCGAGCCCGCGCCTCGCGCGTCGGCGCCGCCACCGGTGGCGAAATTGACTCATTCGCGCGCGTTTCGCGACGTCGGGCTCGTGGCGATGCACACGAACCTCGCGGACAGAGGCGACAATCTGTTCGTCGCGTTCAACTCCTGCCCGTATGGGGCCTTCGGCCACATGCACCCGGCGCAGAATGCCTTCAATGTCATGCTCGGCGGGGAGCGGCTGTTTGCGAACACGGGGTATTACATCGCCTATGGCGACGCGCACTTTCAGGGCTGGTACCACAATAGTCGTGGCCATAACACCGTGTTGATCGATGGGCAGGGCCAGGTCTCCAACTCGGACGGATGGGGACGGATCGCGCGGTATGCCGACAGTGGATCGATCGCTTACTCGCTTGGCGATGCCTCGCCGGCGTATGGCAATGCGGGGCTCACGCGTTTTCGCCGGCACATGGTGCTGCTGCGGCCGTCGACGCTCGTTATCTATGACGAGTTGGAAGCGGATCATCCGGCGCGCTGGAGCTGGCTGCTGCACAGTCCGGGGAAAATCACGTCGACCGCGGGCCCGGTGCGGTTGCACGCCGCGATGGCGACGGGGGAGGGGCAGGTGGACATTCGTGGATCGATGGAATTGCAGGTGAAGGTCGACGACCGTTTCGATCCTCCGGCCGACAACTGGCGCGGCAAGAAGACCAAGGGCGGCGTCATCCAGTATCCAAATCAATGGCACGCCACGATTGAGCCGGTGGGCAAGACGGCGCGTACGCGTTTTCTCGCGCTGATGCAGGTCCGTGCGGCCGGCCAGTCGCAGGATTTCGCGGTTGCGGAAACCGATGGCGCCGGCCGGGTGCGGCTCGGGCCCTGGACCCTGCAGGCCGCGTTGAACATCGATGCGCCGCCGAGCCTGGTCATTGAGCGCGCCGATGGCGGCGCCGCCCTGGCCGCGGGCGTCGCCGGACTTTCGGCTGGTGGGCGCCGGTTCACGGTTTCGCCGGCCGAGACCATTTTGGTCGAGGGCGGTACGATTTTCCGGGCGCAGGAGAAGAGCGATTAGTTTCCCGTGCCGGGACTCAGCGGCAGGCCGTTGGAAGCGCGGGCTTTCGGTTCGCTGCCATCCATTGCGGGCGGGACGCCCGCGCCCCCAGGAGAACTCGCGGATGCAAGACGCGGCGGGCTTCCCCCGGCTCTTTTTTTGGCGGGCGGGCGCGATTACCGTTTGCAAACTCGGCTCCAATTCGGTGTGTAAGCGGCGGTTTCCGACCTCCCCAACCGCTATGCGGCGCCCGCCCCCGGGTGCTGCATTCCCCATCCCATGACTACCCCGAGACAGTTTCTCCCCAACGTCGCGCTTGCCGCTTCTCTGCTGGTGTTCACATGCGGACGGTTTGCCAGCGCGCAATCCGCCGCTTCATCTCCCACGCCGCAACAGCTGGCGAAATACGATCGCAATCACGATGGAAAGCTCGACGCCAGTGAGCTCGCCGCGCTCCAGGCCGATGAAGCCAGGGCCGCTTCGTCGGCCGCCGCGAAGGATGACGCGTTGACGCTCACTCCGTTTGAGGTGAGCGCGGATCCAAATGACACCTACGATGCCACGAATACGAACTCCGTCACCGGCACCAACACGCCGCTGAGCAAGACGCCGCTCGATGCGAAGATTTTCAACCGCCAGTTGATGGACGAGATGAACGTCACCGACATGACGGAGATGCTCTGGAAGTTCGGCGGGCTCGGTCCGGCGGTAATCAACGCGGGCGAGGATGTCCGCGGCATGCTCGAGGGCGATCGACAGGATCCGAAGAGCATGATGATGCGCGGACTCCAGATTAACAATCCGCGGCGCGACGGATTCCTGCGCTCGGATACCACGCTGCTCGACTCGTTCGACATCGAACGCGTGGAGGCGATCGGCGGTTCCAACTCGCTGCTCTTCGGCTCGGGCGATGCCGGCGGTGTGATCACCAGTGCCTCGAAACGCGCGTATCTGAATCGCCGCCCGACCATGACCGTCAGCGCGACGGGCGACTCCGAGGGTTCGCGTCGGTACACGCTGGATGCGCAGGCGGGCAACCGGATGTTTGCGGTGCGCGCGAACGGCGTGAAGGGCGCCGTGCGCAATTTCCGTCCCGGCCTGCGCCAGCAATCGGAAGGCTATCAGTTCAGCGCGACCTTTCAGCCGTGGAAGCGGCTCCAGATTCGCGGCGAGTATCGCTACTACACGCGCGACACGGTTTTCGCGCAGGCCGTGATCGTGCGGGCGCCCCTGGCCTGGCTGCTGCCCACCGGGCAGCGCGTCGACAACCAGAACTCCCGCTATCTGGTCGCGTTCCCCGAGGCGGTCGAACTGCTCGGCGGCGTCTTCGACATCACGAAGGTGGACTCCGCGATCGCGCCGATGCATCGCGACGCCTATTTCAACCACATCAAATCGGTGGTGGCCGAGGCGACGCTCACCGAGGGGCTCGCGGTGCAGTTGCGCTACGGCCATGATGCCCGGATCAACGATGCGCTGCGGGCGAGCAACACGACCGTTTACGCGCCCGGCGCCACCGGAAACAACTATATCGATCCCGCGACCGGCCGGGCGGGCACGGCGTGGGCGATGAACCAGTCGCAAGTTGCCACGCCTTTCTGGACCGGCGCGCGCGGTTACCGCGCCTCGATCGCCTACCAGAAAAATCTCGGGCGGTGGGGCCGCCACCAGGCGAGTGCGTTTCGCCAGGACATGGATTCGTGGACCAACCAGCAGCCCTGGCGTTTTTATGAAACCGATGCCGGCGGCGAAATCATCCAGAACCTCGCCAACATCACCAATGCCGAGTCGGGTCGCATCGTGATGCCCGCCGTCTGGATGGCGCCGTTTCCAACCTCGATCATCGGCGGACGCGACTGGCGCGTTGACACCATCACGCACCCGAACGGCAAGACCTACAAATACACACCGCAGATTTATACCGGCGCCGTTCCAAAGACGGAACGCAATCCGATGGGGCTTTCCGGCCCGACTGCGGCCGTGGACAACGCCGCGGGAACGGTGCTGGCGGGCCAGAGCACGGTCACCGGCTACTTCCTCGATGACACGCGCGAGACGAGCCATGGCGTCAGCCTCTTCAGCGAGTGGTGGAAGGGCCATATCGACACCATGGCGGGTTATCGCGCCGAGGAAGCCTCCGCCTATCGCGTCAACACCGACCTGCGCCGCGGCCCGATCACCTATGACAGTCTCACCGCCGGCGCGGTCATCGACACGCCCATCAAGGGGCTGCGCGTTTCAGTGAACTACGCCACGAACGCGAAAATCAACTTCGACACGACGCGCGATATTTTCAACCAGCCGTTGCCCGCCGGTCGCGGCGAGAGCAAGGACGTCGGGCTCAAGTTCGGACTCTGGGAGCACCGGGTCTCGGGCAACCTGAACTACTACGTGTCGGAGGCGCAGAACTTCACCGCGTCGCTCGGTGGGTTGCGCAACGACATCGATCCGGCGGGCATCAACGGCCGCAACGGTGGCAACGCGTATACGTACAGCAAAACGTCGGACGGATTCAACCTGACGTTGTCGACCCGTCCGGTGAAGGGGTGGGAAATGCGGATAAACTTCGCGACGGCCAATGGCAGCGAGCGGACCGATGTCACGCTGCCGCAGTTCTACAATGATCAGTTCAATACCACGACGGTCAACGGTCAGCAGGTGGTGGGGGTGAAGGAGTCTGCCGGCGCAGCCGTATCACCGCTGCTGGTGCCATCCGATCCGCTGGATCCGGCCTCGGGGTCGATTCCGCTTTCACTGGCGATGATGCGGGATCCCAGCAGCCCGTATTATGCGCTGCTCGATCGCGAATCCGGCTACATCCTCAATGCCGAGAGCCTGGGGCTGTTGACGCCCGGCGTGGGCACAAATGTCACGGGACTGCCGATCACCGAGCACCAGCTGGGGTTTGTGTCGCCGAGTGACGGGTCGATCATCGTGCGGCGGTCGGGCGAGCGGACGGTGGGCTACGCCGAGCGAAGCTACAGCATGATCAACCGCTACCAGTTCGCGAGCGGCCGGCTGCGGGGTGTGGTCGTCGGCTTGAGCACGAGTTTCCACGAGAACTATCGTACCTATATGTACACCGATGCGGCCGACGGCGGAAAACGAAAGACGTTCTATTTTCCGAATCGATTCCTGAACGATATGTTCGTCGTCTACAGCTTTTCGCCCGTGAAACGCGTTCGCGCCTCGGTGCAGGTCAATGTTTCGAATCTATTCAATGCCAACCAGGTCGTCTACCTGCCGCGCGGAACCGATGGCACGCTGCGTTACGCGCAATGGTTCAACACGCCGCGCAAGCTGGCCGTGACGACGCGACTCAGTTATTGAGGTTTCATCTTTCATGACCCTCGCCGCCTTCCTGCCGTTCGCCTGTCTTCGTCGCCGCGGCGCGAGCGCGGCCGGTTTGGCGGTGTTTGCGGTGGCCATGCTCGTGGCGGTGCGCGCCGCCGACGCACCGGAACGACGCGAATGGACGGTCGGCGGCGTGGCCCGCGAAGCGCTGCTGCATGTGCCAGCGGACGCGAAGACGAAGCCGGCTCCGGTCGTATTCGTGTTTCACGGACACGGCGGGTCGATGGCGAATTCGGCGCGGACGTTCGCCATCCATTCGCTCTGGCCCGAGGCAATCGTGGTTTACCCGCAGGGACTCAACACCCCCGGCCGGCTGACGGACCCCGAGGGCAAGAAGCCCGGCTGGCAGCACCGGGCCGGCGACCAGGGTGATCGCGATCTGAAGTTTTTCGACACCGTGCTCGCGGCGCTACGGCACGAGTATCAGGTCGACAACCGGCGAGTCTATTCGACCGGCCACTCGAATGGCGCGGGATTCACTTATCTGCTCTGGGCGACGCGCGGCGACGCGTTCGCGGCGGTGGCGCCGTCGGCGGCGGCGACGACCGTGCAGGGGATGCTGAAGCCAAAACCGGTGATGCACGTCGCGGGGCGGAAAGATGAACTGGTGAAATTCGAGTGGCAGGAGCAGACGATGATCGCGCTCCGAAGGCTGAACCAGTGCGGCGGGGGCCGAGCCTGGGCCGAGGAGTGCACGATCTACGATTCGCGCGTGGGCGCACCGGTCGTGACGATGATTCATCCCGGCACGCACGCGTTTCCCCGCTCGGCCCCGCCGCTGATCGTGAAGTTTTTCAAGGAGCAGAGAAAGCCGTGAGTTGCCCCATCGTCCGGCGCCAGCGACACGCGCGCGTCGCCGTCGACGCGGACGAATCGGGCCCGGCCACGTCAATTCGTCGCGCCGGGATCGTAGGCCAGCTCAATCTGCACGTGGCGGTTGCCGGAGGTGGCGTCGCGGTACTGGAGCGTGTTGTCGCCCGGCTCCAGCGCCGGCAGCGACGCCGGGGCGACTTGAATGTCGCTTTGAAAACGCAGCGCGCGAAGGCGGCCGTTGATAGTGAGCTTCAGGTGATACGCGTACATCGGACGGCCCTCGTTCCGGCGGAAGTATGCGCCGAGCGGCACCGTGGTGTCCACGCTTGCGTCCGGTTGGGAATTCCAGACCCCGGCCCAGGTGTCACCGGTCTCGGAAAACAGCAGGGAAATTTGGCCGCGGCCGGCGATTCGTACCGCTCCGTCGAGATACGGATACGGACCGGCGAAGCGATAGACGAGGGTGCCTTCGCGCTCGCCGGACGTGAGTACCCAGCCGTCGCCCTCGCGTTCGGCGCGAACATTGTTGATGGAAGTAGTGCCCTGCGAAAAGACGCCATTGGCAAAAACGGGTTCGAAGACAATGCGTCCATTGCCGTAGTGCTCTTTGCCGGTGGCCTTGGGCGGACGCGGTGCGTCGCGGCTGGCGAAATAAACGCCCCAGTTTCCGTGATGGCGCGTGAGCGATTCGCCGGGGCGGAGGCTGAACGCCATGGTGTGGACTGCCTCGGAGTTTTTCCGCGACCCATCATAAGCCCGGTTGTTTTCGGCCGAGGTGTAAATCGCCGCGACCCTGGCGGAGTCCTTGTAATAGGGACTGGGATACTTGTGGAACAGGTCGGGGCGCTGCTCCAGGGTCTTGATGCCGGCGATGGTCCGGCCGTCGTCTTCGAGGTAATAAATCTGGCCGTCGGGATCCAGCACGTGCCAGCCACCCTCGAAAAACGCTTCGTGCACGACGTGCCCCGACAGCCCCCAAACGCGCGACTGCAGTCCCGCCTGCTTCGCCAGTTCCATGAAGTTGGTGGCGGAGTCGTCGCAGAAGCCGTAGCCGTACACGTTGAGGAACCGGACGGGATCGTGCATTTCGATACCCGTGTGAGCCGGCGCGTCATGGTAGCGGTTGACCACGAGGAAACGCCAGATGGCGAGCGCTTTTTCGCGCCCGGTCATCGCGGGCGTGATGATTCCCGCAAGGATGTCCGCGGTGCTGAACCAGTCGCGTTTGCCATTCGCGATCAGCCGTGGATTCACGATCGTCTCGGTGCCCGCGTTCGTGATCGCAATCCAACGGTTGCGGACGGCTCCCGGGATTTCGACGTGATAGGTCTCGCTGGCGGTCGTCACGATCTGTCGATGGATCGCGGCCGGGGCCGTGTGCGCGCCGGGTTCCCCTGGCGGGGCGGCGGTGACGGTGCCGGCAATGGCGAACAAAAACAGGGGCGTTCTCATGGGGCGCCGCGCACGCGGAGGGCGGCTGTACGCGGCAAGAAAGCATGCCGTTGGATGTCGAGTCGACCGCCAAATACATTCCTGGTATTGCCGACGTTGGAGCCGCCAATCTTCATGACCACACGACTCGTTGCCGCATGATCGTGTATCCGATGACATTTAACCTCCGGTTTGCACTGATTGCTGCGGCCGTGGCGGCGATCGCGTCGGCCGCGCCTGCCCCGGCACATTTCGAAATCAGCGGAATCTATCCGCATCTCGCCACGTTCAACGACGAGAGCGAGTGCGGAACCGGCGCGGTCGTGCCCTGGGCCGATCGTTTGTGGGTCATCTCCTACGCGCCGCACAAGCCGCGCGGATCGAGCGACAAGCTCTATGAAATCACGCCGGACCTGCGGCAGATTATCCGGCCGGAGAGCATCGGCGGCACGCCGGCCAACCGGATGATCCACCGCGAATCGCAGCAGTTGTTCATCGGACCGTACGCGATCGACGCGCGGCGCAACGTGCGCGTCATTCCGTATGACCAGATGTTCGGACGACCCACCGGGACCGCGCGTCACCTCACTGATCCGGCGAACAAGGTTTATTACGCGAGCATGGAGGAGGGGTTTTACGAGGTGGATGTCCACACGCTCGCGGTCACGGAGCTATTTCGCGACGAGCAGTTGAAGGAAACTTTTCGTCGCGCCGACATTCCTGGGTACCACGGCAAGGGATTTTATTCCGGGCAGGGACGTGTCGTGTACGCCAACAACGGCGAGAACTCCGCGCTGGCGCGACAGAAGCCGGACATCCCGAGCGGCGCGCTGGCCGAGTGGGACGGAAAGAGCGACACCTGGCGCGTTGTCCGGCGGAACCAGTTTTGCGAGGTCACCGGTCCCGGCGATCTCCACGGCAACGCGAACCCGGCGACGGATCCGATTTGGAGCGTGGGCTGGGATCACCGGTCGCTCATCCTGATGGTGCGCGAGGCGGGCCAGTGGCACAGCTACCGGCTGCCGAAGGCGAGTCACTCCTATGACGGCGCGCACGGCTGGAACACGGAGTGGCCGCGGATCCGCGACATCGGCGAAAACGATCTGCTCATGACGATGCACGGTTCGTTCTGGCGGTTTCCCAAGGATTTTGGTCCGGCGAAATCCTCGGGCATCGCGCCGCGCTCGAATTACCTGAAGGTGGTGGGCGACTTCACGCGCTGGGGCGATCGGCTGGTGCTGGGTTGCGACGACACGGCCATGAGCGAATTTCTGAACAAGCGCCGGGCGAAGGGAAAGCTCGCCGGGCCCGGCCAGTCGCAATCGAACCTGTGGTTCATCGCGCCCGAATTGCTGGATCAGTTCGGTCCCGCGCTCGGCCGCGGGGCCGTGTGGCTGGATGACCCGGTGAAGGAGAACGCTCCGTCGGAACCGTACCTGTTTTCTGGATTCGAGCAACGGACACTGCATCTGATGCACGACGCCGCGGAGAGCGTGACGTTCACGCTCGAGGTGGATCGCGCGGGTGATGGGCGTTGGACCGAACTCCGGAAGGTCGAGGTGCCGGTGGGAGCGCGACCGCCCCCGGTCGCTGGCGGCGAAACAAACGAGGGGAACCGTCCCAATCGCCTGCCCCTCGACGGGCTCGGGGCCCTGAGCTTGTCGAACGGGCGAGCAGGCTCCTACAAATGGATTTCGTTCAAGCCGGAGGAGAAAGGGGCGTGGATCCGAATCCGCGCGTCGCGTGACTGCGGCCGGGCGACGGCGTTCTTCTCGATGCGAAATTCCGACCGGCGTTCCGCACGGCCGGATGCGCGGTTCGACGGTCTGCTGCGGGAGGGCGCGACGGCCGGCAGCGGCGGGCTGCTCCGCGCGCGCGGCGAAAAAAAGAAAACCTTGGGATTCGCGGCGACACTTTTCGGCGCCGGCACCAAGGAGCCGGCGGCCTTCTACGAGATGGGACCGGACATGAACCTCCGCCGCACGGATGAAAAAGGTGCGGCTGCATGGATGGAGGCGAACGTCGCGATTCCGCGGGATGCGGTGGAGTTCGACGAGGCTTCCATGATTTACACCGACGAACAGGGAAAGCGGTTTCGGCTGCCGAAGGCGCGTCGGGATTATCCGGCCGCGGGGCGACTCGGCGCCGAGCGCGCGGTGCGCGAGGTGTGCACCGAACGCGATTTGCTGAATTGCGCGGGCACATTTTTCGAACTGCCGGCGGAGAATGCCGGCGGCGTGGCCAAGCTTCGGCCGATCGCCACCCACCAAAGCCGCGTGCACGATTTTGCCACGTGGCGCGGCATGCTGGTAATCTCGGGCGTGGCGGTGGATGCGCCCAAGGCGAACCGCCACATCATTCGTTCCGACGATGGCAGGACCGCCGTGTGGGTCGGGGCGGTGGATGATCTCTGGAGTTTCGGCAAACCCGTGGGCGAGGGCGGCCCGTGGAAGGATGCGGTGGTGAGAGCCGGCCAGCCGTCGGACCCATATTTGATGACCGGATACGATCGAAAGACACTCACGCTCTCGCATCGCGCCGCGAAGCCAGTGCGGTTCAGTGTCGAGGTCGACGTGGCCGGCACGGGAACGTGGGTGGAGTACGCCTCGCTGGAGGTGCCGGCGGGCGGCGAAAAGGTCCACGTGTTTCCCGATGGCTACCAGGCATATTGGCTTCGTGTGACCGCCGATGCTGACACGACGGCGACGGTGTGGTTGGTGTATGAGTGATGGCGCGCATGAGACCCAACTGCTACTCAGGATCCGGTACTTGGGAGCGCGGGCGTTTCGCCCGCAATAGGTTGGGGCGGGCCGGAGGCCCGCGCTCCTAGGGCACGGTGTGTTTTTCTGAACTATTTTCCATGAAACGATTCCTCTCCTCACTTGCCCTCGCGCTGGCCCTCGCGGCGCCCGTGTTCGCCGCCGACCGGCTGCTCGTCGAAGCCGAGAGCTTCTCGCAACCGGGCGGCTGGTCGCTCGACACCCAGTTCATCGATCTCATGGGGTCGCCGTATTTGATTGCGCACGGACTCGGACGGCCCGTGGCCGACGCGTCGACGAGCGTCACCTTTCCCACGATCGGCTCGTATCGCGTATGGGTGCGGACGAAGGATTGGGTGGCGCGCTGGAACGCACCGGGGGCGCCGGGGAAGTTCCAGCTGTTAATCAACGGCCAGCCGCTCGCCGAGACGTTCGGCACGAAGGGAGCGGACTGGGGTTGGCACGACGGCGGCACCGTCACGATCACGCAGCCGCAGAGCACGATCGCATTGCGCGATCTCTCCGGGTTCGATGGCCGCTGCGATGCGATCTATTTCACCACCGATGCGAAGGAGACACCGCCCAACGACACCGCGCCGCTTCCCGCCTGGCGCAAGACGGCACTGAAATTGCCACCCGTCCCTGATGACATGGGCGAATTCGACCTCGTCGTCGTCGGAGGCGGCTACGGTGGAATGGGCAGCGCGATTTCAGCGGCCCGGATGGGACTCAAGGTGGCATTGATCCAGAACCGGCCGGTGCTGGGCGGCAACGGCAGCTCGGAAGTCCGCGTCTGGTCGCAGGGTTTGATCCGCCGCGGAAAGTATCCGCACATCGGTGAAATCGTGGAGGAGTTTGCGGACAAGGCGAAGAACTCGCCCGGGCTGGCGGAGGAATTTGGCGACGCGCAGAAGGAGGCGCTCGTGCGCAGCGAGAAAAACATCCGGCTTTTCCTCAACGAGCACATGTACGCCGCCGAGGCAAAGGAGGGGAAAATCGTGTCGGTGACGACCCTCAACACCACCAACAGCCGCGAGAAGAAGTTCCGTGCGCAATTGTTCGTCGACTGCACGGGTCATGGCAGCCTCGCGCACCTCGCGGGCGCCAAATACGAAATCGAGCTCAAGGATCTGATGGGCATGAGCAACATGTGGGTGTGGAGCGAGGCCGGCTCCGAGCAGCCGTTCCCGGAAACACCGTGGGCGCTGGATCTGACGATGGACGATTTCCCGTATCCAAAGCAGGGACGGGGCACGGGTCTGAACGCCGGCAAGTGGGGCAAGGGTGAGTGGTTCTGGGAAAGCGGTTTCAACAAGCACCCGATCGATGACCTCGAGGCGATTCGCGACTGGAACCTCCGCGCGGTTTTCGGCGCGTTCAACGCGATGAAGAATCGTGACGGCAAGCCCGAGCACACGAAGGCGAAGCTCGACTGGGTCGCCTACATTGGCGGTACGCGCGAATCGCGCCGCATCGTGGGCGACGTGATGCTCACGCGCGAGGACGTAGTCACCAAGCGCGAGTTTCCCGATGGCTGCGTGCCGAGCACATGGAGCATCGATCTGCACTTCCCGAAAAAGGAGTACGCGCAGAAGTTCCCGGACAATCCGTTCATCTCGATCGCCGAGCACGACCGGCGCATCGATCGGCAGTTCGGTTACCCGGTTCCATATCGCTGCCTCTACTCGGTGAACGTCGAAAACCTGTTCATGGCCGGCCGCGACATCAGCGTGACCGACGAGGCGCTCGGCACCGTGCGCGTGATGAAAACCATCGGCATGATGGGCGAGGTGGTGGGCAAGGCCGCCGCCGTGGCGGTGCAAAACCAGTGCACACCCCGCGACGTGTACCAGAAGCACTGGTCGAAGCTCGACGCACTGCTTCAGATGCCGGGCCGCGCGCGGCGCGATGCGCTCGAGGCCACGTTCCAGCTTGTCGGCCCGGCGCCGGGGCCGGTCGATGACACTGGCGGGCGCGGCACGGGCGTGACGCTTTCGGCATTGAAGGGCGTGGTGGTGGACAACACGGCCGCAAAGCTCAGCGGGAAGTGGGCAACGGGTGCTTCGCTCTCCCATGTGGGGCCGGATTACGCGTATGGGCGCGGTCCGGGCATGAAGGCGTCGTTTGAATTCACCGTGCCGGCGGACGGCCGATACGAAGTGCGTTTCTCCACCTCGCCGCACGAGAATCGCGCCAGCAACACGGCGTATGTGGTGCGCAGCGCCGAGGGCGAAAAACATGGAACGGTCAACCAGAAGCAGCCGGCCACGATCGACAACCAGTGGGTCTCGCTCGGCGTGTATCGTTTTGCGGCCGGCAAACCGTCGGCGGTGGAGATCAGCGCCGAAAAGGCGGATGGCAACGTGCACATTGACGCCGTGCAGGTGCTGCCCGCGAATTAACCGGAGTAGCAGCCGCGAATGCACGCTAATGGACGCGAATGGGCCCCGGGCGTATAGCCGTATGATGACCGCCGCACTGGTTCGTGCCTCTAACGCGATTCGCGTTCATTCGCGTTCATTCGCGGTTAATCGAGCCATTTGAAGCAATTTACGCTTCAACTCTACCGGCTGGGGGTCGTGTGCCTGATCGCCTGGCTGATTCGCGATCTGGCGGTCCGGCAGCGGACGCATGGCGATTCACCGATCGTCGTCGACGAAGTCGCGGGATTTTTCGCGAGTGCGGTGCGATTGCGGCCGGACGACTCGGCGCGCGATGGATTGTTCATCGTCGACCGCGAGGGACGCGAACTGGGCTACGTCGTCCGCACTCAGCCGCAATGCCAGGACATCATTGGCTATGCCGGCGTGACGGATGCGCTGGTGGTGCTCGACCGCGAATGGAAGATCGTCGGAATAAAGATCCACTCATCGGACGACACGAAGGACTACGTCGATAACGTCGTCCTCGATCGGCGGTTCCTGAAAAAATGGAACGGCATGACATGGGATGGGGCTGCCGCGCTCGATTTGGAAGCGGCCGGCATCGAGGGGGTTTCCGGTGCGACGATGACGAGCATGGCCATCGCGCGCAGCGTGAAGGCGCGACTGCAGATGAGCCGGGACGAAATCATCGCGCGCCCGGCGCTGCGGTGGGGCTGGCGGGACTGGGGGATGGTCGTCGTGCTGGGGCTGGCGGCCGTCAGGCAATTCCGAAGAATGGGAGACGCGGAAGAACGCGCTCGAAGAACGCGAGACATGGAAGAACGCGAGACGAGTAAGACTAGCATCCCGGCATTCTCCGGTGTCTCACATGTCTTTCGCGTCTTCCGAGTCTTCCCCGTCTTCCGCATTCTCCGTTGGAAATGCCTGTACGAGATCACGGTAATCGTCTACGTCGGATTCATCGCCGGCGATTTGGTGGCGCAGAAGTTTTTTGCGGGCTGGGCGCGGGCGGGAGTGCCTTGGACAACGGCGCCCGGGCTGGTGTTGCTCACGGTCGCGGCGCTGCTCGTACCGTGGACAACCCGTCGGCCATTTTATTGCCACCAGATTTGTCCCCACGGCGCCGCACAGGAGTTGATCAATCGCGTTCGTCCCGCCCGGTGGCGGATCAATCTGCCCGCGTCCGTCGCTCGCGGGCTGGAGTTCCTGCCGGCGGGTCTGCTGCTCCTGGTGCTGGTGGTGGCGATGCTCGCGCTGCCGCTCGATTTGGCGGGCATCGAGCCGTTTGCGGCCTATGTCGTTCGTTCGGCGGGGTGGGCGACACTGGCAATCGCGGTGATCGGGCTGGCCGTCTCGTTCTTCGTGCCGCAGGCGTATTGCCGTTTCGGATGCCCCACGGGCGCCTTGCTGAATTTCGTCCGCGCCCGCGGCGCGACGGACACTTTTTCGCGGCGCGACGCGCTCGCGCTGGTCTTCGTCGCCGTGGCGGTGGCGATCAACTGGAACTATCTCGCCGTCATCAGTTGGATCAAAGGGTAGTCCGGTCAGTGGCTGCGGCATCCCTTCGACAAGCTCAGGGCAGGCTCTGCCGCAGATCGGATCGGAAGCACAGGCCGACAGTCGGTGGATGGAAATTGCCAGCGTCGTCACCTCCGCTGCTACGAAAATCGGACGGAAAATCCGAGCCATCTGCGGCTGGAAGCCGCAGCCGCCACGCTGGTGAATTTGCGTCGATCCGCGGTCACACCTGCGGCACAACACCGGCCGTGCGTCATTGGCCGGTATTCGCGGCGGTCCTTTTCTTCGGCGGCGTTTCGTTGCCGGCCGCCGAACCGATCGCGCTTTCGGGCCGCGCAATGGGCACCACGTGGTCGGTCAGGTTTCTGCCGCCGGCGACGCCCCTCGACTCGCAAACTGTGTCCCACCGTGTGCCGGAAAGACTCGAGCAACTCGAACAGCAATTCTCGACCTACCGTGCCACTTCGGAGATTTCGCGCTTCAATGCCGCCGACACCAGGGAGTGGATACCCGTCTCGACCGAGTTCGCGCGCGTTGCGGCCGAGGCGCGGCAGCTCAGCGAGCTAACGCAGGGCGCGTTTGACGCGACGGTCGCACCGCTCGTCCGACTCTGGGGTTTTGGCCCGGACGGCCGGGCCGCCGGGCGGCCGACGCGGTTGGAGATTTCGGCGGCGCGTCGCCATGTTGATTGGCGTGCGGTCGAGATTCGAAGCGAACCACCCGCGCTACGGAAAAAAGACCCGCTGCTCACGGTCGATTTTTCGTCCATCGCGAAGGGATTCACGTCCGATCAGGTCGGCGAACTGCTGCGCTCGCTCGGGGCCACCAACTACATCGTCCAAGTCGGCGGCGACGTGAAAGCCGAGGGCCGCGGTCCGGGCGGCGAAAGTGGATGGCGGACGGGGATCGAGGTGCCGCGGCCGGATGCGCGTGCGATCGCGTGTGTGGTCGAATTATCCGGCGAGGCCGTGTCCACGTCGGGCGACTACCGGAATTTTTTCACCGCCGGCGGCCGGCGTTATGGCCACATCATCGATCCACGCACGGGCGAGCCGGTGTCCTCGACCCTTGCCGCAGTCAGCGTCATAGAGTCGTCATGTGCGCGTTCGAGCGGACTGGCGACCGCCCTCTTCGTGCTGGGGCCCGACGAGGGGTTCCGGCTCGCTTCGCGCGAGCGGATTGCCGCGTTGTTTTTCATCCGGGAGCGCGGCGGCTTGGTGCCGCGCATGACGCCCGAGTTCGAAGCGCGGCGACGGTAGCGCATTTGCGTTGGGAGCGCGACCGCCCTCGGTCGCATCGGTCAAAGAGCGACCGGGGGCGGTCGCGCTCCCAGTTCGGCCGCCCAGATTCCGAGTCGCCGGCGCTCCAAATGCCGTCCATCATTGCGGGCGCATCCCGTTTTGACTTCTTCCGATCAACATGAAAACGAATTCCCGGCGTCGCACCGCATCGAACTTTGTCCGGCATGCCAGGCGCATCGTGCCGATTGCCTGCTGCCTCCTCGCGCTGATGCTCGGCGTGAACACGATTGACGCAGCCGAACGCTCACCGGCGATGGAAACGACTGCCCAACGCGATGCGCGGATGCAATGGTGGCGCGATGCGCGCTTCGGCATGTTTGTGCACTGGGGACTGTATTCCGGACTGGCGGGAACGTGGAATGGAAAGGCCGTCGCCACCAAGGGAGGCATGGAGTGGATCCAGCAGCGCGTCGGCGCCGACACGGGCACGTATGCTCAGCGCGCGACCCCCCTGTTCAAGCCCGCTCCGGGGTTTGCCCGCGAGTGGGCGGCGCTCGCGCGCGCCGCGGGTTGCCGCTATCTGGTTTTCACGACCAAGCACCACGACGGGTTCGCGCTGCACGACTCGAAGGTCAGCGACTACGATGCGGGCTCGGTGCTCGGCCGTGATCTCGTCAGGGAGATCACCGATGCGGCGCGGGCGGAGGGACTGCGCGTCGGGTTTTATCACTCTGTCATCGACTGGCACCACGACCAGTATGCCTACAACCGTTCGACAAAGCTGCCGCATCCATTGCGCGGCAAGCCGTATCCAAATGGTGAACGCGATCACGCGAAGTATGTCGACTATCTCCACGCCGAGGTGGCCGAGCTCGCGTCGTACCGGCCCGACGTGTTGTGGTGGGATTACAGCGCCGTCGATTTCCAGGGCGATGAAGCGTGGCGGGCAACGGACCTGATGCGTGCCGTTCGCGTTCGGCTGCCGCGCGTCATCATGAACAACCGGCTGTATCGGATTCCCGAGGCGGGCTGGTCCGGCATGGGCACCACCGCGGTGGTGGCGAAGCTCGATACGAAGTACGGCGATTTTCTCACCCCCGAGCAGCACATCCCCGCCACGGGCATGCCCGGACTGGATTGGGAGACATGCATGACGCTGAACACGACGTGGGGCTACAGTGAGCACGATCACGCGTGGAAATCCGACGAGACGCTCATCCGCAACCTGATCGACATCGCGAGCAAGGGCGGAAACTACCTGCTCAACATCGGTCCCAAGGGCGACGGCAGCGTGCCGCCGGAAACCTTGAAGTCATTCCAAGCCATCGGCGCATGGATGAAGACGAATGGCGAGGCCATCTACGGGACCACGGCGAGCCCGTTCGCCAAACTGGACTGGGGCCGCGCCACGCGAAAAGGCCGCGTGATTTACTTGCACGTTTTCGACTGGCCGAAGGACACGAGGCTGGTGGTGCCGCTGAACAACAGGATCACGCGCGCAGATCTGCTGGGCAGCCGGTCGAATACGCGGCTGACCGTCATGCCCGGTGGCGGGGGCGTTTCAATCCAGCTGCCGACGATTTCACCCGATCCGATCGCGAGCGTGATCAAGCTGCAACTCGACGGTGAACCGCGGGTCGCGGCGGGTCCGGCTCGGACCGCAGCGGTGGAAAAGTAGTTCGAATCGCGGTTCCTCCTGGGAGCGCGGGCCTCCGGCCCGCATTTAACGAACTTGCAGGCGAGACGCCCGCGCTCCCAGGGAAATATCCGCGAATTGATCGACGCGAGATTCGGCTTGCAGCGCAGTTCGGCGCGTAGCCGCATCAGGTGACCCCCAACCCCGATGACCGATTGCTTCCAGACGTTTCGTGTCACTGCCGCATTCCAGGTCGGCGCTGTTCTCTGCCTCCTGTCAGCCGCTGCTGAGCTTGCGGGCGCGCCGCGGCTCGAGCGCGAAAACCTCCTCCAGTTTCGCGATGCGAACGGACAGGTGCGTCCCGTCCGCACGACGGCCGAATGGCAGCAGCGGCGCGCCGAGATTCTGCGCGGCATGCAGGACGTGATGGGCCCGCTGCCAGACCGCGCCCGCCGCGTGCCGCTCGAGGTGAAGGTGGAGAGCGAGACCGATTGCGGCACCTACGTGCGCCGCGCGATCACTTACACCGCGGAACCGGGCGGTCGTGTGCCCGCGTTTCTCCTGGTGCCGAAATCCGTGGGCGACGGAAAAGAGCCACGCCCCGGCATCCTCTGCCTGATGCCGACGAACAACACCGAGGGCAACCGCCCCGTGGTCGGGCTCGGCAGTCCGGCGGCGAAACCCGGCCGGAACTACGGGCAGGAGCTGGCCGACCGCGGCTACGTGGTCATCGCCCCGCCGTATCCACTATTGGCGGACTACCAGCCCGACCTCAAGGCGCTGGGGTACGTGAGCGGGACGATGAAGGCGATCTGGGACAACATCCGTGCGCTTGACGTGCTCGAGGCGACACCCGGCGTGGCCAGGACCGGTTTCGGCGCGATCGGTCATTCGCTGGGCGGCCACAATGCGATTTACACCTCGGTATTCGACGAACGGATTCGCGCCGTGGTGTCGAGCTGCGGCTTCGATTCGTTCCTGGATTACATGGACGAGCGCAGCTGGAAACCGGAGAAGGGCTGGGCGCAGACGCGTTACATGCCGCGGCTGCTCGATTACGGTCGGCCGGAGATCCCGTTCGATTTCCACGAACTGGCGGGCGCACTGGCGCCGCGGGCGTTCCTGGCCATCGCGCCGCGGGGTGACACGAATTTCAAATGGCGGAGCGTCGACGCAATCATCGCCGCCGCCCGGCCGGTGTTCGCGCTGCATCGCGCGGCCGACCGGCTTGCGGTCGAGCATCCCGACTGCCCTCATGATTTCCCGCCCGAAATGCGCGAGAAGGCGTACGCCTGGCTGGCGAAGTTCCTCGGCGCGCCGGCTGCGCTGTAAGGCGGCGCAGCCACAGCCAGTTCGTTTCCGCGCCCTCCGTTTCCCCCTCGGCTGGCTCGGGGCCTTGAGCCTGTCGAAACGGCTCCGTTACCTCCTGTTCAAAGGATTGGCGTATTGACTTGATTGCGGCTGCGCGCGGCCGGACCTCGGTGACAGAATTGACCGCAGGAACTTTACCTTAGTACGAACCGGCCGGCGACCGTGTTCCACGAGTCGTTCGTGTTCTTGCCGGTGAATACGAGCGTGAACCGGGTGCCGTCGGGACTCAGCCACTTGGTCGGAAAATTCCAATAGAAGGTGGTGGCCTCGATATGACCGGCACCCCAGTTGTTGTCATACGCCACGGTCGTCCATGGGCCCCACGGCTCGGGCGCATCGAAGAGCCCGAACTTTCCCGCGTGGGTTTCCGCGTGTTCGGTGGCGAGGAGGTACCGGCGCAGTCCTGGATTGTAACTCACACTGAGATTCCAGCCGACGCCGTTAGCGTCCGCGAACACCGGGCGTTTAGCGCCGGCGTCGGCGGACCATGTCGGATGTCGATCCGGTCCGAAGCCCGCGAAAAACTCGTAGTGTTGCCGCTGGAGAATCGCGTCTTTCGGCACGCGCGACAAATACACGCGACCCGGCTGATGCACGTCGAAGGTGTGCGCTGCGGTTTTCGTCGCGCGTCCGGGTCCCCACGTCGGGTGGATGTAGTAGCTGTAGACGTAGCGGTCGCGCGCGCCCGCGTAATCGCGCCCGAAATTCAGGAAGGTGGGAATGGTGAGCGCATCGGCGAAGTCGAACTGCCAGTCGGCCAGCTGCCAGGTCGCGCCATGGTCGGACGAATACGCAATCCGGCAGTTTTCGAGGTGGGGGTTGGGCTGCGGCGCCAGCCAGAGATAAAGGGTTCCGCCAACGCTGAGGATGCCGTAGCTCTTGCCGCCAAACTGGGCCGGATGCTCCGGCTCAAATCCGCCCCACACGTTTTTGCCGCGATAGGCCTGCGCATCGCCGTCGACCCGCGCGATGCCGAGCAGCACGCGCCCCTTGCTGTTCGTGCCGCCGAATCCACCGCCGTCTCCCCATGCTGAATACAACCGATTGTCGTCGGCCCACGTCGTCGGCCAGTTGTCGCTGCCGGGTGCGAGGCGGCGGTGCGTCGCGAAATCAAATTCCGCCCGCGCGATAACCGGGCTCGGCGGGTAGGGTGGTGCCGACGGTACGGCCGCCCCGGCCTCGCTAATCCGGCCGCAGCACACCAGCACGGCGGATAGCATCCCCAGCACGGGATGTCGAAGAAACCCGCGGTAAACGGGTCTCGGTTTTATCTTTCTCGTTCTCTTAGTCTTAATCTTTCTCCTTTTTCCACGTCGCAGTTTCGAACCCCAGACGCACTTTCATTTTCCGCCGCGCCGATCCTGCTACGGCGAAGTGAGCAAGGGCAGCCACATTCCCTCCTTCAATTCCGGCCGCGTGCCGGACGGCGGAAACGTTGTTTTAACCGCGGCGCGCAGCTGCCTCGATAACTCCGCGACGGTTTGGGCGTGCGCGGAAACGGTCGCGAGGTTGGTGATCTCCTTCGGATCGGCGTCGTGGTCGTACAGTTCGCGGCCCTGCTGGCCCTCGCCCCACTCGGTGTAGCGCCAGCGCGGTGTGCGCAGGCTGTAGCCGGCGAAACGGCCAAGCCCGGCTTTCTTCTTTCCGCCTCCGCCGCCGCGACCGGCTTCACTCCGCATCACCTGGGTGAGCGCCCACCCCCGACCCGCGGTCGACGCGTTGCGCAGGATCGGAACGAGGCTTTGGCCCTGCACGTTGGTGGGCGGCTGGATGCCCGCGAGTTCCGCCAGCGTCGGGTAAAGGTCCACGTGGCTCACCGGAGTGGCCGCGACGGTGGCATTCGTGGAGATTCCCGGTGCCACGATTAGCAGCGGCACGCGGGCGCTCTCCTCGAACAGGCTCTGCTTCTGCCACAGGCCGTGCTGGCCGGTGTGGTACCCGTGATCGCTCGTGAACACGATGATGGTGTTATCCGCCAGTCCGAGTCGATCGAGCGCCGCGACCACGCGGCCGACCTGTGCATCCATCAGGCTGATACTGGCGTAATAGGCCTGGAGAATCTCGCGGCGAAGATCGTCGGTCAGCTTGTCCTGTTCCTTCTTGTAGCTGGCGAGCGCGGCCGGCGGTAGGTCGGCCTGATCCTCCTTCACACCCTGGACGACCGGCATGTCCTTAACCGGGTAATAATCGAAATACGGTTTCCTGGGCGCGACGAACGGCGTGTGCGGCCGGAAGAATCCGACCGCGAGGAAGAATGGCCGGTCCTTTTGTTTCGCGCAGCGCTCGAGCACCCACTCCGCGTCGGCTGCAATTTTGCCGTCGGTGTGCCCGGCATCACTCGTGGGCGAGGCATACCAGCTCAACGTCCCGCCGTACTGCCCGGGGATGAGGCTGTTGATTTTCGATTGCTCGGCCAGTCGATCGACCCCCGCCGGATTGATCTCGATTTCCCACGACGCCGGATCGTCGTGCCCGTCCGTGCCGATCGAGGTGGGCACGGCATAGTGGTACAGTTTTCCGATCCGAGTCGCCAGATATCCGGCATGCCGGAACGCCTGCGGCAGACTGACGTGGTCCGGAATCGTCTGCCGGAAGATCTGGGAATTGCCGAGGATGCCGGTGCTGTTCGGATAAAGTCCGGTCAGCATCGAATTACGGCTGGGACCGCAAAGTGGAAACGAGCAATACGCGCGGTCGAACCGCACGCCACGCGCGGCCAGTCGATCGATGTTCGGCGTCCGGGCCCGCGGGTCACCGTAGCAGCCGAGCAGATTGTTCAGGTCGTCGGCGATGAGGAAGAGAACGTTTTTCGGCGTCGTCGTCGCACCTGCCGCCACGCTGATCGTGCCGAGCAGAATCGCGGCGAGCGACCAGCACCGGCTGGTTCGATTCGGGCGCCGAATGTGCAAGGCGGGCTGCCGGGGAGGAAAACGAAGAAGGGACGTCATCGGCAAAAAAGGACGGTCCCGAGTTGGGCGACAGACTCGCGCGTTGTCGAGAGCTCGCGGCGGGAGCGTTTGATTCCGGGTCACCTCTCGAGAGGGGTGTCGCGAAGCGACGGGGTGTGTTTGTGCAGCCACGCCGCGCCCGCGCGCGATCCTCGCCGCAATTCAGTCGACGCCGAATGGACGTGAATGGACGCAAGTGGACACCACAAAACGAATCGGGGTTGAATCGTTTTTGCGTAGCGGAACGCGTGAGCCCGCCGAAGGCGGGTAAACGCTTGCCCGCCTCTGGCGGGTTTCGCCGATTCGCTCACGGCGAAAGCCTCACGGCTTCCGCTACGCGCCGTCTTCCCTGCTCGGCTCCGCCCCCGGCGGCGCGCTATCAGTTTCGCGCGAGATTGCTTCGGCGGCGGCTCGCGTTCATGACTTGTGCGCACCCCAACAACGTCATGCCTCTGCTTTCCCTTCCTCGCTCGCCCCGGTTTTGCGCCGCCACCCTGCGGCGGCTCGCCGGCATCGTATCTGCAATCCTGATATCTCAGGTGGGCCTGGCTGCCGCCGCCGACCCGGCGCGCAAAGGTGGCGAGCGGCAGATTTACCGCGATCCGGAAACCGGCCGCACGATCTGGCGGATGACGGTGTCGAAGACCAACGACAAGCACTGCTATTACAGCGAGCAGCCGTGGAATCCGGACATGACCAAGATGCTTTGGGCCGTCGGCCAGCCTTCCGCGCAGTCGAAGATCGGAGCGATCTGGGTCATGGACGCCGACGGATCGAATTTTCGGCGGCTGATGGACAATGTTCCCTACAACATGCACACCGGCACCAATGCCGTGTGGAGTCCGGATGGCCGGCGGGTGTATTGGGGCGAAACCGGCGCGTGCGATTTGCAGGGCAACCGGGTGTCGCGGCCGCCGTCGGATGAGTTCGTCCGCAGCAAGGAGGAATACCGCAAGGGGCCGATCCACATCACCAATGCGATGTGCTACGCGCTTTCGCCGCACAAGGAACTGCTCGACAAGTCGCCCGCGGCGGTCCGCAACCCGAAGTGGAGCCCGGACCGCAAGACCTTCATGATCGGATTCTCGAACGAGCACGAGGATCGGGTGACGTACAAGTTCACGCCCCCAACGGTGAAGGAACTGTACCTAATCGCTGCGGACGGGAAGAACTTCCGGCGGCTCGGCGATTATGGTCATCACCACAGCTGGGGGCCGGACAGCAGGCATGTCATCTTTGCCGGCCCGAAGAGCGAGGGGCTCGTCTATCAGGCCATCGACGGCAGTTCACGCCGCGTAATTTCGAAGACCACGGGCACGCATGCTTCGGTGAATCCGCAGCTCACGATGGCGGTGACCGACTGCTACAACAATACCACCGGTCCGTACCTGGATTATCTGCTGCTGATTCACCTCGCGGATGGCCGGGTCGAGAAGCTGGCGAAGACGCCGCGGACGCATGCGCGCAGCCACGCGTGGACGCATCCGAATCCCAGCTGGAGCCCCGACGGCAGCATGGTCATGTACGATTCCGACGAATCCGGCGTGTGCCAGGTTTACATCGTCATCGTGGACGAAGCGAAAGTGCGGAAGCGTTTTGGTGACGCCGTGATCGCGGCGAAGTAGCTGGCGCGGCCAAACCGCACTGGAACTGGCCCGGCAATTCTTCGCCGACGAGTAGCCACGCGATCTCATTCGCGCGGCGGCAGCGCATCGAGCGCGGCCTGCGCCGACGCGCGGCCGCCGTGGGTGGTACTGACTAGCGCGAAACGGATGATGCCGCCGCGGTCGATCACAAACGTGGAGGGATACGCCGTTTCATTCTTCGCGTTCCACCGCAACCCGTATGACTCCGTCAACGAATACGCGGGATCGAGGACGAAAATAAAATCACGCGGCCACTGCTTGTTCTCGAGGAATTCGCTCGCGTGTGCCTTCAAGTCCCCGGCCGGCCCGGGGTACACCATGATCACCTGCGCGCCGCGGGCAACGAAGTTATCCGCGCGCGAGACGAAGTCGTTGACCTGCCGCGTGCAAACCGGGCACTGGTATCCTGGCCAGCCCCGCAGCACGACGAGGACGACTGGGCCTTTGGCCGTGAGCGAACGCAGTTCGACCGTGCGATCATCGAGCGTCGAGAGCGTGAAATTTCGCGCCGGCTGCCCAACCTTCGGTGCGACCGCATCCGCGGCGACGATGCGCGAAGATCCAACGACAAGAGTGAACAGGACCGCGAGGTGGTGGGACAGGGAACGCATGAGTGGAAATTTGAGCACTTCACGGCGCGATTTATTCCTGCGCATTCCCGTTTTTCACCGGATCGAATGCTTTTCATCGCCGGTCGGTCCAGCCTCGTCACCTCGGCTGCTACGTGTGGGCTGAGCGCTACGGGCCGAGTTGGAAACGCAGCCGTTCTGCCGGCGGTAATGTGGAGTTGGCCGCGGCGGCGCGGTACACGCGCGAGACCTCGGCGGGCCGGTTCTGTCGCTCGTAAATCGAGCCAAGCAGAAAATAGATGTCCGACATGGCGGGCTGCCGCTGAATCAGTGACTCCAATACGCGGGCCGCTTCGTCCAGCTGGCCACGCGTGGCCAGGAAATATCCGAGGGTGTAGCCATAGCGTGGCTCGTTTGGTCGGAGCGTGGCGGCCCGCCGGCACCACTCCAGCGACTCGTCGGGACGATCGCGGGCGAGCAGGATGCCGAGGTTGTAGGCGGCGGCGGCGAGTTGCGGGTCACTCTTGAACGCGGTGCGAAACGCCTGCTCGGCCTGCTCGGGTCGCCGCATTTCCGCCAGCAGCATGCCGAGGTTCAGGTTGACGGCCGCGTGATTGGGATCGATGGCGAGCGCCTGGCGCAGGCTCGCCTCCGCCTTGTCGTTCTGCCCCAGCGCGGCATGGGCCAGGGCCCGGTTGGCGAGCGGTGGCAGGTTTTGCGGGGAGAACTTGCTCGCCGCCGTGAACTCGTCGATCGCGGCGGCGTAATCACCGCGACTGAAATGGAAATTCCCCAGGTTGTAGCGCGACATCGAGTCGTCGGGCCGCACTTTCAACGAGGCGAGATACTCGGCCGTCGCCGCATCGACCGAGCGCCGGTCCGCTTCACTCAGCGAGTCGCGCGGCAGGCCGGACGCGATCGCGGCGGCATGCACGCGAACGAGACGGTAATCGTCGCGCGTTGCGGCGACTACCGCCCGCACGAATTCCGGCCGTGGTTCATCACCGAGGGCGTCGACCGCCGCGGTTCGCACCAGCGGCGACGCGTCCTGCAGACACGCGAGAACGGCCGGCCATTTCGATGGGTCGGAGCAGCCGCGCAACAACTGCACGAGCGAGGCGCTCCAGATTTCCTCGCGCTCGGCGCGGCTCAGGTAGGCGACGATTTCCGGCAGCTTCGACCAGTCGCCTTTGCGCGCCGCGGCAATCCAGCCGCCGCGCTGAAGCACCGGTGCCTGGTAATCGCGCGTCCGCCACTCGCGGACAAATTTGTCAGCCCAGGCCGCGGGGTGATCGTCGTGGCACAAGGTGCAGGCGTTCGGCGAACCGAATGCAATTGTCGTCGCCGGGGTGGGCGCTCGCATCGAATGATCGGTGCGGCGCATCCGGGCAAACTCCGTCATCGGCATGTGGCACGCGATGCAGCGGCTGCCGACGCTGTCTGCCGCGTGGTGCGAGTGCTCCTCGACGTTCGCCACCCGCTTTTCGTGGCAAGGCATGCAGGCGGCGTTGGGATTGCCGGTCCGAAACTTGTAGCGGCCGCTCGACGTGTGACAGTCGACGCAATCGAGCCGGCCGGATTGCGCGCAGGGGCTCAGCCTCCACGTGGTCATGGTGAAGTTTTCGCCGAGGTCGCGGCCGTCGGGGTGGAAGTCGCGATCCTCCAGTGTTGCCAGCCCGAAGTGATCGTAGAACCGATCACCGGGCCGGAACGTCGTCGTCAGCACCGTAAGCTTGGCGTGGCAGCTGCCGCACATCGCATTCGTCTGCGCCGGCGTCAGTTCCCTCGCGACAATGAGTTTGGGATCCGGCATCGGCGCACCGGCCGGCAAGGCGCGGGCGGCGCGGACGTGCTCGGCCGCGGGGCCGTGGCAGGTTTCGCAGTTGATGCCCGGCTCGGCCCATTTCGTGCGGTAGGAGTCGGTCGCCGGATCGTAGTTCTTCGCCAGCTGGCTGACGTGGCAGTTGTAGCAGGAGGTGTTGAAAGTGTAGGGGGGCTCTTTCCAGAAAATTGGGGAATCCTGGGCGTCTCCGAAATGCCGCATCGCACTGAGAGCGGTGTCGAACCACTCACGGCGATTTACATCGTAAGCGAGCGGAAGGACCTGGAGCCGTCCGCGGTCGAGCGGTGTGAGAAAATAAAACACGTTCTTGCCGCCCACGGCATGTAGGATCGGATACGGCTTTTCGCCCTCCGGCCCCGTCTCGACTACCCGCGCCCGCTCCGGCTCGGCGCGGAACCGGTAGCGGCCGACCGCGACCGCTTCGGCGTGCGCCGAAAGCTGGTCACGCGCGAGCTCGTCCGTGAATGGCTGCATCGCGCGCCCGTGGTGCGAAGTGGACCATAGGGTGTGAAATCGTTCGTGGCAGTCACGGCAGCTTTCGGAGCCGGCATAGGTTTCATTGGTTCCCGGCACTTGGCCCGGCGCTGTCGCCAGCTGAAAACCGAGGCCGGCAATGATGAGTGCCACTGAGGAAAACAGAGAGGACGTGATGGAGCTGCGCATTTCGCCCGGGAATCGCCTCCGGTCATAACGTCTCGCCGTTCCACGGCGAGCGACGTCGAGCACCCGGGACGTGATACGAGGCAAGCTTACGCTCGCATAAGGCACGGGATTGCGCGTTCGGCAATCGAGGCGGACCGGCGGGAGCGCGCTGCGTTATCAACCTGTCCCTTATCGACGGGTCGCTTGGCCGGTAAACTGCCTCCACTGCCTCCGGCGTTATTGACCTGTCCCTTATTGGCCAAGCCGCTTGTTGGTCAGGGGAGGCCATGTCGCTTTCGGCCGCGTGCGCCAAACCACATTGCTGCCGCGATGGTCGCCGAGGAGGGGGTCCGTGAGAAATGTGGACAAAACATAGGCTATTTTGTCTTCACCCTCTCCAACGCCGCCGTTTCCGGCATCCAATCCCTACTTTTCCCATGCCCCTCTTCCAGCATCGGCTCTTTGGGTTCGCAGCAGCGCTCACCGTTTCGGCATTGTTCCCGGCGCTCCGCGCGCAGTCGGGACCACTCGGTTCCATCGAAGGCCGCGTTCAAGACGTCACGCGCGGCGATTATTTGAACAAGGCGCGGGTATCGATCGCGGGCACAAACTGGCGGCTCGATCGGAGTCACCTGGTTCCGGAAGGAAATTGCCAAATTCATCTTCACCGGAACGTATCGGGCGGGAACGGACGCCGCGAGGGATGCGCTCGTACGCAATGGCTACCGGCAATTACGTGCCGGAGATCACCGCAACCTACGCCGATGGCCAGAGGTTCAATCCGCGCGACGCGAGCCAGATGTTCCTCGGTTCGGCGGGGTCGCTGCTGCGCAAGGCGGTGGATTTGAAGAAGTCATCCCGGGCCAACGTCATGCGCAACCTTACGGTGGTGGGCCACGATATCCGTCTGAAAGCCGGTGGTGACTATCGCCAGAGCCTCCGCGACATGCGCGACACCACACCAAGCTATACCTTTCTGGGGCCGGACGGCCGGGCGAATACCGAGGACAACCGGCTTTCACATTATGACCTGATTGACGAGCGCTACTCGACCGTGAAACCCGCCTTCGCTCTCGAGGGCTTTCGGTGGTTCGACCCCCCGGCCGTGACAACATCGCGTTTTTCAAGCGGTTCGTCCGCGACTTCATGGCGCTCCACAAATACAACCAGCTGATCGTGGAAATGAATGCGGCGATGCGGCTCGATCGGCATCCCGAGTTGAATGCCGGCTGGACCGAGTTTGCGCGTGATTTGATCAACAGCCGCCGCGATCGGCCGAACGGGCCGAAGGGGGAGGGGACCGACTCGACCCATCACGACACCGGCGATGGCGCGGTGATCGAGAAGGACGAGGTGGCGGATCTCGTGCAGTGGGCGCGGAAATACCACATCGACGTCATTCCGGAAATTCCGGCGCTGTCGCACTCGTATTACCTGCTCACCCGCCATCGCGAGATCGCCGATATGGCTGACGCCGAGTGGCCGGACGCGTATTGCCCGTCGGGCCGGCGTTAGCAACCTGTCCCTTACCGCTGGCTTCAAGACGAGTGCCGGAGTGTGCCGGGCGTTTTCCGCCTGTCACTTACCGCCCGCGCACGGGGCGAGAGCATCGCGGGCGGCTCGCCGCGGGAGAGTGAACGGACGGACGTTATCAACCTGTCCTTTTCAATCTGCAGGTCGAACTGCTTCAATTCCACTCCGGCACGTTCGGACAGGCGATTTGGTTCAACGGTGGCGAGTGGCTGCCGATTCCGCCGTCGACCCGGATTTCCAGCGCCGACGCAATTGGCGTGAATGACGTCGTCCTCGCGCGCAATATCAGCCGGAATCACAACCTCAGCTACGACGAGCTCACCGTGCCCATTTCAGCATTACGTCCCGGCAATAACACGTTCTTGACTGCAAGCGCGCGCACCGATCACGGCCGGACTTTTTTTGCCTTCGAACGGGCGAACTCGCGGCTCGCCAAACCGATCATCTCGATCACGTTCACCGCGTCGTCCGGATTCAAGACTGCAGGGGGACCGCCGCTCGCCGATAATGCGGTTCTGCTTCAGGCGATCACAGTGGTGAAGCCGAGGAGCGCGACCGGCACCGCCAAACAGAACCGCGACGAGGTGCAGGAATGAGCGTGGCGAAACGAGCCGGCCCAAGCTCGAAACGAACCGGCGGGCCCGCGCGCGGCGATCGCGTCGGTGTCATCGGCCTCGGGCTGATGGGCCGCGGCATCGTGTCGTCCTTGTTGTCGCACGGACTCGACGTCGTGGCGTACACGCGTTCGGCGGCGACGCGCAAGGAGAGCATCGCGCATGTCGGGCGGACGCTGCGCGAACTCGCGCAGCGCCGGATTGTGCCGCGAACCCGGGTGCGCGATTGGAAAACCCGTTTCCAACTGGTGGAGTCGATCGGCGAACTCTCGGCGTGCGGATTCGTGATCGAAACGGTGAAGGAGGATCTCGCGCTGAAACGGAGCATCTACGGCGAACTCGAGCGCTGCCTCCGCACGGACGCGGTGATTGCCTCGAACACATCGAGCATTCCGATCTCGGTGTTGCAAGCGGGGCTGAAGCGGCCTGCCCGGCTCGTCGGCATGCATTGGGGCGAGCCGGCCCAAATCATGCGCTACCTGGAGATCATTCCGGGGCGCCGCACGTCGCCAGCGACGCTGCGGCGGACGCTTGAACTCGGCGTGCGCTGCGGCAAGGAGCCGACGGTGCTGCGTGAGGATGTGCGCGGGTTTCTTTCGAACCGGATGATGTACGCGATGATTCGCGAGGCGTTTCACCTCGTGGAATCCGGCGTGGCCGACATTGAGACGGTCGACCGCTCGTTCCGCAACGACATCGGCTGGTGGGCACTACTCGCGGGACCATTTCGCTGGATGGATCTGACCGGGATTCCCGCGTATGCGCTGGTAATGGAGGAGTTGCTGCCGAAACTCTCGACCTCGAAAAAAGTGCCCGCGTTGATGCGCGCCAAGGTCGCGGCTGGCGCCAGGGGTACCGCCAACGCCAAAGGGTTTTACCGGTATTCGCCCGAAAGCGCGCGACGGTGGGAAAAGAAATGGATTGATTTTACGTATGACATGCGCCGGTTGGCGGACAAATATGCCGCCGATCATGGCGAGTAAACCCCAGCCCAGCATGAACACGTTTCAAACCATCCTCACGCCTTCGCGGCTCTCGCTCACCGCGGTCCTTCCGCTTGTCCTGCTGTTGGCGGTGAGTGGTAGCGCGGCGGAACCGAAACAGCACTTCCGCGCCGATGCCCCTGGGGCGCCGGCGTACACGCTGCCCGATCCGCTCACCGCCGCCAACGGCCGCAAAATCACGACGGCCGGTGAATGGAAAAGCGGCCGTCGCGCCGAGGTCCTCGAACTTTTCCGGCAGCACGTGTATGGCCGGGTTCCGGCCACGCCGTACGAGAAGAGCTTCAAGATCGTGAACGAGGACCGGAACGCGATGAACGGCGCGGCAACGTTGAAGCAGGTGGAGATCACGGTGGCCTCCGGAGGGAAATCGCTGGTCATTCACCTTTCCCTCTTCGTGCCCAACCGCGCTCGCGGGCCGGTGCCGGCGTTCCTGCTCATCTGCAATCGTCCGCCGGGCGAGAACATCGATCCGACGCGGGCGAAGAAAAGCGAGTTCTGGCCGGCGGAGGAGGGCATCGCGCGCGGTTACGCCATGGCGGCGTTCTTCAACGGCGACGTCGATCCGGATGACAAGAAGGACGTCGAGTTCAAGGATGGCATTCACGCGCTCCTCGACCGCGGACCGCGCGCGCCGGACGCGTGGGGCACGATCGCGGCGTGGGCCTGGGGCGCCAGCCGCTGTATGGATTACCTGGTGACGGATGCGGGCATCGCCCGCGACCGCGTTGCGGTGATTGGACACTCGCGCGGCGGAAAGACTGCCTTGTGGGCCGGCGCCGAGGACGAGCGCTTCGCGATTGTCTGCTCGAATGACTCGGGTTGCGGGGGCGCGGCGTTGAGCCGCCGAAAGAACAAGGAGAAGGAGACGGTCGCCGTAATCAACCGCGGGTTTCCGCATTGGTTCAACACCAACTTCAAATCGTACAACGCACGCGAGGACGCGCTCCCGGTCGACCAGCACATGCTGATCGCGCTGGTCGCGCCGCGCGCCGTATGCGTGCACAGTGCCGCCGGGGATCTTTGGGCCGATCCGCGCGGCGAGTTCCTCAGCGTCGTGCACGCGCGACCGGTGTATCAGCTGTTCGGAAAGCAGGCGCTGGGGGCGTCGACCGAGATGCCGCCGCTCAACGAACCGCGGCACGGCGATGGCGCGCATTATTTCATCCGCGCGGGCAAGCACAACCTCACGCTCGTCGACTGGACCGCGTATTGGGAGTTTGAGGACAAGGTTTATTCAGGACGGCAGTGACGCTAGAGGAACCATGCAGTCGAGTTCGCACAACGATCACTCAATGGAGACGCGGCGCCCACGCCGCGTCCGACGGCAGAACGTGGTGCATACATCCGCGGCGAGGGCGCCGCGGCTCCATTCACCGTCTGTTGAACTGAGTCCTGACGGGCAATTCTCTGTTTGTTCCTGCTCCTTGCCGATTCGACGAGCTCACGGCCAACTGTTTCATCGACGGGCAGGCCTCGAGCTTGCCGAGAGGCTCCCTGCTCCCTTCTCCGCGGCGCGTACATCCGGATCCCAGACTGCGCTGCATGTGCCGCGCCGCATTTCTCATGAGAACTGAAATCAAACACCCCGACAAGCAGGTCTCCACCGGCGCGTATTCGGCCGGGATCGTCGCCGATGGCTGGCTGTTCGTCAGCGGGCAGGGACCGCTTGACCTGAAGAGCGGGAAGGTCATTCGCGGCACGATCGAGGAGCAAACGCGGCTGACGATGCAACACGTGGGGAAAATTCTCGCCGCCGCCGGCTGCAGCTTCGCCGACGTGGTGAAGTGCACCTGCCACCTCGCCGACATCAAGGACTTTGACCGGTTCAACCGCACCTACGCGGAGTTTTTCCAAGGTGCGTTTCCCGCGCGCACGACGGTGGAATCGGGACTTTCCGGGATCAAAGTGGAGATCGATTGCATCGCCCGCGTTCCCCGCCACCGCCGACCGGCGCGCCGGACCAAACGCTGACGCCTGAATTCGCCCCGCCGTTTTCGCCGATCGCGCGCACTCCTTTCATGACGCATTCCTTTCCAAAATCCGCCGCCATCATCGCCCAAAGCCGCCGCTTCATTCCGGGCGGCGTCAATTCGATCAACCGCGCCATCCAGCCGGAGATCACGTTCGTGCGGGGCGAGGGCGCGTACATTTTCGATGCCGAGGGACGCCGCTACCTCGATTACCATGCGGCGTTTTCGCCACACTTCCTCGGCCACAACGATCCGTACGTTCGCGAGGCGGTCGTCCGAGCGGTGACGAATGGCGACAGCCTGTTTGGCGCCGGGAGTACGGTGATGGAGGGGCGGCTGGCCGAACTGATTTGCACGCACGTGCCGTGGGTCGAGTCGGTCCAGATTCTGAATACGGGCAGCGAGGCGACCTGCCAGGCCATGCGGCTGGCCCGCGCCGTCACCGGCCGCGATCACGTCATCGTGATGCAGGGCGGTTACAACGGCTGGCACAACGACGTCGCGTGCAATCTGATGACGCCGCTCAGCCGCGTCGGGCCGCGGCGTTCGCCCGGCGAGTACCCCTTCATCTCGATCAGCGCGGGCATCCCGAAGTCGCATCAGCAGCTGGTGCATCCGATCAATTTCAACGACCTCGCGTCCGTGCGCTATGTCTGCGAGCGGTATGCGATCGCGGCGCTCATCACCGAGCCAATCCTGCAAAACATCGGGGTGGTGAAGCCCGCGCCGGGATTCCTCGAGGGCTTGCGGAAGCTGGCCGACGAATTCGGGTTCGTGTTGATCTTCGACGAGGTGAAGACGGGGTTCCGTCACGCGCTCGGCGGTTTTGCGCAGGTCTCGGGCGTGCGGCCCGACCTCGTCGTTTACGGCAAGGCGGTCGCGAACGGATTTCCCATCGCGCTGATCGGTGGGCGCCGTGACTACATGGACTGGTTTGTTCATCCGGATCCAGTCAAGCGGGTGCTCGCGGCCGGTACGTACAATGGACATCCGGTGCCCGTTGCCGCCTCGATCGCGACGATCGAGCGGCTGCTGATGAACGGCGGTGAAGTGTACCGGCACGTCGAAGCGCTCGGCGCGAAGCTCCAACACGGGCTCGAGGAACTTCTCCGGCGCCACGGCCACACTGCGGTGGTCGCGCGGCAGGGCTCGGCGTTCTGTCCCTACCTGATGGATCATTTGCCCGTCGACTGGCACGATCTCGCGGGGCATCACGACTTCGCCCGCGACGAGCAGTTGCGGCAGGCGATGATCAGCCGCGGCATCTTCTGTTTTCCACTGGCGACAAAGCAATGGTCGCTGTCGGCGGCGCACACGAGCGAGGATGTCGACGTGACCCTGCGCGAATATGACGCCGCGTTGAGCGAACTGGCGAAGCCCGGCGCGATGGCGATGGCCAGCTGAGCCGGCGGCGTGCGCGCCAACGCCTCCATCCGATGAAATCGTGGGTTCTGCTTTTCGCCTGCAATCTGATGTGGGCGCTCCAGTTCACCTGCATCAAACTCGTGGAGGACAAGGTCGGCCCGCTCTTCACCGTGTGGGGCCCGATGTTCATCGCGACCGTGTTGCTTTGCCCGCTTGTCTGCGCCGAGGCAAAAAACCGGCCGGCGATGGAGGTGCCCGCAAGTGGCACGCATTCGTTTCGCTCGAACCTGTGGCTCTACGGACTGCTGGTGCTCCTCGGCGTTTTTCCCGGCCAGATGCTGATCACGTGGGGCACGCGCTGGACGCTCGCGAGCAACGCCGCGCTAATCTCGCTCACCCTGCCGGCGTGCACGGCGCTGATGGCGTTCGTTTTCCTCGGCGAACGGATGACCTGGGTGCGCTGGGTCAGCTTCGCCCTCGCCATCGTCGGCGTGGTGATGTGCTCGGGACGCGATTTCGCCGGGTTCGATCTCAACCGCAGCAATGTCCTCGGCAACGGGCTCATCCTGCTCGGGAATCTCGGCAGCGCTTTCTACAATTCCTATGGCAAGAAGGCGCTCGAGCGTCATTCGCCGCTGCGCATGCTTTTCTACACCTACGTGGGCATGCTCGTGCTGATGCTGCCGTTCGTCATCGCGCAGGAGCGGGACGTTTTCTCGCGGATGCCGGAATTCACCGCCCGCACGTGGATTGGCTTGGGGTTGCTGGCGTTTTTCCACAACTTTCTCTCGATGGTACTCTTCCTCAAAGCGCTGAAAGTGCTGCACGCGATCCAGGCGGCGCTTTCGAATTACCTCATCTTCGCCTTCGGCGTTCCGATCGCGGTGGTGTGGCTCGGGGAGCGGCTCACGCCGCTCGGCATGGCCGGCGGCTTGCTGGTGCTCGGCAGCACGCTGCTGATCACGATCTGGGAGGACTTGCGGCGCGTACCCGCCCCGGCATGAGCGTTACCCTACCTGCCTGGTATCGGGTCGAGAACGTGGACGAGATCGCCTCGCCCGCGCTGCTCGTTTATCCCGATCGAATCAAGGCGAACATCCAGCGGATGCTCGCGCTCACCGGGGGAGCGGCGCGGTTGTTCCCGCATGTGAAGACGCACAAGATGGCCGAGGTGGTGCGGTTCCAGCAGGCGGCGGGCATCGACAAGTTCAAATGCGCGACGATCGCCGAGGCGGAAATGGTGGCCGGCTGTGGCGCGGCGCGCGTGCTGCTCGCCTACCAACCCGTTGGCCCGAACATCGCCCGCTTCCTGGAACTCATGGCGCGCTTTCCGCAGACAAAGTTTGCCGCCATCGTCGATGATGCCGCGACGCTGCGCGTGATCGCGGACGCCGCGAAGGCGAGGGGAGTGACCGTGGAACTGCTGCTCGACATCGACTGCGGGATGCGACGAACGGGAATTCCGCCGAGTGCGGCCGCGGCCGTGGTCTACCGTCTGCTGGCGTCCCTTCCGGGTGTCACGCCCGGCGGGTTGCACGCCTACGATGGCCACATCCGCGATCAGGATCCGCAGGTTCGCCGCAGCGTGGTGCAGGCGGCGATGCAGCCGGTCCGCGCGCTGCGCCGGCAAATGCAGGAAGCGGGTTTGGCGGTGCCGCGAATCGTCGCCGGCGGCACGCCGACGTTTCCGATCCACGCGCGCGAGTCCGACGTCGAATGCAGCCCGGGTACCTGCCTGCTCTGGGATTGCTCGTACACGGCGATGTTGCCGGATCTCGGTTTCCTCAACGCCGCCGTCGTGCTGACCCGTGTCATCAGCAAGCCGGGAGCAAATCGGCTTTGCCTCGATCTTGGGCACAAGGCGATTGCCTCCGAGAACCCGCACCCGCGCGTCCAGTTGCTCGACTTGCCTGATGCGGTCGCAGTCGGCCACAGCGAGGAGCATCTGGTGGTCGAAACTCCCCGCGCCACGGAGTTTAATGTCGGCGATGCGCTGTATGGGATTCCGCGGCACATCTGCCCGACGGTCGCGCTGCACGCCAGCGTCATAGTGGTGAACTCGCGCCGCGCCGACGGACGATGGAAGGTCGCCGCCCGCGATCGGGTGCTCACGATTTAACCCGATGCCGATTTCCCTGGGAGCGCGGGCCTCCGGCCCGCATGGAGTGAAGGGCGGGCGAGACGCCCGCGCTCCCGGGAGAAAGCGCCCGGCGGCACTCTTCTCTGCGCCAAATTACCATGTTAATCTTTGACGCCCACCTCGACCTCAGCCTCAACGCGCTGGAATACAACCGTGACCTGAGACGGCCCATCGCGGAAATCCGTGCCCGCGAGGTCGGGCTGACCGACAAGCAGGGTCGCGCGAACGGCACCGTTTGTCTGCCGGAAATGCGCCGCGCCGGAATCGGGCTCTGCGTGGCAACGCAGATCGCGCGCCACGTCAGAATGAGCAATCCGCTCCCGGGCTGGAAATCGCCGGAACAGGCGTGGGCGCAAACGCAGGGCCAGCTCGCATGGTATCGCGCCATGGAGGAGGCGGGCGAACTGCACCAGATCACCACGGTCGCGGGTCTCGATGCGCACGTGGAATTGTGGTCGGGTCAGCCGCCGGCGAATGCGCCGGTTGGATACATTCTCAGCCTCGAAGGCGCCGATTCGATCGTGACGCTGAAGCACCTCGAGCGCGCCTATGCGCAGGGGTTGCGGGCGGTCGGCCCGGCGCATTATGGGCCGGGCACGTACGCGCAGGGCACAAACGCCACGGGCGGATTGGGCCCGCGCGGGCGCGAGCTGCTCCGCGAAATGGATCGGCTCGGGATGATTCTCGACGCGACGCACCTGTGTGATGACAGCTTCTGGGAGGCGCTCGATCACTTCGACGGCCCGATCTGGGCGAGCCACTCGAACTGTCGCGCGCTGGTGCCGCACAACCGGCAGTTCAGCGACGAGCAGATACGCGCGCTGATTGCGCGCGATGCCGTGATCGGCGGCGTGCTCGACACGTGGATGATGATTCCGGGTTGGGTGCTGAAACAAACCACGCCGGAATCGGCGGGCGTCCGGCTCGATCACCTCGTCAATCACATCGATCACATTTGTCAGCTGGCCGGAAACGCGAACCACTGCGGCATCGGCACCGATCTCGATGGCGAATTCGGCCGCGAGCAGAGTCCCGAAGACCTGGACACGATCGCGGACATCGCGCGTTATCCGGAGCTCTTTCGCGCACGTGGTTTTTCCGACGCGGACATCGCCGGGATCATGCACGGAAATTTCCTGCGGTTCCTGCGCGACGCGTGGGCGTAAACCGTAGCAGAGCGCGCCCGTAGTTACCGAACGGCGCGATACCTCGACCACGGATCACACGGATCGGCACGGATCCCCGCGAGGGCACCATTGCGCGATCCGTGTCGATCCGTGGTTCGAAAAAAATGCTGCGCGGTGGCACCACGTTTTCCGATCGCAGTCTCGGAAAAAGGCCGTTCACTATCCCTCAACTTGCGCGCAGGCCGCGACGATGTCTTTCAATCCATGGAACCGCCGGTTACGCGGATATCGCCGATGGTTTTATCCGCGCTATCAGCGCCATCCGCGGTGGATTGAGGTCCCTGGTCTCTGGTCCCTGGTCTCGCGGCGCAATAGGTGGTTTTCGTTTTCTCTTTGATTGCGGCTGCGCCGCGTCCGGAAGTCCGTGGTCGAAGCAGCGTCGGTTTGTCTTGTCCGTGACGGTGTATAGCCTTTCTTTGCCATCCAGTCGGTGTCGCTTGCGGCACTGATCGACCGACCTGCCAAACCGCCAACCCTCGAAGCTCGTCCGACCCCACGCCGTCCACGCCACACGGTCGCGCGCGTCGCCCCCGGATGGGCATCTGCAACTGACATGATCCCTTACACCCCTCGCGCGAGCATTCGCGCCCTTGTTGCTGCCGTATTCGTTTCCTTGTTTGTCGCCAGCGCGTCCGCGCAAACCGCCACGCCCGGCGCGATCGAAGGCCGGGTGAGCAATGCCCGCACGGGCGAATACCTCGGGAATGCGCGGATCACCATCGATGGCACCGCGCTCGAAACGTTTACCGACTCGTCCGGCGGTTACCGGCTCAACAATGTGCCGCCGGGGAATGTGCGTCTGACGGCGTTCTTCACGGGCCTGAGCCCTCTCACGCAGGCGATCACCGTGGCCTCGGGGCAGACGGTGGAGCGTGACATCGAACTCTCGCTGACCGAGGCGAAGCCAGGCGCGGCGGCCGACCCGTCGGTCGTGAAGCTGTCGGAGTTCGTCGTGAGCACGTCCCGCGAAATGGAGGGCGCGGCGGTCGCGATCAACGAACAGCGGTTTGCCGCGAACATGAAGGAGGTCGTCTCCACGGAGGAGTTCGGCAACGTGGCCGAGGGCAACCCGGCCGAGTTCCTGAAATTTCTTCCCGGTATCAGCATCGACTACACGGGCGGCAACGCGCGCGACATCTCGATCAATGGCGTGCCCTCCGACTACGTGCCGGTGACGGTCGATGGCTTTGGCGTCGCCACGGCGGCGAATCTCGGCACGGGCCGCGCGGTGCAGTCGGACATGATCTCGATCAACAATCTGTCCCGGATCGAAGTCTCCTACTCGCCGACGCCGGACTCCGAGGGCTCCGCGCTCGCGGGATCGGTGAACATGGTGCCGCGAAGCGCGTTCGAGCGGTCGCGCCCGCAGTTCAACGGCAGCGCGTACATCATGATGCGCGACAACGCCCGCGACTTCAAGAAAGTGCCCGGCCCCAAGCCGAGCCCCACCCGCAATGTTCACCCGGGACTCGACTTTTCGTACGTCGCCCCGGTGAACAAGCGGTTCGGATACACCGTATCGGGGGGCTATTCGACCAACTATTCGCCGCAGGACCAGATTCAACTCAACTGGATTGGCGCGGGCGCGCAGAGCAACGGCAACGCCTTCCCGCACACCACGCCGGACCGGCCCTATCTCACCACGTTTCAAGTGCAGGATGCACCGAAGGTGACGACCCGTCGCTCGTTCGGTGCCACCGTCGATTACAAGCTGACGCCGCACGATCGCGTGACGCTGGCGTTCCAGTATTCGTCCTTCGATGGCCGCTTCGTCATCGAGCGGCTCACGTTCAACACCGTGCGCGTGCCGGCGGGCAACTTCGGCCCGGACTTCACGCACGGCCAGACGGGATCGGGCAACGTCGAGAACGTGCACAACGAGCGAAACCGCTTCAATCGAACCTACATGCCGACCTTCGTCTGGCGCCACGAGGGGCCGGTCTGGAAGGGCGATCTGGGACTGGGGTTGTCGCAGCAAGGCGACTACAACCGGGACGCCGAGCAGGGCTTCCTTCGCGCGGTGACCACCCGGCGGACCGGCGTGACCGTGTCGTTCGACGACCTCTTTTACCTGCGGCCGCGAACGATTACCGTGACCGATGCCGCCGGCACGCCGGTCGACTATTCCCAGCTTTCAAATTTTTCCGTCGTGTCCGCCTCCAGCCAGCGTGACGCCACTCACGATTACAAGCGAACCGCGTACGGCAGCATCCGCCGGAACTTCTACACCGCCGCGCCCTTCACGCTGAAGGCGGGATTCAATCTGCGCCAGAACGTCCGCGACATGCGCGACTATACGTTCAATTACAACTACGTCGGAGCGGATGGCCGGGGCAGCACGACGCCCGTGGGCAATGACGACAGTGCGGCGCCCTTCCTCGATCCGATTTTCTCCGAACGGATCATGCCGTATGGCTTCGGCAAGGTGCAGGGCGTGAGCGCCCGGAAGATGTGGGAAGACTACAACGCCCATCCCTCCCACTGGACGATCAACCAGAACACTTCGTACCAGTCGCAGGTGAACAATTCCAAGTACGCCGAGGAGATCGTCTCCGCGCTGTACCTGCGGGGCGATGTGAGCCTCCTCAACCGGCGGTTGAAGCTGGTGGGAGGCGTTCGGGCGGAGCAGACGAATGTCAATGCCCAGGGCCCGCTGACGGATCCGACGCGCAACATCCAGCGCGATTCCCAGGGCCGGCCGATTCTGGGGAGCGACGGGCAGCCATTGCCCATCACGACGAACGCCTTCGAGGTGTCGCAGCTCACGTTGATCGACCGGGGCACCCGCACGGAAAAGGAATACCTGCGGTATTTTCCCAGCCTCAACGCGAGCTTCAACGTCACGGAGAACACCATCGTGCGGGCCGCGTATTCCACGTCGGTCGGCCGCCCGAACTTCAACCAGTATGCGGGGGCGCTCACGTTGCCCGACACCACCGAGCCCACCGGCCCCGGCAACCGGATCGTCGTGAACAACGCCGGCATCAAGGCATGGAGCTCCGAGACCGTGAACCTGCGGCTCGAGCATTACTTCCCGGGTGTCGGCCAGATCTCCTTCACCGCGTTTCGCCGTTGGTTCGATAATTTCCACGGTAACACTATCTTCGACGCGACGCCCGAGTTCCTGACGCTGTATGGCCTGGACCCCACGACCTACGATGCGTACGAGGTTTCAACGCAGCACAATATTCCGGGGACGGTCCGGCTGGAGGGGCTGCAGTTCAACTACAAGCAGTCCCTGACGTTCCTGCCGCGGTGGGCACGGGGCGTTCATGTGTTCGCGAACGCGAGTTCGCAGCGCGCGATTGCCGACGAGTCGGCGAATTTCTCCGGCTATGTTCCCCGAACGGCGAGTTGGGGGATCAGCCTGACGCGCGAGCGCTGGAACGTGCGCACGAACTGGAATTATCGCGGCCGCCAGCGCCGGAATCCGATCAATGGAAACAGCATCGAGCCCGGCACCTTCAACTGGGGTTCGAAGCGGCTCTATGTGGATGTGCTGGGCGAATTCTACTTCTACAAGCGTTTCGCCGTATACGCCAACTTGCGCAATGTCGGCGATGCCACGGAGGACATCGAGCGCCACGGACCGAGCACGCCCGCGCATGCGCAGTTCCGGCAGCGGATCGACTATGCGTCGCTCTGGACCTTCGGCGTGAAGGGAACGTGGTAGCCCGCATTCTTCGCCCTGAGATTGCTTTTCGCGCTCGTTCGACCGCCAACGCTGCGGCGCTCCGGCGTCGGTCTCGAGTTCATGCGGGCTAAGCCGGAAGAATTCAGTTCAACCGCGAATAGACGCCAATTCACGCGAATGGAGAGGGCGTCTTTGGGGAGTATGGAAACGATTAACCAAACGGTGACCATGGTTTCACTTGGGCATTCCTCCCCCTCCTCCTCTGGAATTTGCGTCCATTCGCGTTCATTCGCGGTTGTCGACTGAATCGATACGGCTAAGGCCAGTTCAGATGCTTCGCCAGAAACGCGAACGTGCCTTCGCCGTTGATGCTGTGGCCGCCCTGGAAAAATTCGATCTCCGTGCGGTCCGCGAGCCCGAGCTGCGCATAGAGCCAGCGAACCTTCGCGTACTCGTGGGCCACCCATGGATCGCGGCCCACGCGATCCAGGTGGCCGCGTTCGACCATGAACGGGCGCGGTACCATCAGATAGGCCATTTCCGCATAATCGAAGGTGTGCCCTAAATTCCAATACGGCATCTCCCACTCGATCGTCGTCATGAAACTGAAGGGCAGGTCGGTGGCAGCGACCTTGCGCGTCCACTGGTTGAAATCGCCGGAACAGATCGAAAGGCAGTATTTCTCCAGGATCGTCGGCACCCGCACCGCCGTCTCGCCGCCGTAGCTCAGCCCGTAGAAGGCAATCCGGCTGCCATCCACGAACGGCAGCGCGTCGAGCCAGCGCAGGATTTGATCGTGCTGCGCGATGATGAAGGAGAAGAGCGTCGTCCCGATCGCGTTGGCTTTGCGATCGAGCCAGCGATACCGGTCCTCGCCGCGATAGAGATTGTGCGGCGCGAACGTGATGAAGCCGCGCTCCGCCAGCACGCCGGCGAAATTGTTGTAGGCCGTCTTGTCGCCATCGAGCGTATCCCGCGGCACGCCATTCCGGCCATGCTGGCAGACCACGACCGGCCGGCGCTCACCGGGCTTGAGATCCTTCGGCAGCACGAGCACGCCCCACGCGATTAACTCCGGGTAAACGTCGAGCACCACATCATAGGCGGACCAGGCGTTCGTCTCCGCGACCTTGCGGGTGCGGGCATTGCAGGGCAGCAGCGGTTCGTCGAACCGGCCCATCGCTTCCTCCCAGAATCTCCGGCGATACGCCTTTGCGCCTTCGATGAATTTTTCCGGCGGATGCGTCTGCAGCCGTTTGTCGGTAGTCCAGCGGCCGCCGGCAAATTCCGGCATCACCTTCAACAGGAACGCCTGCTCCCGCACCGAATCGGCGCGGCGCAACAGCATCTGGACATGCTCCTCCATCTGCCGGAATACCTGCTGGTGTCTGGCGGCCGCGTCGAACGCCGTGCGCCGATCTGCCGGCTTTTCGCTGGCGGCCGGACGGAGCGAACCGATGCCGAGTTCGCGCGCGAATCCGGTCAACGCCTCGTTCGAGTACGGTCCAATGGTTTTTCCGGCCGCGCCGTGGACAAATGTTGGCCGCCCGAACTTTGTCAGCGTCGCAGCCTTCTGCACCTCGCCGCGCACGCTTTCCCATGCGAGCGGCTGAATCTCGCCCTTGTGACCGGTGACCGCGGCGACCGGGCTGTGTTCGATTACGAGTGCGCGCGGCAGAATCAGCGAGGCAACCTCGGCATCGCCGAACTCGCGGAGACGTGCCCATACGTTGCGGTAGATGGGTTCGCGCCATGTGTTTTCCCGCCCATTAAAATAACCGCTCACGAGGGCGGCATCGATTCGCGGATCAATCGCCGCGGCGTGGAATGCAACCAACGCACCTTCGCCATAACCGCAGACGCCGATTTTCACCGGTGAACCGTCGCGCTTTCTGAACCAGTCGATCGCCGCGAGGACGGTTTGCACCTCGTAGCCGATGACGTGGCGGTCCATGTGAAAGGCCTGGCGGTAAATCCACTCGCGATGGGTCTGATCCGACGTTCGCAGCGCCGGATCGCCGGGATTGAATTTCTCGCGGCTGATCGTCACGGGCACGATGAGTTCGACGCCGTTTTCCACGAGCCGGGTCGCGGCGCCGGCAGCCGATGCCCCACCAGACGCCAACCCGAGCAGTTGCTCGGGCGTTTCACCCGCGTCCGGCACAATCACGACGCGCGCAGTAACGACGCCGGTTGGCTGCACGAGCAACCCGGTGCCGAAAAGACCCTCGAGTACGGGCCACCGCACCTGGAACACGCGGTATCGCGATGTCTCCGCAACCAGCGCCGGATTCGCATCGTCGCCGAACCGTTCCATCCCGGCCGGCAGTCGCGGATCGACCGCTCCGATGATGATCCGAAGGTGTTCCCGATTCGGCTCGACTGATTTCGCGTCGGCGGCGGCCGAGGAAGAATCGCGATGCCAGAAGCGGGTTCGCTGGCCCGGCGATTCCGAAATCTTCCGGTCGATGAAGGCATGCGCGCCGTCCATCAGGCGCGTGGAAAGATCCATCTCGGCCCAGGTGAGCGGAGCGGTGCCCGGCAGCGGGTCTGCTGGCTGGCCAGGCGCGGGTAACGCCAGAAGCAATGAAACGCCGAAGAGGGGGATCGGTTTCACGAGGGTGCTGATAGACGAAGGACTGGAGGTTGACAGGTAGAAACATCTGCCCGTGCCGTAAGAAGTGACATGGCGAACGTATCATGGCAGGGCGTCTGCCTGCAGATGCCGCGTTGGGCTCCACGTGCATTGCGCGGCGCCCGCTTGCGGATGCGCCAAGTGGCTGCGGCTTCCAGCCGCAGATGGTATGGTTGTACAGTATGCTCCTCTTGCGGGCGAGACGCCCGCGCTCCCAGGCAGGCTCGGTGGAATTCGATCCGAGCCCTCAAAAAAGGCGCGTAATGAAACATCGCGCGCGATCGTCTCCTCCATTTCTCTTCGCCGTTTCATGAACGTTTTCACGCGTGCCCTTGTTTTCGTCACCTCGTTGCTTTGTTCCGCCGCGGCTGTTGCGGTTGAGGTGGCCGCGGCGGCGAAGCCGAACGTGATTGTCATTCTCGCGGACGATCAGGGCTACGCCGATCTCTCCACTCAGGGCGTGAAAGCCGACGTGAAGACTCCGCACATCGACCGGCTCGCGCGCGAGGGCGTGCGGTTGAGCGCGGGGTATATCACGGCTCCACAGTGCAGTCCGTCGCGGGCGGGGCTCATCACCGGCCGGTATCAGCAGCGGTTCGGTTTCGACACGATTCCGGACTGCCCGCTGCCGCTCGAGGAAGTCACGCTGGCGGAACGATTGCGCGCCGCCGGGTACGTGAGCGGGCAGGTGGGCAAGTGGCATCTCGATCCGAATCCGCTCAGCACGCGTTGGATCAAGGCGAACATGCCGGGGGCGAAAGCCGACCGCGGACGCGTCGCGATTCCGGAGGAGGCGCGCCGCGCCTACTCGCCGCTCGCGCAGGGCTTCGACGAATGCTTCACCGGCGAGACCACGACGTATTTTGCGACCTACGACCGGGACGGCCGATCGCTTTCGAAACAGGGCGAGCGCATTACGACGCGCGGCGCTTACCGGCTGGAGGTCCAGACGGACGCGGCGGTCGCGTTCATCAAGCGGCATCATGACCAGCCGTTTTTTCTCTACCTTTGCTACTTCGGTCCGCATGTGCCGCTCGAAGCCACGAAGAAATATCTCGATCGGTTTCCGGGTGAGATGCCGGAGCGGCGGCGGCATGCACTGGCGATGATTTCCGCGATCGACGACGGAGTGGGACGAATCACCGACGCGTTGCGCGAACACGGTGTCGAGGAAAACACCCTGATCGCGTACACCAGCGACAATGGCGCGCCGGTCCAGCTGCACCACGAGGACAGGAAGCCGGTCAACCTCGTGAGCGCGGATTGGGACGGATCGCTGAACGATCCCTGGGTGGGCGAGAAGGGGATGTTGAGCGATGGCGGCGTGCGGGTGCCGTTCGTCATGCGCTGGAAGGGCGTGCTCCCGGCGGGAAAAGTATACATCCATCCCGTGAGTTCGCTCGACTTGGCGGCGACGGCGGTGGCGGCGGCGGGACTGGCGCACGATGGCAGACTGGATGGCGTGGACCTCGTGCCGTTTCTTAGCGGCCGAAAAACCGGTGCACCGCACGAGGCGCTGTTCTGGCGGTTCTGGAATCAGTCGGCGGTCCGCGCCGGCAAATGGAAATACCTGAAGTTGGGCAACGGGGCGGAGTTCCTCTTCGATCTCGAGAGTGATCAGCACGAGGGCAGAAATGTCATCGCGGCGAACACCGATACGGCACGCCAACTCGCGCGCAAACTGGCGGACTGGACCGCCGGGTTGCAGCCGCCGGGATTGCCGGGCCAGCCGCTGACCCGTCAGGAGAACCGGTGGTATGAATATTATTTCGGGATGCCCCCGCAGCCGGAGCCGAAGCGTGCGACGGAGAAGTGAAGCTGACTTTTTGCTGAGAAAACAAGTAGACCGCATTTATCTTCATGAAGTCATTCCTCGCTTTGACTCTTCGCGCTTTCCTCCTCGCTCCGGTCGCGTTGTTTTCGGCCCTGTCCTTCACGCCAGCGCGTGGGGCGCAACCGGGTCCCTCCGCGGCCCTCGCATCCGACGCGCTCCGGATCGTGGATCTTCGTTGCGAGTACCTGATGGATCCGCGCGGGATCGACGCCACCGCGCCTCGCCTCTCGTGGCGGCTCGAATCATCGCGCCGTGGTGCCGCGCAGACCGCGTGGCGCGTGCTGGTCGCGAGCACGGCGGAAAAACTCGCGCGGGACGAGGGCGACCTGTGGGACAGCGGCCGTATCCGATGGCGCACGGACAGCCGGGCAAAAACTTCGGCACGGCGTGGACGGATGCCGGCATCATCTGCCCGTGGACGATCTGGCAGGTCTACGGCGATACCCGCGTGATCGAGCGCCACTGGGCGAGCATGACGCGATTCATGGATTGGCGGCAGGCGTCGACGGCGCCGAACGGCCTTGGCACCAGCATTGGCAATCCCTGGGGCGACTGGCTGAACGTCGATGATCCCACGTCGGTCGAGTATGTGGATACCTGTTACCACGCGCTCGTTTGTGCGCAGATGGCCGGGATGGCGGCCGCGATCCGGCGACCGGCCGAGGCGGCGATGTATCGTGAGCGGTTTGGCCGCGTGCAAAAGGCGTTTGCGACCCATTACCTGGAAAAGGACGGCCGGCTGAAGGAGACGAGCCAGACGGCGCACGTGCTTGCGTTGCAAAGCGGCGTGCTGCCGCCGGAGCAGCGCGCGGCGACGGCGACCCGGCTGGCGGAGAAAATCGCGGCCACCGGCCATCATATGAGCACCGGGTTTCTCGGTACGCGGGCGTTGCTGCTTTCGCTCAGCAACCATGGCCAGCACGACCTCGCCATTCGGTTGTTCCAGACGCGGAAGTATCCTAGCTGGGGTTACGAAGTCGTGAATGGCGCGACGACGGTGTGGGAGCGCTGGGACAGCTTCACCACCGAGCACGGGTTTGATGGCAAGAACGGCAAGCAGAATGCCGCGATGAACAGCTTCAGCCATTACGCGTTCGGCGCGGTGATGGAATGGGCGTATCGCGTGCTGGCGGGAATCGACACGACCGGCGCCGGCTACCGGCATATCGTGATTCGGCCGCAGCCGCCCGCCGCCGGCAGCAATCCCGAGGTCGAGCCGATCCATTGGGTTCGCGCCCACTACGATTCGATCAACGGGCGGATCACGAGTGCGTGGCGCCGCGCGAACGGGCGCTTCGAACTGGACGTCACCGTGCCCGCGAACACGATGGCAACGGTGTGGTTGCCAGCACGCGATGTCAGCGCGGTGGCGGAAGGCGGCGCATCCATGGCCGGAACGAAAGGGGTGCGTGAAGCGAAGGCGGAGAACGGCGCCGTGCGGGTGGAAGTTGGGGCGGGTGAATACCGGTTTGTCGTCAGCGAAGCGACGGTGCGATGAATCTCATGCAGACTGATCCTTCATCTCTCGGTACGGTGCCGATCCCGGCTCGAATCCGGCTCCCTGGGAGCGCGGGCATCCCGCCCGCAATTTCTCCGAGCGGGCCGGAGGCCCGCGTCCGCCGGGTGCTGCGCTTCGTTGCCGTTGGAATTGCGGTGGGTGTGATTGCACACGCCGCCGAGCCCGCAACCCCGGGCTACGACATGAAGGAGGCGAAGAACCGGATTCGCAGCGTCGAGCCGCGGATGAGTTATCTCGAGAATTCCGAGATCAAGGTCGGCGTGAACCTCGCAATCGGCGGCGCGATCACGTTCCTCTCGCACCGCGGCGGGCCGAACATGATCAACAGCTTCGATTGGGGACGACAGATTCAGATGTCGTTTTACTCCGGGCCGAATCCCTACACACCGGACGGGAAGCAGCCGCACCCGCGCTGGAAACAACTCGGATGGAATCCGATTCAGTCCGGCGACGTCGGCGGCCATCCGTCGCGCGTGCTCGAGCACCGGAACGACGGCAGGGAGCTTTACGTGAAATGCATCCCGATGCATTGGCCGCACTCGGGCGTGCCGGGCGAATGCACCTACGAATGGACCCTCCGGCTGGAGGGCCCGACCGTTGCCGTTCGCGCCCGGCTGGTGAATGGGCGTCCGGACCGGACGCAATACCCGGCGAAAAGCCAGGAACTGCCGGCCGTTTACACCAACGGGGTGTGGTATCGGCTTTACAGCTACACGGGTGACCGGCCGTTCACCGGCGCGCCCGTGGCGCTGATTCCGAAACGCACGGTCAAGCCGGGCGAGTTTCCGTGGAACCGGTTCAATGCCACCGAGCACTGGGCGGCGCTCCTCGATGCGAACAATCGCGGGCTGGGCATTTGGGCGCCGGGCATCGTGGCCTTTCTCGGCGGCTTCGTCGGCCGGGAAGGGACCGGCGGCCCGACGGATGGACCGACCGGCTATATCGCGCCCGTCCGGCACGAGCTGCTCGATCACGACATTAACTACGACTACGCGTTCACCATGATTGCGGGCTCGCTCGCGGAGATTCGCGACTGGGTATACGCGCATGCTCCACACCAGGCGCCATTCGCTTTCGATTTCGCGCGCGACCGGCAGCACTGGTATCCGCAGGGTGGACTGCGCGACGCGGGTTGGCCGCTCTCGGGGGCGTTGCGGCTGACGTATACCGAGCCGGCAGCCAAAACGCGCGTGGTGTCACCAATCGGATTCTGGCACACGGAAGACCTGCCGCGCGTTTATGTGCGAGCCACGCACCGGACAAGCGCGATCGAAGCCGAACTCCAGTTCGAACTCTTTGGCGACGAGGGCGGCCCGCGGGCCGGAGCCGTGCGATTCCCGATTCGCGGCGATGGCCGGCCGCATACGCATGAGGTCGTGCTCGCCGGTGCCGCCGGCTATCCCGCGCGCGGCGCCGTCCGGCAGTTTTTCCTCGTGCCGGCCGTAAATGCCAAGCCCGGCGACACGGTGGAGATCGATTACATCGGCGCCATGCCGCCGCCGTAGTCAGCGTGCGTTCCTGGGGGCGCGGGCCCCTGGCCCGCAACCATCAATGCGGGCGGGACGCCCACGCCCCCGGGGCAAACCGCTGCGCCGCAATGCGCGCTCCCGGGTTGCACCGCGTCCCGGGACCCTTCATCACGATCCGATGCCCCTCCTGCGCTTTTTCCTCGTACTCGTTTTCCTGGTCTCCTCCGGTGCCGCGGCCGAGTCGCGCGGACTGAAAGCCGGCGCGTTCGCCCAGGACATTACGCCGACAAAATTCCCCTCGCCCATCAACGGCAACCTCAAGGGCGGATTCGCCAGCAGGGTGACGGATCCGATGCACGCTCGCGCACTGGCGCTGCAGAACGGCCGGAACACTGTGATCCTGTGTGTCGTCGATTCATGCATGATTCCGCGGGAAGTATGCGAAGCGGCGAAGGCAATCGCGGCGAAGCGGACGGGCGTGCCTACATCGCACCTGCTGATCAGCGCGACGCATTCGCACTCGTGCGCGACGATGACGGCCGTTTTCCAAAGCGATCCTGATCCCGATTACATCGCGGAACTGCCCGGACGGATCGCGCAGGCGTTGATCCGCGCGCAGGCCAATCTCGAGCCGGCGGAAATCGCGTGGGGCAAGGATCGCGATCCGACGCAGGTTTTCAACCGCCGCTGGTTCGTGAAAACCGGTGAAACCTACGAGAACCCCTTCGACAGCACGCGGGATCGCGCCTGGATGAACCCGGGGGTGAAGAATCCGAAGGTGACGGAACCCGCCGGCCCGGTGGACCCGGAAGTATTCATTCTCGCGGCCCGCGCACGCGCCGACGGCAGGCCGATTGCGATGTTGGCCAATTACAGCCTGCACTATGTGGGCGGCTTGCCGGCGATTTCCGCGGACTACTACGGAGCGTTCGCCAGTGAAATCGCACAGCGGCTGAACGCTGGCGACACGCGCTACACGGGCAAGCCGCCGTTTGTCGGAATCATGAGCAACGGCACGAGCGGCAACATCAACAACGTGAACTACGCCGCCGCGATCGCCGCGCCGCGCAAGCCGCCCGGCGAACAGATTAAAATCGTCGCCAAGAGCGTCGGCGACGCCGCCATGCGGGCGTGGGAAAAGCTCGCGTGGAAATCCGACGTGCCGCTGGCGTCAGCCGAGCGCGATCTTCAGCTCAGGGTCCGCAAGGCCACACCGGCTGAACTCGAGCGCGCGCAGCGGCTGGTGGACACGACGCCGCGCGACAAGGACGGGATGTTCAGCGATCGCAAGGCGCTGTATGCGCGCGAGGCGCTGCTGCTGGACAAGTATCCGGATCGCGTGCCCGTAAAATTGCAGGCCCACCGGATTGGCGGGCTCACGATTGCGGCGATCCCGTGCGAGGTATTCGTGGAAATTGGACTCGACCTCAAGGCGACGAAACCACTCGAGGATCATTTTACCATCTCACTCGCGAACGGCTACAATGGCTATCTGCCGACGCCCGAGCACCACAAGCTCGGCGGCTACGAAACGTGGCGCGCGCGCAGCAGCTATTTGGAAGTCGATGCCGCGACGAAGATTTCAAAGGAGCTGAAGGCGATGCTGGCCATCGTGGCGAAGTAGTCCCCGAAGTGGCTGCGGCTTCCCGCCGCAGGCGGACAGGTGAAATCCGTCACCTGGGAGCGCGGGCAGCCTGTCCGCCGTAGCCTTGGCGAAGGAGGATCTCGCCCGCATTTCAGTCGTTGCGGGCGAGACGCCCGCGCTCCCAGGGAAATCGGCTGATAAGGATGGTCGTGACCTTGGACGTCACGTCCGCCAAAAGGTTCGCATGCGCTTCCGCCCCTTTCTTGTACCCGGCGTTCCGATGATCCTTTCACTCGCGACGGCGCCCTTCAGCGCCGCGGCCGAAATTCACCTCGCGCAGGGCGTGCTGGCGGGCGAGGTCACGGCGACAAGCGCCATCCTCCAGGCGCGACTCACGGCGGGCCCTGGCTTGGTGAATGGCGATGTGCCGGGCGTACGCGGCGTGGCACGATTCGAGATCGCCATCGCGGAATCATTCTCCGGTGCGCGCCAGACCGCGTGGATCGACGCCACGGCGGAACACGATTTTATCGTGAAGTCCGCGATCGACGGGCTGAAGCCGGCAACGACATATTTTTTCCGCGCCGACTTCGGTGCCGGCCGGACCAGAACCCGGCGAAGTGCGATCGCTCGATTCAAAACGCTGCCGGAGGCCACTGCGATTGCACCGGTGAACTTCATCCTCACGAGCTGCCAGAACTACGCCTTCTTTCGCGACGGCGGAGCGAAAGGCCAGCCCGCTTATCAAGGAAAAGATCGCGACCTCGGCTATCCGGCGATCGATCATGTCATCCGGCTCCAACCCGACTTCTGCATCTTCGATGGTGATTGCGTTTACTATGACCATCCCGCGGCCACGCGCGCGCAGACGATCGAGCAGTTGCGGCGCAAATGGCACGAGCAATACGTGATGCCGCGATTCGTCACGCTGTTCTCACGCGTGCCGACTTACTGGCTGAAGGACGACCACGATTATCGGATGAACGATTCCGATCCCACGGGCGATTATGCGCCGTCGCATGCGCTCGGAATTGCGACGTTTCGCGAGCAGGTGCCGGTCGTGAACCCGTCGGATCCGCGCGCCGTCACATATCGCACGCATCGGATGGGCCGCGATCTGCAATTGTGGATGGTGGAGGGCCGCGACTATCGGAGTCCGAATCGAATGGACGACGGACCGGAGAAGACGATCTGGGGCGCGGAGCAAAAGGCGTGGTTGCAGCGCACGCTCAAGGCAAGCGACGCGACCTTCAAAATCCTGGTGTCGCCGACGCCAATGGTGGGTCCGGATGACGGCAGCAAGCGCGACAACCACGTGAACCCGCGCGGTTTTCACCACGAGGGCGAGGCGTTCTTCGCCTGGCTGAAAGAGAATGGGATTCCGCCGGGGCGGTTTTATGTGATTTGCGGCGATCGGCACTGGAAGTATCACTCCCGGCATCCGAGCGGTTACGACGAGCTCGGTTGCGGCACGTTTAATCGCGAAAACTCACGGCTCGGCCGTGCGCCTGGCGATCCGCAATCGACGGATGCGTCTGCGATCATCCGGCAGATGTATACCGACAACCCGCCGAGCGGTGGATTCATGCGCGTCGCAGTGAAGCCCGCGACCGGCGCCGGGGCCGCGCAAATCGAGTTCGAGCACTACGACGATTACGGCGCCGTGCTGTACCGCTATTCGCAGAATGCGAAGTGAGAGGTTTTCGCTGCTGCGAAAACCTACGCAATCCGAAATCCGAAATCGAAAGTCGGCTCGCTGGCGCTCGCCGCTACACAGCGGAGGATCGAAAGGTCGGGGTCAGAATGTCACCGCGGGGCTGCCCGGGGGGCGGCTTCTAGGCGGGTAGTCGAGCTGGATAGCCAACGTTGCGCTTCGCGCGCCCCGCGATGACAAAGTAAAATCGGTTATTGGTTCAGGGGTATTGGGACGGCACGCGATCCGATTGGGCATTGGCGTGGAGCTGGTCACGCTTTGCCCGCATTGGAACTTGGCGCCGATGTATCATTTCAATGGCGACGTGCGGCCGGCGGCATCCCAGGTCACCTTGCCGCCGCCGTAGGTCGAGAAGCACATGCCCGTGACGGACCGGCCTTCGAGCCCAACGGCGCTGGCGGGAACCTCCAGCTTCACCCAGCCACCACCGGCGGGCAGCGCACCCATGCTCCGGCGGCTGACGGTGTTCGCCGTGCCGTATTGAATCTTGTCGGCACCCCAGTAGGCGCGGTGATCCCACGTGCCGTCGTTCCAATGGAGCATGATCTCCTCGGGCATGTTCGCCGGATCGAGATAGACCCAGGCGAACATCGTGTCGCCGGCGCCAACCGGCAGCGGTGAATACGCGTAGTTGAACCAGTGCTCGCGCAGGCCCGTGCCGGCGGCAGACTGGTGTGCCCGCGTACCGGAGGACGGGGCCGGGCTCGATGTCACCCAGTTCCAGGCGTCGTTGACGGCGCTCGTGCTCGCGCCGGTCGGAACATCGTCATCCATCCACGTGATCAGTGCGCTGTTCGCCTCGAACGCGCTGCTGCCAACCAGGCGGCGGCCATCCGGCCAGGTGACTTCAACCTCGACCCATTGCGGGCCCGCGTTTTTCGGCGCGATGGTGTAGGTCGAGCCGTAGTCCGGCTGCTGGTCGCGTGCCTCCCAGAGGATGCGCGCGCCCGTCAGGTCGATCCCCGAACTGATCGAGAGCGTCAGCGGAGCGCCAACGGGAGCGACGCCGGACGGAACGACGATACTCAATGTCGTCGCCGGTTTCCACGCTGTCGATTTCGCTGGCGTCAGCGTGGCGAGCATCGCCGAAGAGATCAGCCCGCGGGCCTGGTTCACGGTGATGAACTCGGTCGTGACGTTCCAGGTGTCCATCCAGCGATCGTAGAACGGATACATCTGGCTGCCGCCCTTCTGGTCGGTGGGATAGCTGAGGTTGCGCAGTTCGGCGCCGGGATAGAACCACAACGAATGCGGCCCCTCCTGGACGTTGCCCAGCGGAATACCCGCCGGCGCGAGCGTGCGGCGATCGTTCTTCGCGTATTGGGCAACGACCTCGCGCTGGCGCTTGAGTCCCAGGCCCGTCAGGTAGGTGACATTGACCGGGTTGGTGCCCGCCTCGTAGTTCATGTTGCCGACGAGGGCGGTGACGTACTCGGTTTTTGGATTCAACTGGTAGGCGATCGCCATGTCGGACGCCTGGTCGAGCGAGAAGTACCAGCCGGCGCCCATGACGTGGCGCGTGGCTTCCGGCAACGCCGTGCCGTAGGCGCTCTGATTCGACCACTTCAGCGCGTCGTCACCGGCGAGTTTGATCTGCTCCTCGCACTTGGTGAGATAGGCGGCGTTGAGCTGCGACGCGGCGAGCCGGCCGGAGCGCGCGGCGAACGCATAGCTGCGGATCGCGTTGCCCCATGACTCGCTCATGCGCCACCAGCCCCAGCGGAAGGTGTTCGTGTCCGAAGGTTCGGGAAACCACTCCATGAGTTTCTGGTGATACTGCGCCTCGCCCGTGGCGGCGAACAGCTCGGCCGCGGCCCACGCGAGTTCGTCGTCGTGCAGATAATTCTGCCCGTAGAACGTCACCTTCTGGTACGATCCATCCTTGCCGTGTCTGGCAATGGCGTTGGTGAGGAACTGCCAGCCGAGCTTCGCCTTGCTCAGGTAGGCCGCGGCGTCAGCGGGATACTTCTGCTTGAATTGCGGGGACGAGGCGATCTGCGCGAGCGCGGCCACGGAGGCCGCGGTGGCCGAAGTGTTCTTGGGCCACACGACCTGCTGGTCACCCTTGTCCGGCGTGACGTTGCTCTCGTACTCGCGGTTCTTCGGATAAACGATGAAGTAGAATCCGCCGTCTCCATCCTGGAGCTTCGCGAGGTAATCGGCCTCGTGCTTCGCTTCCTGGAGGATGTCGCTGATGCCGTCGCCGCTCTCGGGGATGCCGAGATTGTCGAGCGCGTCCGCCCCGTTGACCGAGTCGGCGGTAAACGTGAGCAGATGCGCCAGCTGGGCGACGTTGAGCGTGTATTTGCTGTAGTCGCCGGCGTCGTGATGGCCGAGCGCGACGTCGATCGTGCCCTTGTTCACGAACGGGTAGAGCTGCGAGGCCTCGTCCTTCAGTTGCGGCGCGGTGTGCCGCGGATCGCTCTTCGCGTCGTCGTTCTTCGACGCAATCGTCGCCCAGGTGAACGCGTATGAGGATTGCGGTGACGGCACTTCGGCCGGCAACGTGTGGCAGGCGTCATGGATGTGCCGGGTGAAGGGCATCGTATTCGCGACGCCGCAGCGCTGGTGATAGAGGCCCAGCGCGTAGGTGCGCGTGAACGCCATCGCCACGCCGTCGTTGACGAGGAAGGGCAGCGAGGCACCGAGTCCGGGCACCACGAGCTGGTATTCGCCCGGGGTCGTGAGGTTGCTGAAATCCGCCTCGAGCACCTTCTGGTAGGGCAGCGGCGCGTACACGTAGCCCGTCTCGCGACGTACGTTCAGCGTGCCGGTAAGGACCGTGACGCCGGTGGACGCAGCGACGACCTTGAAACCGAGCGCCGCGTTGATGTCCATCTCGCCGAGGCTGCCGAGATAATAGCCAATCATCGCCTTCTTCGCGAACGACGGGACGTAGCCTTCCTGGTTCACGTGGATGGCGGGGCCGTAGCGGAGCGCGTCAGCCGTGGACTTGAACGGCATGCTCGACGGCCAGAGCGCACCGCTCGGGTTCTTCACCTCGACGGTCGCACCGTCACTGACCGTGGCGTTGAGCTCGAGGAACAGTGAGTTGTCGACGCGCAGGTCGCGCACATCGAGGGGCGCATAGCCGGCCCGACGGCGGAACCCGGTCGACTTCACGGATACGGCCTGGCCGTTCACCGTGACGTTGAACTCGGAGGTCGCCGGCGCGGTGAACACACCGCTGCTGTCGACGAAGTTCCAGTCCGTGACTGTCGCGGGATCAGGTTGCTTCGCCGTGGTGCGACGCAGTTCGATCACCGTGGGCGACAGAATCGTGAGCTGCGTGTCCCCCACCTGCGGCAGACGGATCGCCGCGTTCTCCGCGACCGCGTTCACCGTGGGAGTCGTGGTTGTTGGCGTCGTCGTGGTCGGCGTGGTTGGCGTAGTGGGTGTCGTCGTGGTCGGCGTGCCGCCCGAAGTGGTCCCGCCTGACGGCGCGGTACTGCCGCCGGACGTCGAACTGCCACTGCTGGCAATGGTCAGGGTGGCTGAATTCGCGGATCCGATGGAGTAAGCGCCGTCAGGCGAGAGAGTGAAGATGGCCGTTTCCGGGTTCGCGTTGGTCGTGTTCGCGATGCCGAGGATCGTCATGTTGGCCGAGCTTGCGCCGGCCGGAATGGTGACCTCGACGGGCATGTCGCCCTCGGTGCGGCGGTAATCCGTCCATTTTACGGCGGTGCCGCCGAGGGCGAATTTCACCAGCAGGGCGGCGCTGGTGCTGCCCGTGCGCGTGAAAGTGACCAGCGCGGTGTCGCTCGAGCTCCCGATGACCGCGGTTGCGTCGGTCGCCGCGACGGTGACTTCGTTTGCGCCAGTGGTCGTGGTCGGTGTTGTAGTCGTGGATCCACTACTCGATGGGGAACCCTTGCCCACCTTGTCGTAGGTCACGCGGCCGTCGAACGTGCTGAAGCACATGCCTTCCACGGCGCGACCCTCGAGGCCGACGGCGCTCGCCGGGACTTCGAGCCGCACCCACTGGCCGGCGGCCGGCAGCGCGCCGGCGAAGTAACGGCCGGCGGTGCCCGGCGTGCCGTAGTTGATTTTATCCGCGCCCCAATACGCGCGATGCTCCCAGCTGCCGTCGTTCCAGCTCAGCATGATCTCGGACGTGGGATTCGCCGGATCGATGTAGACGTAGGTGAAGAGGACTTCGCCGGCGCTGACCGACATGGTGCCGCTGGCCCAGTTGAAGAAGTGTTCGTGGAGGCCGGCGGAGAGTGACGATTGATGAGCGCTGCTGCCCGAAGCCGGAGCGGGGCCGGCGGAAACCCAGTTCCACGAATCGCCGCCGGAAGAGCCAGGACCGGCGCCTTGCGGCAACGTGTCATCGACCCACACGAAGTCGGCCGAGGTGGTCGGGCCGGAACCCGGAGTGGTGGTGCCGGACGACGGCGTCGTCGTGCCGGAGCTCTTGCCGGTCTTGTCCCACGTTACGCGGCCGTCGTAGATGCTGAATGACATGCCCTGGACGGACGCGCCTTCGAGGCCGACCGCGCTGGCCGGAACTTCCAGCCGTACCCATTGGCCGGTGGCGGGCAGTGCCCCGGCGTGGTAGCGGCCGGCCGTGTTGCGCTTGCCGTAGTTGATCTGGTCAGCGCCCCAATAGGCGCGGTGCTCCCAGATGTCGGAGCACCAGCTGACCATGATTTCAGCGGGCACGTTTGCCGGATCGAGGTAAACGTAGACGAAGAGTTTGTCGCCGGCGGCGACGTTCAGCCGTTCCGAGGCCCAGTTGAAGTAGTGCTCGTGCGTTCCCTTCTTGATGTTGGTCTGGTGTGCGACCGTTCCGGATACGGGCGACGGGTCGGTCGGCGTCCAGGTCCACGCATCACCGCCGCTGGCGCCACCGCCCGCACCGGCGGGAAGCGCGTCGTCGAACCAGACCGTATCACCGGAAGCGGTGGCCGGGCTGGTGGTGGTCGTTCCCGAGTCCGTTGTGGTCGTTGTCGTCGAACCCGGTGAAGTCGTGGGCGCAGGCGCCGTCGTCGGCGTGGTTCCGAGGGTGACGGTCACGCTGTTCTGCGCGCCGGCCGCATAGGCCGCGTCCGCCGAGAGTGTGAATACCGCCGTCTCCGGGTTGGCATTGGTGACGTTGGCGATGCCCACCAGGGTCATCGTGGCGCTGGCGGAGCCGGCCGGAATCGTGACGGTCACCGGCATGTCGCCTTCGGCGCGCCGATAGTCCGTCCACTTCACGGCCGAGCCGCCGAGGGTGTAGTTCACGACCAGATCGGTGGCGGTACTGCCGGTGCGGGTGAACGTGACCTGCGCGGTATCGGTGGCGCTGCCGATCACCGCGTAGGCATCGGTGGAGGCAACCGTCACGGTGGGAAGCATCGTGAGGGCCGGCGCGGTCAGCATCGCCTTGCCGGAGTAATCCCAGGTGGCGGCGCCGTTGAAGAGGCTGAAGCCCATGCCGACGACGCTGGCGCCTTCGAGGCCCACTTTGCTGGCGGGCACCTGGAGCCGCACCCATTTGCCGGCTTCGGGCAGCGGACCCATGTAGACACGTCCCGGTGTGCCGTCGGTGCCGTAGCCGATGTCATTTGAACCCCAATACGCTCGGTGTTCCCAGTTCGCGCTCGCCCAGCTGAGCATGATCTCGCTCGGCGGATTCTCCGGATCGAGGTAGACGTGGGTGAAAAGCGTTTCGCCGCTGTTAATCGTCAGCGGCGCCGCCCAGTTGAACGAGTGTTCGTGCAGGCCGGTTTTGGGATCCGAGCGATGCGCTTTGCCGCCGGAATACGGCGTCGGCGAGCCGCCGACCCAGTTCCACGTGTCTCCGTTGCTGCTGGCGCCGGCACCGTCCGGCAGGGCGTCGTCGAACCACACGGTGTCGCCGGCGGTGCTGGTCGGCGTGGTGGCGGAGGTGTCGGTTGTCGTCGTCGACGACGTCGTCGTAATCGGGGTTGATGGTGTCGTGGTTGTCGTCGGGGTCGTCGTCGTCGGGGTGGGCGACGTGGCGGGGTTTGTGCTGGCGATTGGTTCCGTGGTCGTGGTCGTTGGCGCCGTACTGTCGGTGCTGCCGACGGTGTAGAACACGCCCTGGCTCGCGTTGTAGTAGCTGCCGCTCGGGGTGTTCTCGAGCTTGACCGCGCGGACCATGTAGGTCGCGCCGGAGGTCGCGTTCGAGTCGCTGTAATTGGTTGCGGTGATCGGCGAACTTGTCAGCCGGGTGAAAGCGCCGGTGGCCGAGCTGCGGCGGTAAACGTGATAACCCACGATGTTCGCATCGGTCGAGGCGGACCAGGACAGCCCGGTGCTGGTGCCGCTCGTGTTGCCGGCGAAATTGCCGGCGGGAACGACCGGGTGCAGTCGCAGCGTCGGGTCGCCCATCAGAGCGATGTGAATCCGGTTGGCCGAGCTGTTGATCTGGGTCTCGTAGTGGCCGCTGTTGTTCTGGGCGAGGCGGGCAGCGTAGCCGACGGTTTCACCCTGGCCCATCGGGTGGAGGAACCAGTGCGGCCGGCCCGACCAGGCGGACACGAGGCCGTGGTCGGTGGCGAGCGGCGAGCGGAGGAAATTGTCCTCGTGGTCCCAGTCGCCGAGCCAGGAGCCGAAGAGCAGATTGAAGACGCCGCGGACGTTGTTGCTCACCATCTCGGTCGTGCTGCCATCACTGTACAAACCGGTGGCGCCGAGCCCGCCCATCGTGGCGTAGCTGCCGGCGCCGCAGCCGTAGGTGAGGAGATAGTCGTTCTGCGCGACCTGCGGAATCCACACGCCCTTCTGGTCGTTGAACTCGACATTCAGATTCCGGATATTGGCGGCGCCGACGAGCGGTGCGAAGGAGCGGAAGCCGGATGCGGCGAACGCTTCGCCGCCGTGGCTGCCAAAGTAGTCGCCCATCACGGCGCGCCGCGCGGGATTGGTGGTGCGGTGGCGGAAAGCGTGGTCCTTGTTGAGGTATTTGCGGAGCAGTTCGGTCTCGCTCGGGAACGTGGCGGGGCCGCCCCAGGAGACGCGGCCGGGCATGTTGGCGAGATCGACGCGACCAACGGCGAGTTCGACGGCGGAGGGGAGGGTGGTCTGGTCGAATTTGCCGTCGCCGGGCAGATTGCTCATCCGTGCGGCGTCGACCGGATCGGTGTTCAGCGTCTGCGTGTAGTTGACGGAGCTGTCGGTCCAGCTGCCGTCCATGTCGCCGTAATAAGCATCGGCCGGCCAGGCGCCGACGTGATCGGGATGCCCGTCGGGATTCAGCTGGCCGGAGTAGGGGACCGGCACGTGGCCGAAGAGGAAGACCGACTTCACGTTGACGGGATCGGCGTCGTAGTCGGAGCGGATGAGCGCTTTGACGCTCTTCACCGAATCGGTGCGCGACACGTCATGGCGGAGAACAGTCCAGCCGTCACCGGCGAGATCCTGTTCCAGGCGCGTCAGCTCGGCGGCCAGGGTGGACGTGAAGGTATTGTCGACGATGAGGACGATCTTGCCGCGGGTGTCGACGAGCGGGGCATTGATGCCGGTCTGGATGAAACCGGAGCCGGTGTAATTGCTGGCGACCTTTACGATTCGGTATTCGTAGGCCGAGCCGACCGCGACGCTGGTGTCGGTGTAGCTCGTGGCGCTGCCGGGAAGGGTGGTGCCGGGGTCCCACGAGGCGGAGCCCGGAGACTTGCGAAAAATGGTGTAGCTTTGTGGTGTGCCGTTCGTGTCTTGCGGCCAGGTGAGGGTAATGGTGGCGGGTGAGATTTGCACGGCCGAGCTCACCTGCACACTGTAGTCCCACGTGTTTTCGACGGCTTGGAGGCGGGGGGTGGAGGCAAGGGAAAAGAGAAACGCCAGAAGGGCGCAGATGTAATATCTCATGGCTCCGCCTAGCATGCCGACGGAGCGGGATTTCCATTATCGGCGCGGGTCTGATTAACCTGTCAGTCTCACGGAAGTCTTCGTGTCAGTGTTTGTCTGACAAATTGGCGGCGTGCATGCCGCGTCCCAGCTAAGGGACAGGTCAATCACACGGCGCCTAAGGGACAGGTCAGTTACGGCGTTCGTCTCGCCGCGAAGGGACAGGTCAATTGTTCAAGCGCAGGTCAGTCGCTATTAGGGACCATGCGAGGTATACTCCGAATTGAGTATTCAGCGCACTGGATCGCCGGAAAATCACCCGCAACATCCGGATTCGTGCGACAACGTCGGATCAAGATTTCGCCAGCCGACAACGAGGCGGCTTATCACTGCATCAGCCGGACCGTGAACGGCGAGTGGCTGTTTGACGATGCCGCGAAGGAGATCCTGCGCCGGCAGCTGTGGCAGGTGGCGGACTACTGCGGTATCCACATTGTCACGTACACCATTCTGTCGAATCACTTTCATGTGCTCGTCGACGTACCGCCGTGGCAGCCACTGCCGGACGCGGAACTGTTGCGGCGATATCACGTGCTTTACCCGATTCCGACGAAGCACCAGGCGGCGCGCCTCGAGGTGATCGTAGCCGAGCTCAGCCTGAACGGACCACAAGCCATGTTGTGGCGGCAACGCCAGCTCGCCCTGATGGGCGACGTGTCGCAATTCATGAAGCTGGTGAAACAGCGATTCTCGATTTGGTTCAACAAATCGCACCAGCGCTTCGGCACGTTGTGGGCCGAGCGATTCAAGAGTGTGCTGGTGGAGGTGAAGGACCACGCGCTGCAAACCATGGCTGCCTACATCGACCTGAACAGCGTGCGCGCTGGTATCGTCAGAGATCCGAAGGAATATCGTTTTTGCGGATACGCGGAGGCTGTGGCGGGCAGTGCGTCGGCCCGGGCTGGCATTCAGCGCGTGGTGGGTGGTTGCAACTGGAGTGATGCGCAGGCGCATTACCGCGAATTGCTGTTCGGAACCGGCGCCGGAATCGCCGAGGCAGCCGCCAGCATCCCGCTGGCCGAGTTTCAGCGCGTTGTGGCCGCGGGCGGAAGGCTGCCGCTTGCCGCGGTTCTGCGATGCCGGCTTAGGTATTTTACGGATGGGGCCGTGCTGGGCAGCAAGGCATTCGTGCAAACACAACTGGCGACATACCGACCGACGACTGGTTGCCGAAAACAGCCGTCGCCGCTGCCGCTGCCGGCGTGGACAGATTGGGGAGATTTGGCAATAATGCGTGGACTGCGAGAGCACGCGTTTGGGTGATTCGCGACTCGGCGTCTATCGGATCTACCGCTTGCTTGAAGCCGCGACAGGGGCGCGGCTCTCGTCGCCTCCGAACGGCGCCACGGGCGACTAACCACGCCGGATTTCGCCGGACTGAACCCAAAGCACACTCCGGTGACTGAAATTCGTCTTTCGTCCCCCGCGGAGGGCATGAGCGGCTGCCACTAACCTGTCCCTTTCTGGACGCCGGGGAGCCTCTTCCTAGAATTAACCTGTCCCTTAAGAGCACCTTCCTAGAATTAACCTGTCCCTTAAGAGCACCTGTCCCTTAAGAGCACCTCCTTAAGAGCAACCTTAACAGCAGGGGGCTGGCTGCGGCCTGAATTGACCTGTCCCTTGCTGGCCTGTCCCTTGCTGGCCGAGAGCGGTCGGGTTGGTGCACGAAGGTGCTCTTGTGATCGCACTTCAAGGTGCGGCAGCCGTTCAGAACTGCAGCTGCAGCTGCGAGCGGACGCCAAACGCCCTGGCTTCAGCCAAGGTGCCGACGACGGTGTCATGCGTTTCCCCATACACGAGCCCCAGCTGGTATTTGAGGTCGTTGCCCTTCAGATACCAGTTCGCGCCAGCATACCACTCGGTGAATTTGTTCATCACGCCACCGCCCGGCGCCGATCGCACCACGTCCGACAGCGTCACCCCGCGGTGGTCGGAATCGAGAAAAGCGTACCGCAATACCACCTCGATCGTTTCCGTAAGCAGCAGCGTCGGCTGGACAAAAAACCGACCGGTTGCAAGTCGGCGCCGCTCGCTGCACCGTGTTTGACCTCAGCACCCAGCAATTCGCCCATCAGGCTGAACCGTCCCGCCGTGACATGGGCGTGGAGCGAAAGCACCGAGAGATCGAAGCCGCGCCCGAGATTCGCCGTCCCGAAACCACCCTGATCCGGCAGGTATCCGGCGCCGACGCCCGCGATCCACGTGCCACCGTTCGTTTTTCCGGTCAGCGCGACCGATGCCCAAGTCGCGAGTCTGTTGTTCGTCCGGTCACCGGCCGAGGAGGCGAGTTCGAACGTTTCATTCCGTTCGGGCGTCGTCAGCGCCGCACTGTAAAGGAGCGCACCTTTTTTTCCTTCGAGGAAAGCGCCGATCCGGTAACTCGCCGCACCGAGCCGGCGGCCGTTGTTCGATTCGACGAAATACCGCGTCACCGAGGACCGCTCGATCGCGCGGATATCACCACTGGTCGCGCGTTCCTCGTATCCAACATTCACCTTCCGCAGCCCGAAATCGAACCGCAGGTCGCCGTCCGGCTTCCACTCGATGACCGCGTCATCGTAACCATTATTCGCGAAGTCGTAGGTGAACAGAGCTGACCATCGCACCCCGAGTCCGGCCTTGAGCGTCAGATACATTCGGCGCGTGAAGAAATGATTCGTCGGCGCCGGGTCCGCTCCAGCGCGAATGTCCGTGCCGAGATTTTCATACTGCAGCTGCATCCGCATGCCCACGCTCAAGCGATCAGTGGAATGACCCACGGCCCGCACGACCGCTGGCGTCGCGGTCGCATGCTGCGCCACTTCGGCGCGAATATCCTCCGCCTCGCGATTCGTCAGAATCCCTTTGCGAATCAGCGCGTCGAGAAGCGCACTGGTTTCGCTCGCTCCGGCCGCACTCCTGAGCAGCAGCACGCTGCTGGCAACTGCGATCCATTTCAATGAAGCTGAAAACACAATGTGGAAGGATGAAGTTCGCGCCGATATTGGAAGTCGCGTGTCAACAACCACACCGTGACGCAGGGGTGACATTCGAGCAAAATATGCGGCCGTCCGGACCGAAGCCGCCGGTAATCCACCCGATTGGCGCTCGGTCGTGCATGGATCACAAACGCGGCCTGTCGGCTCGCCTCTGACTCGTCCAGCCGCGGCTTCACCGCCCGGCCTCACGACGCGCGCTGCTCCCGCCGCCCCCGCTATTTCCCGGTCAGCCCGAGCGCCTGGCCGATTTTGAGCACGATCGAAGGCGGCGCGATCAGCTGGAGCTTCGAATCCTCGATGTTGAGCGACACCTGCGCGAGTTCGTCGGCCGTGAGGCTGGAGTAGAGTGACAGCAGCACTCCGCCGACGTCCACGGCTTCCGGTGTATACGAAAAGTTGTCGTTCAGCTTGACCACGGCAGAGTCCCCTCCTCCGCTCCCAGGCAAGTCCACATCCCCGGGTGAGGTCGCACCCGCCCCAACCAGCACGCAGCAGCGCCGGCCCTCCCTCTGCGCACGTTGACGACAGTTCCGAAGAACGGGCTGCAGACGTGCGCTCCTGTCTTGAGGCCCGAGTATGTGTCTTTTCCCCGCTGCAACCGACACGCCGGGCCACCATGCGTTCGAGGGTGGCGGCAGCAACATAGCCCCCAGTTTGCCACGGGCAAAACCCCATACGCGTCAGGCACAGAGAGCCCGACGCACACCGTGTCCCGCCACGCTCGTGCTAGGTGCAGGGGTGGATCGCGACGAACGGCGCGCGACTCGGCCGCCGTGGTTTCTCCGGCGCCGGCTCGTCCTCGTCCGTCGCCCAGCGGGCCAGGCAGCTGCGAATCAGCTTCGTGCGCCGCGGCGCGACCTCATGCCAGAGCTGCCACGCAATCAGGTAATCGTCCGGATCCTCGACGCCGGCAGCGCGGATCGCCGACAGGCACGCGAGAAGTTGCCCGCCGGCATAGAAACATATCCACTGTTCGGCGACACACTGGAGTTCGTCGAATTCGAGCACATGACCGTCCTCCGCGGAATCGCCATGGGCGGTGAACCAGAACAGCCGGTGGGAATCGAGCCAGGCGAGCTGGCCCACGAGGTAGCGATTGATCGGACAACCCGCCATGGTCACGATTGCTCCACCACTCGCGATTTTCTCGGCGAGCACCTGCGGCGACGCCGGCGGCGGGTTTTTCGAGGGGACAATGAGTTCCTTGGGTATGGGAAGGCTCCGCCGCGAACGTACACGGCGGCGGCGCTTCTTCCAAGTCGGCGTGTAGTCGGAACTTCGCGGAAACTCGGGTCGGCGAATCCCCGGGGCGTGCGAGGATAAAGGTAAAACGCCGAGTGCCTTGGCCTAGCCCCTTCGCCGAGGCACCGCGCGAATTTACGGTCTTCCGGAATTACCCGGAGTTCGCGGACGGGAGCCGGCCCATTGTGGAAGTCGTTGCAATTTGTTTGTATGTAGCCGGAATGACCGAAGCCGAATACCGAGTTATTGAACGGCGCCTCGATCAGGCGCTGGCGGATTTTGACGAGCAATGGTTCTCGCTTCCGACGGGCGAGCGAAAGATTTGCGAAAGCCTCCTTAGCGCCCGCAAGGAAGTTCACGAAATGCGCATCCAAGAAGAGGCGACAGCCGCGCCGCACTGACCCGGATGGAAGAGGAAGCTACTAATCGAATCCTGCGCGCATTGGAGGGCGCGCTGGCGGTTTTTCGTGACGCTGAAGGGCGGCTTACCGTCGCGGACGTCCGCGTGAAAAGCATGATCTCCTCGGCGCGGAAATCGCTGCTCCAGCAGTCGCAAGAATCCTGCCGGCCGCATCGCGGCGCGACTCCGCCGCTGCCGTTCCCGCCCCGGACGACTTGACGTTGCCGGTGCGCAGAACCCGATAAACTCGTCGCCGCCGGAGCCGGCGACAGATCATGCTCGGCCATCGACTTCCGGCGCGCCGACCGATGGCGCCCCCGCGGCGCTTTCCGCTGCGGCTCCCAATTCGAGCAGGCGAATGATTCGTTCGTGATCGTAGATGCAGCCGCCCCAGCTTCCACCGCTGGCGTTCTGCAATGCCGCCCAGAGCCTCGTGTCCGCCGGCACCCTCGGATCCGGACGCAGCGAGGGATGCCGCGGGCGGGCCTCAAATTCCCGCGCATCCACTCCCATTACGTCAACCGAACCCTCCAGCCGCTGCGTGTCGATCACCAGCCGGACGATGTCGCCATCGCGCACGCGGCCGATTGGCCCGCCGGCCCAGGCTTCAGGACTCACATGGCCGATGCACGCGCCCGTGGAAACGCCCGAAAAACGTCCGTCCGTTACCAGCGCGATTCGCTGGCCCTCTTTCACGTACTTCAACGCCGAGGTGATTTGATAGGTCTCCGGCATCCCGCATCCGGGACCGATGCCCATCAGCACCATCACGTCGCCGGCTTTGACGCGGCCGGCCTTCAACGCCGCGATGGCGGTCGACTCGCCCGTGAACACGCGGGCCGGCCCTTCGTGGCGAAACACGCCGTCGGCGCCAATCAACTCGTGTGCGATGGCAGTGCTTTTCACCAGCGCACCTTCGGGCGCGAGATTCCCGCGCAGGAACGTGATCGTGCTCGCGAGCCCGCGCTCCCGGGCCTTTGCCGGTCCCATGATCACCAGATTGGGATCGATGCCGTCGAGCAGATGAAGTTTTTCGCGCAGCCGGCGCCGTCGCTCGGATTTTCCCCACCACTCGAGATTTTCGCCCAGAGTCGCGCCGCTCACGGTGCGCGCGCCGAGCCGGAGCAGCCCCGCCTCGCGTAGATGCAGCATTACCTCCGGCACGCCGCCGGCGAGGAACACCTGGACGGTCGCATAATGCGTCGGCCCGTTGGGCAGCACATCGACCAGCCGCGGCACGGAGCGGTTGATCCGCGCCCAGTCATCCACGGTTGGCCGGCGGCAACCGGCGGCATGCGCAATGGCAGGCACGTGCAACACGAGGTTGGTCGAGCCGCCGAATGCGGCATGCACGACCATCGCATTGTGCAGCGCGTCATCGGTGATGATGTCGCGCGTCGTCACGCCTTTTTCCTCGAGCGTCATCAGCGCGCGCGCGGATCGCCGCGCCAGATCGCGCCAGATTTCGGAACCGCTCGGGCTCAATGCGCCGTGGGGCAGCGAAAGCCCGAGTCCTTCGGCGACAACCTGGCTGGTCGCCGCCGTGCCCATGAACTGGCAGCCGCCACCCGGTGATCCGCAGGCGCGGCACCCCATCTCCGCCGCGTACTCGAACGTAACGTCGCCACGCGCAAACCGCGTCGCCAGAGTCTGCACTTTGCCCGCGTCCTCCGCTTCCTCGGCCAGCAGCGTCACGCCGCCCGGCACCAGAATCGTCGGCAGGTCGCCCATGCCGGCGAGCGCCATCAGCATGGCCGGCAGGCCCTTGTCGCACGTGGCCACCCCGAGCACGCCGCGGCGCGTCGGCAGCGATCGTATCAAACGTCTGAGTACGATGGCGGCGTCGTTGCGATAGGGCAGGCTGTCGAGCATGCCCGCCGTCCCGTTTGTCCGGCCGTCGCAGGGGTCGCTGACATAGCCGGCAAACGGCACCGCGCCGGCGCTGGTGAAGGTGCGCGCGGCTTCCTCCATCAGCAGCCCGACTTCCCAATGTCCCGTATGGTAGCCGAGCGCGACCGGCGTGCCGTCCGGCGCGCGAATTCCGCCCTGCGTGCTCAGGATCAAAAATTCCTTGCCGCGCAGCTTCGACGGGTCCCAGCCCATCCCGGCGTTTTGCGTCCAGCCGAAAAGATCGCCGCTGCTCATGTGCCGCAGCTGCACCGGCTCGAGCGGCAACCGCCCCGTCGGCCCGGGCGCCGTGGTCCGCAGCGCGTAGATCGCGTCGTTGTTCGAATCGAGAAAGTCAGGATGCGGCATGGCGGGACGACGAGTTGGATCAGTTCGTCCGGGTCGGCCGGACGACCAGTTCTTCGACCGTTGCGCGCGCGGGCAGCGTGGCGACGAACCAGACGCACTCGGCCACGTCCTCCGGCCGCAGCATCCGCGTGCGGGCTTCGGGCGGCGGCGGCGATGCGCGTTTCTCGAGCAGCGGCGTGTCAATGTCGCCGGGAAAAACGCAGCAGGCGCGAATTCCGCGTGCGCGCTCCTCCGCATTGATCGTTTGCGTCAGGCCCGTCAGTCCGAATTTGGACAGGACATACGCCGCGCCCGATTTCGCCGACGCCTGTTTGCCCGCCTCCGAACCGACATTGATGATGGTGCCCGAGCCGCGAAGCCGCATTTGCGGGAGCACCGCCTGCACGAGATAAAGGACACCATGCAGGTTCGCCGCCATCACGTTTTCGTAATCGGCACGCGCGAGTTCGCCGAGCGAACGGTGCGGAATATTGGTACCGGCGGCGTTGACGAGCACGTCGACGCGGCCAAACCGCGCGACCACGGCGGCGGCCGTGGTGTCGATCGCCGCGGCATCGGCGAGATCGCAGGGATAGGCGACGAGTCGTTCACGCGCGGTGTCCGACACGAGCGCAAAGGTGTCGCGCAGCGTGTCGGCGCGCCGGCCGAGCAGCGCGACGCGCCAGCCTTCGGACGCGAACTTCAATGCGGTGGCGCGTCCGACCCCGGAACCGGCCCCGGTTACAAGCACAACAGGAGTGGTGTTGCTGGACATGACTGAGTCGAGTCATGGCGCTCCGGACGATCGTGGCGAGAAACAAGTCGTTATTTGCGGCCGCCACCACGCGGTGGGGAAATCAGCAGCGCGTCGGGATCGAGCGCGATTTCCGCGCCCATCTTTGGCCAACCCCGCAGCTTCCCGTGGAATCGCGACGGGGTGCTACCCGAGCCGCTTCATCAGCACCTTCGCGTTGCGGCCGCTCTCCTCGTAAACTTTCAGCCGCGCTTCCGGCAGGATGTCCTTCGTCGTTTCCTCGAACCCGCACACGTTGGTGAAGAAACCGAAACTCTGCGTCGACAGCGCGATCACCGTCGTCGCGCCGCGCTCCTTCGCCACCATGCCCGCGTAATCGACCATCTTTTTCCCGATGCCGCGATTGTGGTAGAACGGCATCACGTAAAGCGATCCGACCTCGGCCATCTGCGGCTTGTCCGGGTAGAAAAACAGCGTGACGCACGCGATGATGTTCTCGTCGATTTCGAAGACGAAGAACTGGTCGATGTTCTTTTCGATCGCCTGCTGCGAGCGGTGAATGAGCTCCTCGCGGCGGACGGCAGCCCGCGTCAGGTTCGAGATGATCCGGACGTCGCTCTTCTTCGCCTTCCGGATCTGCTGGTAATCGTTTCCATAGACGAGCGAACCCACGCCGTCGTTGGAAAAGATCTCGTTCAACAGCCCATCGAAAACCCGCCCGTCCAGGATGTGAACGCGGGGGGTGCCGTTCTCGATCGCCTTGATCGCGTGCATCGCCTTGCTGCGGGTCGCGTCAGCGACGCGCTGCGGATCGTCCTGGAGAATCTCACGCAGCGACTCCATGGAAATCTCGCGGCGAAACGCGCCGTCGATCTCGAGCCCTTCCGCCGGGCAGAGATAGATGACTTTGGTGGCGTGCAACGCCTCGGCCAGCTCGGACGCGAGCAGGTCGGAATTCACCCGCAGCGATTTTCCGTCGGGGCCGAACGCGATGGGGGAGAGCACCGGCACGACCTGCCGATCGATCAGATCGAGCACGAAGTCCTTGTCGATCCGCTCGACGCGCCCGGTGAACTGCTGGTCGATGCCCTTGATGATTCCGAAGGGGAGCGCGCGGACCGCATTCATCGTGGCGCATTTGAGCGCGTTCTGGGTGAGCCCCTCGACGAGAGAGTGCGAGACCCGCGACGAGGCGCGAATCGCCAGATCGAGCGTGGCCGCATCCGTCACGCCGGTGCCATCTGCATTCGTGATCGGAATGTTACGCGAGACGGACAGTTCGACGAGTTGATGCCCGATGCCGTGAACGAGCACGATCTTGATTCCGAGCGAGCGGAGGACCGCGATATCCAGCAGCAGGTTGCCAATGTTCTCATCCGCGACAATCGAGCCGTCGATCGCGATGAGGAAGATTTGTCCCTGGAAACGCGGAACGTATTTCAAGATCCCGCGGAGATCCGTGGGCTTGATTGTCGTCGCCTGCGCGTGGGCGGGATTCGGAATTGTCGTCTGGCCGTTGCCGTTGCTCATCGATGAGGCGCGTTGTTCTCGGTGATGCGGCGCGGCGCGTCAACTGCGCCGTGGCCCGCATTTTTCCGCCCCCGATGGCTCTCGAGTCACATCGGTGGCTCGCCGGCCCCGCCTTCATGCCGTGCGGCGAGGTGTCATGCGGGCCACGACAAAACCGCGACGCGGTTTTGTGATTAGCCGCGAAATGGGAGAGGGCGTTGGCAACGTGAAACGCGAACGCTTGCGCGATGGCTGCCCTCGCTGCCGCCAAATTTCGCGGCTAGCGCGTGAACGCCGTCGTCAGCGCCATCGCAACGTTGGGCGGGACGAAGTGGCCGACATCGCCGCCGTAGGCCGCGACCTGTTTCACCAGCGTCGAACTCGTGTAGCTGAATTGCTCGTTCGGCATCACGAAGAGCGTCTCGATCTTCGGCTCCAGGTGGCGGTTCATCAGCGCCATGTTGAATTCGAACTCGAAGTCGGACAGCGCCCGCAGGCCGCGGATAATCGCATCCGCTTTCTGCGCCATGCAGAACTCCACCAGCAGCCCGCTGAACGTGGTGACGGTGACATTCGGAAATTTGGCGACGTTCGGTTGGACCATGGCGAGGCGCTCGGCGGCCGTGAAAAGCGGCGCCTTGCCGGCGGTCTCCGCCACGGCGACGGTCACGCGCTCGAACAGACGAGCCGCCCGGGCGAGCACGTCCAGATGACCGTAGGTGATGGGATCGAAGGTCCCGGGGTAGATGCAGTGGCGCATTGAACGAGGCGGCAGCGAACACCACTGCGCTGCGGTTGGCGATGGCGTTTTTTGGTTTCTGCTCCGCGCTTGCGTTCAGCGGACGAGCGCATGATTTCATCACTTTGCGCCGATGAACCTTCCGAACCTGCTCACCCTCTCGCGTGTGCCGCTGATGTTCATCGTCGTCGGCTTGATGTACGCCGATTTCTTGTGGGCGGCGACCGCGGCGTTCTGGCTGTTCATCATCGCGGCGCTCACCGACTGGCTCGACGGCAAACTCGCGCGCGAGCGCGGCGAGGTCTCGGCCTTCGGCCGGTTCATGGACGCGGTGATCGACAAGGTTCTCGTCATCGGAATCATGATCGCGCTCGTGAACGGCGACTACTTCATGGGGCACAACATCACGGCGATCGTTCTGTTGTTGTGCATCCTCTGTCGCGAGTTCGCGATCTCGGGTCTCCGCATGGCTGCGGCGGTCAAGGGTCAGGTGGTCGAGGCGGATGCGGGCGGGAAAGTGAAGACCTTCATGCAGCTCAATGCGATCGGCTGGCTGATGGGATCGCGGATGCTGGAGCACGATTATCCGGAAATCTACGGCGGCGGTGACGGCCGAAACTGGGTGATCGGCGTGCGGCTCGTCGGGATCGCACTCTTCGTGCTCTCCGCCATCCTAACCATCACTTCCGGGATTTCGTATTTCCGCCGCCACGGCGGGGTGCTGTTTACCTGACATGCGCTGGTCGCAGCCGGAGTGGCCTCAGTCGCTGCCGACCCCGGTCATCGTTGGCTGGGCGACGCTGGGCCCTCTGGGACGCCGGCTGCCCGCGCCGGGAACGTGGGGTTCACTGGCGGGTTTGCTGTATTTCACCATCGCCTTCGCCGGAGTTGGCGTATTCGGAAACCTGATTCTGAGCGCGCTAGGCGCGTATGTCGCCGTCGCCGTTTGCGGCGAGGCGGAGGTGCGGCTCGGCGCGCGCGATCCCGGTGAAATCGTGCTCGATGAAGTCGTCGCGATGCCGCTGTGTTTCCTCGCCTGGCAGCTGCTTCCGTCCGCCTGGCCGAACTGGCTGATCTTTCTCGCGGGGTTCGCGCTGTTCCGGCTGTTCGACATCACGAAGCCGTTTGGAATTCGGCGGCTGCAAAACCTTCCCGGCGGCTGGGGCGTGGTCGCGGACGATCTCGCCGCCGCCCTCGCCGCGTGTCTTGCGCTTCACGCTGGCGCCTGGCTCTGGGCCCTTCGCTGAACTCCTGGGGCGCGGGCGGCCTCGCCCAATGCCACGTCGGAGAACCGGCTGCCGGGGTGGCACGGCCGTCCCGGCCGTGTTGGAGAATCTCGAAACGGAATCGGCCGGCAGGATCACGGGCGGGACGCCCGTGCCACGTCGGAGGATCGGCTGCCAGAGTGGCACGGCCGTCCCGGCCGTGTTGGAGAAATTCGAAACGGAACCGGTCGGGAGGATCATGGGCGCCCCACCCGCCATTCCTGAGTCGAATCGTGTCCGCGCGTCACACTCCCGGCGCGTGTGGCACGCGCAGCGGGCCTCAGCGTTTGCCGTTATTCCAGCCGAAATCGCTCGTGCGCACGTAGGTCTTGTCGACCTCACGCTTCACGTAGGTGCCCGCGGCCTGATCCGTCGTGCTGATCATTCGAGCGTTGTCGCCCAGTTCGGCCATATTCCGCAGCCGCTCGTCTTCGGCGTACATCGTCAGCGCGCGCTGTTCCATGGTAGAGCCGCCGCCGAGCGTGATGGGCGCGAAAAGTGGAATCGTGTACCGGTTCAAGGCGCGATCGGCATCGGAAATGTAGCGGCGGACCGCGAGGTCGGCCAGGCCCTGCGGTGTGTGGACCGCGCGCTCGTTCAGCACCGCCGGCTTCGGCTCCTGCACGATGTATTTCGGCAGCCGGATGATCGCGTTCTTCGGCTTGTCGATGTCACGCATGTCCGGGAGCTCCTCCTCCGGTTTAGGCTCGGGCTTCGGCGGCGCGGGCGTGTACTTCGGGGTGCCCGCCGAAAGCTGCGCGGCTAGTTCGGGGGAAATGGCGCGGGTGCGCTTCGGAGCGGTCGGCGCCGAGCCGGGTTCGGACGAGCTCGCCGGCGGACGCGGAGCAGCCTGGCCGTGCGCGATCGCAACGGCGCAGAGCGCGGCGAGAGACGAGGTCAGGACCTTCAAACGATGGGCAGTCATGACTTGAGGTTAGAAAGATGGGGATCGGCAGGGTTCCGTGCAACTCCCGGGTAGATTCCGACCCGTTGGAGTCTTTCTCGTTCTCTTAATCTTTCGCTTTCTCCGGGTTGGCGGACTCGGCGGCATCGAGAACGAAGAAAGATAAAGAGAAAACCTTAGCCGGGAGCCGACTCGGGTTTTTCGGCGGGGGCCGGAGGGGGCGGGGCAGCCGGCGCAGCGGCCGGCATTTCGCCCCCCACGCGATCGCGTTCGGAGAGCAATTGCGCCGCGATGCTGAGCGCAATTTCGTGCGGATGATTCTGGCCAAACGGCAGCCCGAGGGGGCAGTGGAGTTGCGCGGCTCGATCCGGCGCGAGTCCGCCGGCAACCAGCTCCCTTCGCAGCACGGCGGCTTTGGCCTCGCTGCCAATCGCACCGACAAAAGGAAATTTTCGCCCCAGCGCCTGCTGGAGGATCGGCAGGTCGGTCGTATGGCCCTTTGTCATACATAGTACGAACGCGTGCTCCGGCAGTTCGGCGACGAGCCGGGCCGGTTGGTCCTGCGTGACGACGCGCACGTTGCGGGCGCGGGGGAGTTGCTCCAGCCATTCGGCGCGCGAGTCACACACAGTGATCGAACACGGGAGCGGAACCAGCACCCGCAGCAGCGCCTGCGAAACATGGCCCGCGCCGAAAATTGCGAGCGGCCAGCCCGCGCCCTCCGCCACATGCGGCTCGAGATAGAATTTCACCGAGCCGCCGCACGTCATTCCGACGTCGCCCTTCAAGGTCCAGGACACGAACCGCGGCTGCGGCGTGATTTGGCCCAGCATTTCCTGCGCGAGAGCAATCGCCTCGGCTTCGATCTTCCCGCCGCCGACCGTTCCGCTCTGGCGTCCCGCCGCGGTCACCAGCATTTTTGCGCCCGCGTCCTGCGGCGTGCTGCCGAGGGTCTCAATCAGAATTACGAGCACGAACCCGGTGCCCTCCCGCTCGAGGGCGACGACTTGTTCGTACAACGTGGGCGCGGGTTCGGTCATCCGGGAAAGCTGTGGTCCAGGACCGGCCGGCGCAAGCGGCGGGAGTCGGTGAAGCGGTAATCGGTGAAACGGTGAAACGGTGAAGCGGTGAAGCGGTGAAACGGTGAAACGGGGAAACGGTGAGGAGGTGGTCAGCCAATTCCTCGCCGACGAAAAAAAAGGCGCGGCTTGGGGCCGCGCCTTGAAATCAATCCCGGTTCGCGGGCGCCGATTACGGCACTTCGTAGACTTCGACCAGGGCGACGCCGATTGCGCCGTTCACTCCGGTGACCTGGACCGTGTAATCGGCCGGCGGCAAAGTGGCGAGGAGCGCTGCGTCGAGCGAACTGCCCGGCAGCGTGAACGCGCCTACCTGGGTAAATGCAGCGGTGAGTTCCGCCGTGCCGCCCCAATTGTTGTTGGTGCCGATCGCGGTCTGGCCGCGGAAGAGGGTCAACTGCGGATCCGAGTTCGTGTTGCCGACCCCAAACCCGCCGAGCGTCGGACCAATCGCGCGAATCAGCACCGTCTTGTTCGTGGCGCCGCGGATGACGAAACCCGCGGTGAGCCCGGAGCCGATGTTCTTCAACACCGACACGTTGATCAGCCGTGGTGTCGACGTCGTATTGCTGGCCTCGGGCGTAGCGTCGTAAACCTCGGCGATGACGAGACCCGTGCCCGCGTTGGCGCTCGAGACCTTCACGGAGTTGTCCCGAGTGGTGATGCTGACGGCGGCCGCGGCATCGAGTGAAGTCGGCCCGACGTAAGCGAACGCGCCAACGGATGCCATCGCGCCGGCGAGCGTGGCCGAGCCGCCCCAATTGTCGTTTTCACTCGTCTTGGTGCTGCCGGCAAAGAGTTCGAACTTCGGGTCGGCGAGCGTGTTGGCGACTCCGAGCGCGGCCAGCGAGGGGCCGGCGGCGCGGATGACGAGCGGTTTTGCTCCGGACGTGGCGTTGCCGCCAACGACGTAGCCCATGGTGAAGTCCTCTCCGCTGACCGAAAGCGGCGTCAGGATCGAGAGATTGATGATCCGGCTCGACGGCGGCGGGGCCGTGACGGTGAGCGCGGCGGGGCTGCTGGTGGCCGAGCCCACCGCATTGCTCAACGTGACAGTGTAATTGCCTGCATCCGCTTCCGTGATACTGCTGAGCGTCAACGTGGCGGTCGTGGCGCCCGATACGGCCGAGCCGCTGCCCGTGCCGCCGTTGCCAATCGGCGTACCGTTCTTGCGCCACTGGAAAATCGGCGCGGGTGTACCCGTCGCGACCACGGAGAAGCTCACCGTGCCGCCGACACTGACGGACTGCGACGCGGGCTGCGTCGTGATGGCGGGCGCGCTGTTGTTCGAGGCGGCGAGCACCGTGAGGGTGGAACCCGCGGTGGACGCGGTGTTGCCGCCGTCGGTGATCGTGACAGTGTAAACGCCCGCGTCGCCTGTTTGCACCGAGCCGATGGTGTAGCTGGCGGCATTTGCGCCGGCGATGACATTGCCGTCCTTGCGCCACTGATACGTCGGAGAGCTGACGCCCGAGACCTCGACGGTGAACGTGACCGGCTGTCCGGCCGTCACCTCCCGGTCCGTCGGCTGCGCCAGAATGACGATCGGTGGAATCGACGTTCCCTGGGGGAACACCTGCAACTGCGCGGCGGCGCTGGAGAACGAAATGGTACCGCTGGTCACGATGACCGAGTAGAGCCCGGCATCGGCGAACGCCACGTTCGGGCGGCTGTAGGTCTCACCGTTGGCGCCGCCGATCGGCTCGCCGTTCCGCAGCCACTGGTAGGTCGGGGTCGGGGAGCCGGTGGCTCTGACGCGAAAAGTCGCAGTCGAACCCACGGTCACCTGCAGGCGCTGCGGCTGGCTTTGCACGTCGAGCGTGGGCGCGCCGCTGCCGGTTACCGGAGTGCCGAGGCGGATCGTGTTGTTCATTGTGTCGGCGATGTACACCGTGCCCCCGCTGTCGACCGCCACCCCGGCCGGCTCGTTGAGCCGTGCGGCGGTGCCCGTGCCGTTGGCGCTCCCGGTCGCGCCCACCGCGCCGGCAATCGTGGTGACCGCACCTGCGGTCGTGATCCGGCGAATGGTATGATTGCCCGTGTCCGCGACGTAGAGGTAGCCCGCATTGTCAATGGCGATGCCCGCGGGGCTCCGGAACCGCGCCAGGTTGCGGCTTCCGTCCGACGAACCGGCCAGACCGGCGGAGCCGGCGAACGTGCTGACGACGCCAGCCGGGGTGATCCGGCGGACCGTATGGTTGCCTGTGTCGGTCACGTAGAGATTCCCACTGCCGTCAGCGACGATGCCCGAGGGATTGGAGAACCGGGCGACCGTGCCACTGCCATCGGTCCCGCCAAATGTGCCGGCCACACCGGCAAAGGTCGTCACCGCCGCGGCGGGCGTGATGCGCCGGATGGTGTTGTTGCCTGAATCGGTGACGAAAAGATTGCCGCCCGAATCAATGGCCACGCCGCCGGGGGAATTGAACTTGGCATTGGTGCCGGAGCCGTCGGAGGAGCCGAGTTGTCCCGCCCCCGCCCCCGCGACCGTGCTGACCACACCGTTGGCGCCGAGTCGCCGGACCAGATTGTTCACCGTGTCGGCGATGTAGATGTTGCCGCCCGAATCAGCGGCGAGGGTGAATGAGCCGACCGTGATGTAAAGGGGCGGCGCCCAAGGGCCCTCCTCCGCATAGTTGGCGAGATAAAATTTCGCATCCTGAGCCGGGCCGTCGGTGCTGCCGATGTTGATCGGACGGTCCTCCAAGTCGCGGGGACGGCCGGCGTAGTACGTGACGACTCCGGCCGGAGTCACCCGGCGAAAGATATGATTCCCGGTGTCGGCGACGATGAGGTCGCCACTGGCGGTGATGACGATGCCAGTGGGAGCGTATAAGCGCGCTTCGCTCCCGGTGCCATTCGTCGCCTGCCGCGTACCCGCCAGGCCCGCCATCGTCGTGAGCGCGAGGGGCGCGCCGGCGCTCTGCGCCTGCGCGACAGCGACGGAGGTCGCCGCCAGTGCGGCAAATACCGCAAACCGCGGCAGACACTTTCGGGCGATGAGCAGGGATGATCGTAGAGTCATTGAGGGAATACTTGGACGGTAAAACACCGGCTCCGCGACACTCTAGTCGAGTCTGCGTTCCGTTGAATCGCGAATTCGCTGTGGGCGAATTGCTTTTCGTGATTTTTTGAAATTGTTCGCGCGGTCGCTCATGGCGTTTCGCCGCAACTTGAAGGGAAGTCCTGGACCGGCGAAATTGGGCATTGCGAGTGGGGCGGCACGTTACCAAATCCATGGCGAGCCCGGCGCGTTTCCCCTCCCCCCCCCGACGCGACGTGGACTCTGCCCCATGAAGCCTGACCCCGCCCACGTTTTTGCCTGTACGCGCACCTTGCGCTTCCGCCGGCCCGCACTGGCGTTGTTTTTGCTCTGCTTTGGATCGCTCGCTCTGGCCCAGGGTACAGTTGTCGGCAACGTCACCAACGCCGCGACCGGCGCCACGCTGGAAGGCGCGCGCGTCCAGGTGAAGGGCACCACCCGCGAAGTGCTCACCGACGAGCTCGGCAGTTACCGGATCGAAAATGTCCCGCCCGGCAATATCGTCCTGGCCGTGTCGTATACCGGTTTGCAGACCTCCGAAATCTCCGTCGGGGTCGGGGGCGGCGCGCCGACCCGGCGTGACATCGGGCTGACGGCGGACATCTATTTGCTGAGCAACTTCGTCGTCGCCAGCGAACGCGAGGGCAACGCGAAGGCGATCACCCTCCAGCGTGATTCGCTCGGCGTGAAGAACATCGTGTCGGCGGACGCGTTTGGCGGACTGGCGGGGAATCCCGCCGATCTCGCGATGCGGCTGCCGGGTGTCGAGGGCGAATCCGTCGGCGGCGACATGCGCTACCTGCGCATTCGCGGGCTGCACCAAAACCTCAGTTCGATCACCCAGGATGGGAATCGTCTGGCCGACGCGGCCTCCGCGGGCGCGACGCGCGAGTTTCAATTTCAAACCGTGAGCTCGGATGCGATTGAACGCATCGAAGTCACCAAGTCGCCCACACCCGACCAGGACGGGGATTCGATTGGCGGGACGGTAAATCTGGTTTCGAAGAGCGCGTTCGACAGTTCCCCGGAACGCCGGATCCGCGCGTCGGCTGGAGCGATCTGGCGCGCGGCCGACCCGCGCGATCAGCCGCGGCAGAACGCGTCGGTCTCGTATTCCGAAGTATTCGGTCGCCGGTTCGGCGTGAGCCTCAACCTCGCCTATCGTCCGCATGGCTCGATCATCGACGTCACCACGCAGAATCACCAGCTGCTGCCGCCCGGCACCGAGGGGCCGGCGTATCAATATCAGCTGACGGCGCAGGATTTCCGCAACATCCGCATCCGGGCCGGGGCGGGATTGAAGCTGGATTACAAGCTGAGCGAGCAGGTGCGTTTTTTCACCAACTTCCAGCACGCCAAACACACCGAGCACTCCGACCACAGCCAGGCGACGTGGCAGACGAACCAGGGTGTAGCCGCAACGGACGCGGCCGGAAACTTCACGGGCACGAACGGAATCATTCCGGGCTACACCGATTACGAGACCCGGGTGCGGCCGGTCGCCGCGAGCCAGATCGCGATCAACTCGCAGGCCACTTACAAGCTGGGCACGACGGACACGCTGAACATCGGCGCGGTCCATCGGCATCGCGGACTGCACCTCGACTACGATCTCTACTCGTCGAGATCGAAGGCGTACTACCCCGGCAACAACACGTTTACCTTCACGCTGCGCAACATCGGCTTCAACCTCACGAAGGACGATCGGCTCTTTCCCACCGTGACGCAGACGGTCGGGCCGGACTGGACCCGGCTCGAGAACTACACGGACAATCTGTACAGCAGCGCGCGGATGGTCAGCTGGGACAATTACCTCGGCGGCGCGCTCAACGTGAAGAAGTTCTTCGAGACGCGGGTGCCGTTTTATATCAAGACCGGCATCCGTCTCCGACGCCAGTCGCGCGACATGGACAACACGCCGTACAATACGAGGTACGTGGGACCGGACGGCGTGTTGGGCCCGGACCCGGCCAACGGCGGCCGCAACGACGATAATCTCGCGCAGTTTGGCCAGATGAACCGGCCGTACCCCGACACGCGATTGAAGCGCTATGGTTTCCTGCCTTTCCCCGCGCTCCAGTCGCCCGGCCGTCCGCAGCAGATCGATCCGCTGATCGCGGCGAATCCGACCCACTGGCGCCGAAATCTGGCGACGGATTTGCAAACGGCGCTCACCGGCCACCAGCAGTTCGACGAGGAGATCCGCGCCGCCTACCTCATGGGCGGCGTGCAATTCGGAAGGCTCGGCGTTCTCACCGGCGTGCGGATCGAGGACACCAAGACCGAGGGCGAGGGAGCCCTGCAGGTGATCACTCCGGAGGAACGCGCGCGGCGCGCCGCCTGGGTCGGGCCGTTGACCGATCCGGAGATCGAGCGGCGGGCGGGGGAGGAATTCGGCCGCCGGCAGAAGCGCAGCGGCGACTATCGCAGTGTTTTCCCCGGCCTGCACCTGAAGTACAGATTCCGGCCCAACATTCTCGCGCGTTTCAGCTACTCGGAAAACATCGGACGCCCCAACATCGGCCAGTTGATCCCGCGGACCACGGTCAATTACGACAACCAGACCGTCTCGACGAGCAACCCGGGCCTCGAGCCGCAATGGGCGGAGAATTTCGATCTTTCGGCGGAGATTTATTTCGAGCCGGCGGGCATGTTCACGGTCGGGGCCTTCCAAAAGGACATCAGCAAGTTCATCTATACCTCCGGTGGCGCGGTCATCGGCGAGGGTGAGGACAACGGCTTCAGCGGCGAATACGCGGGATTCGCGAAGACCACGCAGTACAATGGCGGGTTCGCCAAGGTTCGCGGCGTGGAGGTGAGCTACAATCAGCAATTCACCTTCCTGCCCGGCCGCTGGAAGGCATTGGGCGCGTTTGCCAACCTGACCCGGATGAAGGCGGAGGGAAATTACGGTGCCGGCAACGCGATCGCGCTCGCGCCCAACCCCCGGGTCGCCGGCTTCAATCCGTTCATCGCGAATGTTGGCATTTCCTACCTGCACAGCCGCGTGAACCTGCGCGCCTCGTACAATTACCGGCACAAGTATCTCACCGGCTTCAACGCGAACGAATCGCGAGCGGTGTATTCCGCCGCCCGGCCCACGCTCGACCTCAAGGCGCTGTACAATATCAACCGCCATTTCAGCGTGTACCTCGATGTGGTAAACGTGCTGATGCAGCCGGATCGCCAGACCCAATTCGGCTTCGGCCGGCCGCAGACCACGCATTTGATGCGCCCGCAATTCTACTTCGGCATCAATGCGCGCAAGTAAGCCCGGCGCGGAGGATTCGCGTTGCCGATGCCGCCCGCCGGGCGGAACCGGCGTGGGAATCCTGCGGACGGGGTTGGGCGTGGTGACGGCCGCGCTCTTCGCCGCCGGCACGGCGGAGGTTGGTGGCCGGCCGATCGATTTCAACCGGCAGGTGAAGCCGATTCTCTCGGAGAATTGCTTCAAGTGCCACGGACCCGACGAGTCGGCCCGCGAAGCGCGGCTGCGGCTCGATTGGCGCGAGGTTGCAACCCAGCCGGCGAAGTCGGGCGAGATCGCGATCGTTCCCGGACACCCGGAACGCAGCGAACTCGTCCTGCGGATCACCGATGAGCACGACGCGATGCCGCCGTCGGAAACGGGGAAGAAGCTGACGCCGGACCAAATCGAAACGCTGCGCCAGTGGATTTCGGAAGGGGCCAACTACGCGCCGCACTGGTCCTTCATTCCGCCGTCGAAACCGGCTCTGCCCGTCATCGCGGACGCGAAATGGCCGCGAAACGCCATCGATCATTTCGTCCTCGCCCGGCTGGACGCAGAGCGATTGGCGCCGGCGGCGGAGGCCGAGCGCGCGGCGCTGCTCCGGCGCGCATCGTTCGATCTCACGGGACTGCCGCCGTCACTCGACGCACTCGATGCGTTCCTCGCCGATGCGCGACCGGACGCCTACGAGCGCGCGGTGGACCAGCTGCTGGCGTCGCCGCGGTATGGCGAGCGGATGGCAACGGACTGGCTCGATGCCGCGCGTTACGCGGACTCCAACGGCTTCTTTCGCGACAACACGCGCCAAATCTGGCCGTGGCGTGACTGGGTAATCGGCGCGTTCAACCGCAACCTGCCCTTCGATCGGTTCACGCTCGAACAACTCGCGGGCGATCTGCTCCCGGAGCCGACGGCCGAGCAGCGGATCGCAACCGGGTTCAACCGCAATCACATGGTCACCGGAGAAACGGGGATCATCGACGAGGAGTACCGCGTCGAGTATGTGGCGGATCGTCTGGAAACGACATCAACCGTGTGGCTGGGGTTGACGGTCGGATGTGCGCGGTGTCACGACCACAAATACGATCCGGTTTCGCAGCGCGAATACTACCGGCTGTTCGCGTTCTTCAACAGCGGGGTGGAGAAGGGCCTCGTGAGTCCGGACGATCCGCCGCCGGTGATGGACGTGGCGACGGACGAGCAGCGCACACGAGTCCGGCAATTGCACGAAAACCGGCTGGCGGCGGAGCAGGCATTCGGCGCGATCACGGAGCCGCTGGCGCCGACGGTTGCGGCCTGGGAAAACGACGCCGCGGCCGAACTCAATGCGCCGGTCGCGGACCTCGTGACTCACGTCGAGTTCGAGCCGGAGGATTCGGCGGCCCGCGCGCAGTCGGAGCGGGCGATCCGCGCGGTCGAAAAGGGCGGCGTGTATTACGAGGCCGGGCTCGTGGGGCAGGCGGCGGTGTTTGACGGCATGCAGCATCTGGAATTGCCCCCGCAAATTGCGCTCGATGCCGGACGGCCGTGGAGCGTGGGGGTGTGGGTGAAGGCGACGGGATCGCTGAGCTGCGTGTGGTCGAAAATCGAACCGACGGGCGACCGCCGCGGCGTGGAGCTCATCTGGCAGAAAGGCCAGCTTTCGCTCAACCTCGTCGATCGCTGGGTGGTCAGCGCGATCGAAGTGCAGACGAAGGAGCCGATCCGCCGCGCGGATTGGAATCACGTCGTCGTGAGCTATGACGGATCGAGGAAGGCGACCGGCGTGACCGTGTTCGTGGATGGCCGGGCGGTGCCAACGAATGTTCTGCGCGACACGCTCCAGGGTTCGATCCGCAACGACCAGCCGGTCCGGATCGGCCGGCGGGACAGCGGACTCGGGTTTTATGGACAGCTCGATGAGTTCCGGATTCTCGGCAGTGCGGCGAATGCGGAGGAGGTGCGCCGCTGGTTCTGGAGCGAACGGTTGCGCGGCATCCTGGCCATGCCGGCGGAACGGCGCGACGCCCGGCAGAAGAAACTCGTGCTCGACTGTTACGTGGAACGACACGGTGACACGGTGGCGCAGGATGCGCACGAACGGGCGGCGGCGGCGCGCGGGGCCGAGGAGAGCTTCCGCGCGAAGCTGCCGAAGACGCTCGTGATGCAGGAGCCGGCAAAGCCGCGGCCGACCTACGTTTTGAAGCGCGGCCAGTATGATCAGCGCAACGAGGAAGTGGAACCGGGCGTGCCCTCGATGCTGCCGCCACTATCGGCCGGGGTTCCATCCAACCGGCTCGGTTTCGCGCAATGGCTCACGTCGCCCACTCATCCCCTGACGGCGCGCGTGGCGGTGAACCGGCTGTGGCAGCAGTGCTTCGGGGTGGGGCTGGTCGCGACCGGGAACGATTTTGGCGCACAAGGCGAACTGCCGACGCATCCCGAGCTGCTCGACTGGCTCGCGGTGCGTTTCGTCGAAAGCGGCTGGGATGTGAAGCAGATGCTGCGGCTGATGGTGACGAGCGCCGCCTATCGGCAAACGTCGATCGCGACGGCCGGGCTCCTTCAACGCGATCCCGAGAACCGGCTGATCGCGCGGGGCCCGCGGTTTCGGCTGCCGGCCGAAATGGTCCGCGACCAGGCGCTCGCCGCCTCGGGTTTGCTCGTGGAGCGAATCGGCGGGCCGCCGGTGAAGCCCTACCAGCCGCCGGGACTTTGGGAGGCGGTGTCGTACAACGGGGAACTCTCCTACGAAATGGATCGGGATGATGGAGTTTGGCGGCGCACGGTTTACACGTACTGGAAAAGAACCGCGCCGCCGCCGGGAGTGCAGGTGTTCGACGGCCCCACGCGCGAGACGTGCGTGGTGCGACGGGCCCGGACGAACACGCCGCTCCAGGCATTGCTGCTGCTGAACGACGAGACCTACGTCGAGGCGGGGCGGGGATTGGCGGCGGCGGTGCTGGCGGAGAACGAGCCCGCCGGCGACGACGTGCTTCGGCGGATCTTTCGCCGCGTGACCTCGCGATTTCCCGAGGCCGATGAGCTCACGGTGCTTCGCCGCCTGCACGAGCGGCAGCGCGTGCGTTTTACCGCGGACCGGAAGGCGGCGCAGCGGCTGATCAACGTCGGGGTGTCTCCTCGCGGCCGCGAACGGGATCCGATCGAGCTGGCGGCACTCGCCGTCGTCGGGCAGACGATCCTGAATCTCGACGAAGCCGTCATGCGGCGGTGAACACAATGTTTCCGATGATCGTTCCCGGCCATGATGTGAACCACCCCCGGCCCGCGGGCCTGCGGCTAACGCGGCGCCAGTTTTTTGGCCGTTCGGTCACGGGCATCGGCGCCATTGCCCTGGCGTCGCTGTTGCGCCCGTCCCTGCACGGCGCCGGTGGGGCGGGCGGGCTGCCCGGCCTGCCGCATTTCGCGCCCAAGGCGAAGCGTGTGATCTATCTCTTCATGCACGGCGGGCCTTCGCAGCTCGACCTGTTCGACTACAAGCCCGCCCTCCGCGAGCGGCATGGACAGGAATTGCCGGCTTCAGTCCGAGGCGTGCAACGACTGACCGGGATGACGAGCGGACAGAAGACGCTCCCGATCACGTCGTCCCTGTTCAAGTTCGCGCAGCATGGACGCAGCGGCGCCTGGGTGAGCGAGCTGTTGCCGCACACCGCGGGTGTCGCCGACGATCTCTGCCTCATCCGCTCCATGCACACGGAGGCGATCAACCACGACCCGGCGGTGACGTATCTGCAAACCGGCCACCAACAACCCGGCCGCCCCAGCTTTGGCGCGTGGACGAGTTATGGATTGGGCAGCGCGAACCAGAACCTGCCGTCCTTCGTCGTCCTGATTTCCCGTGGCAGCGCCGCCCGACCGGCCGATCCGCTGTATGCGCGGCTTTGGGGATCGGCGTTTCTGCCGTCGAATCACCAGGGCGTCAGCTTCCGCAGCAGTGGCGATCCGGTCCTGTATTTGTCGAACCCGCCGGGCATCGACGGGCCCATGCGCCGCGATCAACTCGATGCGATTGGAGAGCTCAACCGGGCCCAGCACGCCCGGCAGCTCGATCCGGAGATCGAGACGCGGATCGCGCAGTACGAGATGGCGTATCGGATGCAGGCGAGCGTCCCGGACCTGACGGATTTGCGCGGCGAGAACGAGGCGACCTTCGCGGCCTATGGCGCGCAGGCGCGGGTGCCGGGCACGTTCGCCGCGAACTGCCTGCTGGCGCGGCGGCTGGCGGAACGCGACGTTCGCTTCATCCAGCTCTATCATCGCGGCTGGGACCAGCACTACAACCTGCCGAGCGATCTGCGGCTGCAAGCCGAGGACGTCGATCAGCCCTGTGCCGCGTTGATCCGCGACCTCAAGCAGCGCGGCCTGCTCGACGACACCCTGGTCGTCTGGGGCGGCGAGTTCGGACGCACGACCTACAGCCAGGGCAAGCTCGAGTCGACCAACTATGGCCGCGATCACCACGGCGGCTGCTTCACGATGTGGCTCGCCGGCGGCGGCGTGAAGCCGGGCACGATTTACGGCGAGACGGACGATTTCAGCTACAACGTGGCGAAGGATCCGGTGCACGTGCACGACTTGAACGCGACGCTGCTGCACCTGCTAGGGATCGATCACACGCGACTCACGTATCGATCCCAAGGCCGGGATTTCCGGCTGACCGATGTGCACGGTCAGGTCGTGAAGGGAATTCTCGGGTAGCCGCCGGTCGGCCGGAAACCCTCAGTTGCGGCCGGGTTTCGCGGCGCGCTTGGTCTTGCTTTCGACGAACTCGCGAATGACCGCCATCCGCTCGCGCTGACGGCGTTCCTGCTCGATCTCGTCGACCGAACGCACCGCTTCGTGCTTCGCCATGGCCTTCCGCATTTTCGTGAGGGCGAGATACTCCAGCTGGCGGATACGCTCGCGGGTCACGTGGAACCGCTTGCCGACTTCCTCGAGCGTGAGTTCCTCGCGGCCTTCGAGCCCAAACCGCAGCTTGATGATCTCGGCTTCGCGCTTGTCGAGCGAGTCGACCATCGCGTGCAGGTCATTGGTGAGGTTCTTCTCGCGCAGGCCCTCGAACGGGCTGACGGCATTGTCGTCGCCGACGATTTCGCCAAAGGTCGCGGAATCACCCTCTTCGCCGATGGGCGCGTCCAGCGAGGCTGGACGAACGCTGACGGACTTGAGGTGTGCCACCTTCGAAGTCGGAATCTGCAACTCCGCCGCCAACTCCTCGTCGGAGGGTTCGCGGCCGAGCTGTTCGGTGAGCGCCATCGCGGTCCGGCGCATCTTGGAAATCTTGTCCACCAAATGGACGGGCAGGCGGATGGTTTTGCTCTGGTTGGCGAGCGCACGCTTGATCGACTGCTTGATCCACCAGGCGGCGTAGGTCGAAAGCTTGCCGCCCTTGCGCGGATCGAAGCGCTCGACGGCCTTGATCAATCCGATGTTACCCTCGCTGATGAGGTCGAGCAGCGGCAGGCCGAAATCCTTGTAGTCCATGGCGATTTTCACCACGAGCCGCAGGTTGGCCTTGATCATGTGATCGCGGGCGGACTTGTCGCCCCGGCGGATCCGCTTCGCGAGCTGAATCTCCTCCTCGACCGTCAAGAGCGCCGTCTTGCCGATTTCCTGGAGGTAAAGTTGGAGATTGCTGCGCTCGCCATGGGCAATCTGCTCCGGCGGCGGCGCCTCGGATTTTTCAAGGAAGGACGGCGGCGCGTCCATGGGAAGCGCGGACAAGATGGCGGCTGCTGGCGCGTTACTCGGGCCATGGTCGTCACCTGCGGTGGAAGGACGAAGCGACTTTGCTTTGGCAGGCATGATGGGAATCTTAATTTTAGAGGGAGCGCCGGGCGGGTTGTTCCCGGCCATGTAGCGAAAACCGTTCCAAGTAAAAGGATGGCCGGCGCCTGAGGCTGGACGCTGTTTTGATCGCTTCGGTGTTGCGCAAATGTGGCGCATGTTGGGTCGAGGTTGGCTGCCACCTCGTCGCGGATCAACGGGACAAGGGCGCGGGTTCTGCGGCTCGTTGCATCGGAGAAATCCCTACGCCATGGCGGCACGTAACCCAGCCACCCAGCGGGAATTCCAGTATTTGGAGGCGGAGTCTCAGACTGAGGGACCAAAGGACCAAGAGGCTACGGGACCAACTGAGATATTGAAGCGCGCTCAGCTCCTACCGTAGACCGCCCAGCGGTTTCTTGAGCCCGCAGGAACTCACGACACACGACGGAGCGCCGGAGCGTTGGCCGTCGGAAAGGTTAACAACCTCATGGAGCGCGACGAATGCGGGCTACTAGAATTGCTCGGCCATCGCGACGGCTTTTAGCAGGGCGGAGGCTTTGCTGACTGTTTCGTGATACTCCGCCGATGGAACCGAGTCGGCGACAATGCCCGCGCCGGCCTGGATATGGATGTTCCCGTCCTTCAACAGCGCGGTTCTCAGCATGATGCACGTATCCATGTTTCCATCATAGCCCACATACCCGAGCGCGCCGGCGTAGAACCCCCGCTGCGAGGGTTCGTATTGGGCGATGATTTGCATCGCGCGAATTTTCGGCGCGCCGGTCACGGTGCCGGCGGGGAATGTCGCCCGCATCAGGTCGTACGCGTTCTTGTCGGGCGCAATCTGTCCCTCCACTTGCGACACGATGTGCATTACGTGCGAATAGCGTTCCACCACCATCATTTCGGGCACTTTCACCGTCCCAAATCGACACACGCGTCCGATGTCGTTGCGCGCGAGGTCGACGAGCATCAGGTGCTCGGCGCGTTCTTTTTCGTCGGCGAGCAGCTCCTTTTCCAACGCGAGATCCTCCGCGGCCGTCGCCCCGCGTTTGCGCGTGCCGGCAATCGGCCGGATTTCAACCCGTCCGTCGGTGAGCCGCACGTGAACTTCCGGCGACGCGCCGACGATTGAAAAGTCGCCGGCCTCGAGGATGAACATGTAAGGCGACGGGTTCACCGTCCGCAGCGCGCGATAGAGATCGAGCGGCGACTTGTTGAACGGCCGGGTGAACCGTTGCGAGGGCACGAATTGGATGACGTCGCCGGAGCGGATGTACTCCTTGCCCTCCGCCACGACGCGCTCGAATGCCGGCTGGGTGAAATTGCCGGGCGGGATGGTCAGCTTCGGGGCCTCGACCAGGGGCGCCGGTGCAATTTCGCGCGGGTGCCGCAGGATGGCGTAGAGCTCCCGCACTTCCGCGACCGCCGCCTCGTAGGCGGCGACTGCGGCGTCGGAGGGCTCACGGTCGCGCAAGTGCGCGTTCACGCACAATCGCAGCGTCTGCTTGGCCCGATCGAAAATCAGCAGCGAGTCGGACAGCATGAAGTACAGCAGCGGCGTCTTCAGCTCGTCCTTCGCCACCACCGGCACGGTCCGCTCGATGCGCGTCACGTACTCGTATCCAATAAATCCCACCGCTCCGCCGGTGAATCGCGGCAGACCCGGCAGCGACACCGGATGGTAGCCACGCATTTCCTCCTCGATCAGGGTGAGAGGGTCGGGCGGCGTGGAAATTTTCCGGGCCGGTGCGCCGGCCGCGCGGATTTCGGTGGTTTCCGCACCGCAGACGAAGACCTTGCGCGGCCGGCAGCCGATGAAGCTGTAGCGGGAGAGGTTTTCGCCGCCTTCGACCGACTCGAGGAGATACGAGGGACCCGCTTCCTTCAACTTGGCGTACGCCGAGACCGGCGTTTCGAAGTCCGCCATCAAATCGGCATAGACGGGGATGACGTTGCCTTGGGCGGCAAGCGCGACGAACTCGTCCTTGCTCGGATGAATCTTCATCGGAAAACGGGGCTTATGCGTCCCGCCGTTGACCGTCGCAAGGCCAATGACAGGGCGCCGGGCACAGTGGCGCCGCTGAAGCCCCGTTGGCTGTTTCCTCCCTGGGAGCGCGCCCGCCCTCGGTCGCAATGAACGACGGCGACCGGGGGGGGTCGCGCTCCCATCCAAACCAATCGCCCGCAAGCGGGCTTCTACACCAAGCAAAGGAGAAAAGTTGGGGGGGGCGGACGACCGCATTCACGGCTCAACCTGGATGCGGCCGGTGCGCCGCATCCGGCTCACTTTGACCGGAAAATCGGGCTGAGCACGGCCTGCTCGATCAGATCGCGAAAACGATAATTCTCCGGCTTCGTCTGCTCGAGAATCCGGTTCACATTGCGTCGGTCGAGCGGCTCCATTCGACGGCCGCAGCCATAGCTGAGGAGCCGTTCGGTGAGCATCCGGGCAAACTGGTCCTTCCGTTCGACCAGCACTTGCTTGAGTCCTGCCACATCCTGGAATGCGTGCCCGCCGGGCAGCTCGCCGGAGGAATCGATCGGCTTTCCTTTCGAATACTGCGTGCGCCAGGCGCCGATCGGATCGAAGTTCTCGAGCGCAAAGCCCAGCGGATCGATGCGCCGGTGGCAGTCGTAGCATGCGGCGTTGTCGCGATGCTTGCTCAGGATTTCGCGCATCGATTTGGCGCCACGAATATCCGGGTCGATGGGCGGCACATTGTCCGGCGGTGGCGCCGGTGGCGTGCCGAGAATGTTTTCCAACAGCCAGACCCCGCGGATTACCGGCGAGGTTTCGATCCCGTTTGCGCTTACGGTCAGCACGCTGCCCTGGCCGAGCAGTCCGCCGCGCTGCGGGGTGTTGAACTTGATCCGGAGAAACTCGTGCCCCCGCGCCGGCTCGACCGCGTTCTCGAGCCCGTAGAGCCGGGCCAGCGGCCGGTTGGCGAAGGTGTAATCGGCGTCGAGGAACCGGATGATGCTTTCGTTGCGCTCGATCAGATCGCGCGCGAACAACTGCGTTTCCCGCTTCATCGCGGGCTGGAGATCCTGCGCGTAATACCGCGCGAACGTCCCGCGATCCGGCGGCATGTCGCCGAGGCTCCGCAGATTCAGCCAACTGTCGAGAAATCCGGTGACGAAGACGGACGCCCGCGGGCTGGCGAGCAGCCGTCGGGCTTGCGCGACGAGGACGTCATCCTTCAGCAACTCACCGGAGTCGGCGAGCCGGCGGAGTTCCGCATCCGGCATGGTGGACCAGAGGAAGTATGACAGTCGCGCCGCGAGCGCGTGCGCCGGCAGCGCGCGCTCGGTCGCGCCCAACGCCTCGGGTTCGACCAGATAGAGGAACGCCGGCGAGCAGAGCGCCGCCTTCAGTCCGTCCTTCATCGCCTCGAAATCGTTCCGGCCTTGCTTCCGGCGGTCTTCGACCACCGCGAACAACCGGTCGACCTCGTCGTCCCGCGCCGGCCGCCGATAGGCGCGATCGGCAAACTGTTTCAGGATTTCACGCGTGCGCCCGGGCGAGAATGGCTGCGACCCGAGCACCACCTGCCGCCCCGCCGGCGGCCACCGGTCGATCAGGGGGCCGCGAATCTCCACTTCGTGAATACGAATGTGCGGCAGCTGCCCGTGCCTCATCACCACCACGCGCGCCTCCACGATCCCGGTGGTGCCGCGCACCTCCGGCGGAAACATCGTGTTGTGCTGCCGGAGGATTCGCCCGTAGGCGTTGCGCACGCTCAGCATCCCGTTGGGAAACGTGAACCGCGGCGTGTGTCCGGCGTCGAGCCACACCTTGAACGTGTGCCACTCCGGTTCGTCGTCCTTCACGATGACCTCGCCGAGCTGCGGCTCGATGGGCTGTGGCAGATGAAGGGCGCCCGCCTTGATTGTCCCCGAGACCACGCCGAGCCGAAACGGCATTTCCGGATCCATGCCGAAGATCTTCGGATCGTACGGATGCCGGCGGAACTTCGCCTCCGCCTTGACGCGGATCTCGTAATAGCCATCGGCCGGCACGCCGTCGGAAAATTGTGCCAATGGACCATAGGCGCCTTCGTGTTTGTCCGAGTTGGCCGTTTCGTAGAGGCAGAGATATTTGTATTGGTGAACCTTGCCGTGCGAGTAGCGCAGCTCGGGTTGCTGCCGGAAATCACCCGCGAAGTGCCACGTTTGCGCGTGCGGCCGCTCGGCCTGGCGGAACGCCTTCTCCACAACCTGATCCGCCGCATCGAGGTATTGCGCGAGCAGGTAGCCCGACGTCTTCAATGCGTCGCCGATGTTGTCCATCTGCATCGCCGTCTGGTCGCGCGGAAATTTGGTCGTCGGATCGAACATCGTCATGTTGAGCCCGAACAGATCGCCAACCGTGTTGATGTACTCGCGCCGGTTGAGCCGGCGCAGCACGGTCTGCCCGCCAGTGCTCGAGAAACGCGCGTGGCCGTCGGCCACGAGCTGCGTCAGCAGCGTGACGACCTCTCGCACTTCGCGCTGTTCCGGTCTCTTTTCCGCATCGACCGGCGGCATCTCCCCGAGATTCAGCTGGTCGACGATATCCTGGAGATCGATCAGCATGTCCGGCCTGGTCACGCTCAACGGCAGTTGATCGAACCTGCGCTCGGCCTTTTGCTTGTCCGGCCCGTGACATTCGCGGCAATAGGTGCCGAAGAACGAACGCAGCGTCGTCTCCGCGGCCGGGCTCAACGACACCGCGGCCGGCGATTCTCCCGCGGCGGCTGCGCTCGCGACGGAAAATGCGAGCATCGCAATCGGGAAGTGCCGCCGAGTGATCTGCGGCTGCACGTTCGGCAAGCCTCTCGGCAAGCCTCTCGGCAAGCTCGAGGCCTCGCGGTCGATGAAGTAATTGGCCGTGAGCCTGCCTGCCCTGAGCCTGTCGAAGGGGTCGAACCGGCTCAGGGTCCCGAGCCGATTAGACAGGCTCACGGCGATCTGTGATTTCGACTGAAAGGCCTCGAGCGTGTCGAGAGGCCTGTCGAGGGAGAAGCCGCAGCCGCTGGACCGGATTTCGGCCGGCGTTTCGGAGATTCCGCGCATGGCGCTCTTCACGCCCGTTCCAGCCCGCGAATCGTGCCGGTGCTGATCCCAAAGCGGTTGGTCTCGACGCCGAATCGCTGGAGCATGCTCAGGTAAAGATTGCACAGCGGCACCCGGCCGGCCTTTTCCGGATACGAGCGATGCTCGCCATGCCTGAAGCCGCCGCCGACGAAAACAATCGGCAGGTTCGAATTCGTGTGCGCGTTGGCGTTCCCCATGCCGCTGCCGAACAAAACCATCGTGTGGTCGAGCAGCTTCCCGTTGCCGTCCTCGATCGATTTCAATTTCGCGATGAACCGCGCGAACTGCTCCATCTGGTACTTTTCCAGCTTCAGCAACCCGTCGATGTTTTCCTGCACCTGGCCGTGGTGCGAAAGCGCGTGATAATCCTTGCGCAGCCCGAACGCCGACGCCTCGAACCCGCCGGCAATCTCGAGCGTGGCGATCCGCGTCGAGTCGGTCTGCAGCGCCAGCGCGATCAGGTCGTAGAGCACCGGCAGATCGGAAACGAAACCGGTGTTCTCCGGTTCCGGCATGCCCGGCTTCGGCTTCGGGACATCCGCCCAGCGTCTGCCGAGTTCCATCTGCCGCTCCACGTCGCGTACCGAGGTGAAATATTCGTCCAGCTTTTCCTGATCGCGGCGGCCGAGCCGCCGCCCGAGCGATTTTGCGTCGCCGTGGACGGCGTCGAGAATCGAACCTTGCAGTCCGAACCGGTCCGCTGCGCGTTCTCGATCAGCCGCACTCTCGGTCAGGAAAAGTTTTTGGAAGAGCTGCTTCGGCCCCGGGATCGGCGGCACGCGCGTGCCGCTGCGGGTCCAGCACATCATGCAGCCGCCATGCAGCCCGTCCTCCGAGCCGATCGTGAGCGACGGGAAACGCGTGGCGCCGCCGACGGTTTCCGCGGCGCGCTGATCCAGGCTGATGTTCCCCTCCGGCATCGCCTTGGCATCCACGCTCCGGATACCACTGAGGTAGGAATGGATCGCGAAGTGTCCGCCCTTGACCCCGTGGTCGAGCCCGGAGAACAGCGTGAAGTCATCCTGGTGCGGCGCGAGCGGCTGGAGGAGTGTCGGCAGGTCGTACCGCCGGCCGGTCTGCTTCGGGAAAAACTCCGGTTGGAAAAATCCCAGCATGTTGCCGACGCAGACCATGCGGGTCGGCCGGGTCGCCCCGATCGCGGCGCCGGGCTTGAGGCCGATGCCGCTGCTTGCGCCAAAGACGCGCCCGGTGAACGACTCGAAGAGCGGCAACGCAAGCGTCACTCCGGCGGCGCGCAAAAAGACGCGCCGGTTAACTACAGGCAGGGGAAAGGGCATGGGGTGGGTGGGTACCAGAAGAGGAGCCGAACCGGCTGGGATTTCAATTGTGTTTTCGCCGCCGACCGCCATCCCCGGACTCTTCCCTCACTCCACCGTGACCGACTTCGCCAGGTTCCGCGGCTTGTCGACGTCGCAGCCGCGTTCGACCGCGATATAGTAGCTTAACAGCTGCACCGGAATCGACGCCACGATCGGAAGCACCGCTTCGTGGCAGTCCGGAATGGTGATCACCTCGTCGGCCAGCGCCGGTGGCAATTCGACGCCATCGGTGACGACGGCGATGATCGGCCCCTTGCGCGCCTTGATCTCCTGCATCGAGGAAACGATTTTGTTCAGCATCTCGCCCTTCGGCACAAAGAAGACGCTCGGGCACTTCTCACTGATCAGCGCGATCGGTCCATGCTTCATCTCCGCCGCGGGATAACCCTCGGCATGGATGTACGAGATTTCCTTCAGCTTCAGTGCGCCCTCCAGCGCGATGGGGAAGAGCGACAGCCGGCCGAGGAAAAGCATGTCGGTGTAGTGCGCGTAGCGTTTCGCGATCTCGCGGATCCTTGGCGCCTCCTTCAGCGCGGTCCGCACGAGGTCGGGCGCGGCCTTCAAGGCCTGCACGAGTTGCGTGCCATCGCTGAAACTCATGTCACGCAGCCGCGCGAGATAAAGCGCGAGCATCGCGCCGATCAACAGTTGCGAGGTGAACGCCTTCGTCGACGCCACGCCGACCTCGGGGCCGACGTGCTGGTAAATTCCACCGTCCGCTTCGCGAGCGATCGTCGAGCCGACGACATTGTTGATCGCGAGTACCTTGTAGCCCTTTCGCTTTGCTTCGCGCACCGCGGCCAGCGTGTCGATCGTTTCGCCCGACTGGCTCATGGCAAAAAACAGCGTGTTGTGAAACAGCGGCGAATTGCGGTACCGAAACTCCGACGCGTAGTCGCATTCCACCGGAATCCGCGCGAACCGCTCGATCAAGTGCTCGGTCACCATGCAGGCGTGCAGCGCCGTGCCGCACGCGAGGAATACGAGACGGTCGATGCTGCGCAGCTCGTTGGCCGTGATGTTCAGTCCGCCAAAATTGGCGGTGCTGCCATCCTCGGAGAACCGGCCGCGCATCGCATTTTCGAGCGCGACCGGCTGCTCGAAAATCTCCTTCTCCATGAAATGGGCATGGTCGCCCCTCTCCGCGTCCTTGATCGACCACGTGACCTTGTCGACGACGGGTGACACGGCCCCGGACGACAGCGTGGTGATGGAAAAATTCTGCTCCCGCAGGTGCGCGATTTCCCCGTCCTTGAGGTATACGACATTTTGAGTCCGGCTGATCAGGGCGGACACATCGCTCGCGACGAGACTCTCGCCATCGCCGATGCCGAGGATCAGCGGCGAGCCTTTGCGGGCGGTGACGAGTTCGCCGGGCGCGTCAATCGCCATCACGACGATTCCGTAGGTCCCTTCCGCGTGGCGCAGGCTCTTGCGCACGCTTTCGACGAAACGGCTGTCGCCGTTCGCGCCCGCGGGCTCCTTCGCGTAGTGATACGCGATGAGGTTGCAGAGCACCTCGGTGTCGGTCTCCGACTTGAAGGTGTAGCCCTTCTCGAGGAGAAATTTTTTCATCGCGACGTAGTTTTCGATCACGCCGTTGTGGATCAGCGCGATTTTCCCGTCGCTGCTGACATGCGGATGGGCGTTGGCGTCGGTGACGCCGCCATGCGTCGCCCAGCGCGTGTGACCGATCCCGTGGGTGCCGTTCAGCCGATGCCGCGTGGCCTCCTGTTCGAGATTTGCGACCCGGCCGGTCTTTTTGGCCACGACGAATTTGCCGTCCTGCAACACCGCGACGCCGGCGGAATCGTAGCCACGATACTCCAGCCGTTTCAGTCCTTCGATGATCAGGGGAGCTGCTTTTTGTTTACCGACGTAGCCGACAATGCCGCACATGAAATGGGAATGGGTTGAAGGGCGGCGACGCTGCGCCGCACGATTCTGGGGATCAAGGGCAGAAGAGGGAAACGGGGTGAACAACTGAGGCCGCGATGCCGGATCCGGAACGCGGTCGCGCGTAAGTGGAACAAGATGGTTTGCACATTGCGCCGGCGCAACTGGCCGGTGCGATCCTGACGCTTGCAGCAATCATGCCGATTCGTCCCTGGGAGCGCGGGCGTCCCGCCCGCACTAGACTCCTTGAACTCCCAAACTCGTTGTGAACAGGTCAAGTTTTCGAACGAGTGTTTCGTGGCTTGGGGTCTCTGGTCTTTGGTCTCTGGTCCTTGGTCCTTGGTCCTTGGTCTGAGGCTGCGCCTCGCTAGGAAATTGCGGGCGAGACGCCCGCGCTCCCAGGGAAACCGCCGTTGCGCAAGTCCAAAGGCCGCGGTCCCTCCAAGCGTATCGATTCAGTGGACAACCGCGAATGAACGCGGATGGACGCAAATTCCAGAGGAGGAGGAAGGATTGCGCAGTGAGACCATGGTCATCTTTTGGTCGATCGTTTCAGCGCTCCCCAAAAGACGCCTCCTCATTCGCGTGAATTGGCGTCCATTCGCGGTTGAACTGAATTGTTCCGGCTACGCGCCAACCGCCCCTCAGCCCACTCGAATCAATTCGTCCAAACCCTCCTCCACCGTGACGTCGCTGGTGAAGCCGAGTGCGGCGCGCGCCTCGTCCGGAGCGCCCAGCGAATGAACGATGTCACCCGCGCGCGGCTCCCCCTGCACCAGCGGTGGCACCGCGGGGAAGTGCTTTCGGAAGATCTTCAGCAGGTCGAGCAGCGATGTCGCGCGGCCGGTGCAAATGTTCGCGACCCCGGAGCGGAGCCCCGGCTTCGTCGCCGCGATCGCGTTCGCGGCTGCGACATCGTGCACGGAGATGAAATCGCGCGTTTGTTTTCCGTCGCCGTAAATGGTCACCGCTTTCCCTTCGCGGTGCCGCCGATCGAAAATGGAAATCACGCCGGAGTAGGGCGAGGCCGGATCCTGGCGCGGGCCGAAGACATTGAAGTAGCGGTGGCAGCGGACCGTGAGGCCGAACGCGGCGGCGTGGCCGAGCAGAATCGACTCCGACGCGAGTTTGGCCGCGCCGTAGGGGCTGATCGGCCGGCCGGCGATGCTTTCGTGCAGGGGCAGCGCCGTGCTGTCGCCATAGACCGCGGCGGACGAGGCGAAGACGACCCGCGGTACGCGGTGCGTTCGCGCTGCCTCCGCAACGAGATGCGTCGCGTGGACGTTTAGCGTGTAATTCAATTCCGGATTCGCGACGCTCTCCGGAACGCTGACGAGCGCCGCCAGGTGAATTATCGCGTCGGGTCGCAACCGCGCCACGACTCCGTCGAGCGCACCGGGAGCGGCGACGTCGAGTTCGTGGAAATGGAACCGGCTGGATTTGCCCGCGGCTTCGAGATTCGCGCGCCGGCCGGTGCGAAAATTGTCCATGCCAGTGACGTCATGGCCCGCGGCCAGCAGCCGATCCACCGTGTGGCTGCCGATGAAACCGGCCGCGCCGGTGACGAGAATGTGAGCCATATGCGGTTATTCCCAAAAATTGCTGGCGAAAAATGCTTCGTGAGCAAAGGTGGGGCAAGGTTTTACAAACCATTTTCCCGGGATTTTTCTTATGACCACCCAGAAACGCGTGCTCGCCGTCATCATGGGCGGCGGTCGCGGTACCCGACTGCATCCGCTGACGCTCGAGCGCTGCAAGCCGGCCGTCCCTCTCGCGGGCAAATACCGGCTGGTCGACATTCCGATCAGCAACTGCCTCAACAGCGACATCAACCGGATGTTTCTGCTCACGCAGTTCCAAACCGCGTCGCTGCACCGGCACGTACAGAACACGTATCACTTCGATCCCTTTGGCGGCGGGTTCGTGGACATCCTCTCCGCGGAGCAGACGGAAAAAACCTCCGACTGGTATCAGGGAACGGCGGACGCGGTGCGGCGAAACCTCGTCCACTTCCGCTCGTTCCCGCACGACATCGTGCTGATTCTTTCCGGCGACCAGCTTTACCGGATGGATTTTCGGAAGATCGTGAAGCAGCACATCGATCACGGGGCGGACGTGACGATTGCCGCGATTCCGTTTCCGGTCTCGAAAGTCGAGGGGCTCGGGCTGATGCAGGTGAACGACGATCTTTCCATCGTGCGCTTCGTCGAGAAACCGAAGGACCCGGCGCTGATCAGAGGCCTCGCGCTCAGCCCGAAGCTCGAGGCGACGCTGACGCCGATGGCAGAAAAGCGCTGCCTGGCCTCGATGGGCATCTACGTTTTCAATCGCGCGGTGCTGGCCGAGTCGCTCGACAATACCATGACGGATTTCGGCCGCGAAATCATCCCGGGACTGCTCGGGAAGAAGAAGCTGTTCGTGCACATGTTCGAGGGCTACTGGGAGGATATCGGAACGGTGCGGGCGTTCTTCGACGCGAATCTCGCGCTCGCCCAGCCGCTGCCGCCCTTCAACTTCTTCGATTCGCGCGCGCCGATTTACACCCAGGATCGCTACCTGCCGGCTTCAAAGTTGAACCATTGCGATATCAACCATGTGGTGATCGGCGACGGCTCGATTCTGACGGATTCCAGCCTGAAGCACTGCGTGCTCGGCATACGCTCGTACATCGGCGAAGGCTCGGTGCTCGAGGATACGATCGTGATGGGCTCCGATTATTACGAGACGCCGGAGCAGCTGGCCGCCAACGAGGCCAAGGGCCGGCCGCACCTCGGCGTGGGCCGCGGCTGCCGGGTCAAGGGGGCGATCATCGACAAGAACACGCGCATCGGTGATGGGTGCAACCTGAACGCCGAGGGGAAGGCCGATGGCGTCTACGCCAACGGCGCAGTGATCGTGCGCGACGGCGTGCTCGTGGTGCCGAAGAACGCGATTCTGGCGCCCGGCACGGTGGTGTAATCGGCGCATTTTCACCCTCGGATAGCCGATTCGATTGGTGCAAAACAGCGCCCGTCACCTGGGAGCGCGGGCGTCTCGCCCGCAACGGCCCGGAGCGCGGAGCGAATGCGGGCGGACTCGGTTGCACCATCGGCGGCAGGCTCGGTGACGAGGAGATCTCAGCGGCGATCGGAGCACGATCCGCAGCGACTGCGGCTTCCAGCCGCAGATGGTGTTCGACAATCGCTCCGATTATCTGCGGCAAGGATGCCGCAGCCACGCACGCTTGCTGGCGGCGTGGCTGTGTTTCAATACCGCGGCGGGTTCCGCCGCGTTTCCCCGCGCAGAAAAATGCGGTGGTTGACGACTTCGCTTCTTCGCGGCTTCGCGTGAGACAAGCTCCGGGCGATCAAGGCAGAGCTCACGCGAAGCCGCAAAGGGCGCGAAGGGTTCAAGTTTGTGTCTGCCTGGGAACGCGGGCGCGCTCGCCCGCATCTCCGCTGCGGCAAGATCGACTTGTCCCTTTCAAATGCCTTGCGAGCAGCACGAGCTTCGTGCGTCGATCACAAGTTTTTAGACCTGACCCAAGACCTGACCCCTGTGCTTTAAGTTGAGCTACACGGCCACTCCTTCACTCGTCACGGACCCGCCGGAAGCGCGCCGGCTGCTGGCCAGGGCCGAAATAACTTGAAGGCCGGAGACGCGCCGTTTATGGCAGCGTCAGCCGTCACCCCGCGGAATGAATGATAACGGCAGCAGCCTGCCGGACTAGGCATATCCATTGTCTCCACCAAATGAGCCACCACGACTCTTTACCCCTCCAAAGACTTTCGTCGTGCCTGCGGTCAAGTTTGGCCGTGGCTCTGTTCCTCGGACTCTGGATTGGAAGTGTCGCTTCCGGCGCCAAAGACCAGACGTCGGCGCAAGACTCCCCGGCCGGCAGACCCCGGGACCTGACCGAGCTCAGCTTGGAGGCGTTGCTCCAGTTCGAAATCACCCCGATCAATGTGCTGGGCAGCCACACCCATCTCGAACGTGAATTGATGGTGGGTTACCGTTATATGTACATGGACCAGCGAGGTAATCTCGACGGTTCACGGAAAATAACCAACGCCGAGGCATTCCAGCGGGGATACACCGTGATGCATACCTCCATGACGATGGAAATGCATATGGTGGAGGTCATGTATGCGCCTCGAGATAACGTTACTGTCATGGCGATGGCTGAGTATAGAGTAATTTCCATGCATCACCTGCGGAGCAATGGCACGACCTTTCCCAGCGAGTCGCGCGGGTTTGGCGATACCACCGTGATGGCGCTCTACAACATCTTCGGCAATCCACGGGAAGGGCCACATCGGATCCTGCTCAATGCCGGGCTCAGTCTTCCCACCGGCTCGATTCAGAAACGCTTCAACAGTCCCGATCGTCTGGAGTATATGATGCAGTTGGGCTCCGGGACCTACGATCTCCTGCCAGGGATCACTTACTTGGGCCAGTCCACTACCTGGGCTTGGGGTGGCCAACTAATCGGCACGGTACGGTTGGATGAAAATGACGTGGGATACCGGCTGGGTAACCGTTATCGCCTCAGCGCCTGGGCAAACTATAAACTGACGGAATCGTTGGGTCCGTCGGTCCGGCTGGATTGGCAGCAATGGGACAATATCCATGGCTCCGATCCGCAATTGGATGCCAAAAGAGAAACGAATCCCGCCTTCAATCCCAACAAGCAGAACGGACGGCGCCTCGATGCTCTCGTCGGGCTTAATTACTATGTTCCACGCGGTCGGTTGAAAAAACACCGGTTTGGCCTCGAAGGGGGCATCCCGGTTTATGAATCGCTGGCCGGCCCAAACCCCAAGACGGAATGGCTTCTGACTTTAAGTTGGAGTGTTTCCTTCGGAGGAACTCCGGCCCTAAGCAAGGCGCACAAATGAACCTCTGCTCCTCCCCAATACCGCCCACAAACCCGCGTCCGTCGGGCCCGAGCTGCGGCCGAACGCCGCTCAAGTGCATCGGGCTGCTCTTGCTGCTCGCGTTGTCGTTCGTTCCGCGGAGTCATGGCCAGACCGGCACGCAGGCCGAATACGAAATCAAGGCGGCTTTACTATATAAACTATTGAGCTATGTCGAATGGCCGAGCTCACCGCTGGCACCCGCCGATGCACCGTTTACGATCGGGATCCTGGGGCAGGATCCGTCCGGCAAGGCGCTGATGGTTCTCACTGCGATTCTGTCCGACAAAGTCATAAAAGGCCGAAGGATCGTAGTAAGACTGCTGACCAACCCGGCCGAGATCGATCAATGCCAGCTGCTCTTCATCAGCGCTTCAGAAAAGGCGCGGCTGGCCGAGATCACGGAAAGTATTAAGGACAGACCTGTGCTCACGGTGGGCGAGATTGCGGGATTCGCCGAGCGCGGCGGACATGTCAATTTACGGACCGAAGGCAATATCGTTAACCTGGAGATCAATAACGATACTGCATCCCGCTCCGGGCTCACCATCAGCTCACAGCTATTGAAATTGAAGCTGGTGAAAGTGGTCAAAAGCTGACGCAGCAAGTAGGTCTGCCATGCCTGTCCTGCGTAATGCTTCGATCAAACTGAAGCTGAATCTGCTGGTCATCGTAACCAGTAGTGCGGCGCTCGTGCTTTCCGCGGTCCTGCTCGGATTGAATGATACGCAATCCTATCGGCAGTCCATGGTGAAGGAGCTCACGAGCCTGGCGCGGATGATCGGATATAATAGCGCCTCGGCGCTGGAATTTTCTCAGCAGAATGACGCCGCGAGCACGCTCGCCGCACTCGAAGCGCGCCCGACGATCATGTCGGCTCTGCTGTACGACAAAGACGGAAAGTTTTTTGCCAAATATGATCGGGATGCGAACGCTGCGTCCGCCGTTGCGCCTGGGCCGAAGGCCCCGGGGGCTTATTTTGAGCGAGGCCGGTTGATCGTCGTGCAGCCGCTGATGCGGGACGCGAAAATCGGCACGATTCAGATCGAGTCTGACATGACGGAATTGCACGCACGCCTAAAGCGCAACGTGATCATCGTGACGGCCGTGCTGATCGTTTCATCCGCTCTCGTTGTGCTCGGTTCATCGCGATTCCAGCGTGCAATTTCCGGGCCGATTTTAGCTTTGGCGGACACCGCGCGGATCGTTTCCGAGCGGAAGAATTATTCCATCCGCGCCGTCAAGACGAGCGCGGATGAAATTGGTTTCCTCATCGATCGGTTCAACGAAATGCTGGCACAGATCCAGCTGCGCGAAGCCGAGCTCCACGGATTGAACCAGGAACTGGTTCAATCCGAGCGACGGGCGCTCGCCGCCACTCAGGCGAAGAGCCAGTTCCTGGCCAACATGAGCCATGAGCTCCGGACGCCAATGAATTCGATTATCGGGTTCTCCGAAGTGCTGCTCGATCCCCAATTGCCCGTGGATGAGGCGACCCGGCAGCAGTTCCTGGAGAATATCCTGAATGCAGGTCGTCACCTGCTCAATCTGATCAACGACATCCTGGACCTTTCGAAGGTCGAAGCAGGGAAGATGGAACTGCATCCTGAAGCGATCAACCTGTCGGAATGCCTCGAAGGCGTATACGCCATTGTGCGGCCGCTCGCGCAGAAGAAACAGCAGGTCCTGCAGCTCACGATTAATCCCGAGATTGGCGAACTGTTTCACGACGCCAGCCGCTTGAAGCAGACCATGTACAACCTGCTTTCGAATGCGGTCAAATTCACTCCGGAAGGCGGCTCGGTCACGACGCTGGCCGATCGGGTCAAACCCGGCTGGATCGCGATCAGGGTGCGGGACACCGGCATCGGGATGAAGCCGGAAGACCAGGCAACGCTCTTCGAAGAGTTCAAGCAGATCGATTCCGGTTATGCACGGCAGCAACAGGGCACCGGCTTGGGCCTGGCTTTGGTCAGACGGATGCTGCGACTGATGGGCGGCGATGTGTCCGTCGAATCGGAAGTCGGGAAGGGATCCACCTTCATCATGATGCTGCCCCTGAGGCAGCCGGACGGGTCCTCCCCGCCCATGGCCGCGTCGTCGTCGGCTGGCAAGCCCATGGTGCTGGTGGTCGAGGATGATCAGCCGTCCGCGTCTTTGTTGTCGTTCCATCTTGCGCGCGGAGGATACCAGGTGGAGTGTGCGACATCGGCCGAGCAAGCGCTGCAAAAGGCCAGACAGCTCCGGCCGCAGGCGATCACATTGGACATTCTCCTGCCGAAGGAGGACGGCTGGCACGTCCTCAAGGAATTAAAACAGCAGCCCTCCACTTCAAATATACCGGTGATCGTCATCTCGTTCGTGAACGATCCAGCCACGGCGCGCGAGGCCGGTGCGGCAGGCCATCTGATCAAACCCCTGGATGTGAATTTGCTCCTGTCAATGCTGCAAAAGGTAACGAGTAAGGAACATTATGCCGAGCGGACGAATTCTCATCGTTGATGATACCGTCGCAAATCTTCAGCTGGCCTCCTTTCTACTCAAAGCCGCTGGTTTTTCGGTCAACACGGCTGCGAGTGCGCAGGAGGGGATCGAAAAAGCGCGCAGCGGAGTAGAACTTATTTTAATGGATGTGCAAATGTCGGGGATGGACGGGTTGACGGCGACCCGCCTAATCAAGGCCGATGCGGCGCTTGCACATATCCCCGTGGTGGCGCTGACCGCCAACGCCATGCAAGGAGACAAGGAGCGCTGCCTGGAAGCGGGGTGCGTCGGCTATATTACCAAACCGATCAACACGAAGCAGTTCGCCTCGACCGTCACTTCGTTCTTGAAGGCGCAACCCAGCAGCGCATGAGCGATGTGCCTTTCCTCGTGCTGGTGGTGGATGATCATCCGCAGAACGTCATGCTCGCTGAGGTGCATCTTAAATCGATCGGATGTCGCGTAGACAAAGCCAGTGACGGGCTCCAGTGCTTGGCACAGGTGGAAAGGGAAGCGCCGGATCTCATCCTCCTGGATGTGAACATGCCCAAGATGGACGGCTTTGAAGTCTGTCGCCGGCTAAAAAACCATAAGCAGTACCGGCATATTCCCATCGTTTTGCTGACGGCACTCAACGCCTCCGAGGACCGCGTGACCGGAATCGAAGCGGGAGCGGATGATTTCATTTCCAAGCCGTTCAACCGGCATGAGTTGATCGCGCGGGTGAAATCGCTGCTTCGAGTCAAACGGCTGGAGGAGGCCGAGCGACTGCACATGCGACGCACGTTTGAGCGTTATGTCGACTCGGCGGTGGCGCAACAGCTGATGGACAATCCTGACTTGATTCATCCGGGAGGCAATCGCCGTGACGCGTCCATAATCTTCGTGGACGTGCGAGGTTTTACCGCATGGTCGGAGACCCGGGCGCCCGAGGAGGTGGTGGAAGTCATCAACTTGTTTCTCGGCACCGCCGTGGAAGCGGTATTTCAACATGGCGGGGCGGTGGACAAGTTTACCGGCGATGGCCTCATGGCGCATTTCGGAGCAATCATCCTGCAACCGGATCACCCGCGACGCGCCGTGGCCGGTGCTCTTCAGATCGTGCAGAGTGCGAGTGCGGTTAAACATCCAGCGCTGAAGTATCCGCTCGGAGTCGGATGTGGCGTCAACTCGGGGGAGCTGGTGATCGGCAATATCGGCTCGGACCGGCGGCTCGATTATACGGCAATTGGTGATGTGGTAAATGTTGCCAGCCGATTGACCCAGGAGGCGGCCAAAGGGCAGGTGCTGGTCAGTGAGATGACGTACCGGCGGCTAGGCGGAGCGGTGGCCGAGGATCTGGGGCCGAAGTTCGTGAAAAACCGGCAGGAGCCGATTCAAGCGTTCGCCGTGTCCGCGCTACAGTAACGCAAGCGCGGTTTGTCCGCGAGCATCTGCATCTTGCTACACTGACGGTCAAGCCACCGGGGCCCGAAATCACCGCCTGGTACACCCCGGCAAACCCCTCCCGGCCCGACCCGCTGAAAATCCAGTTTCCTCTCGCATCGAGCTCGACTACAAGCAGGCGCTGGCGTTTCTGCCGGCGTGGGCACGCGGTGTGCAGGTCTTCGCGAATGCCACGACCTGGCGGGCGACGGGGGCAAACCTGAGCCGGATTCCCGGAGCGTTCGCGGCGCCGCGGCGCGGCAATTGTGGCGTGAGGCTCACGCGAGACAGATACATTGTCCGGATGAACTGGAATTATCGCGGCCGCCAGCGGCAAAACGCGGTGGCCGCCGGCCCGAGTATTGGGGCAAAACGACGGGGTCAGGTTGCTAATCTTTCACTCAACCGTTTAAAAATCGCCGCCGCCGGCGAGGTTGGCTGCCGCGCGACGGCACCGTCGCCCGCTGCTTGGCGGCCGCTCGCAAACACGCCAGCAACGGCGCTTCGCAACGCAAGCTCCGCACCTCGTGGGTGGCGGAACAGGGGTCAAGCTGTGCATTTTGCACTCGGCGCCAAGAAGGTTTGAACCGGCGCGCGGCGGCCAATCCCGGGCGCGCCCG